>CAYQUT010000001.1:0-62522 GCA_964420985.1 uncultured Chryseobacterium sp.
CTGGAACAGAGTTTCACCAACGATGGATAAAAGAATAGTTCATTGAAAAACAAAAACTTAAAAGGGGCATTGCCCCTTTTTTTATTAAAAATAAATTAAGGTTGGGTTTACATTGGAGAGTGTATGTTGTTTAAATTTGTCAACTAATTATTTCTGAATAAAAATCGAATGGGTATCATGAAAAAAGCCTTCAAACTAATTGTTCTATCCTTAGTGACTGTATTGGCAGCGCTCGGGACAAACGCTCAAGTCAATCACCTAGTAATCAGTCAAATTTATGGTGGGGGAAACAATGCCGGTGCTTCTTATCAAAATGACTTCATCGAGTTATTTAATCCTACAGGAAATAATATTTCCTTGTCAGGATATTCAATTCAGCAGGCCAGTGCTACGGGCACTTCATGGACAAAAACAGATTTGTCTGGCTCAATACTCGCTGGAAAATATTACCTCATCAAATGTTCAGGGGGAACCACCAATGGTATCCCTTTGCCTACTTCGGACCTTACTTCAGCGATTAACATGGGCACAGGTAGTGGAAAAGTCATATTAAGCAGTACTACTACTTTGTTATCCGGTTCTAATCCCACGACAGCGGATATAGTTGATAAACTTGGATGGGGCGCAACGGCCTCAGCTTTTGAAGGAGCAACTGCTTTGGCGCAGAGTAATACAACATCACTTTCAAGGGCAAATAACGGATGCACAGACACTGATTCAAATGCAAATGATTTTGTTGTTGGTGCCGTGAATCCAAGAAACTCATTATCCTCTGCCAACTACTGCCAGCCAACGCAATTTGAAGTCAGTGTTGTCACCAATCCAATACAAGGAACTGCCTTTAACGTAACTGTTCGCTCAGTGGATGGAAACGGGGTGTTGAAGCCTGTTGCCGTGAATACGAATTTTGCTTTGACCAGTAATAATCAAGCCGGAAATATGACAGGTACGGTTTCAGGTACTATCCCATCAGGATCCAGTTCTGTGATTGTATCTGGCGTTATATTGGACGGCTCAGGAACAGGTGTTACATTGACAGCAACATTTACTTCTGGAGTAACTTTATCAGCAGGTGTGAGTAATGCTTTTGACGTTACAGCTGCGGGATCCAATGATTGTGCGGGTGTTCCCGGAGGGTCAGCCCTTCCTGGTACAGCATGTGACGATAACAACGCGTGCACCATCAATGATGTATGGTCAGCCACCTGCGTTTGTGCAGGCACCGTGCAAGATACGGATGGAGATGGAACATGTGATGCAACTGATGAGTGTGACAATGATCCCAACAAAATTATTGCAGGGGATTGTGGTTGTGGAAGTATTGAGGTAGGCCAATCTTGTGATGACGGTAATGGTTGTACAGAAAACGATGTGGTTACTGCTTGTGGTGTTTGCGCCGGATCCGCATTGTTAGATACAGACAATGACGGAACATGTGATCTTACCGATGAGTGTGACAATGACCCCAATAAGATTGTCGCAGGGACTTGCGGTTGTGGAAATGTTGAGCCTACTACAGCATGTGATGATGGAAATGCATTGACATCTGCAGATGCAATCAACGGATCATGCGTTTGTGCGGGCTTGTATCCGGTTGTTTATTTTGATTTCACAGGAGCCATTGGAAATACTCCTGCCGTTCACACCAGTTCTAGTATCACCAACTTAACGCCAGGAACATTAACAAGAGGCAACAATAATGGAACGACGAATAACACATTCAGCACAACAACAGTATCAACAGGATATTCCGGTGCTTCCGGTACGGTAAATGCCGGTGTAGCAGCACGCGCAGGTGCTTTGGACTTGACCGCCGGTTCTGGAAGTGCTTATTTCGAATTTTCATTGGATGCTGATGCTGGATATAGCTTGACCATTACGGAATTGACCTTTGGAACCCGCAGTACATCTACTGGTCCTCAAGGCATTGCTTTGCGATCAAGCGCCGATGGTTATGTTACCGATTTGGCAACTACAACTTTTTCGAACAATTCAACTTGGGTATTGAAATCAATGTTGTTGTCCAATTATTCTACCATTCCAGGTTCAAATATTACTTACAGACTTTATGGTTATAATGGGACAGGAAGTCCATCCACCAATACCACCAATTGGCGTATTGATGACTTGAACATTTATGGTTATACCACCTTTGCTCCACCGTCTTCTATTGTTCAGTTTGCTTCACCAACACAAACATCTTCTGAGGCATTAGGGAATGATTTGATCACTGTAACCATGGATGTTGCGCCTCTAAGCGATGTTGTTGTTCAGGTTGCAGATTTAGGAACGGGCACTGCATCATCAGTATCAGATTATTCTTTCAATGTGTCATCATTGACTTTTACCCCTTCTGATTCCTATCCAAGTTCAAAGACAGTATCCCTAACATTGGTAAATGACACAGAAGTAGAACCTATTGAAACCATTGCCTTTGGTTTGAGTATCACTTCTGGTACAGCAACTTTAGGTACTTCTACCTTGACCTACTCTTTAACCAGCGATGATTTGGCACAATTGGTCATCAATGAGGTAGACTACGATATGAACGGAACGGATAATGCAGAGTGGATTGAAATCAAGAACAATGGTACGTCAGCAGTAGACATCAATGGTTACAAATTGGAATTGGTAAATGGCGGAAATACTCCTGCTACCGTTTATTCTACGATCACTTTGGCGTCATCGTCTACGTTATTACAACCAGGTGGTTATTATGTCGTTGGAAATAATGCCTCAATTCCCAATATCAATTTGGTTGTAACCCCAACTACTAATTTGATTCAGAATGGAGCTCCAGATGCTATTGGTTTAAAAGACAACAGCAACAATTTGTTGGATGCTGTGAGTTATGAAGGTAATACCACCAGTCCATACATAG
The DNA here is from genome assembly GCA_964420985.1 of uncultured Chryseobacterium sp. Classification (GTDB taxonomy): domain Bacteria; phylum Bacteroidota; class Bacteroidia; order Flavobacteriales_D; family Sanyastnellaceae; genus CAMCTV01. The sequence continues at coordinate 2,882 of CAYQUT010000001.1, forward strand.
AAGGAGCAGGTGTGAATACCCTTGTCGATGCTGGATCAGCAAATTTCACAGCGGGTACCATCGGTCGCTTCCCGGATGGTGCTGATACTGGGGATAACATGGTTGATTGGATTACTTTGTGCATAGGAACTCCAGGGGCTTCCAATACACAAATTACGTCGACATTCTATCAAGATTTTGACGCAGATACTTTTGGTAACACTGATTCAACTGTTGCAGCTTGTGAAGCACCGGTTGGATATGTGGTTGACAATACAGATTGTAATGATACGTCATCGGTGAGTTATCCGAGCGCTGCTGAGATTTGTGACGGGTTGGACAATGACTGCCTTGCTGGTGTAGACAATGGTCTGGTGTTTGTCGATTATTACAATGATTTGGATGGTGATACATACGGTGCAGGAACAGCCACAAATGCCTGCTCTGCGCCTATTGGAATGGTATTGAACAATACAGATTGTAATGATGCTTATTCTTCTGCCTATCCGGGCGGTATTGAAGTTTGTGGCAATGGTATCGATGAAGATTGTTTGGACGGTGATTTGGCTTGTCCGGTCGGAACTTTTAGCACTGCAGTAAACGTATTGAACATCGGTCAATATGGAACAGGTTCTCAGGCAACTCAGAATGTTAATTTGGCTACCGGAATCAACACGGTTCAGTCTCCCGGATTGGGATTGGACAAGTGGTTTAGTTTTACCGCCACTTCAAACGCGATGCGCATTGCCTTGACAGGTAACGCAACAATGGGCGATGACAATGATTTGAGCTTGTATGAGACGCCAACAGATGCTACGGTTCAATTGATTCCGATTGCTTCAGAGAATGATGTCCACCCTGGGAATCAAGGCGCAGCAGCTGACGGAGGAAATGAAACATTGATTTACGATCAATTAATTGTAGGAGATGTGTATTATTTGTGTGTCAGAAATAACAACAATACACCGGGTAATGTCAGTTTAACGGTATCTAATTTGAATCCATCTACAACGGATATTGCCTTGTACACAAACGGCACTAATACTTTTACTAACACTTGTCAGAACTTCAAGGTAAAGTACAGAGCCAATTCTGCTGGATATACCATCAACAGATGGGCAAGCAATGATATAAGCGGAACGCCGACATGGTCATATGCCATCCCAGTTACCAGCACCGTGGCTTCAACCATCTGTCAATTGGGCAAAGTAGCTCCTGCTAACTTGAGTGGAAGCAATCAAACGGTGTATGTAACGGTTGATGTATTGTACAATCTAACGGATGCCTTTGGAACAGTTACACCTGCAACAGCAAGAGGAAATGCGGCTGCAAGTTTTCAATTGGCTAGCGAGGCTGATTTAAACGTCAGAACCAATGACCGTTGTGCTGCTGGATTTAAGTCTACAGCATCATCCATTGCAACCAATCGTTCCGTTTGTGGAACAACAAGATATGTTTGGGAAATGACAATGGTTTATCCACAAGCTTCTTTGCCTTTAGAAGTGCAAGGTCCCCTCGGAGGATCAAGAGTTTTGATGTTGAATGCAGTGCCTGCAATAGCCAATGGTCAACGTTATGATGTTCGTGTTGCCAGTAAGCATGTAGATGGTTTAACAGTTACAGCATACGGCTCTACACAATGCGTTAAAACATTGGGCGCTGCAGGAATGCCAACCATCGAGGATGAGATCACTGTGTATGAGCGATCAGAGAACGGCATCACAGCCACCATCTATCCTAACCCCAACAATGGGCAAACAGTGAACTTTAGCATCACCGGATTTGAAGGGGCATTGAATGTTCGAGTATCTGATGCAACGGGTCGTCAAGTGTATAGCAATCTATTCATGGTAGAAGGAGCGATGAATACTACTTTGGAATTTGCACAAACTTTGGCCAACGGTATCTACATGGTGGAGCTATTGCAAAACGGAGAATTGAAAACCATGAGAATGGTGGTGAGTAAGTAACCATAAATCTTTTGAATGAGAAGGGGAAAACATCGTTTTCCCCTTTTTTTCGTTAGAATGAACCTTTTTTCGCAACTTTGTAGCATGCGACTGTATACAGTAATGACAATGCGTTCAAAATGGTTTTTCATTTTGATGGGTTTGGTTTGCTTCATGGTCATTTCTTGTCAGGAGGATCACACAGATAAGCAGAGTCCCTCCATTGATACGGTTGATTCAAAATATGAACCTCAAATTAAGGTCGCCCAGAAAGCCATTGGTAAAGGGGAGTTTGAAAAAGCCAAGGAGATATTATTTTCAATCAAGCGGAATATCGATCTAAATCCTGATTCCTCAGAATATCAATATGTATCGGCTCATTTGGGCGTTTTGTATTATCAGTCGCAAATCATTGATTCCGCCATTTACTTTTGGCGAGAGACTGAGCGATATACTGGAAATGATCGATTAAATCAAAATGCTGCCGCCAATCTTTCCAATTTGGGTTCTGCCTATATGAGCAAAGGCTTATTTCAGTCCGCCATTTCCTATTTTGTAGAGGCCAAAGAAATTTTTGAAGCGCTTGGGGAAAAGAACGAGAACTTTTGGGTCAATCATCTCAATATAGGTGTTTCACATATGGAAACAGGAAATCTAAAAAAGGCCGAACAGGTCTTTGTGCAAATTCCTGGGGATCTTTCGGCTAACATGTCAGCCATTAAGTACATCAATTTGGCAAAATTGTTTGCGCTAAAAAATCAAGAGAATACCTTTCGTTATTGGCTGGCATTGGCTAAGAATCAAATAGAAAACTCTACCTTTTATGAGCGCGTGTATGATGAGGTATTTTTGGAATTTGCTCTGAAATTCAAGAACAGGAATATGTTGTCTAGGGAAATAGATCGATTGGTGATGGATTATGGCAAAGGGTCTATGAACTATGATCTCTTGTTGTGCGAAGCGCTGATTTTTTTGGATAAACCTTTACCGGATGACTTTTTTGAAATGAAAGGCAAATTGGGTCAACAGGATCATGTATTGAATCAGCAATTTCATCATTTGATGTCGGTGTATTATGAGAGCAAAGGACAGTTTGCCCAAGCATTGGATCATCATAAGCAGTTTCAGGAGGAAGGGAACTGCTTGAAGGAAGAAAGAAATGCCCAAGAGCTTTTGGATTATTCCATATTGTCTGAACGCAAGGATATGGCGATGGCGTTGGAAAAGCAAAAGGAGCAGAATGAGATACAGGCCCAAAGGTTAAAGGCTCAAATCTATTTTATTGCCGCATTGGTTTTTTTGATTGTCTTGCTTTTTTTAGTTGGATTTTTCTTCTACAACGCACAGAAAGCAAAAGCCAGGGACTCTGAGGAGAGAATAAATGTTCAGAATTTACAATTGAACTGGGTGAAAAAAGAGCAAGAAAGGTTGCAGCAAGACTTACAATTCAAGAGTTCTAAACTTCAGTCAGTGTTGAACACGGTTACTAAGTTGGCTATCCTCAAAAAACAAATTGATGGTTTCTTTAAATCCTTGGATGATTCCAAACAAGTGGACGCGTCTTCTAAGACATTATTAAAACGATTGCGTCTGGATTTTAACTCTTTCTTTAATAACTATCAAGAATTGGCAGTGATAGCCAATTTGGATGGAGAGGATACCAAGAAAGCGGAGATTGTAAAATTACGCTTCCCTTCTTTAAATGAGAATGAACAAAGGGTGGTTTTATTCATTATACAAAAGTATACAAGTAAAGAAATGGCTACTTTATTGTCTTGCTCTGAAAAGAATATAGAATATTATCGTTCGCAGATTAGACGGAAACTAGACATTGATAAGGAAAAGAATTTACTGGATTTTTTAGATTCAGAATTGAAATCGATACAATTATAACGTTATAAAGCCCCTAATACTCCTTCAATTTACGGCTTTGAATTTATTTTAATGGTATAAAAATCAATAAGTTAAAATCAAAATCTTTACCCCAAACTGAAACTTACTACCCTAAGGGTGTTTTGTTTGTCCAAATGTGATGTAACCTATTGGTAATTTCGCGCGTTGAATGCAAAAATTTATTTACAACGATGCGAAATAGTATTTTATTCACAGCAGTATTGATGGTTATTTCTCTGACTGCATTTTCCCAAGTGGGTATTGGTACCAATACACCTCATGCCTCAGCCAAATTGGAGGTTTCTTCTTCTAACCAAGGTTTTTTACCACCAAGAGTTGCGTTAACGTCAATCACAGATGTGGCTACTATTGCTAGTCCAGCAACCGGCTTGATGGTTTATTGCAATGGTTCTGCTGGTCTTTCAGCAGGGTATTACTTTTGGAATGGAACCCAATGGACTTTGATGAACAATGCTCCTAATTCATTGGACATGGGATATGTTCTGGCATGGACCAGTAACGCTACCCCTCCAAGTTACATGTTGCCTTTGAGCGGTGGTACTTACAATTGGACAGATTATCCTGAATTTCAAACTTTCAATACCAGCTATGCCTCTCAATTCATAGCGTCGAGCAATGCCACGACATTCACTTTGAAGAATTTGAACACCGCTGGAAGATTTTTGAGAGGAGGCACCACAGCGGGTGTTGATCAAGCTGGATCGACTGCTATGCCTGTTATTCCATTTACGACAGCCGCTGCAGGAGGTCACACCCATTCAATTGATCCACCTTCCACTTCCACCACAACCGATGGCAGCCATCAGCACAATATGTGGTTTCAGAATGATGATTGGAATGGTAGCGGTGGTGGTAATCAGAGTTTGGAGGATGATGGTGGGTCATGGTATACCCGCGCTACAGATTGGGCAGGAAGTCATAACCATTGGGTGGATATTGCCGCTTTCAATAGCAGTGGAGCTGCAGACCACACCCATACATTGAGTGGTGGGGATGCTGAAACACGTCCATTGAATACTTCTGTGGTATGGTGCATCAAGGTGCGCCCAACGGGAACTTCCAATAACGTGACCATCGTGAATTCCTCCGCCTCAGTGAGCTCTGCTGTTAACGGTTTAACTGTTTCAGGTTCCACAATCGGACTTGGAGGTACTTTGAATCAAAATACGACTATCGCACAAGCTGGATTTGACTTGGGTTTCACAGGGGGTGAAGTGGGAATCGGAACTTCAACTCCCGCCAACAAGTTGGAGGTGAACAGTGGTACTTCAGGTGCAAGTGGGGTTCGTTTATCTCAGGTGACCAATGCCGCGCAACTGGGAACCAATGCTTCTGGGGATATTGTGCCTGTGGTAAGACGTGTCTCAGCCGCAGTTGGGGCAGGAGTGCCTGTAACCCTGGACAATGTGCGTGTACAATTGTCGACCAGCGCTTCGAAAAGCTTAATGATTTCAACGGTTTCTGGTTCATTTGTGATGGATGGAATGGATGAAGCACTATATGCGGGATCTGCTTACACCAATTACAATGTGGCTGCACGTACGGTGAACACCACTATGGCGCAGATTGTGCCAGGATGGAGTTTAGGAAATACCGGCAATGTGGAGCGTTTTACCTTCCAAGATACCACCAATGGAATCGGCTACATCGTAACCATGGTCATTGGAGCAGGTTATGTGACCAATTTCATTACCATTGAACGCATTTAATCTTTCAATACCAATGTTTATGAGAAAGATTTTAATTGTATTCATCCTTTCTGTTTGCACCTCTTGGATGCAGGGTCAGATTGGCCTAGGAACATCATCCCCGCATTCATCATCAGCACTGCAATTGGATGCAGATAGTGCAGGTTTTTTAATTCCTAAAATAGCATTGACAGGCATTCACGATTCCATTACAGTGGTGTCTCCTGCAGATGGATTGATGGTTTATTGCAATGGTTCATCTGCCATGGCCAATGGGTTTTATTATTGGCAGGACAATCAGTGGGTCGCTATTTCAAATTTACCCAATGCTTCCGATGTCGGACAAATCCTGGGTTGGGGCAGCAATGTTAATCCGCCCAACTATCTTTTGCCATTAACGGGAGGAACTTATTCTTGGGTGGATTATCCAGAATTCCAGGTACTTCACAATGCGACACCTTCTCAATTGATCGCGTCGTCAAATGGAACTACATTTACTTTGGTTAATCTTAATAGCGCTGCAAGATTCATTCGCGGAGGATCCATTGTAGGAACACAGCAGGGTTTTTTAACTGCAATCCCAACCAACCCATTTGTTTTGGCCAACGCTGGTGCGCACTTACATAGCGTGGATCCGCCCTCCACATTGTCTACCACAGATGGTAGTCATCAACACAATCTTTGGTTTAATAATGATGACTGGAATGGTTGCTGTGGGGGAAATGCCAGTTTAGAGGATGACGCTGGTGGATGGTATACACGTCTTACAGACTGGGCTGGAAGCCACAACCATTGGTTAGACATTTCTGCATTTAACTCTGCATCTTCTGGAAGCCATACACATACCATTGTTGGCGGTGACGCAGAAACCCGTCCCATCAATACCTCAGTGATGTGGTGTATCAAAGTAAAACCAACATCAACCAGTGGTCAGTTGACCATCGTGAATCAATCTTCTACCATCGTTTCTGCCAATAACGGGGTAGTTCACAGCGGTGCTCAAGAGAGTTTGGGAGGTACTTTGACTCAAAATACAACGATTGCGCATGCCGGAAATGATTTGGGATTTACAGGAGGAGAAGTAGGGATTGGCACAGCTAGTCCTGCCAATAAATTGGAAGTGAATAGCGGAACATCAGGAACAAGTGGTGTTCGATTGTCTCAAGTGACCAATGCAGCACAATTGGGTACCAACGCCAATGGAGACATTTATTCTGCAACACCCAATTATATCACTGCCCGTGTAAATTCTGGTGTACCAGTAACGCTCGGTAATCTCAAAGTACAATGCGCCCCTTCTGGTAATAGAAGTTTGCAATTTGCAACTACCACGGGATCAATGTCAATCATGGCATCCGATGAAGCTGTATTTGGATCAGCCACCACAGGTTCTTACAATGTGTTTACTTATAGTAACTACACGTTTACAACATCTTGGTCTCAACCCATTGCGTATAGTTTTCCTTATCAAGGCAATGTGCAACGTGTAACATTAACAGATGTAACCAATGGGGATACTTATCGTATAATATTGATTATAGGAAATAGTTTCAACAATAACTTAATCAAAATCGAAAAATTAAACGGATGAAAAATACGATTTTTACCCTTTCGGCCATTCTCTTGGGTTTAGGGATTCGTGCCCAGGTTGCCATTGGCACCAGCACACCGGATGCTTCAGCCAAGTTTCAAATCGATGCCACAGATAAAGGCTTCTTGGCTCCTCGTGTTGCTTTGACTTCATTGACAGATAATACAACCATCGCGTCACCTGCTACGGGCTTGATGGTGTATTGCAATGGAACCGGAGGATTAGAGGAAGGTTTTTACTATTGGAATGGTTCTTCTTGGACCAAGATGTCTCAGGTGAGCAATAACCAAGATATGGGTTATGTTGTGGGTTGGCCGAGCAATGCTACACCTCCTGGATATTTGTTGCCCTTGTCAGGTGGTAGTTACAACTGGGCGGATTACCCAGAGTTCCAAACTTTCAATGGCACCTATGCTTCGCAATTCATCGCCTCCAGCACGGCAACAACTTTCACTTTGAAAGACATCAATAGTACAGGAAGATTTTTGAGAGGAGGAAGCACAGCGGGTACGGACCAAGCAGGTTCTACCAAACTTCCCGTGATTCCATTCGCAATCAGCACTGCAGGGGCACATGTACATTCTGTCGACCCCCCAAGCACATCAAGTAGCACGGATGGAGCGCATACCCATATTTATAATGATGCTTTTTTTGCTGAAAATATAGGAGCTGCTGGTAACAATAACTACGGTACAGGTTCAGGCTCCGATTGGGACAACAACTTTTATTGGAGAACGGCTTCCAATACAACTAGCACTTCGCCTTCAAATATCAATACTTCGTCCGGCGGTAGTCATTCACATACCACCGATATTGCAGCATTTAACTCTGCTAGCAATGGAGATCACACACATACTATCTCCGGCGGAGATGCGGAAACTAGACCCATCAATACATCCATCGTGTGGTGCATCAAAGTGAAGCCAACGGCGGCAGCTGGAAACATTACCATCAATAACGTATCGGGGATCACTTCAGGTAGCAACGGTTTAACGGCGAATCCTTCTAATGTTAAGTTGGGAGGAACTTTGACAGAAGCGACAACCATTGATAAAGCGGGTTTTGATTTGGATTTTACAGGCAATGGCAATGTAGAGATTATGGGCAATGCTGCAGTTGGCACAATCACACCCAATGCCTCTGCTAAATTGCAAGTGGATGCCACCAACCAAGGGGTATTGTTGCCTCGTTTGACACAAACCCAGATGAACGCCATTGCAACTCCAGCCACTGGTTTGTTGTTGTTCTGCACGGATTGTACTCCAGTGGGTTTTAGATTTTACAATGGATCGGCTTGGAGTGAATTGATGCCCGTTAAACAAGTCGCATTATACAATTCAAGTGCTTATACCAATGCCAATACCAACATCGTTTGGGGAGATACCCGCTATAACGCAGTTACCGCAGCCAATATGGTTTGGTCTGTCGGCAATACTACTTGTACCCTGGCCAATGGAAAATATTTGGTGGAGTGGGGCGTAACCCGCATGATGGGAGATTATACAGGTATCGATTTGTATTTGAATTCATCACTGTATCGCGGCAGTGCTTATTACTCAAGAGCTGAAAACGGTGGAGGATCCAACTGGGGAGGAAATAGTCGTCGTTATGCGGTGATAGACGCCTCCAGCGCCAGCCAAGTGTTATTCTTCAAGACCGATGGTTCTTGGGGGATGAACCAAGGTGCTGAATTGAAAATTGAAAAATTAGATTAATCCAATACTCTTAATGAAAAATACAATATGTAGTTTATTAATGTTGATTCTTGCTTTTGCACACGTCAACGCGCAGGTAGCCATTGGCACCAGCACTCCAGATGCATCGGCTAAATTTCAAATCGACGCAACCGACAAGGGCTTCTTGGCTCCTCGTGTTGCTTTGACTTCGTTGACAGATAATACAACCATCGTGTCACCTGCTACGGGCTTGATGGTGTATTGCAATGGAACCGGAGGATTAGAGGAAGGTTTTTACTATTGGAATGGTTCTTCTTGGACCAAGATGTCTCAGGTGAGCAATAACCAAGATATGGGTTATGTTGTGGGTTGGCCGAGCAATGCTACACCTCCTGGATATTTGTTGCCCTTGTCAGGTGGTAGTTACAACTGGGCGGATTACCCAGAGTTCCAAACTTTCAATGGCACCTATGCTTCGCAATTTATTGCCTCCAGCACGGCAACAACTTTCACTTTGAAAGACATCAATAGTACTGGAAGATTTTTAAGAGGGGGAAGCACCGCGGGTACAGACCAAGCCGGTTCTACTAAACTTCCCGTGATTCCATTTGCCATCAGCACTGCAGGAGCACATACGCACAGTGTGGATCCGGCTGCAGTGAACACCTCCACAACGGGTGCGCACGTGCATTCTGTCGATCCTCCTAGCACCGGAAGTAGCACTGACGGTGCTCACGCGCACACGTTGCATAGAAGAGCAAATGATGACAATGGTGCTTATGATCCGGGAAATGGACGTTGGAATGAAGGTTCGGCAGCTACAACGGATAGAGGTATATGGTACAATGCTGTTCCTACCTCATCAGCAGGAGCCCATGCTCATACCACTGATATCGCTCCGTTTAACTCAGCCAGCAATGGAGATCATGCCCATTCTGTAGATGTGGCAGCAACGACTTCAACTTCTAACGGAGATCATAGCCATACTCTATCAGGTGGTGACTCTGAAACACGCCCAATCAATACATCCATTGTTTGGTGTATCAAAGTGAAGCCAACAGCTTCAGCAGGAAATATTACCATTAATAACGTAAGTGGAACGGCTTCGGGGACAAATGGATTAATAGCCAATGCCTCCAATGTAAGATTGGGAGGCGCTTTGATTGAGACCACAACCATTGATAAGGCTGGATATGATTTGAATTTTACTGGATCAGGAAACGTTGAAATCTTGGGCAATGTGGCAGTAGGAACTTTAACCCCTGTTGCATCAGCTAAATTTCAAATTGATGCCTCAGATAAAGGATTTTTGGCCCCTCGTGTGGCTTTGCTTTCAGTATTTGATAATACTACTGTCGCATCACCTGTTGCGGGTCTGATGGTGTATTGCAACGGAGCAGGAGGTTTGGCGGAAGGTTATTATTTTTGGAATGGAACGCAGTGGGCTACGATAGCCACAGTGGCGGGTTCAGGAAATACTTATGGTGATGTCAAAACAGGTATTCAGGCTGCTGACCACGGCGGATGGGTGAAATTGGATGGTCGCGCCAAGTCAACATTGACGGCCGCACAACAGTCACGCGCAACAACTTTGGGAATAGGTGCCAATATTCCCAATGCCAGTAACTCTGTATTGATGCAGAACGGAACCACCTTGGGAAGTGTGAGTGGAACCAACGCCAAAACCATAGCACAGAATCAATTGCCCAACGTGACCTTGAATGGCAGAATTGCAGGTTCCGATGCAGGTGTGGTTAACATTACGAGTAGTGTATTAACCATGAAAGAAGCCAACAACAATTGGTGTAATAACGCCGCGGATCGCTACACTGGATATGGTATCGTTCAAGTTCCATTAAATGGTGGTGTCACTCAACAAACTTTGGATGTCACTCCGCAGAGTTTAAGCATCAATACCTTTATTTATTTAGGGAATTAAAATTGAATTATAGAACAATGAAAAAGTATATTATTTCTTTTGCTTTTGCCTTGGGATTGATTTCAAACATTGAGGCACAAGTAGCCATAGGCACCAGCACACCTGATGCCTCGGCTAAATTTCAAATCGATGCCACAGATAAAGGCTTCTTGGCCCCTCGTGTAGCTTTGACTTCGTTGACAGATAATACAACCATCGCGTCACCCGCTACGGGCTTGATGGTGTATTGCAATGGAACTGGTGGATTAGAGGCTGGTTTTTACTATTGGAATGGTTCTTCATGGACCAAGATGTCTCAGGTGAGCAACAACCAAGATTTGGGATACGTTGTGGGATGGCCAAGTAATGCTAATCCTCCAGGTTATCTGTTGCCTTTGTCTGGTGGAACTTTCAACTGGGCAGATTATCCAGAGTTTCAAACTTTCAATGGAACGTATGCTTCTCAATTCATTGCCTCAAGCACGGCAACTACTTTCACATTGAAAGACATCAATAGTACTGGAAGATTTTTAAGAGGAGGAAGCACAGCGGGTACAGACCAAGCAGGGTCGACTAAACTTCCCGTGATTCCATTTGCTATCAGCACTGCAGGGGCACATACCCACAGTGTAGATCCAGCGGCAGTTACTACATCCACCAACGGTGAGCATACCCATGGACACAATGCTCCTGGGGGAAATGCTCAACCTGGTTTGGCATATGCATCAGGTTGGGAAACCACCACGGGTTATGATAACTCTTGGGGAGAATTGAATGAGGTTTGGACAATGGGCTTACAGATTTACAATGCAGGTTCGCACAATCATACAGTTGATGTTGCGGCCACCACCTCATCATCCAACGGTGACCACACCCACACCATCTCCGGTGGAGATGCGGAAACCAGACCTATCAATACTTCTATCGTTTGGTGTATCAAAGTAAAACCAACAGCGGCAGCTGGAAACATTACCATCAATAACGTAAACGGAATTACATCTGCCTCCAATGGATTGACGGCTTCTCCATCTGAGGTAAAATTGGGAGGTACGTTGTCAGAGAATACAACCATTGCCAAGGGTTCAAATAACTTGACCTTAACCGGCACTGGCACCTTGACCAACAATGGTCCTTTCACCAATGTGGGAGCCATTACCAATACAGGAAATGTGTCCAACACAGGAGTTTTAACCAACACTGGAAAAGTGGGCGTTGGAACAACCTCTCCGGCAACCGCCATTCACGTTGAGAATGCGGGTGTTATGGGTACAGATAGTCCTGGTAGTAATAATGTTCCCTCTATTTATTTGAACAATACCAATAACGCCAGTACAGGAGCCCATTCGACGAGCACACTGCGGGTTCAACCCAATGGCGGAAATGCCTTTAACTCTTGGGATGTTAACGGTGTTGCAGGTTTTTCAATGGGCTTGCACAACACAGGTACGGATCAATTGGTCATAGCCAATAACTGGGATTTTAATATCGCTAGCAATGCGAACAAGATTGTTACCATAAACAGAACAGGACAATCAAGATTTATTGTTACAGATCAAAATGGTGGATATTCCTCAGGCTGGCCTGCAGGATGGGGTGGTGGAATCAATACATACGATTTGAGCTGTTTGGGTATTTATTACAACTCAATGTTTGCCCAGTCTGATAAGCGTTTAAAGAATAATGTTCAAAATGTGAATGCTACTGATTTGACCAAGTTTATGCAATTGCGCCCAGTAACTTATTATTGGAACCAAGGCAAATCGGAAGACAAAGGCCTTCAATATGGATTCATTGCTCAAGAAGTGGAGGCATTGTTTCCGGATATGGTGTTGACGGGTTCAGATGAAATGCAAACCAAATCCATGAATTATCAAGCGCTTCACAGTATGACAGTGAAAATGGTTCAAACTCAACAACAAACCATCGAACGCCAACAGGCACAAATCGATGCTTTGATGGAGCGCTTGGATAGATTAGAAAAAGGAAGTAAGAAGTAATTAGAACGAATAAAAATGAAAATGAAGAATATAATTTCAGTCGCGTTTTTGTTGTTGTTGGGAATAACAACAAAGGCCCAATTCTACATTGGCACTGGTGAAAATATCCATGTTGTCAATGGTGGGTTGTTGTATACCAATGACAATGTCAGTGGTGCGGGTTCCATCAATGTGAATCTCTCTACTACCGAAGCCAAAGGCTCCATTAGTGGAGTAACCATTAATGCAGTTAATGGTACCATGAAAATGAGCGGGTCTGTAGATCAGGTGGTCAATAGTGCGCGTTATGTGGACGGTGAGATCAATCGCTTGTTCAATCACAATTCTAGCAGCATAACCATTGATGGTAAGGTGAATGTCATGGATACATTGTTCATGAATACCACTGGCACCCCAGTTATTAAGATGCCCAATGGAGATACTTTATTGTTGTCTGCTGTTGTTGCCAACGGTGGTGAGTTCCAATTGAATGGTGGAGTTTTGCATTTGAATCCAAACACGACGGATTATTCCTGCACGACTAAAATTATTGGAGATAGCGGCGTATTCTCAACTATCAATATCACCGAAAACAGAGATGTTACTTTTGGAACTTTTGATTTGGTTTCTATTGCAACGATGAACTTGGAGACAGTCAACAGCCACATCATTCGTTTTGCCAATAGCGCAGCCACTACTTGGGCTGGAACTCAACTGACCATCAATGGTTGGCAAGGTGCATTTGATGGGACTTCTGGCACCAAGGGAAAGATTTACTTTGGCACAACGGCTTCAGCTTTAACCGCAGGCCAATTGGAGAAAATTCGCTTTTATGATGGTACTTACTACTACGATGCTACTTTGTTGTCAACAGGGGAATTGGTTCCAGCTGCTAATACTATTACAACAGGAAACGTATCCACAACCATTTGTCCAGGTGCAGGTGCAACAAGTATTCCTTTTACCTACAGCAATGAAGCAAGCTTTGGATCTTCTACTACGTTTACAATCCAACTTTCTGATGCCTCTGGTTCATTCTCTTCCGCCACAACATTGGGAACACTCTCAGGAGATGCTTCAGGAAGCCAATCTTTTTCCTACAACTTTACAACGGCAAATATTTCAGCTGGTACAGGATATAGAATCCGCGTCATTAGCAATACTCCGGCAATTAATGGTTCCGACAATGGTTCCGATATCACATTCCAACAAGTGAATACTTATTATGCCGATGCGGATGGTGATACGTACGGAGCTGCCGCTTCTTCAGTGAATGATTGCAGCCAACCTTCAGGCTATGTTGCCGACAATACAGATTGCGATGATACCGACAATGCGGTCTATCCTGGTGCAACAGAGACTTGTAATACCACAGATGATGATTGTGATGGAACAGTGGATGATGGTGTCCAAACTACTTTTTATGCTGATGCGGATAGCGACACCTATGGAGCTTTGTCGTCAACTACTTTGGCTTGTACTGTTCCTGCTGGATATGTGTCCAATAGCACAGATTGTAATGATACAGACAATACAGTATATCCTGGTGCAACAGAGACTTGTAATACTGTAGATGATGATTGTGATGGTACAGTTGATAACGGTGTGCAAACTACGTATTATGCTGATGCTGATAATGACACTTATGGAGCGTTGGCATCGACAACAGCGGCCTGTACAGTACCAGCTGGGTATGTTTCCAACAGTGATGATTGTAATGATGCCAGTGCCTCAGTATACCCTGGTGCAACTGAAACTTGTAATACCATCGATGATGATTGTGATGGCTCAACAGATGAAGGAGTTCAATCCACTTTTTATGCAGATGCAGACAATGATACTTTTGGAGAGTTGTCCTCTACTACAACAGCATGTAGTGCACCCGCAGGATATGTATCTAATAGCACTGATTGTAATGATGCAAGCAATACAGTTTATCCTGGTGCTACGGAGACTTGTAATACAGTAGATGACGATTGTGATGGAACAACGGACGAAGGAGTTCAAACTACATTCTACGATGATACAGACAACGATACTTATGGGGATGTGAACATTACCACATTGGCTTGTACTGCACCATCAGGTTTTGTAGCCAACAGCACTGATTGTGATGTAAACAATGCAGCGGTAAATCCCGGTGCAGCCGAGGCTTGTAACGGAGTGGATGACGATTGTGATGGCTCAACGGATGAAGGCGTTCAGTCTACTTTCTATGCAGATGCAGACAATGATACTTTTGGAGAGTTGTCTTCAACAACAATAGCATGTGCGGCACCAGCCGGTTATGTTTCCAACAGTGATGATTGTAATGATGCCAGTGCCTCAGTTTACCCTGGTGCAACCGAAACTTGTAATACCATCGATGATGATTGTGATGGCTCAACGGATGAAGGTGTTCAGACAACCTACTATGCAGACGCTGATAATGATACTTATGGAAGCACTTCATCGAGCATTCAGGCTTGTTCACTGCCAGCAGGTTATGTAACCAACAATACGGATTGTAATGACGCGGTTAGTACCACTTATCCTGGAGCCATGGAATTGTGTGTCAACAATGCAGATGATGATTGTGACGGTCAAGTGAATGAGGGATGTTTATCTTCTGTTCCAGGAGATACTCCTTCAGATGCTATTGCTGTTACTCCCATTACTCAATTTGGCACTGGTGCTCAAATCCAATTGTCATGTAATTTATTGAATGCAACAAACAGTACCCAAACAGGTTCTTCAGGAAATGATATGTGGTATAAATTTGTTGCGCAAAAGAATGCCATCAGAATTGGTTTGAAAGGTTCAACAACGGTAGCTGATGATAATGCACTATTGTTGTATGAGAATCCCACAGACTTGAGTGGATTGATGATTCCTGTTGTTTCAGAAAATGATGTAACACCATCAGATATGGGTATATCGACAGATGCAGGTAATGAGACCATCCTGTTTGATCAGTTGACACCTGGAACGCTTTACTATTTGTGTGTAAAGAACGCCAATAGCTTACCAGGAACATGTCAATTGTCGTTGGCTTATCTTTCAGGTAGTGAATCTGACAACCAGATTTTCACCAACTATACCAATACATTCAATAGTTCATGTCAGAATTTTAAAGTTAGATTCAGATCAAATGCTAAATATTACAACGTACATCGTTTACCGAGCAATGATTTGAATGCAACAGCAGAGTGGATATATGCTATACCTGCGGGAACTGGAACGGTGGCTTCAACCATCACTCAATTGGGAAGAATTTTCCCTGCTAACGTAGGTAGCACAACTTTGACTGAGTACTTTAAAGTAGATGTTTACTATGAGTTGTTAGATGCTCATGGTGATATGAACCCATTATGGGCCAATGGTGATGTAGTGAGTAATATTTTATTGGCTCCTGAGGCTCCTGTTGTTGTAAGAGCAGCAGATGCATGTCCTGCCTTCAAGAGTGTAACTTCCTCTGTTGTAACCAACAGATCTGTATGTGGTGTAAGCCGTTACCGTTGGGAGTGGTCAATGATGTCACCAACACAGAATTTACCAGTGGTTGTGGATGGTAGTGTTGGGGGAATCAGATCTTTGGCTTTGAATCAGGTTGCGGGAATGGCCAATGCACAGCGTTATGATGTCAGAATAGCCATCAAGCATTTGGACAACAATACCTACACTCCTTACAGCACGGTGTCTTGTGTAAAAACCCTAGGTGCTGCAGGTATGCCAATCCTTGAAGAGGAGATCAATGTGTATGAGCGTTCTGAGAATGGTGTCACTGCCACCATCTATCCCAACCCCAACAACGGTGAAACGGTGAACTTCAGCATCACTGGATTTGAAGGGGCATTGCATGTAAAAGTTACCGATGCCAGAGGCCGTGCGGTTTACAATAACCAGTACTCAGTTGAGGGCGCTATGAACACCACATTGGATTTTGGTCAATCCTTGGCCGATGGTGTTTACATGGTGGAGCTATTGCAAAATGGCGAATTGAAGACCATGAGATTGGTGGTGAGTAAATAAACTTGGTTTAAATAAAATATGAAAGCCCCGAGAGATCGGGGCTTTTTTGTTTGAAATAAGATTATTTTGTTCTAAATAACAATGAGAGATTTACGCTGCATTGTCGAGCATTCCCGACTTGGCAAATTGTTTCTTTGCGTATTCTGCATTGACTTTCACTTCCTTTTCTTCTGGTTTAGAAGGCAATTCAAACATCATGTCATTCATGATGGCTTCACAGATCGAACGCAATCCCCTTGCTCCCAGTTTATATTCCAAAGCTTTTTCTACAATGAAATCAATGGCCTTTTTATCGAAAGAAATTCTGATTCCATCCATCTCAAACAACTTAACATATTGTTTAATCAAGGCATTTTTTGGCTCTGTTAAAATCCTTCTCAATGCCTCTGCATCCAATGGTTCCAAATAACTCAGAACTGGAAAACGACCAATCAACTCTGGAATCAATCCAAAGGTTTTTAAATCCAATGGTGTGATGTATTTTAAAAGATGATGGCTGTCTTTGGCTTTGGTGGCATTGCTAAATCCAATGGCCGTGGTATTGATGCGGCGCGCAATCATTTTGTCAATGCCATCAAAAGCACCACCACAAATAAACAAGATATTCTTGGTGTCAATCTGTACCAATTTTTGTTCGGGATGTTTCCTCCCTCCTTGTGGGGGTACGCCAACAACACTGCCTTCTAAAAGTTTTAAAAGTCCTTGTTGGACCCCTTCACCACTGACATCACGCGTAATGCTCGGGTTGTCACTTTTTCTGGCAATTTTATCAATCTCATCAATGAATACAATTCCTCGCTCTGCACGCTGTGCATCAAAGTCTGCGTTTTGCAGAAGTTTGGATAAGATGCTCTCTACATCCTCTCCCACGTAGCCCGCTTCCGTTAATACTGTCGCATCTGCAATGGCAAAAGGAACATTTAATATCTTGGCAATGGTCTTGGCCAAGAGCGTTTTTCCAGTTCCCGTTTCTCCCACTAAAATGACGTTTGATTTTTCAATTTCAATCTCGTCATTTTTGGATTTGGTTGCTTTTTGAGACAATCTTTTGTAGTGATTGTAAACCGCTACGCTGAGTACTTTTTTGGCGTCTTCCTGACCAATGATGTACTCATCTAAATGTTTTTTGATTTCAGCAGGTTTGTAATTTTTGAAAGCAACAGGCTTCTCTGTTTTTTCTTCTTTGATATCGTCTGAGATGATACGATGCGCTTGTTGAGCGCAGTCATTGCAAATATGTCCATGCAATCCCGCAATGAGCATTTTTACTTCATCTTCTTTTCTTCCGCAGAAGGAACAATTTACATTTTTCATATTTTCAATTGGGTAGCAAAGATACTCACGGATGAGTCTATTGTGGGTCAACATCGATGTTAACCCTAGTGCGGTTATGAGGCGGGGTAACTTTTAGTGTTTGGACCAATTTGTTAATCTTCATTTTGTGCTCTACCAATTCCTTGTTCATGGCCAATTTTATGGTAAAAATGCGAAGATGATAGTTATTAATCCGGGATACAAAGGGCTTCTCTGGCCCCAAAATGCCTTCAGGAAATAGCTCATGAAGACGCTGCGCCAAATATTGAGCAGTTTCCTCGATATCTTCTTCTTTTTTGTTTTTTAAGATCAATTTGACCAGACGTACGTATGGAGGATAGGCGAAATGAAAACGTTCCTTGCATTCTCTTTTGTAGAACTCTTGGTAGTTGTTTTCAATGACCAATGGATATATCCAATGCTCAGGCTGGGTAGTCTGTATCAATACCTTCCCTTCCGTTTTACTGCGGCCTGCTCTTCCCGCCACCTGAGTAAGCAACTGGAAGGTTCGTTCAATCGCCCGGAAATCGGGGAATGCCAATAGCCTGTCAGCATGGATCACTCCTACCAGAGTGACATTTTCAAAGTCCAAACCTTTGGTGACCATTTGGGTTCCGACCAAGATGTCAATTTCCCCGTCCATTACCCTTTCCACGATTTCAGCTTGGCTGTTTTTATTGCGGGTGGTGTCACCATCCAATCGTTGAATGATTTTCTCAGGAAACAATTGGGCAATTTCTTCTTCAATTTTTTCTGTACCTGCCCCAAGCATCCGGAGATCAGCAGAGTGGCATGTTGGGCATTGCTTTGGCGGTACGGTTTTGTAGCCACAGTAGTGACACTCCAAGTGATGGTCTTTTTTATGGTAGGTTAAACTGACATCACACCGGGTGCATTTGGTTATTTGCCCGCAAGTTTGACATTGCCATTGCGGTGTATACCCTCTTCTATTTTGAAATAAGATGACTTGCTGTTTGTTTTCTAGTGCAACTTGAATATTATTGACCAGATGTTGGCTAAAGGAATCGTGCATCTGATCTTTTTGTCGGGCCTCTAGTAAGTTGATAAGCTCAATTTTAGGCAAAGTAGCCGAGCCAAAACGAGCCGTTAATTCAACGTAACCATATCGTCCTCCATCAGCATTCTTGTAGCTTTCAAGTGAGGGCGTAGCACTTCCGAGCAGAATGGGACATTGATGAAATTGCGACAGGACAATGGCTGCATCTCTTCCATGATAGCGTGGCGCAGGGTCTTGTTGTTTATAGCTGGCATCATGTTCTTCATCCACTATGATCAGTCCCAATCTTTCAAAAGGTAAGAAAATAGCACTGCGGGCGCCTATGATAATGTCGTATTCACCGGGTTGATGGGTGATGATTTTACTCCAAATTTCAGCCCGCTCATTTCCACTATAACCACTGTGATACACGCCCGCTCTTATGCCGAATAATGCTTTTAAGCGTTGAACAATTTGCGTGGTCAAGGCAATTTCAGGGAGTAAAAAAAGTACTTGCTTTCCCTGTCGCAATTGCTCTTCGATGAGGTGAGCGTATACGGCAGTTTTTCCACTTCCTGTTATCCCATTCAATAGAACAATGGATTTTTCTTCCCATTGTTTCTTGATATTTTCGAAAGCCTGGTTTTGAGCTTCACTCAATATTGGTAGGGAAGTTGGAGCTATTAATGCTTCTAGTATTCGATCTATATTTTTCTTTTTGATTTGAACAATTCCTTTTTCAACCAATGCGTTTAGTTGACTTAAATGACAATTGGATGATTCAAGCAAATCTTTTTTGTTTCCCTCCCAATTAGGTTGTCCTTTGGACTGGGTGACCAAATATTGCAAAAGTTGAAATTGTTTTTTTGCCGATCTTTCTAATTCATCAAGAATAGGCATACAAGCCTCTAACGCGTGATAGGGAGCAAGGAAAGAGACAACATCAATGGTTTTGGGTTTGAAACGTTTCTTGACCTCTTGCTGAGGAAAGAGTAATTTTTTCTTTAACAGTTGTTGAAGCGCAGCAGAGAAGTGGGTGCTTTTTATTTTTTTGTTCAACTCTTCCCATGACTGACTGCCATTGGCAGCAAGCTCAGCAATAATATCTTGTTCTAAAGCACTGAGGTTGTTATTAAAGTCAATGTCATCTGCAATGACATAGGTAGTTTCTTCATCAAATTTAAGTCCCGGAGGAAGTGCACTTTGCATGACCTCACCAATGTGACAGAGGTAATATTCTGCTACCCAATACCAAAGTTTGATTTGCTTCTCAGTAACAATAGGGTACTCATCAATAAGAGATTCTATACATTTGGGATCGTAGGCCGAGGGTGTTTCTTCATGAATGGCGATAACAATACCCACATATTTCTTGTTTTTACCCAGCGGAACCACCACCCGCATTCCTGGCATCAAGTAGGGCGCCATTTCATCTTGCACCACATAAGTAAGCGCATTGGGAATGGCAAGGGGCAATATGATGTCTGCAAATGTGGGCATCTGAGCGAAGATAAAAAAGGGCCACACCAGGTGACCCTTTTTATAGTAAAGTTTATTGATTTATCCGTTCTTTCTTTCAAGAACCTCGTCAATCATTCCGTATTCTTTGGCTTCTTGAGCAATCATCCAATAATCACGGTCACTGTCCGCCCATACTTGATCATAAGGTTTACCGCTGTGGAAGGCAATGATGTCATACAGCTCTTTCTTCAATTTTTGAATTTCTCTAGCAGTGATTTCAATGTCAGAAGCTTGACCTCTTGCACCTCCCAAGGGTTGGTGAATCATTACGCGACTGTGTTTAAGACCAGTACGTTTTCCGGCATGACCCGCACACAACAATACAGCTCCCATTGAGGCGGCCATCCCTGTGCAAATTGTGGCGACATCTGGCTTGATGTATTGCATGGTATCATAAATGCCCAAACCTGCATAAACACTTCCACCGGGTGAGTTGATGTAGATTTGAATGTCTTTGCTGTGGTCTGTATTTTCTAAAAAAAGCAATTGCGCTTGTATGATGTTTGCGATATAGTCATCAATTTCTGTCCCTAAGAAAATAATTCTATCGGCCATTAATCTTGAAAAAACATCAACTTCTCGGAAAGGCATATTCCTTTCTTCAATGACCGTTCTGGTCATCATCTCAGGGCCATACATATGCGAGATAACATCGTCAAATGCAGTACCAGTAATTGATCTACTGGAGGTAGCGAATTTTCTAAATTCTTTTCTGTTTATCATGGTGTTTTATCTTAGTGGTTAACCTCTTTTTTCATCTTCATTGTCAGCATATTCGGAATATCCGTAACGATATCCATCGCCGTATCCATAACCGTACCCATATACGTAACCATATCCATACTTGTAGGCGTATTTGGCGTAGTAATATCTCCAACGATTTTGTTTGATATTATTCAACAGCAATGAAACGTGTGAAATATCATTTTGGGTAAATGTTTCCTCAAGGAATCGAACTCCTTGTTTGGTAGCTTTTTGGGTATTGAGTACGCAAAAGCTAAGATTCACTTTATTCATCAATACCAAGGCGTCACTGATGAGTGCCAAAGGTGGAGTATCGATTAATATGTAATCATATTCTGCTTTCAACTCTTCAATGAGTACATCAATTTTTTTGGACAGTACCAATTCAGAGGCGTTGGGAGGAATAGGTCCCGAAAGGACAAAGTCCAAGTTTTTGATTTCATGATGAATGACAGTCTCTTTCCAATGTTTTTGTCCAACCAAATAATTGGATACCCCATCCATTTTGGATAATCCAAAGACTTTGTGAATCCTTGGTTTGTGCAAGTCAAAGTCGAGAATGATGACCTTCTTGTCCGCTTTGGCAAGTGTGGCTGCAATGTTAACGGTTACAAAGGTTTTACCCTCCCCGGGGTGAAGAGAGCTTACTAGAATAACCTTACTCCCTTCACCGTTTAAAATAAACTGGAGGTTAGTCCTGATGGATCGGAATGATTCACTGATATTACTCCTAGGTGCTTTTACAATAGAAATGGGGAAGTCATTGGCTTGCTCATAAAAAGGAACCCCGCCAATAACAGGTAAGGAGGTGGCCACCTTGAGTTCTTTGGTGTTTTCAATTCTCTCGAAAAACATAGTGCGGAGGAAACCCACCAATAGGGATAGAACAAAACCAACCCCAAAGCTGATGTAAATATATTTTTGACGGTCAGGTCCGATGACTCCCAATGATCGCGCTTTTTCAACCACATTGGTCTCGGGCAAAATACCTGCGCGAGCAATAATGGTGCTTGCGCGTTTTTCTAAAAGAAAATTGTAAAGATTCTCATTCACGGTCAACTTTCGCTCGATGCCCAACATCTCTCTTTTGCTTTTGGGAATGTTCTTGAGTATCTTTTCTAAGGAAGCAATTTGATTGTCGTATTCAGATTTTTTGACCAATGACATTTTTTTCAGATCAGCAATGTACTGGTTGATATTTTTGGTCAACCCGCTGATGTCATTATCAATTCTGATGATTCTTGAATCCAAAGGGGTCACGTCCATTAAAAAATTGTGTCTTCTTTGTTTGAGCTCAATCACTTTATTGATCATGTTTTGAAGATTGTTATCATCAAAACTTGAGGCAAAGACAGAAGGGATTAAATCGGATGAGTTGATATCTCCAAATGCTGATTGAATTTTTTCAATGCCATTGATTTCAAGTTCAATTTCAGCCCGCGCATCCAAAGCTTTGGTGAGTTGATTAAAGGCACTTTGTTCCTTCTGCGATAAATCTACCACTTCATTTTCGTCGGAATAAGAATCCAGGATATACTCCAAAGAGTCAATGATATGGGTCATTTGACTGATTTGTTTGTCAATGAACCTCAAAGTATTCTCATTGATTTCAATTTGATTTTCTATCGTTTGATGAATGTATTCTTTGGTCAACGTATCCAAGAATTGTTGCGCATTTTCTGCAAGGCCATCGTTGATGGACAATGTAAGGATACTAGAATAGTTATTGCTGGCCACAGAAACGGCAGAAGCGTACTTGCCAATAAGTTGTTCGCGAGTATGAACAATGAATTTATAGGTTTGCTCCTTGATGAGCTCAAACTCTTCAGCATTGATTCCTTTGGCCAGATCAATTTGAAGCTCTATTTGACCGTCTTTAACAGGCTTATTAAATTCACATTCTTTGAAAAATTTTACTCCTCTTGCATCAAAGGAAAGCTGGTATCTTTTTTCATCAATAACCTTGATGAAAAAAGGCATGTTGCGCATTCTGGGATTAAAATTTTTCCAATCACAAATCACATTCATTGCCCCGAAGTTGGAAACTTGAGCGGTTTTTATTCGTCCGACAATGTAAAAACTCAGATTAAAATTGAGTTTATCAATCACTCTTCCAATCAAGTCTTTTGAAACAATGACCCTTTTTTGGTTGGCAATATCTTGAATGGCAGAGTAGTATCCGACATTGGATAAAATCTTACTTTGATAGTTGTAAGTTTCATTGGATTTTAAAAGTATCTCCGCTCTAGCTCCATAAATATCGGGCATTCTGTTGCTGTAGAAGTAGGCAATGACAAATGAAACCGAGCAAAAAATGGGAATTAAAATCCAGTTTTTATTGATGAATTTAATGACTGGGATTAAATCTTCAGCATCTAAAAAACCGGACTTTCCTGCTTTACTCATTCTCTTGTATAATACTGCAATATGCAAAAGTATTTGCTACAAACTTTGGATTTGTATGACAATATATTAACCGAATGATGTGTGATTTTCTGTCTTTCTTATATTTGTATACTCAATCTCTAAAAAAATGAAGATTACACTTTTATCGCTGCTGTTTTTTGTGATGTCAGTGATGGCGTTTGCTCTCCCAGATCCGGGTGGTGGTGAATATCCTTGCGGTGGCGAATTTGGGCCTTGTCCAATTCCCATTGATGGTGGTGTTGGTATTTTGTTGGCCTCCGGAATAGCCTTAGGAGGGGCCAAATGGATGAAAGAGAAACGCAATTATAAAGGATGAAATGGAACAATGAGTTGTTAAAATTCATTTTCGCTGTATTGTTTTTTTATCTCATGGGACTCGTGATTTACGAGTCTTTTTTGTTGCCACACACTTTGTTGGATGAATGGATTATACATGGTTTGGTGGTAGCATCTGAATGGATTATTCACCTTTTCGGATTTTCAACTGTAGCCCATCAAACCTCACTTTTTTACACGATACAAATTCATGATAGCGTTGGTGTTTGGGTCTCCCCTAACTGTGATGGCTGGATGGTCATGTGGGTTTTTCTGAGTGTTTGGTTGTGTTTACCAGTGGATAAACGCTGGAAATACCCGTTAATTCCAGTCTTTTGTTTGGCCATTGAAGGAGTTAATGTGTTGCGCATTTCCAGTTTGGCAGTCATTACCAAGTACTATCCGCAATCATTGGCCTTTAATCATGATTATACGTTTACCATTCTGGTTTATGGCTTTGTCATTTTCTTGTGGTGGTTGGGTATTAAAAAGTGGGGAGTGAAATGAGGCTTTGGCGGTTTCTGTTCATCTTGATGACATGCATTTTAATATGGATGAATGAGTGGAGTAAAATCAATTGCAATTACCAAATTTACTTGAGAATGGCTCATCAAAATTGGGATGAAATACCATTGAGCAATCGTATCGATTTAAAAAGGCAAGATGAAAAGAATGTTCCTTATTCATTTTTTCACACCCACTCTGATTTTGAATGGATGTACCTGCCCCAATTGTCTTTTTGGACAAATATGAAATGGATCATTCCAGTTTTTTACACCCTGTGCTTTGCTTTATTGGAGTGGTTTATGTTGCCCTTGTGTTTTTTGTCTCTGGAGATAAAGAGACAGTGGATTGTTTATTATTATGTAGGGCTTTTGTCTTTGGTATTTTTATTGTTTTTTATTTCTCAAATTGTTCATGCTGATGCCATATTTGTGGTGGCTAGGAAGGTGTGGATGATTTTACAGTCGCCCTCTTTGTTTGTCCTTTTTTTTATTTATAACGTATTCAAAAATGATCAAGATTCAGAAAGCGGTGGAGCAATTTCCCGATAATGCAAAGCTCTGGTTTTATTGGCTACCAAGACCATTATCATTGGATGAATGGAATTACTTTCATCAATCAAAAGTTGACTTCCTTTCTCAATGGAATACGCATGGAAAATCCAATGCCGCAGATATTTGGGTGATAGAGAATAGGTGTATTTTGATTATTGCGGGGAATGAATTTGAAGGCGTTTCGGGATGCAGCATCGACAAAAGTGTAGCCTGGATCAAGCGCTTATCTGCACAGTGGGAATTGGATTTACTCGATCGAAATTGGGTGATGTTCTTTTCAGATAACCAAGAATGGACCATGACCAAATTGAGTCAATTTTGGGCAATGCGCAAGGCCAATATCGTTCATGATGAAACGCTACTCATTGACAGCACGGTGACTGAATTTCAGGACATTGAAAAGCTAATCAAACCATTTGCACAATCATGGCATGGCCAGATGTGGAAGTAATTAGGGTAGTGGAGAAAAGTGCTGGTCGATGAGGTAAACCAAACCGGCCATGGACGCCGCTCCCAATTGCAATTCTCTTTTATTTACGTTCTCAAATATGTCATTGGCAGTGTGGTGATAATCAAAATATCTTTGATTGTCTACATTCAATGCAAATAATGCTACTTCGTCGTTTTTGAGGGGCCCAATATCAACGCCGCTCCAACCTCTTTTGAAAGAATGCAGATTGTAGGGCTCAAAAAGTGGAAGCCATGTCATCCACTGTTGATAGCGAGAGTCGGGGGATTGTGTGCTAAACCCTCTTGGAGAAAATCCACCTCCATCGCTTTCTATGGCCGCCAAATGACGGTCTCCATTTTCTACACTTTTTTTTGCGTAAGTAATGCCACCATCATTTCCAAATTCTTCGTTGATAAATAATACAACCCGGATGGTTCTTCTGGGTTGATATCCCAAAGCGCGCAATGTCCGGAGTACTTCCATGCTTTGCACACATCCTGTTCCGTCGTCATGCGCGCCCTCGCCAATATCCCATGAGTCCAAATGTCCGCCAATGGTGATGATTTCATTGGGATATAGGTTTCCTTTTATTTCTCCAATAACATTTGCCTGCTGGATTCTCCCTCCATTGCTGCATTCCAAGTGGTATTCAAAAATTAATTCAGGATTAATCTTTAACTCATCACTCAACCATTTGCTGTGAAAGGCACTTAATGCTGCAGCAGGAATTTGGGTTGCTTCCATGGCTCCGGTATGCGGAAATTGATCATCAGCTAAAGTGAGTGATCTTGTAAGACAACCAATGGCTCCTTTGCTTTCGGCAAGTTTAGGACCTCTCCAACGGGTCTCCCCTCCATTGCCATAAGCAGCTCCGGTATTGATCAGCGCAGCATCAAGAGGTTTGTTGATAAAAACAATTTTGCCTTTGACAAGCGCACTATCCATTTTTTCAAGTTCCTGTACACTGCTCACCATTAAGATTTTTCCTTTCAGTGTACTCGCAACAGAACCGCCCAATGCGGCAATGGGAATTGTTGTTTGACTTCCATTTTTTTCATGTATAAGGCCGTACTCCGTCTTTCCTCTAGACCATTTGGGAACTTCTACAGGCATGAGGTAACTGGTATCAGCACCCAAAGATTTAAGCCTTTGTTTTCCCCAATCAATGGCGCTTTGGGCAGAAGAAGATCCTGCAACACGGTGTCCAATTTTTTTACACAAATAATTCAACTCATCATAACAGGTGCTGTGCAACAGAACTTCCTCATAGATTTTAGCTAAGGCAATGGTGTCATTTTTAAATTGACCGAAAGTTGAAAGAGTCAATGCACAAAAAAGAAGCAGAATTATTTTTCTCATATCATAAAAGATCCATTGTTGATGTCCAATGCTTGTCCTGTGATAGAAGTTTGTTTTTCGGAGAAAAGAAAGTCAACAAAGTTCGCAATCTCGTCTGGTTGGCTAAATCTTCCCAACGGCACGATACTTTGTTGAATGGCCATCTCTTCAGATAGGGGGCGGCCATTGGCTTCAGCTAGTTTCTCTACTCCAGCCACAGCCATGTCTGTTTCAACCCAGCCAGGGGTTAATGCATTGACCAATATTTTATCCTGTCCAAGCTCAACGGCCAATGAGCGCATTAATCCCAATAGACCTGTTTTTGCAGTGCAATATCCAGTATAACGGGGTACTCCAAAACGTGCCAAACAAGAAGAGGTAATCAAAATGTGCTTGAATGCCGTTGCTGATTTTTTGAGTAAAGGAAGGCAATACTGAACGGAATAATAAGTCCCATCCAAATTGGTGCTGATGATCTCTTTCCACCTGTCATTGGGGCCAAATTGATTCTCACCACCGATACCTGCATTGGCAAATACGGCATATAAACTGCTTAGTCTTAACGATTGGAATTTATTTTGCCATGCATGTGTATCCCTAATATCCATTGAAACTACAATATGATCGTTGTGTTTTTCCATTAAGGAAAGAGTCTCCTTCAACTTGGCCTCATCTCTACCCATCAGAACAATGCGATATGTTGGATGTTGGGACAAGACGATGGCTGTGGCCCTACCCATTCCTGAGCCGGCTCCTGTGATGACGATGTTTTTTATCATGGTGTTTTTTACAAGTAACAAATGTAATTGTTTCCTGTTTTGCACGTAGTTTTGAAATTGAATTATGAAGTACAATTTAAGTGAGATAACAGAGCTCATCCGCAATAGACGGTCCATAGCTCCGGAAAATTTTGGTTCAAGAAAAGTTCACAAAGAGCAAGTGGAATTGATGCTCAGTAACGCCTGTTGGGCGCCCAATCATGGTCTCACTCAACCCTGGAGATTTGTTGTCATGAATGATCAAGCCAAAATGGATTTGTCTGAGTTGGCTTTTTTCTGCGCTACCAATGGTAAGGATCCCAATGATATTAACCTCAATAAGGTGAGTCGAATGAAAGAGAGAATATCAGCATCCTCTGTGGTCATTGCCGTTAATATGCACAGGGATCCAGCACAGAAAGTTCCAGAATGGGAAGAAGTAGCCGCCATTGGGGCAGCAGTGCAGAATTTACACTTAACCGCAACGGCTTATGGTTTGGCTGGTTTTTGGGCAACACCTGCTGTGATAAAGCATCCCACGATGCGTGAGTTTCTTGGATTGGAAGAAGGGGTTCAATGCTTGGGGTTCTTTTATTTGGGATATCCCAAGGAAGATATTGAGTACAAGTCCCACAGAAAACCATTGGAGTACGTTACTACTTGGCGCATGTCAGATGAAGCTTAAGTTTCTTTTTTTCATATCGTTTTTTTTCTATTCATGGTTCTCTTCTGCCCAGAAGGGTCAAACTACGTTGGGACTGCAATTGAAGCCGATGTTTGCCAGTAAATTTTTTGAGAGCGGTCCCCAAAGGTTTTTAAGTGATTCCTTGGATGCAACATTGTCTCAAAAATTGGGGTGGAATACTGGGGTGGTTATTCGTAAAGGCATTAATGACATGTGGAGCATTGAATCTGGTATTTCCATGGTGCAGAGAAATTTTCAACTTTCTTTTTCCAGTGAACGATACCAAACAAAAGATGTATTAAAGTACAAAATGGTGGGGTATGAAATTCCAGTTCAAGCGTTGATTTACGTCCAATTAAGTCCCAATTGGTTTATTAACGGGAGCGGAGGAGTGGCTTTGGATTTTTATCCAAGTAATTTATACAAAACAGGATCAGCTTTTCAAGATAGTATTTATATTGACTTTTATGCCAAAACATTCCGAACGCGTTGGGCTATGTTAGCGGCAACAGCCAATTTGGGTTTTGAATATCGCACAAAAGAAAATGGCTATTTTTATATTGGAGCTTCTTATCATCGACCTATGGGAGATATCGCGCTGACGCAATTGCGTGTGGAATCCAAGGGCGCTGGAAATGACTTGTGGATGCCCATTGGAGGTACCTACCTAACATTGGACCTCCGTTATTTTTTGAAACCGGACAAAGAAGCGGTGAAACAAAAAAAGAGGCCGTAGCCTCTTTTTTTTCTTATTGAATGGACTTAAATTTTTGATGAAATATTTAATTTCAATTTGATTTCATTCTTAGCTGCATAATTACCAACACTTGGGTATTTTACATCAAACAATGAACGATCAAAAACGATATCACCAGCTACTTTCATGTCTCCATCACGACCTTCAATTTTAACTGGGAATTCTAATTCTTTGCTGATTCCTTTAATGGTCATTTTTCCTTTAACCACGTGTGTGTTTCCTTTTCCGTCAGCCTTAGCAGCGCAATGGGTGATTTCATACACAGCGTCTGGGTATTTTTCAGTGTGGAAGAAATCTTCAGCTTTCAAATGATTGATCAATTTTGAATTGGTACCTGGATCTGTGAGGTCCGTGCAAGTAATGTCATTCATGTTAATCTTGATCTTGCCAGATGCAATGTTGCCTCTTGTTACAACAACATTTCCACTTGAAACTTTCACAAAACCGTCGTGTCCACCACCAACAAGGTTTTCACCTCTCCAGTCAACTTTTGATGTTTTGTAGTCAACGATATACTTACCGTCTTTTAGCTGAGCAAATGCAGCTGTAGTGAATGCCACTAGGGCAATGGTCATGATTTTTTTCATATTGTTTGATTTAAATTTTGGTTTCTTAATTCATCTAAAAATTGATTCATCTCCTTGGTATCCTTAACAGATAAGAATTGAAATTGTTCCGTAATGTTATCAATGGGATGCTCCAATTGATCCAATACTCGAAGACCTTCTTTGGTAATACAGATTTCACTTTGGCGCCTGTCATTGGGACAGATTTTTCGCGAAACCCATTTTTTAATGACCAATTTGTCGATAAGCCTTGATGTGTTGCTCGACCGGTCAATCATTCTGCTGGTGATCTCACCAAGATTAACCAACTCCCCTTTGGAACCTCTGAGTATGCGAAGGATATTGTATTGGGGAGGTGTAAGATCAAATGGGCGCAAGGTATTCTGTTGCATCCTTTGAAGCCAAGAAGCAGTAAAAAGTAGATTGATCATCAATTTGTGATGTTCACTTTTAAATTTCTCTTGTTTTATTTCTTCTTCTAATCTCACGATGCAAATATATGTAGATACAATTAATGTAGATACAAATAAATGTGAAAAAGTTTCCTTATCTTTGATGTATGCTTAGAAAACTTCTGGTTGTTTTTTGTCTTTTTTTATGGGTGAATCCTTTTCAAGCACAAAAGGATGTCAAAAAGTTTATTGCGCTATCGGGAAAGATTACATCAGCGGTTTGGCCAGATACTTTGGGAAAGGGTTTGAATAAAGCTGTTCTTGAAGTTTTTGCGGAAGGGAAAAAGATTGCCTCTGACACGGCCAGTTCCAGTGGTGTTTATAAAATCAAGAAAATCCCCTACGCCCCAAGTATCCAGTTTGTTTTCAAGGAGGGGAATCATCTTCCCAAAATGATTGACGTTGATTTTACCGAATTTGGTAACGACAACGGTGCCAGCTTGATTCTAGAAATGGATGCCTTTCTGTATCGAAACAATGATTATTTAGGAGTGAATTTTTTGAAGACAAAACCTTTTGGTAAGGGTATTTACAGTATGAAACAGAAGGGTGTTCTTTGGGATGATCGTTATTATTATGAGATGAAAGCCCGTTTAGACGCTGTGCTAAAGGCCTATAGTGAGTAAGCATTTATGGAAAAAGAAAAAAAGAAAATTTCTAAAGAGTCTTTTAGAAATTCATTGGCGGTATTTCGTTTTTTAAAGCCCTATGCATGGTCCTTTGCATTGGGAATTGTATTGTTATCCGTTTCGGGATTACTGGTTATTACCATTACGGCACTTTTGGGTTTGTTGATGGCGCCGGGCGATATAACCACAGTACCTGGTGGAGGCTGGACCCAGCAGTTGTTGGCTGTCTTTTTTTCTGATTTGTCTTTCAGCACAACTAAGGGAGTTTTGATAGCCTTGGTAGCCTTACTTCTCATTCAGGGTGTTTTTTCCTTTATCAGGGTGTACTTATTTGCCTACGTTACAGAAAATGCCATGTTGGAATTGAGAAGTGCAGCTTATAAAAAGATGATCTCAAAGCCCATGGATTTTTACCACAATTCAAAAGTGGGAGATTTGGTTACCCGTATTTCCAGTGATGTATCCACTGTCCAAGAAACGTTGACCATCACTCTCGCCGAATTTATCCGTCAGACCGTTATCATTGTATTTGGCGTGGGATGTTTGGTGGCCTTTTCATGGGAGCTAACCCTAGTGATGCTGTGTTCTTTGCCTGTGATCATGATTGTCATGGTATTTTTTGGAAAGTTTATTAAACGATTGGGAAAGGAAACACAAGATAAGGTGGCAGAGGCAGGAAATATTGTCAATGAATCGTTGATGGGCATTGTTAACGTAAAGAGTTATGCCAATGAATGGTTGGAGTGGAAAAAGTTTAGGACCAGTGTGGAGAATATCAAAGCATATGGGATGAAGGGTGCCATTTGGCGTGGCATGTTTGGTACTTTTATCATTATCTTTTTGTTTGGCGCTCTAGGATTGGTGATCGGTTGGGGCTCTTACTTGCACCAAAGAGGAGAACTTCCAGCAGAGGTGCTTCCCCAATTCATTATGTTAACTGGTTTGGTGGCTGGTTCTATAGGAGGTCTTGCTGCTCAATTGGGTTCATTGCAAAGGGGCATAGGCGTAATAGAGACCATCATGAAACTCATTGACTCAGATGATGAAGGGGTTTCATTTGAAGAGCCCAAAGTAGAAAAGCAGATTTTGGATACAACATTATCATTCGAAAATGTTGTCTTTTATTACCCTACCCGTCCAGATGTTACTGTATTAAAATCTGTGAGTTTTCATCTGAACGCAGGTGAAAAATTGGCTTTGGTGGGTCAAAGTGGCTCCGGAAAGTCAACCATTGC
Source organism: uncultured Chryseobacterium sp. (assembly GCA_964420985.1). GTDB lineage: Bacteria > Bacteroidota > Bacteroidia > Flavobacteriales_D > Sanyastnellaceae > CAMCTV01. The sequence goes on from CAYQUT010000001.1 coordinate 34,831, forward strand.
ATCTTTGATCTTGAGATTCTTTGATCCTATCTCCGGTCAGATAAAATGGGGGAATCAATTGGCTACAGCGTTGGACAAGTCATTTATCAGAAGTCAAATGGCCTACGTCCCTCAGGAAGTTATTTTGTTCGGGGGAACAATCAGAGAAAACATCCTTTATGGTCAGCCAAATGCAGATGAGAAAACGCTGAATCAAGTTGTATTGGATGCCAATGTAGCTGAGTTCATTCATCAATTCCCAGAAGGGTTAGATACTTTGGTTGGGGAACGCGGTGTCCAACTTTCCGGAGGTCAGCGTCAACGAATTGCCATTGCCAGAGCCATGATTAGAAATCCCAAAGTGCTGATCTTGGATGAAGCCACGAGTGCATTGGATACCAATAGTGAAAGACAAGTTCAAGAGGCTTTGGATCGATTGATGAAAGGGAGAACGAGCATCGTTATTGCACACCGCTTGTCAACAGTCAAGGATTGTGATCAGGTACTGGTGCTTGAACGCGGTGAAGTCAAAGAAATGGGCCAGCCAGATCAACTATTACAAGATCCCAATTCGCTGTATGGAAAGATGCTGAACATGCAGCATTTGTTGAACCACTAATTTGTTTTTTATGTCAAAATCAGTTTATCCTACATCAAAAAAATCATGGTTGTATTCTTTGGTATACCCTTGGGTTTCTAATGGGTTAGAATTGTTTTTTGACGGATTTCATGTGAAAGGTTTAGAGAACTTTCCTTCATCGGGTCCAATCATGTTGGTGGCCAATCATCAAAATGCTATGATTGATCCACTCATTTGTTGTCGCATCGTTCCCCATCAATTGCATTGGTTAACCCGCTCAGATGTTTTTAAAAATCCTACGGTTGCTAAGTTTTTGTATGGGTTGAATATGCTGCCCATATACAGAGAAAAAGATAAAGTAGCCGATCAATCTCAGAAAAATGAGGCTGTGTTTGAAGTGTGTAGAACGCGATTGTCAAAGGGTGCAGTAATTAGCATGTTTCCTGAAGGAAGCCATCGTGGAAAAAAGCAGTTGATGATTCCTTTGAAAAAAGGCTTTGCTCGCTTGGCCTTTTCGTCTATTGAGCAAGACCCAGAGTTGATGGACATGAAGATTGTTCCCATGGCTTTGGATTATAGTGATTTCTATTTGAAGCATCCACGATTGATTGTGGAGGTGGGATCTCCAATAGCATTAAAAGACTTTTGGGAAGATTACAAAGAGGACAACAACAGGGCCATAAACAACCTGATCAAGTCAGTTCATTCTTCTCTTTCTTCTTTGATGGTGGATATTAAGGATGATTTGGATTACGAAATGTTAGAAAGTCTGGCCCCTGTTTTTGAAGGTTTAAAACAAAAGAATTCAGTTGAGTCATGGCGTCAATATCGTGATTTTTGCAATGGCTACTCGGAGGTAGATGAAAAGGAAAAAGAAGAGTTGCGCGCTTATTACCGGCAGGCGCAATCTTTACAGTTGGATGTAAAAGAAATAGAGGCCTATTTTCAAACAAAATTCAAGCAGTGGTTCTTTTGGATAATTGAATGTATTCCAGGATTGTTGGGCAAGGCGCTTTATGCTCCGTTGAGCATTTTTACAGAACAATTTATTCAGAAAAATGTACAGGACGAGTTGTTTTATAATTCAATTCGATTTGCGTTTTTTACTTTTTTATCGCCCTTTTATACACTCCTGATTTGGACCGTGTTCATGGTTGTTTTGCCTGTCCATGGTTTGATGAATCATCTAATGCTTTTAGCTGTGATTGTTTCATTGGGACTATTCTCCATTTCATGGGCAAGATTCAATATTAAGATTGGAGCGGTGTTAAAGGTGAAACGCTTTCAACGCAATCAGCCCAGTGATTGGGATAGTTTGGTGTCATTGAGAAATACTTGGAGGAAGAGATATGAATAAAGAAATTGCACGCGTAAATGGCATGCAGCACATTGGATTGGCTGTAAGTGATATGAACACTTTCTTGCCTTTGTACAGAAAATTGTTCGGATTGGATATTCCTTTTTTTGATTCCGTTCAACCTGCGCCATTGATGGATGTTTATACCCATCATCAAACCATAACCAAGCGAGCTAGTATGGTTTTGAATTTGCAAGGAGGCTGCGCCATTGAGGTCATTCAACCCACTTCTTTCAAAGCAAAGCCCAATTTGAACACTTTTGAATTGGGAGATATTGGGATCAATTTTATTCATTTTAAGTCCCGTGATGTGCATGCTGCTCATGATCACGCCAAAGTGTGCGTGGATCGCGTGGAGGATGTTCATTCCAGACCCGATGAGCGCCCTGCATTCTATTTACAAGATCCAGATGGAAATTGGTTCCAGATTACTTCAGATGATTTGTGGTATACCAACAATGGTCATCCCGTCGGTGGTGTAATGGGTTGCGCTATTGGCGTTAGCAATATAGAAGAGTCTATGAAGCTCTATGCCGACATTTTGGGTTTTGATAAAGTGGTTTATGATACAACTGGCGTGTCAGATGAGTGGAGTAATTTGCCAGGTGGAAAAGAGACCTTTAGACGAGTAATGCTCACCCCGAGCAAGCCAACAGGTGGAGGATTTGCAAAGGTCACAGGAAACAATCAAATAGAATTGATTCAAGTATTGTCCAGACAACCTAAGAAAATATTTAAAGGTCGTATTTGGGGTGATTTGGGTTTTGTGCACTTAGGATTGGACGTAAAGGGAATGAAGACATTGGAAAAAAATCTATCGTCCAAAGGCTTTCCATTTACTTGCGATAGTCAAAATGCCTTAAGCATGGGCAATACCAAGGTGCATTGCGTGTACATTGATGACCCAGATGGTGTATTGATTGAAATGATTGAAGTTTATAAGGTCCCTATCATTGAGAAGTGGGGAATTTTCTTGAATGTCGAGAAAAGAGATCCCCTAAAACCGCTTCCGGATTTTATGCTGAAAGCGCTTCGCTTTAGTAGAATCAAAGATTAACGAGCCGATTGTTTTCTCAAAATTTTTTGAAACAATCGAGGGAAGTATTGGTGGATCCAAAGTGCCTTGAGTTCTTTGCCTCCAACCCCAAATTCGGATCGACCTCTTTCCACACCATTGATAATCTGCTTTGCGCACAATTCAGGGCTGATGCCTTGTTGTTGATTGTTGTCCATTTCACCTGTTGCTTGCCCTTTGGCATCCAAAGCGTTTTTGGAAATTTCAGTGGCAATAAAGCCGGGAGTCACGAGGTGCACAGAAATACCAAAATTTTCAATTTCCATTCTTAGACTGTCATAGTATCCGTGAAGGGCATGTTTGGAGGCAGCATAGGATGACCTCAAGAAAAATCCCCATTTCCCGGTGAAGCTGGTAATGACGATAATCTTGCCTGATGATTGTTGTACCATCTTTTTGGCCGCGTATTGAGTAATGGGAATCTGACCAAGAAAATTGCTTTTTAATATCAATTCTGTCGAACTTAAAGTTGTATCTAATGCCAATGAACGTTGGCTGATTCCGCCAGAGTGAATAAGAATGTCAATGTTTTTGAAATCATGCTCATATTGGGCAGTTGATTCTTCCATGGAATCTGTCTTTGTCAAATCCAAGACCAGTATCCCAGAACTTTGAGGGTGTGTGAGTTGACTTTGGGTATCTTTTAGCGCTTTTTCATTTCTTCCGGATAAAATAACAAAACCACCTTTTTGATTGATGGCATAGGCTAAACTTTGTCCAATTCCTGAGCTGGCTCCAATGATCCAAACTTTTTTGTTCTCCCAATTCATAGAAGCAAACTTATTCCTTTTTTTTTCAATTTCGTTAATATTGCCTTAACCCTAAAGTGACAAGAAAAGAATTAGTTTTGAAAAAAAAATGACAATGCAATTTAGGGTTCTCTTAGTAGACGATGAGCAGGACATTTTGGACTTGTTGAAGTACAATTTGGAGAAAGAAGGATTTGTGGTAGAAACAGCATCCAATGGGAGATTGGCCGTTCAAGCTTTTGAGCGATTTCAGCCCCAACTTATCTTGATGGATGTGATGATGCCAGAAATGGATGGGATGGAAGCTTGTAGAGAAATTAGAGATTTGCCCAATGGTTCAGAAGTGATCATCGCTTTTTTGACAGCTCGAAATGAGGATTACAGTCAAATGGCCGGTTTTGAATCAGGTGGTGATGATTACATAGCCAAGCCCATCAAGCCAAGAATCTTGGTATCTAAAGTAAAGGCATGGCTCAAGAGATGGGAGCAAAAATCTGAAGCGGAAAAACCTGGGGTGTCAACAGGTGGTTTGGTCATTGACAAGGAGAAGTATTTGGTCACCAATAATGGCGAGGTATTTAACTTACCCAAAAAAGAATTTGAACTTTTGGCGCTTTTGGTGAGTGCTCCTGGAAGGGTGTTCACGCGAGAGTATATTTTAAATGCGGTATGGGGAAATGATGTCATTGTAGGAGACCGGACCATTGATGTTCATATCCGAAAGCTCAGAGAAAAATTAGGTGAAGAACTTTTTAAAACAATAAAGGGTGTAGGCTATAAATTTGAGCCTTAATGAAACCCCACTCTCCCAATGCCATCGCCGTTTGGTTGGCCAGCGCCAATGCTATTTTGGTGGCGGTTATCCTAACCGTGATTAAATTACGATGGGAGTCTCAGTTCTTATCCGTTTGGTCGATATGTTTCTGGATCATTTTTTCTTGGGTATTTTCTTACTTTCTTTCCCGCAGCTTTATCGAAAGCTTTCTATACAAGCGAATCAAAATCATTTATAAGAATATCCATGCTTTTAAAAGTCAATCGGAACGCCGGCCTTCAGTTCCTATGGCTTCTGATGTTATTTTGGATATTGAGCAAGAAGTTTCAAATTGGGTTGAAGATAAAATCAAGGAGTTGAAGGACCTCCATGCAACGGACAATTTCAGAAAGGAGTTCATTGGAAATTTGGCGCATGAGTTAAAGACACCACTCTTTGGTATCCAAGGTTACATTGAAACGCTGTTGGATGATGATTTGCAGGACACCCATCAAGTAAAAATGTTTTTGGAAAAGGCCAATAGACAGGCCGATCGATTGGGTTCATTGATCAGTGATTTGGATCAAATTTCAAAACTAGAAAGCGGAGCGCTTCCTCTAAATGTTGAGCGATTTGACCTGATTCAAATTGTTCACCATGCCATTGAGACTTTGGAAAATGCGGCTAGAAATAAATCCATTCATGTTCATCTAAAGGAAGGAAGTCCTAAGAATCTTTTTGTAATGGGTGACCAACAGCGTATCCAGCAAGTGTTGACCAATTTAATATCCAACGCCATTCATTACGGTGTTCAAGGTGGTGAAATTAAAATACGGTTCTATGACATGGAGGAACATGTCCTCTGTGAGGTTGCGGATAATGGGATAGGAATAGCAAAAGAACATTTACCGCGAATTTTTGAGCGTTTCTACCGGGTTGACAAAAGTCGCTCACGCAATGATGGGGGTTCAGGCTTGGGGTTGGCCATATGCAAGCACATTATTGAGGCGCACCATCAATCCATCTCGGTACGTTCTACTGAGGATATCGGTAGTACATTTGGCTTTACATTGAAAAGAGCCTAAATGATATCTCCTTTGAAAAATGGATTGTGTCTTTTCTCATGCCCAATGGTTGTGGGTTGTCCATGGCCACAAAAGAGAACAAAATCGTTTGGTAGGGTATACAACCGTTGAATGGATTGCTCAATTTCATCGGCATTGCCGCCAGGTAGATCAATTCTGCCAATGCTCTCGTAAAACAATACATCACCGCTGAAAACACACTTGTTTTCGTAATCAATAAATGCAAGATGCCCGGTACAATGTCCAGGGACATGCCAGATTTCGACGGGGTTTGTTCCCCACAAAATGGCATCTCCTTCTTCAATGTATTGCGTGGCCCGTGGTGATGGTTTATAGGCAATGGACCACATTTCACTCATTTGGATGGCGCGTTCTAAATTGTATTCATCTTTTGCACTATAGTACAAAGGAGCATTGAATTGTGATACGCAAAAGTCATTGCCCAAAACATGGTCAATATGGCAATGCGTATTGATAATTTGCTGAACGGGTAATTGAATGTTTTCAATCCAATCTTTCAGTGATGATTCTTCAGAAGAGTTACTGACTCCTGGATCGACAATGGTTATTTTTTTATTGTCGTGTACAACAACATAAGTGTTTTCTTGGAAAGGTCCAACGGTAAAACAGTGGACTTCAATTTTGTTTCTTTTTATGGTTTGTACCGACATGTTGTAAAGCTTTAAGCATTAAATTGCGGCAATGATAAAACGAATTTGCTTATGGGCCGTTCTGATCCTTTTCTTTTGCGGAAAAGTTTCATCTCAGTTTTATCAAGGGAGCAATTTGGATTTTGGAAAGAACAGGGTTCAATTCAGACATTTTGATTGGTCTTATTTCAAAGGAAAATATGCGGATGTTTATTTCTATCAAGGAGGAGAGAAATTGGCGTTAGAAACCGCTAAGCAAAGCGATGCCGTGTGTGATGAGTTGACCAAGTTTTTTGGATTTGAACCAACCGAAAGATTTTACATTTTGGTATATCTCAGTCAATCCGATATGCGCCAGAGTAATATTGGAACTACTTTGGATGAGCGCTTTCAAATCATGGGCACAGATCAGATTATTCAAAACAAATTATTTGTTTATTTCGAAGGTGATCATGAAATGTATTCCCGTCAACTCAAACAGGGCCTTACGGCGATATCCTTGAATCAGATCATCTTGGGTAATGGATGGAAAGACGCAGTGAAGGCCGCGGCTTCTTCTTCCCTACCTGAATGGTTTTTGAAAGGGTTGGCTTACTGGAAATCAGGGGCCCCGGGGGAAGAGTTGGATTTGTTTATGTACAATGAGCTGAGACGTAGGAAACACCAGATTAATTTTTGGAAAAATAAATCGGCATCATTGGGAGGAGCTGCATTTTGGACCTTCATCGAAGATCGATATGGCTCTGGTGTCATTCCAAGCATCGTTCAAATGTCCAAGTTTACCAGAGGAGTGGACGCCGGTTTTGAAATTGTTTTGGGCAAAACGTTGGATGGAATTGTAGAGGAGTTTTATCAATACTTTAAGCTGAAAACACAACCCATGATAAAGCCAGAAGGCTTGCCCAATAATTTGGCTGGAAGGAGATTGATGGGTGAGATTGAGAAAAAAGCAAAGAGGCGATTTATTTATCGTGACTTCATGGTTAATGCCAAGGGCGACCATTGGGCTTTCATCACGCATGAATGGGGACAATACCGTGTGTGGGTATATGATACAACTTCAAAACGTTTGGATTGTATTTTGAAAAGACAACCCAAGCAAGATCGGCCAGATGATTTAACCTACCCAGCAATTGCCTGGCACCCATCAGGGGAGATGTTGGCGGTTTTTTATGAGAAGCGCGGCTTTATGCGTTTTGCTCAATACAATATTGCCGACAAAGGCTGGAATGAAAAAGAGGTGTTTGCTGTAGATAAAATCTTACAACCCCGCTTCAGCAGTGATGGAAAGAACATTGTATTTGTTGGTGTGTTGGCAGGACGCAGTGATATTTTTTTAATGCCTACTATCGCCAACACGCCTAGGGCCCTTACCAAGTCAGATGAGGATGATTATTCACCTGTTTATTTACCCAACAAGAAGGTAATATTTCTCTCCAAATCCAACGTTCAAGGAGAGTGGAAGTACCGATTGAATCAGGTAGAATCAGCTCAAATGTCCCCTAAGATTGAGACCATTTACGAAACGAGAAATCCTTTGCGGTTTGCTTTTGATTGGGGCAACGATGAAATGGGATGTGTAGAGTACAGAGACCATCAACAAGTGTTCAATCGGGTTAAATGGGATTCTGTCATTGCTTTTGTGGACACATCTGTGCATTATCGAAAAGAACCCCATCTCAATGAGTTAGCAAAGTTGTCTTATGTGTCAAAAGTAGAACAATGGCTTAAATCAGAAAAGTCTTGGGTTGTTCGTCATGATTTTACAGGGTTTCCTAGAATAAATAAACTGAGCTTGAATTCGCAAGAAACCATTCCCATCATTAATGGGCGGGAAACGATTATTACTCTGCCCGATGATACTTTGCTTTTTATTCCCAGGGATATTCAATTGGGACGTATCAATGTTTCCGATTATCAATTTTACAATGAAAGGAAAAATTTCATTTTGGAGAAGCAAACCTTGGTGCTTGATGATGCCTTACCCGCCAAAGGAAAAGAAAAGGAGAATGATTGGAAAAGGAGCAATTATGATTTGAATTTTACGACGGATTTCGCATCAACACAATTGGACAACACTTTTGTGACCAATTTTTATCAAAGTGCTGCATCTGGTCCGAGTAGTATTTTTCCGGGAATGAGTGGGTTATTCAAGGTATCCTTAAGCGATTTAATGGAGGATTATCGGCTCATGGCAGCTGTGAGGATTGCAGCGGATATCAGAAATAGTGATTTTGGAATTGCATTTGAAAACAACAAAGATCAGTTGGATAAAAAAACAACATTTCAAAGGAGATCCCAAAGATGGGGCGGAGTCTTCAGCGCTTATCGTCAGGAGACGTACTTTGTTACTCAACAGTTAAAGTATCCAATAGATGAATTTCAGTCTTTCAGAGCCAGTATTCAATACCGTTGGGACAGAAGCATTGATTTGTCTGTTGATCCGCAGTCATTGGCCAATCCTAATGTCAATGAGCACAATGCTGGTATGTTATTGGAGTATGTCATAGACAATACACGTTCATTGGACATGAATTTGTTGCAAGGCACGCGTGGTAAGATATGGTATGAACGTATGCAACGTGTTGACGATTGGAACATAAAATCTGATATGCAAGTGATTGGAGGGGATTTTAGACATTATGTCAAATTGCACAGGAATATAATCGGCGCGGTGAGATGGGCAGGCGCAACATCATTTGGAACCCAAAAGATTGTGCATTATTTGGGCGGTGTTGACAATTGGCTATTTCAAAAGGTGGACAATTCCACAGAAGTTTCAGACACCATGAATTATCGTTTCGCTTCGTTTTGTGGACCGATGCGTGGTTTTTATGTCAACGCAAGGAACGGTAATTCGTTCATGGCGCTGAACGCTGAAGTGCGTTTGCCTTTGTTTAGTTATTTTTCTAAACGTCCCATCAGTAGTGATTTTTTAAGGTATTTCCAAGTTATTGGATTTGCAGATGCAGGCAGTGCTTGGACAGGGAAATCGCCCTATGATCAAAAGAATGGATTTAACACAGTAACGATTGTTCAAAATCCGGTAACGGTGGCTGTAAGCAGTTTTAAGGAGCCAGTAATTTTTGGCTATGGATTTGGTTTGCGTTCAAAGGTTTTGGGCTATTATATGAGAGCCGATTGGGCATGGGGTATAGACGATAGGCAAGTTCTGCCTCGCGTATTTTACCTGTCGTTGAATATGGATTTTTAAATCCTCTTTTAGAATCGGATTTTTGCTTTACGAACACCCCCTCCACTTCTGCCTCGCATCCAACTGTATTTGGATTTGTAGAAATTGGATTTGGATCGAATAACTTTACTGACGTACAATTGGAAAGTCATGTAATTATCGTTATTCAACGGATTACCTCTTGGACTTCCTTTGGTATAGAAATTTGTAGGAAGAATACCATCAGGATTGGTTTCAGCAGGAATAAAAGTACCATTCACTTTTTTTCCTATATAATTCTCATCGTAGCTGTGGTAGATGTATGAATTGAGCAGCGTTTGTGCATCGGGATTGCTTTCGTTGATGATGACAGGGTCTGGGTAAAGTCCTGAAAGATCATCCAAATAATCAGTGAAAGTCATTCTCCAAGAATACTCCCACCCAATTCTCCATTTTTTCATGTAAGTGAAGTACATTCCAATCCCCATAGGTACCGCAAAAGTCACGGGAGAGTATGCATTTTCCTGTCCTTCAGTGCGGTACTTGCGCAATGAAATCCATTGACCTTCTATGTCTTCTCCAGTTGCTCGAGAATAATCTCTTGCCGCGTTGTAGTTGATTAAACCTTTGGGGTTGCTGAATAAACCAGCCACTCCACCAAAAACATAAATTTTCATGTCAGGATTAAAATAGCCCTGATTACTGAGGTCACTATCGTAGTACAACGTGTATTCAACACGAGCAGCCAATTCCAACATGTCATTCTTGAAAGTCAAGTTGCGCGCTCTTCTTGGAAAATAGGTAGTTAACTGATCGGTCCCTTGAATTCGAACGTAATCAAAGGTGCTGGCGAAGGCCAATTTTTTGCTTTTTCTTTTTCTAATAAATCCACCAACTGCCCATCTGGTGCTGGGCAAGTGCATGTCAACTACCAAGTCTCTTCGGGGTAAGTTTTTTCCTCCTATGTCACCAAGGTAATTGGCAGCGCCAAATCTGAATCCATAATCGTATTTAAATTGAGCGTTAGCGCTTTCATTTAAAGCAAAAGCCAATATGAATAAAAGGACTATTTTTTTCATGGTTCAGAAAAGTGAGCAACGAAGATAAGGTTTTTTTTGTTCGCTTCAAAAAATTAAAAATGTCTTTGAATTTGCTGTATTTTTAATGCGTGAATGATATATCGGAGCTTTTTGGAATTCGTTATCCCATTGTTCAAGGTGGGATGATATGGTGCTCAGGTTGGGAGTTGGCAGCTGCAGTGAGCAACGCTGGAGGTTTGGGCACCATAGGTTCAGGTTCAATGTACCCTGACATTCTTAGAGCGCAAATACAGAAATGCAAGGCTGCTACAGATCAACCTTTTGCTGTCAATCTGCCGTTGATTTATCCGCAGGTGGCGGATCATATTCAGATTATTCTGGATGAAAAAGTGCCTGTAGTGATTACCTCAGCGGGGAATCCAAAGCTTTATGCTGAACAGTTCAAATCTGCCGGATGTAAATTAATTCATGTCGTATCCAGTTCTAAATTTGCCATCAAGGCGCAAGAGGCTGGCTGTGATGCGGTTGTTGCGGAAGGTTTTGAAGCGGGAGGGCACAATGGTCGTGAGGAAACCACTACTTTGTGTTTAATTCCGCAGGTTGTGGATGCGGTTACCATTCCCGTTATTGCCGCCGGAGGTATAGCCGATGGACGATCCATGTTGGCCGCCTTAGCTCTAGGAGCCAAAGGGGTACAGATGGGATCTAGATTTGTTGCGTGCAAAGAATCTTCGGCCCACGAGTCATTTAAACAAGCTGTCATCGCAGCAAAGGAGGGAGATACCCATCTTACTTTGAAAGAGATTACGCCTGTTCGCTTGCTCAATAACCCTTTTGCAGATCAGGTGAAGTTGGCCTATCACAATGGTGCAACAAATGAAGAATTAAAAGCGTTATTGGGTAGAGGCAGGGCCAAAAAGGGCATGTATGAAGGAGATATGATAGATGGTGAATTGGAAATTGGTCAAGTTTCGGCAAGATTGAATAGCATAAGTTCTGCCAAAGAAATCATTGATCAGACCATGAGCGAATTGAATACAGCCTTTCAAAAATTGCCGTTGTAGAAAATGACAACATTTCAAAGGAATATTGCTGCTTTCGTGCTCATTGTGGGCATTGTAGCGTTGAGTGAAAATTTGCAAGCTCAGTTATTTTCTCCGGATATCAATTGTTCTCAGGTAGATGTCAACGGCTTTTCAAATATCCTTTGGACTGCCCCAGATGATCCCAACGGTGAGTTTGTAGCTTACCATGTGTTCGCATCCGTCTCGGGAGGCGCATTTGTAGAAATTGCACAAATTAATACCATTGCTACCACTAGTTTTTTAGACAACATCAATGATGGGGCCATCAATGAAATTTGTTATTATATTGTTCTAGAGTACAATACAGGTTTTGGGAACTTGATGGCAGATCCTGGACTAACCCATTGCAATACTTTTCTAACGGCCACACCGTCATCTGCCCCTTTGGGTTATGCTGATGTCGAATGGACAGGAGAGTCAGGTAATGCTTACAATCTGATTTGGGACGACATCAATACCTCTTGGAACAACTCCGCTTTGATTACAGATGGGAGCGGAGGATACAGTGTAGAAGTGACTACTTGCAATGCACTGATGTCTTTTGTTGTTTCCACTCAAATGGGCACCTGCTTGAATGTTTCTAATGTGGCAGAGGGCATTTTTAATGATCAGACCCCTCCTGCTGTGCCTGTCATTACCTCCGTGAGTGTGTCAAATGGAAATCCAATGATTTCATGGAATCCGAGTACTTCTGAAGATACAGAGGGCTACATCCTTTATCGGTGTAGCGGCGGATCTGTGGCCATCGCAGAAACATTGTATGTGCCTACAATTTCCTATGTGGATATCAATGTCAACAGTGCTACACAGTCAGGTTGTTACCTGATGGCTGCTTTTGATGGTTGTCCAAATGGTAATCCGCCTTCTCCCAATACCAGTGTCACAGGAAGTGTCTGCAATTGTGCAGTGTTGCTCTCTCCTCTGAATCAGATTCCATGTACGGATCAAATTCAATTGCAATGGACACCCTATCAAGGTTGGGAGAATGGTGTGGCCAGCTATTCTATATTTCACGCAGAAGCAAATGGTTCGTATACGCAATTGGGCCAAGTCAACGGAAACACAACGGATTGGGCTGTTAATTTGGATGGATTTACCGATTTAAACCATAGTTTTTATGTCATGGCGACGGCCAATGATGGCTACTTTGCCATCAGTAATGTTCAAACCATTACTCTCAATTATCCTATACCTCCATCCAATAATTATTTATCCGGCGTTTCAGTGGAATTGGACAATTCCATTTCCATTACTTTTCAAACCAGTACAACTCCTACACCCCATCAATACGAGCTGCAGCGATTTGATGACTTTCTTCAAACTTGGAATTTTGTGGATGAGAAATCCAATGCGGCAGTACCAGTTGTATTTAACATTGACGATTTAGATCCTGAATTTTTCAGGTACAAATTTCGCGTATTGGTTTTCAATCAATGCAATGATACTGTTTATATCAGCAATGTGTGTCAAAACGTTTTGTTGGAAGGATTGACAGTAGAAAATAAATATGAAGGACTATTGCAGTGGAAACCCTATCAAACTTGGTCCGAAGGTATTGATAAATACATCCTTCATCGGAAAGTTGGTGAGTTTGGATGGTACGAATCATTGAGTGAGTTGGACATCAATCAGCTGAATTACAATGATTATGTAGATTCATTGTACCAATCGGATGGATATTTTACTTATCGGTTGGAAATGATATCCAATACTTCATTGAATTATGATACAACTTTCTCTGTATTCTCCAATGAAGTTGTTTTGATTCATGAACCCAAGTTTTTCATTCCCAATGCTGTTGTGATGGGGGGCGTGAACAATGTATTTAGACCTGTTATTTCATATGCGCCGCTTGATTTTTATGAAATGTATGTTTATAGCAAGTGGGGGGATGTATTGTTTGAAAGTCATGATTATTCCCATGGATGGACTGGAATAACGGAAGACGGAGATAAAATTCCTCAGGGGGTTTATGTCTATTATATACGATATACCATGGGTGGCGGTCAGCCCATTGAGGCCCGCGGTTTGGTTACCCTTTTGCACAAAGAGTGATGGTAAAATACAATTGGTGTATTGACGCTGGAAATTCCTCTATCAAGTGGGGTTTCTTTCTTGACAATGTGTTGGTGGAAGTTATGCAATTTCATGAGGATCCTACTCCTGCTCAATGCGATGAATGTCGGGTGAAGTATCCACCTGAAAAAATAGGGGTAAGTTCCGTTAGGGGGCCATTGTTGTGGCTTCATGAATTTGAAGTTCAGTGGTTTTCCTCTCAAACAATATCTCCTTTTGTAATAGATTACAACGACCCGTTAGAAATGGGTGCTGATCGCTGTGCGGCAGCCTTGGGGGCATATTTCAAGTGCCCCAATCAAGAGGCGGTTTTGGTAGTGGATGTGGGTACATGCATAACTTACACAGCCATTAAAAATGAAGTTATCAGCGGACTGGCAATTTCTCCTGGATTACGGATGCGCTGGAAGGCAATGCATCATTTCACAGCGCAATTGCCCTTGATGGATCATGGGCAAATCATATCGGATAAGGGCACATACGGTAATTTATGGAACGGCGGTGTTTTGGGTTGGCGTCAGGAAATAGCGGGAATGATTGACTTATTTTGTGAAAGGGAGCAGGTAAAACAGGTCGTAATTACCGGGAGTGATGTTGTACATTTGGAAAAGCATTTCAAGGATCGTTTTTTGGTGATAGAATGCTTGAATCTTTGGGGATTAAATTATTGGTTAAATGAAAATTAGAATTTTATTGATTGTTATAGGGCTTTTTCTGGAGATAGGAATGGCATCATCTCAGTACACGATGAATGATCCATTTTCACGATGGGGAATTGGAGAAAGAACGATACAAGACAATGCTTTTTGCAAAGGTTTGGCAGGGGTTTCCATTGCTCCTCCAGATTTGAATGTTGTATTATTGGACAATCCCGCTTCCTACGCATGGTTGAAGGAAACATCTTTTCAATCCAGTATGATGGTGAATGAAACCAAGTATCAAGGGGATATTTCTTCTTCCCCCTACAGAGGTGGTCAGGTAGGAGAAGTAGCTTTTGCGTTCAAGCGAAACGGCTCTCCATATGGGTTTGCACTTGGAATCAATAATTATAGCAGAGTGGGGTACAATATGGGAAATGCCTTTACTGTGAATGATTCATTGACTGGTGATATTACACACAGTGGTGAGGGAGGTATACATCAATTGGTTTTTGGCGGGGCCCGGAGTTTTTCTTTCGGAATGGACAGTGCGCATTACATGGGTCAGCAACTGTCGCTCGGCATCAATGGCAATTTTATGTTTGGAGCCATGAGTTTTCATCGCAAGATGGATTTTGACAATACCCAGATGTACGATACCCGTTTTGATCAATGGTTAGAGGTGAAGACCTTGCGTTATGATATTTCTTTGATGCACCAAGCTCCACTTATCGGAAATACAAAAAAGTCTACCAAACAGCATCTTGTCATTCTTACTTCAACCTTGGTGCACTCGCCATCGTTTGATCTCAAGGCCAATGAACGTATCTATGGTGTGAGCACAGTTCCTTATGCTGGTGAGGACATCACCTTGGATACAGGATTTGTTTCCGTGAGTGGAAAAGGTAGGTTGCGTGTACCAGAGCAATGGAAAGTTGCAGGAATGTTGACGTGGCTCAACAAGGCGGGAGGAAAGTACTCATGCGGAGTGCAATATGCTGAGCAGGATTGGAGCAATCCAACCACCACTTTTAGTTTGAATACAATAGGGAATTTTTCGAAATCGAAGCGAACGGCTTTTTTTGCGGAGGCCCAACCTTTCTCATCTGAAAGGTCCACCAATTTTTGGTCTAGTATACGTTATCGTGTGGGTTATACTGCGGGAACGGAGAATATACAGTTGAATGGAAACTCATTGGCCATCAAGGCCTGGTCTGCAGGGTTGACCATCCCTTTGCGCGCCTCCAAATCCAGCTCTGCCTTGCATTTTTCTTTTCAAAATATCAGCAAATCAGCCGGAGAAACATTGGCTACCCATCAAAATGTTATTGCGGTAGGGTTCCAAATGCAGCCATTTGAGAAGTGGTTTTTGGTCAGAAAATACGATTAATGAAAAAGGATTTAATTTTCATTGGTTTCATATTTCTTTGTTGTATTTCATGTCAAAATGAAATTGCAGAGATAAAGGCTGTTACGGATGATTTTAATTATCCAGTCCAATCTATTGTGAATGCAGATTATGTTTTTTCAGAAAAAGGTGACCGCACCACGCGATTGGAGTCACCACTCCTTGAGCGTTATGTTCAAGACACAAGTGTAATAATGGCCAGGAAGAGTTTTAAAATGACTTTCTATGATTCCCAAGAGGGAGACGCGGTGTTGACCGCCAATACTGGGGAGTTTTGGGAGAAATCAGGAGTCTTTAAAGCCAATGGAAATGTACGGATGGTCAATAGCGACAATGAGTTCATGTTATCAGAGTCCGTCATTTTTTTTAGAGACAGTGATTTGATCAAGACAGATGATTGGGTAACGATTCAAACCAAGACGGGTATTTTACATGGTAAGGGTTTGATCAGCAATGCAGCCTTTACTGAGTACCAGATTTTGAAACCTACCGGACAAATGA
This sequence comes from uncultured Chryseobacterium sp., assembly GCA_964420985.1. Classification (GTDB taxonomy): domain Bacteria; phylum Bacteroidota; class Bacteroidia; order Flavobacteriales_D; family Sanyastnellaceae; genus CAMCTV01. The sequence continues at coordinate 50,980 of CAYQUT010000001.1, forward strand.
ACATCAATAATACAATAGACTAATGGATAAATTTACTCGATTGCTGATACATTTTTGGTTAGCAGTGGCAGTGGCCACTTCCATTTATGCGATTTTTAGGATTTATTTAAATGGCTTTGATAAGGAAAGCAATAATCTCGTTATTCCAGTGATTGCTTTCGTTTGGTATTTTTTCAGGAAAAAAATGTACGAGCGCATGAAGCGCAATCAAGAGCAAGGTTAAATGGAATTAGCTGCAGACAATTGGTTACTTTGGGTAATCATTAGTATTTTGGTGTGTGCCTTTTCCAGCGGAATGGAAATGGCCTTTCTTTCCGCCAATCATTTGAAGGTTGAGTTGGACAAGAAACAAGGCTTGTGGTCCGCCAATATTGTGTCTTATTTCATTAATCGCCCGCAATTGTTTTTGTCAGCCATGTTGGTGGGAAACAATATCGGTTTGGTGGTTTTTGGAATGAAGTTGGGCGATCAAATTGTTTTGGGCATTGAGAACAATCTGCACGAAGTTGCTCACTTTTTAGGTGATGGGGGATTATTGTTGGTTCAAACCATTTTGTCAACCATCATCATTTTGGTTTTTGGTGAATTTTTGCCCAAAATCATGGTAACCCACTCACCCAATCGTTGGTTGAATATCTTAGCAGTACCCTTGTTGTTGTGGTGCATCATTCTATGGCCTTTTGCCATGTTGGTGATGTTGTTGGCGCAGTTGATTTTAGGCAAGAAAGCCAATGCAGAAAATGAGAAGCGGGTTTTTGGAAGGGTTGATTTAGATGACTATTTGGAAAAGGTGACGGGTCAGCAAGATCCAACCACCACCATGGATCATGAAATTGAGATATTCCAAAACGCCCTAGATTTTTCCAAGGTAAAGGCGAGGGATTGTATGATTCCAAGAAATGAAATTGTTGCAGTTCCATTGACGGCGACCATGGTTGATTTAAAAAACAAATTTGTTGAGTCTCAGCTTTCTAAGATTTTGGTATTTAAAAACAACATCGACAATGTAATAGGATATGTTCATTCTTTTGATTTGTTGAGTCAACCCACCCGCATCCAAAATCTGATCCGTCCTGTGGCCATCATACCAGAAGCCATGCCTGCGCAGGAGATGCTGAGCATGAACATCAGGGAAAAGAAGCAAGTGTTTATCGTGGTGGATGAGTTTGGTGGAACGGCCGGTATGGCCACTTTGGAAGACATCATTGAGGAGATTATTGGGGAGATTGAGGATGAGCATGACGAGGTAGATTTGGTGAGTAACCCCCAAGCTGACGGAAGTTATATTTTTACTGGAAGAGACGAGATTAAAAATATTAATGACCAATACGGCCTGAAGTTGGATGAGGATGAAGAGAAGTATGACACCATCAATGGAATGATATTGCACTGTTTGGAAAACTTCCCGGTCAAAGGGCAAGAAATAGTGATTGGTGATTACACCTTCAAAGTCCTAGAGATTAAGGGGCAGTTGGTTGGGAAGGTCAAGGTTTTGTCGAATAGTTGATGTCCCCCAAAATCACTATCTTCGAAACATGAAATCGGTGCTGGTGACGGGATACAGTGGGCAGCTGGGCAGAGCCTTTGCTGATGTCTTGGCGGCCAACAATTGGGAAGGACGAGTGGCTACGCCAAGTCGTGATGAACTTGATTGGAGCAATGCCGAGAGTATCGAGAAGTATTTCTCATCACATTCCTTCGATATCATTTTCCATGCTGCCGCTTATACCAACGTGGAGCTAGCGGAGGAGCAAGAAGACCAAGCCACTTTCGTCAACGCCACGAGCCTCATCACGTTGTCCCAATGCATTGACCCTCAAAAAACTTGGCTCATCTACTTCTCGACAGACTACGTATTTGATGGTAGCAAGGTGGCCCCTTATGCTGAAGCGGATGTTCCTGCTCCCCTCAACGCCTATGGTCGTTCTAAATTGGCGGCAGAGGGTATTGTTCTGCGAATTTTTCCTGAACATACTATATTCCGCGTTTCTTGGTTGTATGGCACACGTGGAAAAAATTTCTTGCTTACCATGTTGTCTTTAGCAACAACAAAAAAAGAGTTGCAAATTGTCAATGACCAACTGGGTAGTCCCACTTTTGTCGACGATTTGGCCAATGATATTTATTTGGCTTTAAAACTGTCCTTGCAAGGTAAATGTAACTTAAAGGGAATCTTGCATTACAGTCCTGCTGGTATATGCAGCTGGTATGATTTTGCGCAGCAAATTTTTCAATTGGCACAGATTCCCATTAACTTGTCTCCCGTAAACAGTGATGCCTTTCCGCAAAAGGCCAAGCGACCTTCCTATTCAAAGTTGGATAGTGCTTCTTTCCAATCCAGAACAGGAATTGTCCCCGCCTCTTGGCAAGATCAACTGCAACACTGTTTTCAAAAAATGAAAGACGCACAATGAATGCAATAGAGAGAGCAGCCACTTGGCTGGTAGATGCGGTAGATGAATCTACCCAAAATGAAGTGAAAGCTTTGATGGCCGAAAATGGACCTGCCTTACAAGAGGCTTTTTACCAAGATTTAGAATTCGGAACAGGAGGCCTACGCGGTGTAATGGGCATAGGTGCGATGCGCATCAATCATTACACCATCGGTGCTGCTACCCAAGGATTGGCCAATTATATTCGCCAGCAAGTCAATGGACCTGCTAAAGTGGCCATTGCTTATGATAGTAGAAACCAATCAGATACTTTGGCCAGAACAGCTGCTGATGTCTTAACAGGAAATGGGTTGGAGGTGTATTTGTTTGCATCATTGCGCCCTACTCCGGTCCTGTCTTTTGCTGTTCGTCAATTGCAATGTCAAGCCGGAATAGTTATTACAGCTTCTCACAATCCGCCTGAATACAACGGATACAAGGTGTATTGGCAAGATGGCGCTCAGGTTGTTCCTCCGCATGACAAGGGAATCATTCAATGCGTACGCAGTGTTTCCTCCTTCAATGATGTTGTTTTTAAAGGCAACGACTCTTTGTTGCATATTTTGGATGCTGATTGGGACAAAAACTACCTGAACAGGGTGTTGCCTTTGGTTCAAAATCAATCCTCCATTGAAAAGGTTTCTGAAACACCTATTGTTTTTACTTCTATTCACGGAACTGGGATCACCATGGTGCCACCACTTTTGGCGTTAATGGGTTTTAAAAATGTTCAAGTTGTTGCAGAGCAAGCAATACCCAATGGAAATTTTCCAACGGTGAAATCGCCCAATCCAGAGGAACGCGAAGCATTATCGATGGCCATCGCATTGGCTGAAAAAACACAAGCGGCTTGGGTATTGGGAACCGATCCGGATGCGGATCGTGTTGGTTTGTGTGTGAGGGACCATGAAGGAAAAATGGCATTGCTCAACGGCAATCAGACTGGAGCATTGTTGGCTTATCATCAATTGAAACAAAAAGGAAAAATGCATCCTTCGGGATTGCCCTTTTTCACAGCGCGAACCATTGTCACCTCTACATTGATAGAAGATATCGCTACTTCATTTGGAGTCCCTTGTTATTCCACTTTAACCGGTTTCAAATACATTGCTGCGGTGATCAGAGAACGTGAGGGGAAAGAGAAATTTTTGGTAGGTGGTGAAGAGAGTTACGGATATCTCATCGGTGATGACGTTCGTGACAAAGATGCGGTAATCAGCGCTGCGGCATTGAGTGAAGCAGGGGCGCATGCCTTGGCCAACGGAAGTAGTTTGTGGGATATGTTGATGGACATTTACGCGCAATATGGCCTGTACCATGAAGAGTTGGTGTCCATTACCCTCAAGGGACTGGATGGTGTGCAAAAGATAAAATCCATGATGAGTGGATTTAGAACGCAAGCACCCAAAACGCTAGATGGAAAGGCGGTGGTGGAGTTGAGAGATTATCAATTGCAAAGAGCGACGTTGTCAAATGGTACAACATACGATCTGAACCAACCCCAATCGGATGTTTTGCAGTTTATCCTGGAAGATGGTTCAACCATCTCTGCAAGACCGAGTGGAACAGAGCCCAAGATCAAATTTTACTTCAGCATGAAGGCTGTATTTCAAGGAAGATCGGCTTATTATCATCAGGTAGAGGAGATGAAGCAAAGGATGAAGGGCATTGAACGAGAACTCATCGGTAACAACTAAGACTTATATTTGAGCATGAAAAGATTTACAGGGGCTTTACTGTTGTTGTGCGCTATGACAACCCAAGCGCAGGAGCAACCCAAGCAAGGAATTCTCAGGGGGAATTTTCAATTCATCGCGCAGCAGTATAGTGCTGATAGCTTAATCAACGCCACGGTACCTCCTTCCAAAGCAGCGTTGAATGGTTTTGGAAACTTTACCTACACTTATGGAAATGTAACCGCTGGCTGGCGTTTGGAGACTTATCAAAATGCTTTGCAAGGTTACAGTGCGCAAAACCGATACAAAGGAACAGGAATAGGAAACCGCTATTTAACCTATGCGGATTCAAGTTTTGAAATTACAGTAGGAAATTTTTATGAGCAATTTGGAAATGGCCTAACGCTGCGCACCTACTGGGAGCCCAATTTAGGAATAGACAACGCCATGGATGGTGCCCGAGTGGTGTTGCGTCCTGCCAAAGGCATTGCTTTGAAAGGTGTTTTTGGTCGTCAACGATTGGACTTTGACAACCAAATTATTCACGCAGATGGAATTGTTCGCGGAGTAGATGGGGAAATGGCCATCAATGATCTGGTGAAAAAGTGGGGAGGTTCCAAGACGCGTGTTACATTGGGTGCCAATTTCGTTAGTCGATACCAAGAAGGAGGAAGTCGATTTGTGGATAGTTTGGTATTTACCATTCCTGACAACGTAGCCATGTACAGTGGAAGATTAATGGTACAACGCGGTGGTTGGATGTTGTCGGGTGAATATGCACGAAAAATCAATGACCCCAGTGCGGACAATGGATATATTTATAAAGAAGGACAGGGTATTTTCTTGAATTCATCCTACAGTAAAAAAGGTGTGGGTTTCAATGTCATGGCCAAGAGCATTGATAATTTGAGTTTTAGAGGAGATAGAAATTTAAAGTTGTTTGACGTGCCCTTGAACTATACTCCAGCCATTACCAAGCAACACACTTATAATCTAGCATCAACATTGTATCCTTACGCAACACCTTTGACCGGTGAAGCCAGTTTTATGTTAGAAGCTTTTTACACCATTCCCAAAGGTTCCAAGTTGGGTGGAAAGTATGGAACGCAGATCACAGCAAGCTATGCTGCTGCCAATTGTTTGGATACTACTGGTTTGAACGGTTTACAGGCTTTTACGGAGTCATATCAAGTGAACTCTCTTGGTTTTGGAAAGACCAAATACGTTAGAGATTTCAACATTGAATTCAAGCGTAAACTGACCAAAGAGTTTCAAGCCACTTACACATTCTACTACATGGAGTTCAATACTAAGGTTACGCCCGTTACCAGTGATTTCAAAGGTTTGTTGTTTGCCAACATTCAGGTATTGGAGTTGGGATATAAAATTTCTAAGAAGGACAATATTCGTATTGAATTGCAAGAATTGCATACCAAACAAGACAAAGGAAATTGGGAAACCATCGTTGTGGAGTACACCAGAAGCCCTCATTGGACATTGGGCGTTGTCAATCAATACAACAGCGGAAATCCAGTGGAGGCCAAGAAAATCAATTATTTGTTCGGAACAGTGGGCTACATCAACGGCCCGCATCGTGTAACATTGGGTTATGGCAAACGACGCGAAGGGGTATTCTGCATAGGAGGTGTTTGTCGCGCCGTTCCTGCCACCAATGGTTTTGAAATCAGTATCACCAGTAGTTTTTAATCATGAAAAAGATTTTTAGTTTTTTTGTATTGAGCTCATTGATTTGGTCGTCTTGTGACAAGATAGAAACACCAGTGAGTGCGGTGAAGTATCGCTTCAAAGACGAGGTATATGGACCAGCACCGACATTTGTATTTGAAGACAATATTCAAAAGAATGTATTGTTGGAAGAATTCACGGGTCATAAATGTGGGTTTTGTCCTGCTGCGACTTATCTGGTCAATCAATTGGATTCTGTATTGGGTGAGCGTTTGGTAACCGTGGCTGTTCATGCAGGAACCTTGGCTGAGCCCAAGGCAGCCCCATATGAAGCCGATTACAATACCGTTCCCGGTAATTTGTATTGGGCCCAATTGCAGGGAGGATTTAATCCCTGTGGTCGGATTGATCGAAATGGAAGTTTGAGCACCTTTCATTATTTGGACCCAGGGAATCCTGGAGCGTGGCAAGGTTTTATTCAAGATGCAAAGAATGAAACAGCTACAGCTGCCGTTCAAATTCAAGCAGAATTTGTAGCAGATGACAACGTGATCAATATCCATACCGCCGCTCAGTTCAATGAAGCCATGTCTGGGAACTATGCCTTGACTGTTTTGTTGGTGGAGTCGCACATCATCAGTGCTCAGTTGGATTATAATGCCAGTCCATCGGATATTTTGGATTATGAACACAAGCATCTATTGCGTGATGCGGTTACTCAACCGATGGGAAATGATTTGGTGAGTAATCCCACTAGAGGAACAATGATTGCCAAGAGTTTCACTTATCCTTTGAAGTCTGGTTGGCAGGGCAATCACATGACAGTGGTGGCCTTTATCACCAACAAAACAACGCAAGAGGTAGTCAATGCAACAGAGTTTGAATTACAATAAGCTCTTTATTTTTTTCCTTTTTGCCTTGGCTCTTGTAAATGTCCAAGCGCAAGAGGAGAATAGCCGTCGTTTTGATTTGGGCTATTTCCTCGGTCCCTCGTCATCTCAAATGAGTGGAGATGGATTGGGTGGCTTTGATAAGTTTGGCGGTACAGCAGGATTGTCATTAAGAGCAAATATTTCAGACAGAAGTAATCTCCTTTTATCCATGGGATTTATCTCCAAGGGCAGTCGTGCACCATTGGATACCTTGACCAGAAACGTTTTTGCCTATCGATTGAATTACATTCAGATTCCAGTGACTTGGCAGATACATTGGAATCACAAGATAGATGTCCACCTGAGTCCCTACGCCGCATATTTGGTTCACCAGTCTGTGATGTCCAATAAATACAGCTACACACTTTCTGAATATGGCGGCCAGCCTGCATTCAACGATTGGGATTTTGGAATCAATGCAGGTGTTGGTTTTGTATTATCATACAATACTTCTTTGGTTTTTGAATATGGCCAAAGTGTAGTGCCCATTAGGCCCAACCCCGCTCAGGCCAATCAATTCAGTTATTATGAAAGAGGCAATTACAACAGCACAGTGTCTCTAATGCTTTTGCATTATTTCTGATCTTTCCATTCCTTAGGCCAATCCACTTTCTCGGTAGCCGCTTGTTGAAGTGAATACCACGGTCCATCCCAGATGGTTTTGTTTTCCATTATCCATTGGTCAATTTCTTTCCTCAAGTTTCGAATGGCGAAACGCGCATTTTCGCCGGGCATCATGGACTCAGTACTGAGCAAGCTGTAGGGAGTCCACCAATGTCCGCTGATGACTTTGCTGTCGTCTTGGATACCTTTCAATCCTTCTTTTAAAAACACTTTTAAAATTTGTTTTTCCCATGCTTTGTCCAATGAATCCTTTAACGTCTTTAATGGCTTGAGTATACTATCCTCTTGGTATTTCATCGCGTCCAACGTCCATTGTGCAAGAGATTTGGCCTCATTGATCTTGTCTAATTCATCTCCCAGTTTGATCATCTCTTTTTTCCATTCTTCATACAATGATTTTTGGGCATTGTAATGTTCAGAATTGAATGGGATGCGAGGATCATATTCGATATTCCAATTGAGGCTATCTTTTTCTTTTCCCCATTCTATGACCAACCAATATTCACCAGGCTCAACTTTGAATCCTCCCCCACGAGTTTCTTTCTTTTTTTCTCGTTTATTTCGGCTCGGGTAATCAAAGCCATTGCCGTCAAAACCCCATTGGATAACGGTTAAGAAAGAATCAGGTTCTTGTTCCCAATTTCTAATGACTTCTTTTTTACCGTCATTGTAGCGATTGACGCTGATGATGAGTTTTTGTTCTTTTTTCTTTTCGTTTTGTTTTATATGACAATAGGCTTTCGCGTTGGATGACTTATTATCACCACTGAAATACATATCAGCAGGGAATCGTTGTCCATTGTGACGCTTGTATTGGGCTTGATAGATGGGGTTAACGGTGTTGTATATACTCAACGAGTCTTTGATTTGTTTTCCGTTGTTTATCCAATCTCTGAGCGGACTGATATCGTCTAGCACGTAAATGGCTCTTCCAAAAGTGCCAATGATCAAATCGCCGTGGTCTGGATGTATTTTAAGGTCTTGGGTAGGAACGGAGGGATAGTTATGTTTCCATTTCTCCCATGTTTTACCTCGATCCATGGAAACATACAATCCATGTTCTGTTCCACAAAATACCAGTTCAGGTTGAATGGCGTCTTGGGCGACACTCAAACAGTGTCCTGTCATGTTGGCTTTTTCGACAACATTTTCCCATTTCTTCCCTCCATCCGCGGTGTGAAACAAGTAAGGTTTCCAATCGTTTTGTCTGTAGTGATTGGCCACTACCCACGCTTCTTTTGGATCGTTTTGTGACAGCACAATCTGAGGAATCCATGCTCCCTTTGGCAAACCCTTTATGTTGGCGGTGATATTTTTCCAAGTCTTTCCGTGGTCCGTAGTCATGGATACTTGACCATCATCGGTCCCTACCCAAATTTCTCCGGGGTTGTAAATACTGGGCTCAATGGTCAATATGGTGCAATAGTTTTCCGCAGAGGTGGCGTCTGTCGTTAATCCACCACTCTTGTAGGCATGTTGCTTGGTGGTATCATTGGTAGTTAAGTCGGGAGAGATGATTTCCCAAGTTTGACCATTGTTTGTACTATAATGCAAGTATTGTGATCCAATATAAATGCCCGTTTCAATGAATGGATCATTGCTGATTCCGGTATTCCAATGGAATCGAAGCGGCTTTCCCTCAGGATGAACAGGTTGCACAAAATGCTCCTCACCTGTTGCGGCATTGACTCTGCCCATGTTGCCACCTTGTGATAGCACGTAAACCCAATTTTCATCGGATGGGTCAGGAACGGCATCAAAGCCATCTCCGAAATACAGTTCTTGCCAATCGCTATCTAAGATGCCATCGGAATGCCAAACGTAACCGGGACCTTTCCAAGTTCCGTTGTCTTGTAAACCACCGTAGATGTTGTAAGGTGTCTGATGATCATAGTGAATGTGGTAGAATTGACCCAAGGGGAGGTTAGGAATAAAATCCCAATTATTTCCCCCATCTCTGCTGACATTGAGCCCGCCGTCATTGCCTTCCCACATTTCTGCGGTGTTGATGGGATTCCACCAAAAGGCATGGTGATCAGGATGCACTCCCCAATAGGGAAGCATGGTCGTCCAACTTTTTCCACCATCAATACTCTCGGAGACGATGCTGTGGAGATAAATCAAATGATTGGGATTTTGGGGGTCAACATAAAATTCAGAATAGTAAAAGGGTCTATCGTCTACTCCCTTTTCTGTAACCATCGACCAATGGTATCCTCCATCTGTACTCTTATACAAAGCTGTTTTTTCGCTCTCGATCATGGCGTAAACAATTCGCGGATCGGAGGGAGCAATGGCCAATCCAATGCGACCCAATTTTCCTTTGGGCAAACCTTCCTTTTCTCCCATTTTTTTCCAGTCCTGTCCTCCATTGGCGGTGATGTATAATCCTGATCCGTTTCCTCCTGAATTGAATTGCCAAGGTTGTCTTTGATATTGCCACATGGCGGCTAAAAGTTTTTGATCGTTCCTTGGATCCATCACCAAGTCAGCACATCCTGTTGAATCGTTGACGTAAAGAATTTTTTTCCAATTTTTATTTTGGTTGTTGTAATAAAATACACCTCTATCTTGGTTGGGTCCCCATGCTGATCCCAGAGCAGCGGCATATACATTGTCCTGGGCATCTATGCAAATGCGGTGTATGGTCTTGGTTTCTTCTAACCCCATGCATTGCCAAGTATTTCCGCGATCCAATGAGCGGTATATCCCTCGACCACTGGTTTGCGAGTTTCGGGGATTTCCTTCACCTGTACCTACCCAAATCACATCAGGATGGGAAGTTGAAATTTTAATGGAACCTATCCCCAATACCGCTTGTTGATCAAATATGGGTTGCCAAGTGGCTCCCCCACTTTCACTTTTCCAAACCCCTCCAGAAGCAGCGCCAATGTACATGGTGTTGGAAGGTAAATCAACGTCAATGGCTGTAACTCGACCACTGGTGGTGGCAGGTCCAATGGAGCGCATGCTCATGCCTTTGAACATTTCTAACTGAGCAAAAGTGGTGACACACGTCATCAATAGAATTCCAATGAAAATATTTCTCATGTGTTAAAAATACGCATATCTTGCCGCAACATTGATAAAATGAGAGTCAGCATCATCACAATAAGTTACAACAGTGGAAAGACCATTGAGGCCACCATCAGAAGCGTTTTGGCTCAGGAGGATGCTGACATAGAATACATCATTGTCGATGGTGGATCTTCAGACAATACCCTTGAAATTATTGAGAAGTACAAACACCGAATAGCGCAAGTTATTTCTGAAAAAGACAATGGTATTTATGATGCCATGAATAAGGGAGTACGCTTGGCGAGCGGTGATTTGATTGGTATTCTCAACAGTGACGACACCTACGCCTATCCCAATGTTGTAGCTGATATCGTTGCATCGATTGGTGAACAAGATGCGGTATACGCCGATTTGCAATATGTTAATGCCGACACAGGAAAGGTTGTTCGTCACTGGAAGTCAGGTTTGTATCAGGCTGGTGATTTTTTAAAGGGTTGGATGCCTCCCCATCCTACTTTTTTTGTTCGGAAAGTATGTTACAATCAGTTTGGATTGTATTTAACAAATCACGGAACAGCAGCTGATTACGAGTTGATGTTGCGTATGATTCATAAACATGGAATCACGTTGTCTTATTTGCCAAAGGTAATTATACAAATGAAAACAGGAGGTGCGTCCAATGTGGGTTGGAAGCAGCGTGTTAAAGCCAATCAGCAGGATCGCATGGCTTGGCAGCTCAATGGTTTGTCACCAAAATGGTATACCCTTTTTTTGAAGCCATTGCGGAAGTTGTTGCAATTTCGGTAATGTATTAATATGTCGCCCCTACGGGGCTTTTTTGGCTGCGGATATTCGTGCTATTAGTATTTCGCCCCTACGGGGCTTTCATATATTGTTTTGGGATTTTTTATATTTGTATTTTAAGTCAAAGATTGTTTTGCTATTTGTAATAGCAAATTAAAAATGCGTTGTTGATTTTTAAATAGGAGAAATTCGTGATTGACTGAAATAAATAGGGTAGAATTAATATCATTAGGTTAAGAATGAACATTTAACCCCGTAGGGGCGACATAATAATAGAACGAATGATAAAGCAACCAAAGCCCCGTAGGGGCGGCATATTAATAGGAAACGAACAATAAACCAGCCCAAGCCCCGTAGGGGCGGCATATTAA
>CAYQUT010000001.1:62622-252316 GCA_964420985.1 uncultured Chryseobacterium sp.
CCCTTAGGGGCGGCATATCAAAAGATAAAATAAATTGATGGCAAATACATATACCCAGATTTATATTCATGTTGTGTTTTCAGTAAAAGGAAGACAGAACCTAATTCAAAAAAAATGGAAAGATGAATTATTCAAGTACATTTCCGGAATAGCCAAAGGGAAGCAACAAAAGGTTTATGCAATAGGTGGAGTTGAAGACCATATTCATATTTTATTGAGTATCAAACCCAACATCGCATTATCTGATTTGGTGAGAGAAATAAAATCTAATTCCTCAAAATGGATCAACGAGAAGAGTTTGGTTATGGGCAGATTTGAATGGCAAGCTGGTTTTGGAGCTTTCTCATGTTCTCATTCTCAATTGGAGAGTGTTATTGTGTACATTAACAATCAAGAGGAACATCACGCAAAGAAAAATTTTAAATTCGAATACATTGAAATGTTGCAAGAATGGAATGTCGATTTTGATGAGAAATATGTTTTTGATGAGAACCCTTGATTTGAATCCGTGGGGGGTATATCGTCAAGTTTCTGAATTCAGAAAATGATTATTTTCACAAACTAAAGCATCATCTATGAAAAAAATTTTATTCATTGTCTTAGGACTTGTTATTCTGATTCTATCATTTTTAACTTACAATGGTCTTTTTCGTGAGATACATGTGGTGGAAAAAGAAGTTCCTGGTTATTCATTAATGACCTTAGATTTCAAAGGGCCCTACCATCAAATTGGTGAAACTTTTGAGCGTCTAAAATCCACGTGTGAACAACATAACATCAAGCAAGATTTTATTGGTATTTATTTCGATAACCCGGATGAAGTAGCAGAAGAAGATTTGCGGTCAAAGGCATGCGTAATCGTTAATTCAGGGGACAGCGCGAAATTGGCTGCGTTAGGATGTTCAGCCTATCAATTGCCCGCTGGTTCTGCCTTAACCGTTGATTGGCATTACACCAATGGCATAGAGATGCTCATTGGGATTTTCAAATCTTACGCAACTTTAGGGGAGTATTCAGCTACCTTGAATTGCAGAGATCAAGTAGGCCATGTCTATGAGCGGTATGTTCAAAACGGGGTTGAGTTTGTTTTTTTAAAGGATAAAAAAGAGTAGTAATAAAAAACAATTTACCCCAAGGATATTCCCCTCGGGATAAATTGGATGGTCTAAAGAGCAACTTTTATTCCTGCCCAAATCATTCTTCCCGCTTGAGGATAATAAAATCTTTCATCGATTCTCTCCCCAACAATGTAGCCATAGGTATAGCCATTGGTTACGTACAAGCGATTCAAAAGATTATTGAGGGTTAGGCTCAATTGCACTTCGTGATTTGGATTTGCCTTGGTATACATCAGCGTTAAATCTTGTACTTGATAAGAAGGTATGGTTCTGTCTTTGTTACCAGTATTATCAAGGTGTTGTAATCCTACATATTTCCATTGCCACTGAACTTGCACATTCCTTATCAAATTGTATTGTAAAACAGTGCTGGCGATGGCTTGCGGAGAAAATGAAATGGGACTGTTTTTGTGCGCGATAAGGAGCATGTCAAATCCATTGGTGTAGTCAAAAATAATCTCATTGAACGCTTTGATTTGATGTTCAGAGATCGTGGCGTTGGCATAAAAACGAAGGTTTTTATTGAAAACCGTCATATCCTTGGTAAGTTCCATTTCAATCCCGCGTCTGAAACTAGAGGCAATGTTCGTTCTCAATGGAGCACCGACATCATTCACTGCACCTGTCAGCACCAATTGATTTTTGTATTGCATCCAAAATAAATTGATATTGAATTGGGTCAATTTTACTTGAGGTTTGTTGGCATTGGGATGAATTCCTTTTTGATCAAAATCCAATTGACTGTTCACGTCCCACCTTTTCCATATCCAAGAAAATTCATTGTCTAACAGGTACTCAGCTTTTGGTTTTGTATTGTTATCAATGTAATCGTTTCTGTTGGGTTCTTTGCCAATCCATGCGACCAATGCACTGATTTGATTTTTACGGTTGATTCTGTAACTGCCTCCGATTTTGGGATTAAAAAATATCAATTCATCATGCGCGTCATATTGAACCAAATCATTGTTGACGCCTGTTGTATTATAGTTCACTCGTCTTAGTTGCAAATCTATAAAGCCATTCCATTCACTCCGTTGATGCATGAATTGGATATATCCCGTTTGATCTGATTTTTGTGCATTTCCTGTGTAATACGGTTTAGAGAAATCATAATCAGGTTGCGGTACTATTTCTGTTACTTCTCCAAAGTGATGTCCAAGGTATTGCATCATATACGTACCAATGTGGATGGTGTTGGCTTCATTGACGAATAAACTCAAACGGGATGCTACGCCAAATAGATTGTTGTCCAACCATCGTCTTCGGATGATATCAGCGTTCTCTATATAGATGCCATCGAGAAAATGGGGGACAAATCCGGGGAGGTTGTAATTGGATAGTGCTGTTTCATTCTTTTTCTCTTCAAAATATCCAGCTCCTCTTGTATGAAAAATACTGGTGTGCCATTTCAGTTTTGTATTATGGTATAAGGCATGAAACTGTTGGTGATGCTGTTGATATTGATCCACCTGATTGGGATGTGTAAAGTAATTGTAGGTACGCCCTGACTGTAGTAGGTTATTGGTTTCAGCTTCCGTGAGATAATTCCGCGCGGCAAAGTTCAATATGTCTGTTGTGTTTCCATACAATCTTTCATGAGGCGTGCCATTCCAAGATTGATAAGTTCTTTCATTTCCACCAAACGCAGTGAGCAAGAACTTCCAGTGTTGTGTGTTTTTTTGAAGGTCAAATTGATAACCATTCATGTTGGCAGATGCACGGTCAATGTAACCGTCACTGTTGATTTGCGAAAGGCGTGCATTCAAATAAATTCCTTTGGTGAGTAACACGCGATCCAACTGAAGTGTTTTTCGCAAGCTATTGAAACTGCCCCATTGTAAACCATATGAAATGCGCCGGGGTAGATTCAAGTTTTGATCAATGGTGTTGATGTGAATGGATCCCCCAAAAGCGCCCGGTCCAGCGGTGCTAGGTCCTGCGCCCCTTTGAATTTGAATATCACTCGTGCTTGAAGCCAGGTCAGGAAGGTTAACCCAAAATACCTGCTGACTTTCTGCATCATTCAGAGGTATATTGTTGATGGTAACATTGATTCTGGAGGGGTCACTTCCTCTAATCCAAAGACCCGTATATCCTACCCCGGTTCCCGCATCACTGGTGGATACCAGTGATGGGGTGAAGCGCAACAAATAGGGAAGGTCTTGTGCGGTGTTCAATCGAGCTAAATCTTTTGAGGATAGATTGGTATGTGCAACAGGAGATTTTTGATCTACAAAAAGGGGCGAGTCTTTGATGATAAGTGGATTCCCGATAATCACGGGAATGGAATCTGGCACGGGTCTTTTACGTGTTTGAATTTGCACCGGTTCAATCACTTGGGTGATCCCATTGACTGCAATCATCCCAACCAAAGCGGCTAAGAGCGTTTTTTTTATCATTTGTCTTAAAATACAAGTGCATTGGTCATGACAATGCAATTTACTTTATTTCCCTTGGCAGCATGACCTGCCCAGGTTCCCTTGTTCAAAAACAAGAAGGGTATAATCTCAGACGCTTTTTTTTTGAACGTCACCCCTTTGGACAGTGCGAATATAATCACATCATAGAAAAACAAAAATCATCCGTGACTACATTTGCGCAATGAAAATTCATTACGCCATTGATACCTTGCCACCCCATGTGCAAACATGGGTGACGATGGGCACGTTTGATGGTTTGCATTTGGGGCATCTTTCTATTTTGCGTGATATGCAGAAAAGAGCTCATCTGCAAAACGCGCAAACGGTGGTTTTGAGTTTTGATCCCCATCCCAAGAAAGTATTGTTTCCCGATGGCGAACCATTGCCACAAATTCAGAGCTTGGAAGAAAAGGCTGCTGTATTGGAACAGATGGGAATTGATCACCTATTGTTGCTCCCGTTTAATATGGAATTGGCCAAATTGTCGGCGGAGGATTTTGTTCGTGATATTTTGGTGAATGGCCTGCATGTGGCAGGTGTCTACATGGGGTATGATCATCGTTTTGGAAAAAACAGAGTGGGTGATATACATCTTATGGCACAGCTCGGAGAGGTGTATGGATTTGAAGTGCATCAGATGGAAGCCTATGCTCCAAAAGGAATTCCAGTAAGTTCAACCAAAATTCGTCAGGCACTTTTAAATGGTGAAATGGTTGAGGCCAATGCGATGTTGGGACGACCGTTTGTTTTGACTGGAGAAGTGATCAAAGGCCAGCAAATTGGAAGTAAAATAGGATTCCCCACGGCCAACATTTTGGTGCATGGTGTAGATAAGTTGATTCCAAAATTCGGTGTTTATGCAGCGACATTGAATTGGAATAGTCAATTGTATGCAGTAGCGCTCAATATCGGTTATCGTCCCACCGTAAACCAATCGCTTCAGTTGCATGTGGAAGGTCATATTTTGGACTTTGAGGGCGATTTGTATGGGAAATGCATTACCTTAGAACTGCATCAGCGTCTAAGAGATGAGCGCAAGATGGGAGGATTAGATGAGTTGGTAGCACAAATAACAAAAGATGTTCAATGGGTAAACGACTGGTTTGTTGCTTCTTTTTAATATTCATTGTTTTAAAATGCAATGCGCAATGTTTGCCATTATATCAATTGGATACCTGCAAAGTCTTTAGGTCGATAGCTTCGATTCAAGGACATGAACTTGAGGTATATAGAATTGACCTCAGCAAGAAAAAGTTGAAATCCATTCCCTTAGAGGTGTTCAATTGTCCCCATTTGCAGGAGTTAAAAGTCAATAAAAATGATATTCGTTTCATACCAGAGGAAATAAAAAATTGTACGGAACTACAACGATTGGAAATGCAGTTCAACCGCATTGACAGTTTGCCCATGGCTTTATTCACGCTGTCGCATTTGAAAAAATTGGATTTGGGTTACAATGATGTTTTCACGATTCCAGATGGCATTGGAGATTTGCAGGAGCTGGAGATATTGGCCATGTGGGACAATCCCATTGGTATTTACAGTCATGAATTGTTGCGCCTGAATAATCTGAAGCATTTGGATTTTTTGAACAATCCCATCAATGAAAGTGTTCAGAGGGCATTGCAAGAAGGCTTACCGAATTGCCAAATGCATTTTTCTTTCCCCTGTCAGTGCGAAGTGGGATGGTGATGAATTACCTTTGAGGTATGAAATACCAACAACTTTCTGCGTCTTTTTATACTGGAGCAAGATCAAGAGTGAGTGCTCAAATGCCTGCTGGATGTGCGGCTATTTTTTTTAGCAACGATATTTACCCCACCAGTGCGGATGGCACTTTGCCATTTAAACAAGCCTCGGATATCTTTTATTTAACAGGGGTGGATCAAGAGGAAACCATTTTGGTGTTGTTTCCCTCTTCCAAGCAATCTGCGATGAGAGAGATTTTGTTTGTAAGAGAAACCAATGAGCACATTGCAGTTTGGGAGGGTGCTAAGTTGACCAAGGAGCAGGCCAAGGAGCAAACGGGTATTCAGAACATTCAGTGGACCAGTGATTTTGAAAAGGTGATGAGGGTAGTCATGAATGAGGCAGAGGTAATGGGTTTAAATGACAACGCACATACCCGGGCGAGCATAGAGGTGGAAACACGAGAAGCAAGGTGGAACAAAAAGATGCGTATTGATTTTCCAAATCATGGGGTCTTTCGCATGGCACCCATTATGCACCATGTGCGAGCCATCAAGACGGAAGAGGAAATTGAGCAACTGAAGCGAGCCATTCAATTGACCAAACAGGGTTTTGTGCGGGTGATGAAAATGGTGAAGCCTGGTGTGATGGAATATGAATTGGAAGCGGAATATTTGCATGAGTTTGTTAGAAATGGATCAAGAGGTTTTGCTTACACGCCCATCATAGCCTCGGGCTCCAGCGCTTGTGTGTTGCATTATATAGCCAATGATTTGCCTTGTAAGGATGGTGATTTGTTATTGATGGACGTTGGTGCAGAGTATGGAAATTACAATGCAGACATGACCCGATGCATTCCTGTGAACGGTAAGTTTAGTGAGCGACAAAAAGATGTTTATAATGCGGTGTTGCGCGTCATGGAGGGAGCCAAGAAATTGTTGCGCCCTGGGGTCATGATGGCGGATTACCATGTAGAAGTTGGAAAAATGATGACCGTGGAGTTGGTGGGTTTGGGTTTAATCACTTCAGAGGAAGCCAAGAATCCATTGGCCTATAAAAAGTATTTTATGCATGGAACCAGTCACTTCTTGGGATTGGATGTGCATGATGTGGGGGATTGGAATATACCTATTGAGGCGGGCAATGTATTCACTGTAGAACCCGGCATCTACATTCCAGAAGAGTCATTGGGTATTCGTATTGAGAATAACGTTGTGGTGACAGAAAACGAACCCTTGGATTTGTTTGCCGATTTCCCTACTACCGTCGAGGAAATTGAGGCGATGATGGCCTAATTCTCTTTTTCGTTGTAAATACATTACAATGAACCTTCGGTTCTTGAGCCTTCAAACCGAAAATTCGTGTACCAACCCATCTCCATCTCCGAAAAGGGAATAAGAGGGGAGTTTTGTCCCTACTGCAAAGCCCCAACTATCCGTGTCCCTGCTTCTTCCATATCCACCTACATTCCCCTTGAATCAAATGATATTGTATTTCAGTGTGTGGAGCACCCACAGCATTTTATAGCTTGGAATAGAGACGATATCCACCAACAAGGTACTTTGGCCGACCCTTATTTGCGGGCTTGTCGATACCGTGTTGCATTAGAATTAGAGCACTTAATGGCACAGTTTTCAGATTCTCATTTCGCCCGTGAATGTGTTGTACGTTACATCAATTACAAAATGAAGAACGGTCATTCTAGTTATTTGAATCTACAGTTGCTGGCAGAAAAAGACTGCTTTGCGATACTTCAAATCCTGAACAAAACCGATTGGAAAAGGCTCATTCCAGTTTCCTATAATGATGAATTTGCCCAACAAATTCGTCCCGCTCATCATTATTTTAATCAGTTTTTGTCTTTGAAGTCCATGATTGAACAATCCGTTATTGTTGAATTGTATAACAACCTGGAAATAGAAATGCCCATTGGAACTTTTATGGATCGAACTTTTGAATTGATTGACTTTTTTACCAGTTGCGGAGATCAATTCCTGAGAGTTGTGCCGGCGCAATGTGCAGTATGTTATGCCAATTCGAATTCACCTGGCTTTCTCATGATTGGTAATCGCTCTTGGAATTACACCAGCTTTATTTTTCATTTTAGAAACAATAGGTTGATGGATTTGCATGATTGTGCATCAATGGTTCACCCTTGTCAACATCTTCCTTTGGGAAATAAATATTCTTTTCAACGCGGCAGGATAATTGATTCTGCTTCTTTATACAATTAATCCAATGAAGAAAATTGAAAGATTGCCGCATGCCGCCATTGTCTTAAAACCTACCATCGTATTTTTAAATTGGTCTCTGCCTTTTCATGATCCAATGGCCAAAGTTCACTTGCCAGAGTCTGATGTTTTTATGATTCCGGATTTAGATGATGCGATGGATATTCATGAGTGGCTGATGGATCATTTTACTGATCTTTTTGTTCATTTTCTTTCGGAGTGGACAGACATGGAGGTTTTTTGGCCCAATGTTGAAGACTATGCTGTTTTTTCTGAGTTTTTTGAGATGGAAATCATCTCAATGGCTTGGCGGGTCAATGACTGAGGAAACATTTTCCCCATTGGTTTGTTATCATTTATTGTAATATACTCTTGTCAGATAGCTGTATTTTTGCTGATAAATGTCATTTTTTATGAAAAAGGGTTTCAAATCGCTTTGGTTGAAAGGAATGCAATTGGAAGGGGAGGCGTTGCGAAAAATATTTTTACTCTCCGTCTTGGCCAGTCTCTTTCAATTGGCTCTGCCGCTCGGAATACAAGCCTTGATGGGTTTTATCACGGGTGGTGAATTCAGAATAGGAACCATATCCATTATTTTATTGGTATTATTCGCCACATGGATGGCCAACCGTTGGCAAGTTCAAATGGTGCAAACAGGAGAGCAAATTGAAGAGCGCCTTTTTGTTTTAATGGCCTACGAATATGCGCAACGATTATTCATAAAACCAGCCGAAGGAGGTTTTCAAAAATTTGTTTCCAAATCAAAATATTTCATTGAAATTTCTTCGATTCAAAAAGGATACAGCAAGACGGTTATTGATGTCATTACTTCCGGTTTGCAATTGTTTTTGGGTGTTATCTTGATATCTTTTTATCATCCTTTCTTTTTGGTTTTTGGATTCTCATTGTTATTGGGTCTGTACTTCATTGTAAAGGTCAAAGGGAAATCAGCATTGAGCACGGGCGTCAATGTTTCTAATGAAAAATATGGTATGTATGATTGGCTGATGAAAGAGAGTAAGTCGGACAATTCAGCTACTGATAAACGCGAAGAGTTGCACGGCCGTTCAATGAATTACATTCAAGCCAAGCGGGAGTATTTTTCCATCGTCCTTTTCCAAATGCGTTCTTTTTTGTTTTTTAAAATGTGCATCCTTGCAGGAATGTTGTTGCTCGGCGTTTGGTTGGCTATACAACAAGAGATTTCATTGGGTCAATTTTTGGCGGCAGAAATTGTCATCGTTCTTTTGGTGAATAGCATTGAGAAGCTTTTATTTGGGTTGTCCACCATTTATGAAACGATGGTTTCATTTGAGAAGGGTTTTTCACTGATATCTGAGACCAATGGACAGCAAGAAGACGATTTTTTTGATACCCCTTCGCCAGCAGAATATCCTGTTTGGCATAAAGTACAATTCGGAAAACAACAAAGGAAGAGTAAGTACAAATTATTGGCTTATGCAATGGCAATGGTTGGACTGTTGTTATTGCCTTGGACACAGAATATAGAAACAGAAGGTGCGGTGATTTCTCTGGAACCAGATCAACGTCCTCAATCCGTTCAATCTATCATTGCCGGTCGAATTGAAAAGTGGTATGTGCAAGAAGGGGATTCTGTCTCCGCAGGGGATACTTTGCTTTTCTTGTCTGAGGTCAAAGATGATTATTTTGATCCTTCCTTGCTGGATAATACGGAGCGTCAGATAAAATCCAAGGAGGGTGCTGTAGACAATTACATGGAAAAGGTCAAGGCATTGGATACACAAATTGATGCTTTGCTCAATGCTAAAGAAATAAAGCGGGAGCAAACATTGACCAAGCTGCAGCAGGCTGCGTTGAAAATCAAAACGGACAGCACAGATTTAATGGCTGTTGAGAACAATTACAAAGTTGTTCAAGAGCAAATGAAGCGTTTTGATCAGCTGTATCAACAAGGATTGATTTCCAAAACAGAATGGGAGGGTCGTCAAGTCGCGTTACAAAATGCACAAGCCAAGATCAATGACCAACGCAATAAATTGGCCATTGCCAAAGCTGAATTTTTAAATACGCAGAGGGAGTACAGAGGTGTAGAGGCAGATTACCGGGACAAAATCAGCAAGGCTGAAAGTGATAAGTATGCCACATTCTCTGCCATGTACGATGCGGAGGCACAGGTCACCAAGTTGCAAAATCAATACAACAATTATGACAAACGAACAGGTTATTACTACATCATTGCTCCTCAAAATGGATTTGTTTCCAAGGTCACAAAGTCGGGAATTGGAGAAACCATAAAAGAAGGAGAAGAAGTGGTACGTATCACGCCTTATCGATTTGATAAGGCGGTAGAATTAATGATTGATCCTGTGAACAGTCCATTGATTCATGTGGGGGAAAGGGTGAGAATAATATTCGATGGATGGCCTGCATTTTTTGTGAGCGGTTGGAATGAGATGTCTACGGGATTGTTTGATGGAGAGATTGTCAGTATTGATCCGGCTATTCAAGAACAGGGCAAATTTCGCGTTTGGGTCAAGCCATATGGAGAAAAGCCTTGGCCTACCAATCTGCGTTTGGGGGGAGGAGCCAAAGGAATTATGTTGCTCAACGATGTTCCACTGGGATATGAAATGTGGCGTGTTTTGAATGGATTCCCACCCGATTTTTATCAGCCCAAAGAAGCGAAGAAGATGGAAGGACAAAAAAAGGAGGTCAAAAAATGAAGATTTTCTTTTATTTCTTGTTGTCATTTTTAGCAACATTTATCTGTGCTGAAATCAAAACGCAAACAACACTCACCCTGCCTGAATATTTGGCTTGGGTTATTCAAGATCATCCAGAATCTAAGAATGCGGGACTGTTGGAAGAGGCAGGGAAAGCCCAGTGGTTGCAAGCCAAGGGATTACTTGACCCTGTTCTGACATCCAAATGGAAGGATAAGTTCTACAACGGCCAAAATTATTACCAACGTTCGGAGACACAATTGGCTTTTCAATCTCCTTACGCGTTAGGTCTTGTGGCGCAGTGGGATGTCAATAATGGAGATTATTTGGATCCTGAGGCATACACAGGAAAGGATGGATTGATGGCTTTAGGAGTGAGTTTGCCATTGTTGCAAGGCTTATTTTTTGATGAAACGCGTCTTGCCTTGCGCAGAGCGGAGCAGATTCAGGCCATGTCTGTTTTGGAGAAGCAGATGGCGTTGAATGAGCTGTTGTTTCAAAGTACAATGTTGTATTTGGATTGGTACATTGCCGAGCAGCGGGTTCAGATGCAGCAAGAGATGATGGATGCGGCCTCGGTCAGATTGAATGCGGTGAGGACCAGATTTATAGTTGGAGATCGCCCGGCCATTGATACCCTAGAGGCTTTTGCTCAATGGCAGTCGAGAGGCATTGCTTGGCAGGAGTCGCAGTTGTTTTCTATCAAATCCAGATTGGCCATGACGGCCTTTTTACCTGAGTTCAATGAGAAGAAGAATATTTTGTCTTTGTCTTTGGTGCCCGATAAGGCCCTGCCTGGTTTGTTGCCCACATATGGTTTGACATTGGATATGCAAAACTGGTTGACTGAGCATCCTATGCTGTTGTGGTATAAATCAAAGGCGCGTTTATTGGGATGGGAGGAGAAATGGAAGCGAGAAAAACTTAAGCCCAAGTTGAATGTTGAGTATCACTTTTTAAACAAGGAATTGGTCAGTGAGGGTGCAGATTTTTCGCTGCAAAATTACCGATGGGGTGTTCAGTTTGCCTTTCCTTTGTTTGTCAGAGATGCCAGGGGTCAGCTGCAAATGCAGCGGATCAAGCAATTGGAGAATGAGAATGATTTGTCATTAAAGATAAACAGTATAGCGCAAAAGGCAAGAGCTTTAGAGCAGCAGGAGCGTATAGTTCGTGACCAGCGTGACAAGTCTATGGCCAATGCAAATTATTATAAGCAGTTATGGGAGGCGGAGCAGCAGCGGCTTGCGATGGGGGAGAGTTCAGTGTTTATGGTCAATCAGCGTGAGAATACTTGGATAGATCAAAGGCTAAAGGCCTTGGATTACGAGCAGAAATGGATGCAAACCAAGGTTGAAATCTCGCAACTCCTTTTTAAGCCCTACCTCTGAGGCCTGTTGCCGAGGTAGACGCCGAGGAGGAGATTAAATTTCTCCCAAGGCTTTGCGCAGGCGTGTATTTTCTCTTTCTAGTATTTCGATGTACTTGTCTTTATACGTATCTGGATGGTAGTGTATTTCTTCGGCTTTGTTTCCTGCGCCTTGTACTAGGTGATTATTGGAAATATTGAAAATTTGTTGGGCGTCAAATTGTAGAATTTGAGAAACTGAAACTCCCAGGACTTTTGAGATTTGTTCAAGACGGGTGAGTGGAACATCGGTTTCACCCCTTTCAATCTTACCATATCCGCTCACAGTCATGCCCAAACGATCGGCCATGTCCTCTCTGGTAATCTTTTTAAGTTCCCGATAGTTTTTTAGGGATTCACCCACTTTTGAAGTTAACATAACATTGAAAGTTGCTTATTCGAAGATAGTAATGTATCACGAAGAAACCATCAAAAGCGCGAATTATTTAAAAGTGAATATGTCGTTCCGATTTTTTACACCGTAAATAACGGGATAAAAACATAGAGATTAATTAGAAATTAGCTCCTTTAAAGTTGTTATATAAAACTAATAGAGTTTTAAAAAGTTGAATTTTAAGTCCACTTTTGTTTTCTAATATTTTCATTATGTCTTATCAGAATCGGCAGAATTTTGAACCGTCAACAGCAACAAGAAACGCTTGGTACAAAACTAGAAAACAAACTACAAGTTATGGTCCGACACACCTCCCCGGTTTATTCGGCACCAATGACTCTTCATCAGATACCGTTTGGTTTTTCTTAGCTTTACTCATTGAGTTTGCGGCTGTTTTCATTACGATATGGTCAGGTTTATCAAGAGGTTTTGGTATAGCTGTTGGAGCGACTATAGTTGTTATATTGTTTATTGTTTTGGATTATGTAGGAATTCTATTTCATTCAGATCTATCAGCGAGAAGAACAGTCTGGCGAAATGAAATATTAATTCAACAGACGCCACAATATTTGGCTGAATTAAGAGGGAAAATAGCAAATCGTACATTAAAGGAGGATGTAGGTGTTCTTTTTCTTTTTCTGAGCGCTTTTTTAAAGGTGTTTGCTATCGTTTTGTTGAATGCGATGTTTACACATCCCTCGATGATCATGGTGTTCACAATATTTTACCTTATTGTGATTTATATTCATGCCAATCACACTGGTTATTGGTTAGCTGATTTTAATTTCAAGAGAAATACCATAAGGGACTATAGGCAGTGGAGTATGGGTAATGGAAATAACGCACAGATATATATTCACAATTTTCAAACGCCTTACAATTTGCAAATGAAAGTTGGCGATGTGAGAAATGTTAATTGCCAAACGTTGACATGCCAGTCTTTATCCAATGGAATTTATAGTTTTCAACTTACTTCTGTTGGGTTAATGTGGGATCAAGATATAGCAACCCTTTGTATGGGCTTATTGCATCATGAAAAACCGATATTGGCACTAGAATGTCTGCAATTGCAATTGACTCAAGCTATTTCTAGTGGAGGAGTTCAGACGAATTCTTCCAATAGCGATTCAGGTGTTTCACCAATTTCTGCAAGTAATTAATAAAAGTGTAGGTTTATGAATAGGTCATTATTATTGGTTTCTGCAGTAATTGTTCTTATTGTTTCAGGAGTGTATCTTTTCAAAGATGATTTGATTACTTCGAGCAAAGGCAATAGCGTAAGTAGCATCCGTTTGACAGAGGTAGAATTAAACCTCAACTGTCCAGTTGACCCATCTGTATTGATCAATTTGATTGAGGTATATGGCGATAATAGTTGTCCAAAAATAACCATTCGACGATTGGATATGAAAGGAAACAATCAAGTTACAATCCAACCCAGCTTCTCATGGCTCAATGAATTTAAATCGGGCTTTTTTCCATTGACTAAGGAAGATTTGGAAGGTGATATCGCCCAATTTAAAGCGTCAGGTTTCAATGGGGATGTCCAAAGATTGATGGGAGCAAAGCAAACACCTTCGGCTGTTTGTGATTATTCATGGGTTCATGCAAATTATACATTCAAAAAGGATGAATTGAACGGAAAGAATTTAACCGCATATGTCAACAGAGCGGTGGCAGAGGGTAAGAATAAAGTTGTTTTTAAGGTGTTGAGTTGTCCAAAAGTGGTTGTTCCTCCCCCGCCACCTCCTAAAGATCGTGATCGTGATGGTTTTGTGGATGCTAGAGACAAGTGTCCGGATAATGCTGGAAGATTTGAGGGATGTCCAGATACGGACGGTGATGGCTTTCCGGATCACAAAGATGATTGTGATGAGGTGCCAGGAAAGAATAAAGGATGTCCACCTATTGCGAGAGTTGAAATGAATTTAAATGCGGATGGTAAAACCCTCTATTTTAAAGGAGGAAAGATAGGAAGTGAGAATTACAAGATTCAATTTGAGGATTCAAAATCTGGAAAGAAGAGAAGATCCTCAAAACATACCCTTCCAGTAGGGCAATCGATTTTAACGATTTCGAAGGCATTATTGGGTCAATTGGTTTCAACACCAAAAATTGCCAACAGCGATTATCAGCCGAAAAAATCCAATACCCGATTACAGCCGTTTACAGTTATTGTGTTTGACAACAAAGGAAGGGTAGCGTTAAGTCAGGAAATATGGTTGGATTGCGGTGCCTTAAATAAGAATTGATATGAAAAAGGTTATCTTTTTTTTTACTTTCTTGTTTGGCTTGTCTCATGTGGGGTACGGTGCTGAAATAAAATTAGTAGTGAATAGTGGTTCAAGGCAAGTCATATTTGGTAACGAGACTTTGTACAAGAAGTCAGCAAAGAAGCTTGAGCGCATATTGGAAGGAAAATCAATTAAGCGATTGGGATGTGATGAAGAGGGGATTATTTCTGCAGACCTGGTAATACGTTCTGGCTTTTGCTTTGGGCAGGCTCGCTCATGCGGATACAATGAAGTAATTGAATTTTCTAAATATGTTCAAACATTTATGAACTATGAGATCATTTACGTTAATTGTTCAGCCACTTTTATTTCAGAGAGGATTCCGTCAGGGCAATCAGAACTTACATGGTCTGATGCGTTGGATAGAGCGGATGCAATGAAGCGAAATAAAAATATAGATTATATTTTTTTGGTACATATAGAGGGGAAATATAAAAGCGACTTACCAGATTTGAGTTTACAATTGGAAAGTGATAATAAAGTTTATGCTATTTGTGACGGCTGTGAAGAAGATGGAAAATATCATTGGTCTGTTGATAAAGGAAAAGAGAAGAAGACGAGCAATGATTTTTTAATACTCCCCAAGAGTTATCAGGAATTGGAGTGCTATTGGCAAAATGAATATGGTGATTGTAAAAGTAATGTTGCGGAGATACGAGAAGAGGTAGGAATAGAGAAGAAAGAGTGTAATATTAATAACAAAAATCCATCAGTAAATTATAAAAATAAATATGTCTCAGAAGACAATGAGTCTAAAATTATTCATCAGACAGGTCATGAAGACTATTATATATTGTTTGACTCAATTTGTGATGTAAATAAGCTAATATTAATCTTGATTGATTTGAATAATAATGTCGTTTCGGAGAATGAAATATCAACGTTAAAGTTGTATAATGCTCATCAGAAACGTGTTGAGCAGGCCAACGCAAATATGTACGGGTCGATTAATGAAAGATATCAATGGAAAAGCGAATTGGAAATACTTAAAGAGAATCCGGGTGATTTTCTCTATGTGAAGAATTCAATGTTATTTGACAACCGTTACAATGAGGTTTTCTATTTAAGTCTGGAGTATGTTTTGGATTCAGGAAGACGTATTCAAGTAAAAAAGGAAAAAGTAAGGTTCACATCCTGTTCAGAATGAGAGTTGTAATAATATTTATTTCATGTGTCCTGCTTAATTATTATATGATTGGGCAGTCGAACTCGATTTTCTTGAGTTACCCAAATGAAAAGGATGAACAATTAGATAATGATAAATTTAATGCAAAGATAGCCGAATTAGAAAGGCGCTACGATAAGATTATTATAATCAAGCTTTCTGACGATAGTTCGAGATTTAATCAACGATACAAGGATTTTGTAGCCAACAATCCCAGTTGGGGAGTTGTCTTTTATTTCTGGAATTCCTCAGATGAAAATGCTTATTACACCAAACTTTCTGCTTCTGATTTATCTATAAAATCAATGAAGTTGGTTTTCTCAATGAAGAATAAGATTGATGAAAATAATTTGAGGAAAAATCTCAAAACGGGCTTATTAAGTGATTGTTCAGTAAAGAATTCTGCCAAAAGATATTATTTTTCATTGTCAAAAAATCCAGATGTTGCTGCGTGCTTGTCCGGTGAGTTATTTGATTATTTATACGATGATATAAATATTATAACTGATGAGATTGATAATTCAACTTCATCTTATAGTAAAAATAATTCTTTACAATACGTTCAGGAAGATTCTCTTGTGTCGAACATTAAAGAATTGCTTTCAAGAATGACAAAGATTGGAAACAGAATAGATGGTTTTTCCAACGAGATGAAGGCATTAAGAAATAAAATGAATGAAGAATCGGCTTTGAATGTTAGAATCGAACCTTCTTTTCGATTTGCCAATAATTTTTCTGAGACTACTTTGAGGATATTCTATCACGAAAATGATAAGCGCCCTCACTACTTTGCTTTTGGACTGAGCGAAGGAGAGTTGCAAGGAAGGACGGAGATAGAGAATTACGAGTATCAAAACGGTTCCAGTATCTATTCAATGACTGGAGTTCAAGAGCACAGTCAAACCAAGTTCAATGGGGTGTCTGTGGGTTATAAATACATCAAAGACTTTGGTGGGGAAACATGGGAATTGCATATTCGTGGAGGGGTGCAATTTAACCGTATTGCTTCATCCAAATACCATTGGTCTTCTGGAGAAATGGATGTAAGGGGCAAGCTTGAAGGAATAGGCGATGAGATCATTAATGTTCCAGAATTGGGTTTTCAAGACAACGTGAAATTGGCAGGTGTCAACGGGGAGAACGAAATAAGACGCTTTTTTGGATCGTTGGATGCAGATATCACCCTCCATTACAACTTGGATAAAATTGACATTTTTCTCGGCGGTGGTGGGATTGTTTCATCTAAAATCCAACCCAGAAAGACAGACGCACTTATTTTCAATGGATATCAATCCAATGGGTTGATGTCAACGGTGAAGCCAATGGCTTTGACCAAATTTTATTTCACGTTAGGAGCCAGTATAATTTTTTAATCATGAGAATCATTGCTTTTCTAATGCTAATGTTTGTGACATTGGTCTCCAATGCACAGTGCATCACTACCCAGCCAATCAACGCTAGCACTTGCCAAGGTACCAATCAGCAGGCTACATTCTTAGTAGTTGCAACGGGTGCAACGGCATTCAATTGGCAGTTGTTGAATAGTACAACAAATATATGGTCCAATATCGCAAATGGTGCCAATTATTCAGGAGCAACTTCTGCCGCATTGACCGTTTCAGGTTTGAATACCAATGCCACCTCATTGAGTTATCGTTGTTTAGTGACCGATGCTACGGGACCTTGTGATACTTCTGCTGCTGTGTTTTTGACTGTAAAGCCTAAACCAGTCGTTAGCGCTGTGGCCAATCCAATAGAAGTTTGCTCAGGCAATGCGGTTTCCATTGTATTGTCCAATAGTCTTGGCGCAAGCGGGGCTTCTTACACTTGGTCGAGATCATCCTTATCGGGTATATCCCCAAATGCAGGAAGTGGGTCTGCTTCAACCATTGCTGAAACATTGACCAACTCAACCAATGATGGCATTACAGTTTCATACAGCGCTACAACAACGACGAATGGATGTGTCAGCAATTCAACCTCTGTTAATGTTACCATCAAGCCTCGTCCCAATATTGCGGATATTACATCGCCTATTCAAATTTGTTCTGGTGAATCGTTCAATGCAACATTGAATTATCCTGCCGGTTCAATTGTTCCAGCAGGTACCAGTTTTACTTGGACGGTAGCCAACTCATCAATTGTATCGGGAGAGTCTTCTAATGCAACAACGGCTTCGGCATTTAGTCAAGGCGCATTGTCTCATTCTACCGCGTCATTGCAATCACTCAATTACGAATTGACACCTACTGCTTCGGGTTGTGAAGCCATTACATCTTTTGAACTGATCATTGATGTTAAGCCTCGCCCAAACATAGCTAATTTCACTACACCTATTCAAATCTGTTCTGGCGAATCGTTCAATTCAACACTGAATTATCCAGCGGGATCAATCGTTCCAGCAGGTACCAGTTTTACTTGGACGGTAGCCAATTCATCCATTGTCTCGGGAGAGACTTCTAATGCAACAACAGCCCCGGGATTTAGTCAAGGACTTTTGTCCCATTCATCAGAATCAACTCAGCCTTTGAATTATTCTTTGACGCCTACAGCTTCTGGCTGTTCAGGAAATACACCTTTTACTGTCACCATTCAAGTAAAACCACGTCCAAGTATTGCGAATATCACAACACCTATTCAGGTTTGTTCTGGTACTTCATTTGCGAGCAACTTTAGTAGTGAATCAAATGCTGTAATTCCTGACGGTACCTTGTTTTCATGGACTGTAAGTAATTCTTTAAATATTAGTGGTGAGTCAAATAGCAGTGCACCAGGTGCATCATTTTCCTCAGGTATTTTAAGTCACTCTCAGAATACAACTCCAGCAGCGTTGAACTATTCGCTTACAGCAAATGCCGATGGTTGTACATCTGGTTTCAATTTATCTATTCAAGTAAAACCCACTCCAGTTATTACCACCAAGAGTATTTCAATTTGCAGCAATAATTTAGTAAATATTACACCCACCAATGGCAATGGAGATATTGTTCCTGCTGGAACGGTGTATTCATGGTCGGCACCGGTATCCAATTTTTTAGATGGAATCACATCTGGAAGTGCACAGAGCACATTCGCTCAAACATTAATCAATGATTCAGGGGTTGACCAAAGCGTTGCATACACATTAACGCCCAACGCTGCTGGTTGTATTGGTGCCTCTTTTACAGTGAATGCTTTGATCAAGTATGAACCTACACCCAATATAAGTGGACCCCAGTCCATCTGTCAAGGGGAGGGTGTGCAATTGTTTGTTGATGGCGGCGCTTCCTATACTTGGAGCCCAAATAATAATATTTCCGCATCATTTATTTCAAATCCGCTGGTGTCTCCTTCTTCGACAACGACTTATAACGTCATCGTAACCGGAGGCAATGGATGCTCAACCAATAGATCTGTCATTGTAACCGTTAATGCTAACCCTAACGTTACCAATCTTGCCTCTGCTGCCTCATCTGTTTGTAGTGGAGGTACTTTCTCATTTAATCCATCCGTGACCTCAGGTGCTGGATATCAGTGGAGCAGAGAGAATAATGGAGCTTTTTCTGCCAGCTCTAGTTATGGATCAAGTGCCATTTCGAATGTTCTTTTCAATGAACTGTCAGGGCCAACAGCCGTATCATATCACTTTACCGTGACCAATAACACCACGGGTTGTTCAAGTGACCAGACATTGGATGTAGTTGTTCATCCCTTACCGAGCATAACCAATGGTGCTGATTTTGTATCGTCTGTTTGCTCTAATCAGCCCATGAGTTTTTCTTTGTTGTCTTCTCCCGCTGCCAATTATTCTTGGACAAGAACACAAGGATCTTCAGTGACCTCTGCGAATCCTACAAGCGGAAATGCTGCTATTGCCAATCATTCTTTCATTAATAATTCCAATACCCAACAGTGGGTGGAGTATAATTTTACATTAACCTCAACCAGCGGAGCATGCCAATCGACGGAGTCACTTGGTTTTTGGGTTCAGCCCAATATTGTTTTAAATAACAACTCAACTGTTACAACAACTGCTATATGTTCAGGAACAGCATTGAATTATTTTCCCAATGTATCCAATGGGCTGAATGGTGTGACTTTGTTTTGGAGCAGGAATGCACTTCTTTCAGGACTTTCTGGTTCAGGTAACGGGAATGGTCAAGGAAACTTAACTGATGTGCTGAACAATACAGCCAACACATCATTGACTGCAGGTTACAACTTAACAGGTTATTACAATGGATGCAGTTCTAACATTGTCTTGGTCAATGTTCCAATACTGCCGATTCCATCAATCATTCTGCCCTCTAACACGAGTGTTTGCTCTGGATCAGCGATGTCCACCAGCTTATCTTCCAATGTCAGTGGCACCAACAATTATTCTTGGAGCGCTTTACCTGCATCAGGTTCTGCACTTATTGGTAATGGTAGTTTAAATGGAACAACCAATACCATTTCCCATACCTGGTCCAACGTGACCAATGAGAATGTGGTGATTCAATATTCAGCTCAGGTATCCAATGGAGGTTGTGTCAGTGAACCTGTTTTTTGGACAGTAAGTGTGAAACCCATACCTGTTTTGCTCAACACTCCCGTACAAGCGTCAAAATGTTCAGGTGATACATGGACTTTTGATCCGCAATGGAGTACTATTAATACAACATACACTTGGAATACCTCTGGATCGTCAGGCAGTTCTATTATTCAGAATATAATGAATAATAATTCTGATGCCCCTATACCTGTTTCGTATACAATCACAGGCACATCATCAGGTTGTTCATCTTTATCGATTCCTTTTACATTGGTGATTAATCCACTTCCCTCTCTCTATCCGGACACTTTGTTTCAGTTTTGCTCGGACGATATAGCTTTCCTTTCAATACCCAATTGGGAAGATGAAAATGTTATTTGGTCACCAGCGGACGTTTTCCAAAATCCATATAGCCATGAAACCTTGTATCTCGGGGAGAATTCTATAGATGCCCAAGCCATTGCCACCAATCAATACGGCTGTACGCGGTCTTCAATAATTTCTATTCAAATAGCCAATGCAATTGATGCCAATTTTAATGCTGTTGGAACGGCATGTGCAGGTGATTTGATGGTGTTGTCAGCCCAAATCACAGGTTCAGGATTATATTCATGGATAGTGGACGGAGATGAGATTGCAACTGGAAGTAGTTGTGCTTTCAATCCAAATGGTAGTTTTGAGGTGATGTTATTGGTTGAACAGGATGGATGCTCCAATCAATCCTCTCAAGAAATTGAGATTCATAATCTACCCATAAATGAAATTCTCGGTTCCGAAATGCATTGCCAAAATCAAAATGCGGTTGTTTTTCAATGCAACAATGAAGATGTTGCTTTGCATTGGGAATTGGAGAACGGTTTATTATTGGGAGGTCAAGGATCAAATGAGATTTATGTTCAAATGGGTATAGGTAGTAACACTGAAATTATGCTAGAATCAACTGATGCTTTCGGCTGTACGTCTATAGATTCATTTTTTGTAACATTGGGAGGGGTAGCAGATTCTGCTGTTGTTTTGAATGTGATTGGAGATGCTACATTGGTACATCCAGACAGTACCATTGGCCAGTTTAGATGGGGAAAGACCAATATAGCAACAGGAATAGAGGAATCTGCTTTAAGCGGGTTCCAATACTTTAACTACGGGTTCATAGATTTGACACAATACTATTATTGGGTTGAGACCAGCACTGATGAAGGGTGTTCTACTCGGAGTTATTTCAATGAACCCAACTATCCCATAGATGTGTTGAATTTACGGGATGAGTATTTTGAAATTTATCCCAACCCAAGTGAAGATGGTTTGATTTATTTCAGGGGGATTGAAAATGTTGATACCAAGGTTTTTAATGCAACGGGTCGTTTGATTCAGCAAGGAAAGGTTGAGAGTGTTCTTGATTTGTCATCATTTGATTCTGGGTTTTACTATATTGTGCTATCTCATTCAAATCAAATACAAACAATTAAAGTAATCAGGTTGTGAGGCTTTTCATATTGTTATGTGGAACGGCATTAGTGACTTGCATGGCATGCAATATGCCTAGCAATCCTTCAGGAAATGATGATTTGTCCAAGTGGTTTGATGTAAGTTATGATGGTAATGACACAGCACAAAATCTTGTTTCCAATGATCAGGGGAGTGGTGATAAGGGTGATGCAGAATCAACTGTCGGTGATATACCAATAGGTGATGCTTTGAAAGGTACATATGCAGTTGTCATACAGCAGACAAACGGGCAGGTTATACAAGGCTCAGGATTTTTATTGGGTAAAAACTTATTGGTTACCAATTATCATGTTGTCGTAAATTACAATGATGGTTTTGTTCGGTTGAATGATAAATCGTCCAAATATCAAATCAATGAAGTATTGAAGATTGATCGCAAAAATGATGTCGCAATCTTAAGAGTGGAGTCTATTCATCAGCCATTTGTGTTGCCTTTGAGTCAAAAAATGCCCGCAATTGGAGAGAGAATATATACATTGGGATGTCCAAAGGGTCTTGAAGGTACTATTAGTAGTGGTATCCTCTCACAATTTCGGGAAGATGATGGTAGAAGTATTTCTTCTAATGCGGAGAATGCTGACTTGTTTCAAACGGATGTTCAGATTAACCATGGAAGCAGCGGAGGTCCTGTTGTGAATGAGAAGGGTCATGTTATTGGAATCGCTGTGGGTGGATATGGTGATGGTTTGAATTATGTTGTTCCAGCCCGTTTTATAGAAATTTTGAATCAAGGTACTTTTTAAGAAGAAAAATGAAATATAAAATTTTGTTCATCTTTAATGTATTGATTTCCTTCATTGGTTTTTCTCAAGATTTAAGAAACGATAGTCTCATTGTTTCAGTTCAAGAGCAATGTAAATATGTTGATTTTAATTATTTTGATTCTGCTTCTTATCAATGGACCGGTGAGTGCAAAGCAGGTTGGTTAGAAGGTTATGGAGAATTGAAGGCGTTAAAAAATGGAAAAGAGGTTTATACAATCGTTAGCCATTTCGAGAAGGGTCTTGCTCAAGGACAAGGTACATTTTTCGATCATGCAGATGAAATTAAATTTAGTGGTCCATTTCAAGATGGTAAAATCTATGGAGTAGGTGAATATTGGAATGGACGTGGTGATTATTATAAAGGATATATCCGTAATTATGTTCTTCATGGAAAAGGAAAAATAATTTATTCCAACGGATCTGAATTCGAAGGACTATTCTATCAATCAAATTTTTGGACTGGTGTTTTTACTTCTTTACAGGAAGAAAAAATAAATTTTTTAAAGGGGAAAAAGGTTGAGAAATTGTCATCTGTCAAAGAGTATAATCCACGATTTGGGGAGTTAATCACTGAATATTTTGATGAGGATTGGAAACGGTGCGAAAAAAAAGAGGCTGCTTATTTTAGAAAAATTATCTACAGCGGACCAAATACTCCGAAAGGTAAAGTGAAAGACTATTACATCAATGGGCAGCCTCAAAATGAGTTTTACGCATCCTACATAGATTATGGATATGACGAACTGACGTTTCACAAAAAGGCCAAGGCTATTTATTTTTATAAGAACGGAGTGATATCCTCAGTATGTCATTATAACCATCAGTCGCAGAAAACTGGTCAGGAATATGATTATTACGAATCTGGTGAATTGTATTCTGTATCAACTTTTGGAAGAGGAGGATTTTTAGATGGGCCTGTAATAGAATATTATGAGGATGGCAAATTAAGGGGTTACTCAAACTACGATGAAGGAAGTCGGGTTGATAATGCTTATTGGCAAATTTCAAGAGATGGTGAATGGATAGGAGTTTTTCATACAGATTTAGCATTGAACAAGGATCGTTTTAGATCCAGTGACGATTGTGCTGGTTATTTCAATTATAATGAAATCGCTTGGGTAGAATTGACGGATGAAGAATGTATTTATTATCAACCGGAAATCTTAACAAGTAGTTGGGAATTCCCTTTTTCTCTTGAATTAAATGTAGTCATTGATAATCCGAAGAAGGATAAATTGATAGGCCTGATCTTCAATTATATTGATGATGATAATTTGTGTTTATTGAAACTTGATGCGTTTGCTCACTTTACTTTAGTTAAGTATGTGAATGATGTGGAGCAGATTTTAATTCCATGGTCCTCTTGTGATATTGTGGAATCCAAGTCTGATGTGAGATATGATATACTGTTAAGTTTTTTGAATGAAGAGTGTATTTTGGCTATCAATGATATCGAGGTTGGGAGAGTAGAATTAAGGGCAAAAGAATCTATGGTTTCAGGTCTGTTATTTAAAGGCAAGGGTTTAAATGTATTGCGGGAATTTGGTGAAATTGTTTATTATGATGAAAGCACCTCAAGGGCTTGGACCAAAGGTTTGATGGGCAATACAGGAGAGCAAGAAAGTGAGGCTATCGAAGATGAATATCTTGGAAATGGATCAGGATTTTTAGTGTCAAATGATGGATACATTGCCACCAATTATCATGTAATTTCAGATGCTAATGAAATATTTGCCGTTTTTGATTTTGAAAAGACAAAGGTTAAGTTGAAAGCAGAAGTAATTTCAACTGATGAAGTGAATGATATAGCTCTATTAAAAGTTGATTTGAGCGGCTATTCAATGACACTTCCCTATACAATAGGGGGTGAATTACAAGAGGTTGGGTCTCCAATTTTCTCTCTTGGCTATCCTTATGCATCTGTTATGGGAAGCGAAGTGAAATACACAAATGGGACAATAAGTGCACGCACTGGAATTAAAGGTGATGTAAGATATTATCAAGTTTCAGCCCCTATTCAACCGGGCAACAGCGGAGGTCCTTGTTTTAATGAGCAAGGTGAAGTTATCGGAATTGTAACAATGGGCCTGAACAATGAGGTTTATCAAAATCAGAATGTCAATTATGTTTTGAAAGTATCCTATTTGCAGAACATGATAAATCTTTTACCACGCCAGTCCTTTGTCGAAACAACCATGACAGTTGATCAAAAGAATAAGAGCTCAATGAATATGGTCAGAGATTTTAAACAATTTATCCCTGTAATTTATACAAAGTGACAATGAAAACGATTAAAATGATTTTTATTTCCATTTTTGTGTTCAATTCAATATTCATTGTTGCACAATCAGGAACCAAGAAACCTATAAACGAGAAACATCCAAGTTTGCAGTACAAGACAATTGAGTGTGCAGAATTGAATGACCTTATTAAAAAAAAGACTGCTCCAATTATTATTAATTGTGGGAATCAAGCTAATATTCGTGGTGCTATTTCAATTGGAGAATTAGATCAATCAGGAGCTTGGAAGCAAAAACTACGCACAGCCCTTCGAAATAAGCAATTGGATAAAAGCTTTAATAAATCCGTAGTAGTCTATTGCGGTTGTTGCAGTTCGGATAATTGTCCCAATGTTGGTCCTGTGATCAAAGAATTGATTGCTTTAGGTTTTAAGGATGTCAAGGGATTGTACTTTTTTGATGGATATGGTCCGGAGTGGAAAGGGAAAGGTTATTTAGAAGAGACCAAGAAATAACAAACCCTACCTCTGAGGTCTATTGCCGAGGTAGACGCCGAGGAGGATAACTCCAGCAAATACGATTTGCCAAAAGCTCAAGCTTTCATGCATGTAATAGCCCCAACCTACCGCAACGATTGGAATCAAATAGGTGACCGTGGAAGCCATGATGGCGCCACTCAGTTGCGTTAACCTGAAAAATAAGATATTGGCTATTCCTGTTCCAACAATCGACAAGGTAGCCACCGCGGCAATGCTCCTGCCTCCTTGTGGATGGGTCCAAATGACTGAATAGTCCGTTGTAAAAAAATACAATCCACATGGGATACTTACCATTAAAACCGACAACGATGTAATCCATGGCGCCTTGATGTGTCGCAAATGATGTCCAACTGTATTGACACTTACACCATACATCACCGTCGCAGCAATGATGAGAAAGGCATACTGCACATTTTGTAAACTGCTCCCTTTGCTGGCAATGATGCCGGCAGCACCAATGAATCCAATTAACATGCCCGTTACTTGTCGCTTGTGTGTTGTCTTTTTAAAAAAAAGAATCGCCAAAAGCAGCGTGAATAGTGGGGTGAGTGCATTCAAGATTCCTGCTAACCCACTGTCCAAATATTGCTGCGATACCGCAAACAAAAAAGCAGGTATGCCACTGCCCAAAAATCCCACCACTGCCAAATATTTCCAATCCTTTTTATCAATCTGACGCATGGCTTGAATGGATACGGGCAGCAATACCACGGCAGCCATCATCATGCGCAAAGAGGCCACTTGGTAGGGTGTTAAAACTGGTGTCCCATCGGGCGCTTTTAACCCCATCTTCATTAAGATGAAAGACGACCCCCAAACCAGTGCTAGAAGGACTAAAATCAGTAGGGAAGATAACTTTTGTTGGAACAAAACAGTTTTTTGTCAAATGTACGTGTTGTTATTGGGCTTGAACCCTAATTTTGTCGAAAATAAAAGAATGAAAAAATTACTGACTTTTCTTTTGATGGCGCTCTTGATGGCTTGCCAGAACCAAACCGAAAACACAGGTATTGTTATCGAAAAGATTCAAGAGAAGGGACCTGTAGCCAAGGTTTCAGCTAAATTTTCGATTAAAGGGATGACTTGTGCACATGGTTGCGGAGGAAAGATTCAAAAAGAATTGGAGAAAATTCCAGGTGTGACTGCAACCCAATTGGATTTTGTTGAAGAGCGTGAGGTGAATGTAGTGACAGCAGATTTCAATACCAACGCTACTTCAATAGATAAAATGATAGAATGCGTGAATACCATTGCCGATGGCAAATACAAAGTGGTAGCCGCTCAAGAGATTACTACTACCCTTCAATAGCATGTTCAAAGGAAGTCCCGCACGATGGGCCATGATCGCGCTCATTGCGCTGTATCTGGTGGTGATTGCCGGTAGTGTCGTGCGTGTCACGGGCAGTGGCATGGGCTGTCCCGATTGGCCGAAATGTTTCGGACATTTGATTCCTCCTACGGATGAGGAGGTTTTATTGATAGGTCCAGGTAAAGCTTTTAAAAAAGGTCAAATGGTGATTCACCATGATACCTTGTGGGTGGCCCAGGAAGACGTTGTCTTGGATGACAAAGCTACTTTTTGGAATTTTGGATCTGAAGCAGATTGGAAGAAATATCCAAAACATGATTATGCCATCTTTAATGTTTGGCACACATGGATTGAATACATCAATCGTTTATTCACTGGGGTTTTGGGTATTCCTGTTTTTATTTTGCTTTTGATTTCTTTTAGATGGGCAAGAAAGGGCAATGGCTGGGCCACATTTGTCGCAACCGGACTTACGTTGATTCTTATTTTATACGAGGCTTGGATTGGTAAATTGGTTGTGGATGGTCACCTTTCAGGGGGTAAGGTTACGCTGCATATGCTAGGAACCATGGGGATTATTTTTACCCTGCTTTGGGCTTATAATTCTTGCAAAGTCAACAAAGAAAGGTGGACGCTGAGTCGTCCTTGGTTGTTGTGGATTTCTTTATTCATGGTCATTGCCCAGATTGTCTTGGGCTCACAATTGCGTGAGGCCATTGATGAGGTGATTAAGGCTGGATACAATAGGAAGGAGTGGGTAGCACAGGTCATTCAGTCGTCTGATGATATTGTATTTTATGTCCACAGGACTTTTTCTTGGTTGGTGTTGTTTACAGCGGGTGCATTGGCCTTTCAACTCCAAAAACAAAAATTAGGGTTGGCTTTTTGGATTGCCTTACCATTGATAGGTGAATTTGTCGTAGGTATTTTATTGACTTATTTTGACTATCCCATTTGGTCACAGCCCATGCACTTGGTGCTATCTATGATCCTTTTAGGAGCCCTGATTCACTTGGCGTTTAGGAAGCAAACCATTAAAAGTGAGTGACACCATATTGGTATATAAGACATCACTTTGGTTCGCTATATCAGTTAATGCATAGTCCAAAGAAAATTGCTTGAAGACAATGCCCAAACCGATGTTGGGTTGGAAGGTTGTTTCTTGTCCTTGGAAGGTTGTGGTTCTTTGGAAGTTGCCAAAACCGGCGCGCAATTTTAACCATTGTTGGTAGCCTATTTCCATTCCTATCGCAGGATCAATGCTCAAAGTATTGCCGGCTATCAGCGTATTTCTTTTTCCATCCGTTGTGGTAATGAGATTGCCTTCAATAATGAATTGGTATTTACGCCAAAAGAAGTTTCTCCCACCACCAGTAATTATCCGGGGTTTGGCTATTTCCCAGGCATTGTCAGGCAGCTCATTTCCCGTTGCTAGGAATACGGATTTCGTTTTCTCGTCTAAGTTGTAATGCCATGCGCTGAATGTTCCTGTGATGTCTTTCAATACAACACCCCATTCCCATTTTTTGTATTCTGCTTGCCATCCCAAGTCAATGCCAAAACCCCATGCATTAGCAAAGTCACCTATTTGTCGATAGATGATTTTGGCATTAATACCAAAATGATTTTTCATTTTTTCTTTAGGCAAAAATCTTTTGAGGATTTTGGGAGGTTCACTTTGTGCATAGGTCAATAGAAAGGCATAGTCAGCCGCAGAGAAGTATGAAATTCTGCTGTAATCGACATTGCCATTTGGATCGTACAGATCAATGGTGTTGGGTATATTGTCAACACCAAATCGAATGAACGATGCTCCGAAATTTCTATAGTTATCCAGTTTCTGAGCGTATCCCGCGTAATCGAGTTTGGCAATACCGGCAAAATACTCAGCATGCATAGCCGCGATAGAATGCTGTTGTGGGATTCTCGCTATTCCAGCTGGATTCCAATAACTGCTGAATCCGTCTTTGCTTGTTCCAGTGATTGCCCCTGCCAAAGCATAGCCCCTGGCCCCTACACCTATATTCAAAAATTCGTTCACATACTTAGGAGCTACGTCACTTTGTCCCCATGATAAGGATGAAAGGAAGCCAAGAACAAGAGTGACCCAACGGATTTTCATGCTGCAATTTACTAAGCAGCCTATTAACCCGAAACTTTTTCTTTTATTGTGCTGTAGAGTTGCGCATCCGTGATTTGCTGCAAAACGGTAACATTTGCAGCGCCTTTTTCCTTTAGGTAAGCTTCTGTTGTCGGTCCATAGGCCACCAATATGGCATCAGGCAATGGTTGTTCCAACAGGAAGCCATCAACGTTAGAGGGCGAGGTAAAAAGGTAGAGATCATGTGGGCCAACTTTATTGGCTTTTGGAAGCGTTTGGTAACAAGGAAGGTGGAGGATGGTATGTCCTACTATTTGTTTAGCAATGTTTTGTTTACTGATCAAAGATGCTGGGAATAAAATGCTTTGATTGGGCTCAAGTGTGGATGTAAAGGCCTTTCCCACCATTTCAGGATCGGAGGTTTGGCCAATGAAGTCAGCAGAAAGTCCGAAACTTTTAAGTGCCTTAAGGGTACCTTCTCCCATTACTCCAATGAAGGAAGAGGAAATGGAATGTTGTTCTAAAAAATGTTTCACACCCTGTGCACTGGAGAAAAACGTCCAATCGGAAGGCGGCACTTTTTCAATAAGGATTCTTTGTGTTTCAATACAACTAGCACCCAACAGCTCATGCCCTTCATCCATCAAGGATTTTGCCCAGTGGTCTTCAGCGGTTATGGATTTACTGATGAAAATTTTCGCCATTGGTCCAATTTATCAAAACAATAAGAGATGCATTGATTGGCATCAGGGTGGGTAAAAGAGAATTGTAATATCGGTTGATTGATTCCAACAGCAAAAGCAACATGTACTTCCCAAGTTTCATTTTGTTTGGTGCAGAAAACTCCCAATGGAAGTTGACATCCCCCTTCGAGTTTTTGCAGCAACATTCTTTCAATAAAAATGGAGTCCGCAACATCTTGGTTATTGAGTTGATTCAAGATGGAAATTACCTCATTGTCATTTCTGCGACATTGCCATCCCAATACCCCTTGCGCGGGTGCAGGAACAAAACTAGTTGGATCTAGAAGCTGTGTATGAAATTCTGATAAGTCAATGTTCAACCGGGAAACTCCTGCAGCAGCTAGAAGAATGGCATCGCAATGTCCATCTCTTAACTTTTGAATGCGGGTAGGAACGTTACCTCTGATATCAACAGTTTTCAAATCAGGACGGATATTCATCAACTGTGTTTTCCTTCTGATAGAAGATGTGCCCACCCGAATGTTGTCTTGTAGCAACAATGTGTTTTGTTCTTTGATACAATCTTTTTGGGTGATTAAAATGTCTCTGGGATCAGCCCGATGGCTCACAGCTGCGATAATTAAATCTTCATGCGGAGCCGTTTCTAAATCTTTATGAGAATGAACAGCAATGTCAATTTCATTCTCCATGAGGGCTTGTTCAATTTCCTTGGTGAAAAATCCTTTGCCTTCAATTTTATCGAAACTCAAATGTTGAATTTGGTCTCCTTTTGTTGTGATGATTTTAAGTTCATTGGGTATTCCAAGACTATTCAAAAGGGATTGGGTGAAATGTGCTTGCCAAAGGGCTAGTTCGCTCCCCCTTGTTCCAATGATGATCTTGCGGGACATGATTAATTTTTTTGGTGTTGTTCCATCATCACAGCCTTTGCCATCTTCATGGGAACTGAGATGTATTTTTTTTCCATGTAATCCAAAATTTTGTCTAGCACTTCTTTGGCATTTTCATCCAAGTCCATTAAGTCTTTTTGAAAAACACTTCCAACAGCAGTCTCCCTTATCTCCTTAATGGTGACAGGAATGTTTTGCATGGCCAATTCAATTTTTCGTTCTTGCACCAATCCTTTGTATTCCATCAGACCTTGTAATATAATAGGTTCACATTGCTCCAAAGCCATTTGACGGAAAGCAATATTCTCATTGGTGATTTGCTGAATATTATTCATATCAAAAAAGGCAATTCCTTTTTGCTTTTGAATACTGGGGTGAACGTTTCCGGGCATGGCAAGGTCAATGACCATTTTGGTGGATGCGCCGAGTTGATTTACCACATCTTCCGACATCAAGTAATCGGTAGAACCTGTGCATACAATCCACGCATTGTGCATGTGCAACTGAGTGGGTATATTTTCCAAGCCAAAAAATGGCTTGTTGTTAAATAGTTCAACCAATTTATAAGCCCCTGATGCTGATCTGTTGAAAACAGTTACGTTGTGGTATCCATTTTCGAATAAAAATTTGGCAAAATTCGAAATGATTTGTCCTGCGCCAACCAGGGCAATGGAGGCGTTTTTTTGGAAACCTTTTTCCAAGAAAGCATTCCAGGCGATGGATACGATAGAAACGGGTTTTCT
Organism: uncultured Chryseobacterium sp.; assembly: GCA_964420985.1. GTDB lineage: Bacteria > Bacteroidota > Bacteroidia > Flavobacteriales_D > Sanyastnellaceae > CAMCTV01. The sequence goes on from CAYQUT010000001.1 coordinate 93,353, forward strand.
TCGAAGGTCTGTTTCTGTAAATATTTGTTTGGCGGACTTGACACATTGTTTCATTAAAATGCGCAAAGCTTCACCGGCTAACCCTGCTTTAACGCTAAAGTCATACGCTGCGCGCATTTGTCCAAGTATTTCTGTTTCTCCAATGACGGCTGAGTTCAGACTTCCCGCTGTTCTTAAAACATGCTCACTTGCGTCATCTCCATTTAGTCGCGTACAATGCAATGCAGTGCTTTTGAGGAACTCACTGTCCTGGGTGCTGCTGAATAGTTGTAAAACTTGTTGGGTTAATCCTGGACAAACAAAATGATCTACTGTGAATATCCATTCTACGCGATTGCAAGTGGCGACATACATCACTTCGTCGCAACCTGTGATTTTTTTCATCTCCGTTAACGCCAATATTTTCTCATGGTCATTGACATGGAATTTTCCAATTGTTTCCAGCGGAAACTGATGGTGATTAACACTGATGACTTGGACCTTTCTCACAGTTGCAAATGTCGGTTTCAAGTGTTTTGGATTTGTCATTGATTTGTCAAACGTCACAGAAATTCAGTGAGATAAATCATCAATTGTATGCACTGTTCAACAAGAGTTTTGATTAAAGGGGATTGGGATGCTTATTTTTGTCTTTAAACCCATTAGACATGTTACGCCTTTCCAAATTTGTTTACTTTCTTTTTTGCATTGCAGCTCTATCGAGTTGCGCGTTGAAAAAGGGATTGGGTGAAGCAAAAAGGATGGAGGAAAACGGACTGCATGAAATGGCTTACGAACGATACCTTCAGTTGTGGAAGGAGCATCAAGCTTGGGAGGCAAGAGCTGGAATGAATAAAAGTGCTGAAACCATTTTAACTCAAAAATTTAATCCCTTACAATCCGTCTGTGATAAAAGTGAGTCCTATCATTCAGCTTTGTCTTGGTATGATTCTTTTTTAGTGTACAGTTCAAAGTTTGAAGAGCATCACGCTGAATTGGTAAAATCTTTTCAAGGCAATTTAGTACCCTTTAAAAATCGATGTAAAGCTTATTGGTTGGAGTTGTATGCCAAGGAAATGCGGCAGTATGGAGAGGAGGAAAAATGGAGCAAAGCCAATGAGATGGCGGTATTACTTTTGGAGATAGAGACCAATCACGAAGAAGCAAAGCTGATGCAGCGTTTGGCACAGGTCGAAATGGCGGTTGCGTTAGCTGAAGGCGCTTTTTCTGAAGGTTTTTACAAGCAAGCCCATGCCTATGCATTGACCGCTTTGAAATGGGATAAGAATGAGCAACGAGCGGAAAAAATTAGAAAGGATTGCTTGGATCGTTGCTCTTTTTCCATGCGCGTAGTGCTGATGGCTGAGCAAAAAACCAAGGATAAAATTGTGCAGAAGCTTCAAGACTTTGGTCTTCAATCCCGTATCTTAGGTAGGGATCAATTTTCAGACATGAAGTTTCTGACGGCTTATTTGGAAAGCTACTTGACGCAAGGTGACTTTCCTTTTGTGCAAGTGTTGAATGATAATCATTTTGAGAGCATCTCCAAAGAGCAGTTGAATGCCTTGAACTTGCAGTATAGTCAAAACAATGCGGATGTCGTGTTGGGAGAATTAAAAACCGCTGCAACTTTGCTGGTGATTGAGCCTTTGGTGTGGGAAATGAAAACTACTCGATCCGAAAAAATGCAACATTGGGTAATGGAGAAAAGGGGAAACCAAGAAAAGGTAATCAAGGTTTATTTGGAGCCAGAGACGGTCAATCTTACGGCTCAATTGAAATTGTCTTTGATCAATACCACCACAGGCACAACCGTAGCTTCTCAGATCATGGACTTAGGTGGTCAAAAAGAGTTTTATGAATTGGATTATGAGGGTTCTGCTTCGCAACTTTATCCGACGGAACAAGGCGGTAAGAATGCAGTTTATCTGAGTCGCGAGCAGATGATGAAGATACAGGAGCGCAAATCAAGCAGAGATCGATACAGCGCAGTCTTGGATATGGCCGTGGAAAAATGGAGAAAAAAGCTGGTTGACTTTTTGGGGGAATTGGAAAAGAGTGATCTGCGCCGTTAATAAAATCATTGTTAAGTTAAAATTAAGATTTTTCTTTTTTATTGTCATTGATTCAGTAAGTTTGAACTAAATCCAAAAGATATTGTCAAACGTACAACAAATCATTTCCCGGTATCAACCCATTTCTTTGAAGGAGATGGATGGTGTGGCTCTGATGAATCGTACGGATACCAAATATTTAATGTCGATGAGTCAACTAGAATCTGTATTAGAGGAGGTTGCTCATCATTATCGTATTTTGGATATCAAGGGTGTAAGAAGCAATCACTACCAATCGCAGTATTATGATACTCCTGACTTTTATTTTTACAGAAGACACCATAGCGGGAAGCAGAATCGATTGAAGATTCGAAAACGAATGTATGTGGAAAGTAACTTGACCTTCTTAGAAGTGAAGTTTAAAAGCAACAAAGGACGGACGGAGAAGGACAGAACCAAGTTGGATGGATTGTCACCGGAATTGACCTCTGATAACGAACATTACATTCATGAGACAAGTCATTTTGAAGAACACCTTGAGCCCAAGTTGATGAATTGTTTTGAGCGAATTACCCTGGTAGATCAGGCGTTGCCCGAGCGCATTACCATTGACTTAAATTTAAGTTTTGTCGTGAATGATAAAACAGTAGATATACCTGATCTGGTTATCATTGAAGCCAAACAAGAACGTCAAAATAGACATTCCGTATTTTTACAAGCGCTGAAACGCCGTTTGATTCGTCCAGAGAGCATGAGTAAGTACTGCTTAGGTATTGCGTTGTTGACGGATCAAAAATCCAATATGTTTAAAGAAAAAATTAGAACAATAAAATCACTAACCCATGGATCTTTTATATACCATTAATCAATTTTCTCATCCTTTGATGGATGCTTTCTTGCAAACGATGCCTGCTCCAACGGATTTGCCGATTGCTGAGGCGCAAGAAAAGTTTAAACCTTTGGGCGCCATGAAATTGGCCAATTGGGAAGATCTTTTGGAAATGGTGTTGCGTTTGGGTGTACACATGTTTTTTGTGACGTTGATTGTGCGGTTTATCTATTATCCAATTGCCAAAAGAAAAGATTTTTTATTCACTTATTTACTCTTTAGTATCTCCATTTTCTTGATGTGTTTCATGTTGGAGAGTGTGAAGTTAGAAATGGGATTTGCTTTGGGATTGTTTGCTGTTTTTGGAATCATCCGTTACCGCACAGACGCCATTCCCATCAAAGAAATGACTTATTTGTTCATCATCATCGGCATGTCCGTGATGAACGCTTTGATCAACAAGAAGATTTCTTTGGTGGAGTTGATTTTTGCCAACATGGCCATCATCGGACTAACCTACGGATTGGAGAAAGTGTGGTTGTTGCGTCATGAATCCCAGAAGATTATATTGTATGATAACATTCATCTTATCCAAGCAGGTAAGCATGAAGAGCTTAAGGCGGATTTGGAATCGAGAACGGGGATTAAAATCAACCGTGTTGAAATTGGTAAGATTGATTTCTTAAGAGATACCGCTTTGCTGAAGATTTATTTTTATGATGATGAACAGCACTCGCAAATGGACGAGACGTTCTCACAAAATATCAACGCATAAGGAGCACGACCGCTGAGGCTTCGACTCCTTTTTCTTCGCCTACAAAGCCCAGTTTTTCGCTGGTAGTGGCCTTGATTGACACCCGGTCTGTTGTTATTTGACACAACTCAGCGATGGTGGATTTCATTTCCTCAACGCGCTTTAAAATTTTGGGTCGCTCCAAATTGATGGTTGCATCCAAGTTATTGACTTTCCATCCGTCCTCTTGAATTTTAAGCATGGTGGAAGCCAAAAGTTTTTTTGAATCAATGCCTTTGTATTGGGCATCGGTGTCGGGAAATTGAAAGCCAATGTCCCTTTTGCCTGCGGCACCTAAAATGGCGTCACAAATGGCATGCAAAAGAACGTCAGCGTCACTGTGTCCCAAGGCTCCTTTCTCATGTTCAAATTGAATTCCACCTAACCACAATTCACGACCTTCTACCATTTGGTGAATGTCATACCCATAACCTACTCTGATGTCCATTATTCGTCAATGTTTTCTGAACCACCCTCTTTATCTCCGATGGTAAAACGCAATGAGAATCGCAAGGTATTGGCCAAAGGATTTTGTTGCGTAGTACTAATCAAATAAGACATATCGATGGTCAATACTTGATACTTCAATCCTGCACCCACTGTAATAAATTGACGATTTCCTTTGGTAAGATCTTCAAAGAAGTATCCAGCACGCACGGCAAATTGTTCAGCATAGTTGTACTCAAAGCCACCGCCCCAATTGATTTCTCTTAATTCTTCTCTACCCACACTTCCTTTGACCACTTGACTGTTTTCATCCAATTGTCCCGGAGCATCCGTGAATGATTGAATCATTCCTTGCGCAACTCCAACATTTCTGTCCATTCCTGAAATAATGTTTCCATCGGTATCATAGATTGGTGGGGTTGGAACCAAAAGTTTATTGAAGTCAAGGGTGAAAGTTATTTTGTTGAATTCATCCATGTATCCTGTAATGGCGGTTCCTAGGCGCAAATTGGTGGGAATAAAATCCCGATTGGCAGTATTGGTGTATCGCATTTTAGCACCAATATTGGTGATATTGACACCGGCATTGATTCCTAATTTCTTTCCAAATAAACGCGCATCTGGTTTGGTGTAAAAAGCGGATAAATCTACAGCTCCAGTTCTTCCCGGCTTACTTTCAGCACCCTGCACGTTGATTCCACCTGTAAGATTCGAATTGACAAATCGTCCTGCAAATCCAACACTAAAATTTTTACTTAGTTTTTGACTCAATCCTAAATCCAGCGCAAATTCACTGGGAGTAAATTCGCGGATTGTTTGTGCATCTTCTCCAGTAAAGGTGATGCTTCCCAATGAGAAATAACGAAGTGATCCACCAATGGCGCGGTTTTTATCCAATTTTTTGTATCCACTGATGTAGGAGAGACTCATGTCATTCACCAATGCACGAAGCCATGGTGAATAGGAAACGGAAAATTCCATGGGCTTATCACCAAAGGCCAACTTAGACATATTCCAATGAACACTATTGGCATCAGGGGACAATGCTACTCCTGCATCTCCTAATGCACCTGATCTTGAATCTGGGGCAATGAGCAAAAATGGGACAGCGGTGGTTATGGTATTCAATTGAATTTGCTGTGCTTTGTCAGATTGATTGATCAACTGAGCAGTGGCTTTTTGTCCGCCCAAAGCAACTAGCACAACACTTCCTAAAATTAATTTCTTTTTCAACATTTCGTTTCAAATATAAGACTCATCGGAGAATCACCAATTTTTCAAATTTTTCAGCGCGTTGTCCTTCTGGGTTTTCAACACTAACGCGGTATACATAAACACCTTTACCTATGGGGTCTTCAAAATCATCGCGCCCATTCCATTCTATGCCGTTTGTTCTAAATCCTGTGCAGGTTTGAACATCTTGTATGGTTTTTACTAGTTTTCCACTTACAGTAAAAACTTGAATGGTAATTTTTAAATCTTGACAAGCTTGATTGTGCTCAAAGAAAAAGGATGTTCTGGTGGTAAAAGGGTTAGGATAGTTTAATAATTTTTCTATCACCAACGCTTCATTGTCTGCAACGATAAAATCCAATGTTTTCTCGGACGAGTTGTTGTGGGTATCCCAAGCTTTTATTTTTAATTGATGGTTTCCTGTTGTCAATGTATTGAAGGGATATCGCACATTGCCTTGTTTGTAGGTGTTTAGATTGGATTCAAAAAACTCATTCAATACAATGGGTTGATTTGTTTGTTCATCCAAGACGCCTACAATGTCGTGTCCAATACCGTTCCCAGCTGTATTGATGCCATTTTCATCCTTCAGAACAGCCAATAAAATAGGGTCGGCATGCGTGGTTCCGCCATTGACGAATGAACTGTCATTCATAAAAATTTTAATTTCAGGTCCGTTGGTATTGAGTATAACATCATTGGATGATCCACCAATTAAAAAACTGTTGTCAAAACCGTGTCCATCCTCTGTTCCCGAGCTAGCATAATAGGTTATTCTTCCAAAATCAACAGCGTAATTGATGTCGTAGGGCATAGGGAATTGAAATTCAAAATTTCCGTTGGATACTGTGGCTTTTCCTTTGAATAAAATCTTATTAAATGTTTTGTATTGTTGAACAACGCCATCATCATTGTTTTGTGTGTTGATAACGGCAGCTTTGTCATAAACAACAGGATATATCACACCATTGAAATGTTCTTGAATTTCTCCATTGTTGTTGACAATTTTTCCTTGAACGGTTACTTCCTCTAGGGCTTTTAAAGTATCTGAGAAGACGGTAGCATCTATCCCATTGATGGTGGTAGTTTTAATTTCGTACTTCGGGTAATTTAATTTCAATGCAGGATCCCCAAGGAGACTGAAATTGGGTTTGCTGTCGTTGCCTGCGCTTACACCGTTTTTGGTGAGCATATTTAATTTGCCCAGTGTGAGTTCTGGATCGTTTGCGTCATTCAAAGCATGTTCAAAAAAGGCCAAGTCCATTTCAAAGTTTTCACCAGAGAATACAACACGCGTTGTGGTGAGCATGGCTATGGCGCCTCCGTAGGGATTCAAGACAAGCAATTCTCCTGCAGATTTGTAAGTGGGATCGTCAAAGCGGGCCAGTTCACAAGTGGCTGTGAGAAAAACGGGCAATCGATAAAGGTTATCAAAACTTTGGATGGTAGGAATGTCTAAAACACGTTCGTGTGCCCAACCACGTTCTCCTCCATGGCCAACGTAGGTAACAATTAGAGAGCCAGCATTGATGCGATTCTTAATGGCGTTTTGAGCATCTGGATAACGCTCTCCCCCTGGTGTAGATTGTTGCACATAGGCATCCAAATATATTTTGTTGATGTCATACTCTGGATGCTCTCGTTGCACAATTCTTGTCAATGAGTCTGAACTATTGAGGTGAACCTGCTCATATCCGCCACCATTTCCATCTTGGTCATCCGATACAAAAGTTAGAACGTTTCTCCACGGACCGACAGAGCTTGATATTTCATTGGTTGAGCAGTTGTCTTGAATAACAATTTCATTGGACTTGGCCAAGTAGGCTCTTATTTTATCAATGGCTTGCATGCCTTCCTCTGCATTTTCTGCGGGTATTCTTCCCACACCGCAATCCAAATACCCCAAAGAGCTTGCGTTGTCATCGGGAGAGAGCATAACAAAATAATCATCACTAACATAAGATGCAAGGGGTGATAGTGAATAATCAGATTCATAAACAATAACGTTAAATCCTTTCTGGACCAGATGCCCTCTATTGGTGTCGTAGGCACCATCTCCAAAGAGCAATAAATTTTTTGGCTGAAGATCAGGGTTTCCGTTTGCTCTATCGTACAGCATTTTCATCATTTGGCGGATGGCAGTAACATCAGGATTTCCAGATGAAAATTCATGGTAAACTTGTTGTGGTTTAATCAATTTTACCACCATTCCCTCCGCTTCATGGATTTCAGCCAATGCTTGAGCGCTGTTGTAATGACCCGGCGCGGTAACGATGACCAAATCAACATCTGTCCACCCATGAATGTCTTGATTGTCCACTTTTCCCCTTACAAAAGGAGTAAGAAAGCTGTTGTTGTTGACCACAAGGCACTCCTGAAGAGCAGAGTGATCCAATCTCCATTCACAAATTCCTTGGTTGTTATTGAATACAATAAGATGGGGTTGTGTGGGTGATGATATATTCCATATGCTATGAACGTTGGTGGCGTTATTGAGCTGGTAGTTGGCAATTTGATTGGGTCCGATTCCCGTGGTATCTCTTAATTTCATTTGTCCTCCGGACATGATCATTTGTCGTGTGACATTGACAGAAATAAAGTCCATCCAAGCTTGGTCATCTGCGCTTGAAGGTGTAAAAGTAAAGGTAGCGGCTAGATTGGACGAGTTAGGTGAAAACGGAATTATTCCCCCTGTGGCATTACCAAAATTGGAAGTGCTGGAGGTACCAACCGACGATATAGCGTGATTGTTATTGATTCCTGCAATGGAGGATTTGATAATACCAGCCCCGCCATAGCATTTACCTACTGCTCCGAATTCCAAAATGGCAGAGCCAAGAACATTGGGAAAATTGAAGTTATAGGTCAATGATCCACTTGAAAAATTTTCACCATAAAACTCTCTCCCTGCTCTTCCAATATTGATCATTTCATTCTCAACAAATTGAAAATCTTGGAATTGCGTTACTTGGTGTGTGGGACTTTGAAGGTTGTCATTGGATGCAATTCTCAATGGGGTGGTGTCATCTATTCGGATGTAGTAATAGGCGCTGTCGGAGTAATGGTGCTTGCTGGGGAACCATCTTTTTTTGTTGAGCGATGAGGAATGAGAAAGTGACCATCCATCTGCACCTTCACCATAAAATAAAAAGTAATCGTTGTTATTGAATACACCATCAGATTCTCCAATAAAAGCAATGGGTAGCTTGGTGAGGTCATCTGCACGGTAATCGCTGTTGTTGGGTGACAGCATTCTACCACCGTTTCCGTACAAATTAATATTTTGCGGATTGATTTGGTTTAGGTTTATACCTAGACCCTCGAGTACACTTTTATCCACCTTATAAACGCCATCTTTTGTGATGGCAATTTGATACCATTGACCTTGTGAAAGCACGGAGTGCTCGGCAAAAATGCTACCTCCTCTTGCTATCAGGGACTGGGAATTGTTGATGGTTTGAAAGCGTATTTTTTCTAAGTTCACCCAACTACCATTTTCTAATTTTCGAGGATGTACAAGTAACTTAGGTTGAATAGCGCCGTCTGGGCGTTGGAAATATTGAATGGTAAATAGCCACTCCTTGGGTGATAAAATAGAGAAGGAAATTTGATTTTGATTTTGAGCAGCTGACCAGTCTGTGATTTGGATATCTGAAGCCAATGTATTTTTTGATGTCAACGGCAAATCAAAGCAAGTCATCGGGATCCATAAGTTGTTCCAATTTTGCCATGTTGTATTTTTTGGCCAATCTTGACTTTCTTCCCATTCAAATTGAATTTCAAATTGGGAATCGTTTTCTTTTAACGATTGGGCCGAGCCCAAAAGAAAATGACAAGCGGCAAGAAGAAAAAGGAAAATCGTTTTTGGTTGTTGATACATGCTGCAAAGGAAATACGGGAATCGTAAACAAAAAAGTAGTTGAAATATTGCCCCTATTGTTGATAATTTGAAGAAATGTTGTATTATTGTGAATTCGATAGAAACAGACTAAGTTCGATTTCGCAATGAAGAAAGAGAGAATATATGTTATTTGTGGGGTGATTTTGGCCACGCTTTTTTCTGTGTCACTTAAGGCCCAGGATCCTGAGTTTACGCAGTTTTATGCTAGTCCAATGTATCTCAATCCCGCCTTTGCAGGATCTGCCAAATGTCCACGTTTGGTAATGAATTACCGCAACCAATGGCCTAGTCTGTCGGGAGCGTTTGTCACCAGTGCTGTTTCTTATGATCAACACGTTGATGCTGCTCGCGGAGGAATTGGAGTAATGTTCATGAATGATCGCGCTGCTCAGAGTACTTTGACGTCAAATACAATCAGTGGTGTTTATTCTTACCAGCAACCCATTGGACGAAAATTTGCGATGAAGGCAGCATTGCAGGTCACCTATTTTCAGAAATCTTTGGACTGGAGTAAATTGACTTTTGGTGATATGATTGATCCACGAAAGGGTTTCATTTACGAGACAGCGGATGTACCAAGAGGTGGAAAGGTATCTGGAATGGATTTTTCAGCAGGTGTGATTGGTTTTACAGACAAGCTTTATTTTGGTGGAGCGGTTCACCACCTAACGGAACCCAATGAATCGTTGATTGTGGGTACAAGCCGTCTACCCATGAAGTTCACCGGTCACATTGGCGCTTTGTTGCCATTTAAAAGATCGTTCAAAGGTGAAACTTCTTACATATCTCCTAATATTTTGTATCGCAGACAAGGAGAGTTTCAACAATTAAATTTCGGAACTTACGTTAACAAGGGACCAATTGTAGCTGGTGTGTGGTTCAGAGGTTTCATGTTTGGCAATAGTTACCGAGATTCATTCATTACAACATTGGGCATTAAAACGGACTTCATTAATTTTGGTTATAGCTATGACATCACCATTTCTGAGTTAACACCTTCTACAGGGGGATCACATGAGATTTCAGTGGTCATCAATTTCCCTTGTGTTAGAAGAAAGGTTAAATTCAGATCTGTTGCCTGTCCATCGTTCTAATTCAAAGTTTAGGAAGCAATAAAAAGAAATAGGAAATCATGAAAAATCGTTCAATTTATTTCGCGTTATTGTTCTTACTTGTTTGCTCACAAGTAATGACTTCGTGTAAGAAGAATACTTCTGGTGCCACGGCATGGGAGTACAACACTCCCGAGAATGGTGGGTTCTTTAAAATGAAGTACAGAGAACAAGAGACTGGTCCCGGTCTTGTTTTGGTAGAGGGTGGTACTTTTACCATGGGTAGCGTTGAGGAGGATCTCAAATTTGCTTGGGATAATATCGCTCGACGCGTAACCGTGTCTTCTTTCTACATGGATGAAACAGAAGTTACCAATCAATATTGGTTGGATTATTTAACTTGGTTAAAATTGGTCTATGGAGAGGAATATCCTGAGTTAATCAACCGCGCTCTTCCTGATACTCTTGTATGGCGTGAAAAGATGGAGTTCAACGAGCCTTTCGTGGATTATTATTTGCGTCATCCGTCTTATCAAGAATACCCAGTGGTGGGTGTCAATTGGTTGCAAGCCAATGATTATTGCCAGTGGAGAACGGACCGCGTGAATGAGTTTATTTTGGTTCGCGAAAAAATCTTGAAGTGGAATACAGCCGCTCAAACAGCGGATGAACATTTTACTACTCAAACTTATTATGCAGGTCAATACCAAGGAGAACAAAAGTCACCTGGTTTGAAAGATGTTAATGCCAAGAACGAAGATGGTAAAGGTTTCCGTCGCGTGAGAATGGAAGATGGAATGATGTTGCCCAACTACCGACTTCCAACGGAAGCGGAATGGGAATATGCTGCTTTGGGCTTGATTGGTAACTCCTTTCAAGAATTGGTAACCGATCGTCGTTCTTATCCTTGGGATGGTCACTTTGTGAGAAATGATGGTACGGATGGTTCCTATTTTGGTTCGATTCGCGCCAACTTTACCCGTGGTAACGGTGACTTGATGGGGGTTGCAGGTGCATTGAATGACAACGCTGAAATCACAGCACCTGTTTATGCTTATCCTCCCAATGATTACGGATTGTACAACATGGCGGGCAACGTTTCTGAGTGGGTTTTGGATGTATATCGCCCATTGTCTCCAGAAGATAAGTCAGACTTCCGTCCTTTCCGTGGTAACGTTTATCAGACCAAAGTGCTAAACAATGATGGTACCATTGCAGATAAGTACGACAAGAATTACTATGATGTAGCAGGAGTGGATTCTTTCTTGACCAAATATGAGCGTCAAGCCACATTGGAAGAGCATTTCACACCTCAAGATCAGCAGTTGATGACCAGTTTGAGAACCAAAGTGGAAGACGCCAAGGTAAAAACCAAGGAACGTAAATACGATGAAGCTCAAGAGAAAATGGCAGAAGTAATGGAAGAAGTTACCAGCTCAGAAGCGGTGATTGCTCCAGACTTGCGCGATGCAATTGCGGATTATATCACCAATACCTCTGGACATCAAAAGATGCGAAATGTAAATGTTGAAGAAAATATCGACAGAAGAAATTACCAACGTGCCGACAATATTGACTATTTGGATGGAGATTATCAAAGCTCTAAATATGCGCAAGAAGGATTGGTGGAGATGGAAAAGGATGAAAATAGAATGTACGATTGGGGCAGAACAACCTTGGTGAATAACCGCTCACGCGTTATCAAAGGTGGTAGCTGGAGAGATCGTGCTTACTATACCATCCCAGGTACAAGAAGATATTTGGATGAAAGAAGATCCTTATCCACATTGGGATTCCGCTGTGCGATGACTCGCGTGGGCAGCCCAACAGGAATTGGTTCACGTGGTGAAGATGATGAATAGGATTCAAAAACTTTGAAAATTAAATCCCCTGCATGTCAGGGGATTTTTATTTTTGTTTCGACATGATACAAGAACTATTTGCCTATTATTTAACCCATCCTGTGGTAACCACAGATTCAAGAAAAATCACACCGGGTTGTATATTCTTTGCTCTGAAAGGAGAACATTTCAATGGGAATGACTTCTTGCAATTGGCATTGGATCAAGGCGCAGGTCGCGTCGTTGGGGATGAAGAGAGGGGTATTCAAGACAAACGATGCCTCATTTGTGAAGATTCTTTGCACGCTCTTCAAGCATTGGCTCGCCAATACAGAGAGTCGTGGCGCTTTCCCGTGATAGGGATAACAGGAAGCAATGGCAAAACTACCACCAAAGAGTTGGTTCGTGATGTTCTCAGTACCCGATACAAAGTGCATGCGACCAAAGGCAATTTGAACAACCACATAGGAGTTCCGCTGACCATATTGTCTGCACCTCAAGATACGGAGTTGGCCATCATCGAAATGGGAGCCAATCATCAGAAGGAGATTGCCTCGTATTGTCAATATGCCCAACCCACTCATGGATTCATCACCAACATCGGAAAGGCCCATTTGGAAGGATTTGGTGGGCAAGAGGGTGTTAAGAAAGGGAAGAAAGAATTGTATGATTACCTGAGCAATCACGGCGGAGAGATTTTTGTCAATTTAGAGTTGCCCTGGATGCAAGAGATTACGAATGGGATGAGCATCATTCCATTTGGTCAACATTTTTCTATTGTTGTAAATGACAAACCCAATGGCATGGACTTGCTGTTGGATTTGGGTCAAGAACGAATTCCATTTTCATCACTTTTAACGGGTGCATACAATGTTTATAATGTTCAAACAGCCTTGGAAATAGGTTTCCATTTCGGTGTTGACATGAAAAAAGCAGCGCAAGCTGTTGCTGATTATTTACCTGAAAATATGCGCTCTCAGTGGAAAGAGACAGAAAAAAATAAGTTGATTATTGATGCCTACAATGCCAACCCCACTAGTCTAGAGCATGCATTGATTCATTTGAGTAAAATCACAGAAGGCGATACATTGGCCATTGTAGGGGAGATGCGCGAGATGGGAGAGTATAGTGCAGAGGAGCATGGCCGAATGGTTGAATTGTTAACTGAATTGGGCTTGGCTGCTATTTTGGTGGGTAAGGAATTTGAGCCCTGGAAAATGGCATTTCCTTATTTTGAAACGGTTGATACATTGATATCATGGATGGAGAATAATCCTGTAGAGCATAAGACCATATTGATCAAAGGCTCAAGAGGAATTCAATTGGAGCGTGTTATCCCTTGCTTGTAATGCTGTATTTTTGAAACGATGAAAACGAATTTTGTAGAAGAGTTGAAGTGGAGGGGGATGCTGCACGATGCCATGCCCGGGACTGAAGAAAAGCTGAATCAAGGAATGTGCAAAGCATACATTGGATTTGATCCAACTGCGGATTCTTTGGGTGTTGGCAATTTGGTTCAAATCATGACGTTGATGCATTTCCAAAAAGCAGGGCATCAACCTTATGCCTTAATTGGCGGTGCTACGGGTATGATCGGTGATCCCTCCGGTAAGTCACAAGAAAGGAATTTACTTTCAGAAGAAATTTTAAGACACAATCAGGATTGTCAAAAAAGACAACTGGAAAAATTCTTAAGTTTTGAAGGAGAAAACAAAGCTGTAATTGTCAATAATTACGATTGGTTTAAAGATTTTGGTTTCTTGGATTTTATACGTGATGTAGGAAAGCGGGTAACTGTGAACTACATGATGTCCAAGGATTCTGTAAAGAATAGAATTTCCGGTGGAAATCATGAAGGCATGAGCTTTACGGAGTTTACTTACCAATTGATTCAAGGTTATGATTTTTATTACCTCTGGAAACACCACGGTATTCAATTGCAAATGGGCGGAAGTGACCAATGGGGGAACATTACCACAGGGACTGAATTAATTCGAAGAATAGACGGAGGTGAAGCGTTTGCATTGACCACCCCATTGATAAAAAAATCGGATGGGACCAAGTTTGGAAAAACGGAAGGCGGAAATATTTGGTTGGATCCCAAGCGAACTTCTCCTTACAAATTTTATCAATTTTGGTTGAATGCGGCAGATGCAGATGCTCCGGGATATTTGAAAATCTTTTCATTGAAATCAAGAGAGGACATAGAGGGTTTAATTGCTCAGCATGAACAAGATCCGGGTAGAAGGCAATTACAGAAGGCATTGGCAGAAGAAGTAACGGCACGCGTTCATGGGGCTGATGCGTTAGACCAAGCCATTGGAGCCAGTCAAATATTATTTGGTAATGCAGATATTCAAGCCATGAGGGCCTTGGATGATGAGACAATACAAGAAATTTTTGAAGGCGTCGGGCAAGGGAAGATGAGTAAAGAGGAAATAGCGCAAGGTTTACCCATTGTTCAGTTGCTGGTCAAAAGTGGTTTTATCAGTAGTAATGGTGAAGCTAGGCGAGCATTACAGGAGAACAGCATTAGTATCAATAAGCAAAAAGTGAATGCGGAGAGCTTGGTTCAATCTTCAGATTTGTTGAACGACAGATACCTGCTTTTGCAAAGAGGAAAGAAGAATTATTATCTGGTGGATACGCAATCGTAAGAAATAATTGAAATATTGATAAATATTCTTTTTTTTCTGCTGAAGAAATGTGCTTTCATGATTACTTTTGCACCGCTAAAATTTGCTAACAAGACGCAAAGTCTTGAAAATAAAGGAAGTATGTTAAGAATTATCGCATTTGTCGTTTTCATTTTGTTTGGGCAGTTGACCATTGCGCAGCATGATGTTACAGGACATGCAGCAGATACTTTGCATTCATCAGAAGCGGGTCATGTTGTTGCTGGTGAGGAAGAGAAATTTAATCCTGGAGAGATGATCATGCATCACATCAGTGATGGACATCAAATTCATTTCATCGGTCAATTGTATATGCCTCTTCCTGTTATCCTTTGGAATCATGGCCACTTGGATGTTTTTATGTCGAGTTCTTTTTGGAACGGATTTGACGAGCATGGTGAATTGCAATTCAAGCCCTACACAGCCTCCTCAGGTGTGACCTATGAAAATCATCATGAGTCTATTGTTGTATCATCAGGGGAAACCCATGGCGTGCATTCAGAGCATGGTGATGCACACGAAAAACCCATGGATTTTTCCATCACCAAGTCGGTATTTGGAATGTTGTTCATCATCATTTTGATGTTGGTCATCTTCCGTTCTGTTTCTGCTAAGTACAAAAATGGCGGTGCCAACAAAGCGCCATCGGGTTTGCAAAACGCAATAGAACCTTTTATCCTTTTTGTTCGTGATGAAGTTGCTATTCCATCCATTGGTAAAAAGAAGGCAGGTGTTTATATGCCATTTTTACTGACGGTATTTTTCTTTATTTGGTTGTGTAACATGTTGGGCTTGATTCCTTTTCTAGGAGGTTTTAACATCACAGGAACTTTGAGCATCACTTTGGTGTTGGCGGCATTGGTTTTCCTCATTACTTCATTTAGCGGAAATGCACATTACTGGGGACACATCTTTTGGCCTCCGGGTATTCCTTTCGGAATCAAATTGATTCTTGTACCCATTGAAGTGTTGAGTATCTTTATTAAGCCAACGGTATTAATGATTCGTTTGACCGCTAACATCACAGCGGGACACATTATCATCCTTGCTTTCGTTGGTTTGGTGTTGTTGTTTGGTCAAAGTAGTGCTGTCGCTGGATATGGAGTAGGAGTTGGCGCAGTATTGTTTATGATATTCATGTTCTTCATTGAACTTTTGGTAGCATTTTTACAAGCATATGTATTCACTTTGTTGGCGGCGTTGTATTTTGGGGATGCTACCCAGGAGCACCACCATGAAGAGGATCATCATTAATTAGAAAACAAATCAATAAAAACCATAAATTAACAAAAATGGAACTATTATCAGTTTTATTAGAAGCAGGAATCCAACAAGGATTAGCTGGAATCGGAGCAGGTTGTGCAGCAATTGGTGCTGGTATCGGTGTAGGCCGTATCGGTAGCTCAGCATTAGAGTCTATTGCTCGTCAACCAGAAGCAACTGGAGATTTGCGTGCCAACATGATCGTTGCAGCAGCTTTGGTTGAAGGTGTTGCTCTTTTCGCAGTTATCGTTTGTTTGTTGGTGGCTTTGGGATAATCCCACTGCTCTAAACATAAATTTTAATTCTCATGGAAGGATTGTTAAGTGTCTCCGTGGGCACGGTCTTTTGGGCGTCTATTGCGTTCATTCTGGTTCTGGTTATCTTGAAAAAGATGGCTTGGGGTCCAATCTTGCAAACGCTTGAAGAGCGCGAGCAGGGAATTGCCAATGCATTGAAGCAAGCTGAATTGGCGAAAGCCGAAATGGCTTCTTTAAAATCGGGCAATGAGCAGCTCTTGAAAGAGGCGCGTGAGGAACGTGACCGTATTTTGAAGGAAGCCAAAGAGATTGGTGACAAGATGCGTTCAGAAGCCAAAGAAAGAGCAGCGCAAGATGGTGCAGCTTTGTTGGCCAATGCTCAGCGCGAGATTGAAACGCAAAAAAAGGCAGCCATCCAGGAGTTGAAAAATCAAGTAGCCAATTTGTCCATTCAAATAGCAGAGCAATTGGTAAAAGACAAGTTGTCTGATACCGAAAAGCAGAATGCTTTGAATAGCCAATTGATTGATGAATTGAAAGCCAATTAAGATGTCAAGAATCTCCTATCGATACGCCAAATCATTGTTAGACTTGTGCATTGAGCGCAAGGAAGTAGAAGCCGTGTCTAAAGACATGGTTATGCTTCATTCAACTTTGATGGCCAGTCGTGATTTGGATTTGATGTTAAAAAGTCCAGTAGTTAAGGGTGATACAAAGCTCAAGGTGATGGACAAGATTTTTCAGTCCAACATTCATACTACCACCAATCAGTTTATTCATCTGATGACTGAAAAGGGTAGAGAGGCTTTTCTAAAGGAAATTGCAGAGTCATTTGTAGCTTTGGTGCGCAAGCACAATAATGAAGTTTTGGCTTATGTAACCACTGCGGATGTGATGAATGATTCAACACGTCAGGCTATTTTGAATAAGGCTCAGTCATTGACTACAGAAAAAGTGACCATACAGGAAAAGGTGGATGCTTCTTTAATAGGAGGATTTATCATTCGTGTGGGTGACAAGCAATTGGACGCGTCTATCGCGAGCCAAATCAAACAACTTAAAAGAGATTTTTCAGAAAACGAGTACGTTTCTGAATTGTAATATTAGACAAAATAAAAATTATGGCAGAGGTTAAACCAGGCGAAATTTCAGCCATCCTAAGAGAGCAACTCGCAGGATTAAAAACCCAAGCGGATATCCAAGAAGTGGGTACCATCCTTCAAGTAGGTGATGGTATAGCACGTATCTATGGAATTTCCAACGTTCAATCAGGAGAATTGATTGAGTTTGAAAACGGAGTTAAAGGCATTGCATTGAACTTGGAAGAGGACAATGTGGGTGCTGTATTGCTAGGTCCAGCAGGTGATCTGAAGGAAGGAGCCTCTGTTAAGCGTACCGGTCGTATTGCCAGTATCAACGCTGGTGAAGGTTTGGTTGGGCGTGTAGTGAATACATTGGGTGAGCCCATTGATGGAAAAGGACCTATCAGCGGTGAGCTTTTTGAAATGCCATTGGAGCGTAAGGCACCGGGGGTTATTTATCGTCAGCCTGTAAAAGAGCCTTTGCAAACGGGTATCAAGGCCATTGACGCCATGATTCCAATTGGTCGTGGTCAACGTGAGTTAATCATCGGAGACCGTCAAACTGGAAAGACAACAGTTGCCATCGACACCATTATCAATCAAAAAGAATTTTACGATAAGGGAGAACCTGTATTTTGTATTTATGTAGCTTGTGGACAGAAAGGTTCAACAGTTGCAGGTACCGTGCAAATGTTGCAAGATGCTGGAGCTATGGCTTACACAGTAGTAGTAGCAGCAACAGCTTCTGATCCTGCACCCCTTCAATTCTACGCACCATTTGCAGGTTGTGCGATTGGAGAATATTTCCGTGATACAGGTCGCCCAGCTTTGATTGTTTATGATGATTTGTCAAAACAAGCTGTAGCCTATCGTGAGGTATCGTTGTTGTTGCGCCGTCCTCCCGGACGTGAGGCTTATCCTGGTGACGTATTCTATTTGCACAGCCGCTTGTTAGAGCGCGCTGCAAAAGTGAATGAGACGCAAAAGGTAGCTGAAAACATGAACGATCTTCCTGATAGTTTGAAGTCTAAGGTGAAAGGTGGTGGCTCATTGACGGCGTTGCCTATCATTGAGACACAAGCGGGTGACGTATCTGCCTATATTCCAACCAATGTTATCTCCATCACGGATGGTCAGATATTCTTGGAGTCAAACCTTTTCAACGCCGGTGTGCGTCCTGCGATCAACGTAGGTATCAGCGTAAGCCGTGTTGGAGGATCAGCTCAAATCAAGTCTATGAAAAAGGTTTCTGGTACTTTGAAGTTGGATCAGGCACAATACCGCGAGTTAGAAGCTTTTGCTAAGTTTGGTTCAGACTTAGATGATGCAACCAAGTTTGTATTGGAGAAAGGAAAGCGTAACGTTGAAATTTTGAAGCAAGGTCAAAACAGTCCAATGACCGTAGAGAAGCAAACAGCTATCATCTATTGCGGAACCAAAGGATTGTTGTCCAACGTACCTGTAGAGAAAGTGAAGAAATTTGAGGCTGATTATTTGTTGCTATTGGAAAACCAACACAAGGACGTTCTTGAGGCCATCCGCAAAGGAAATATCGGAGACGATGTTACAGCAGTATTGGAAAAAGTAGCAAAAGAGTTATCCGCTCAATACTAAACGAGAGATGGCCAATCTGAAAGAAATACGTACGCGAATAGTATCAGTGAATTCCACCATGCAGATTACATCTGCCATGAAGATGGTCTCTGCTGCTAAATTGAAACGTGCACAAGATGCCATCACCCGCATGCGCCCTTATGCTGAAAAGTTGAAGGATATTTTGGAAAATGCAAGCGCCAGTGTGGGTGTAGAAGGAAGTATTTTCAGCCAGCAACGTGAAGCCAAAACGGTTTGGGTGATTGTGATTACCAGCAATCGAGGATTGTGTGGTGGTTTCAATAACAATGTAATCAAAGAAGCCCGCAAAGTAGTTGCTGCGCACAAAGATGCTCAAGTCAAGGTTATTGCTTTGGGAAAAAAAGGTGCTGATTTTTTCAGAAAGACAAGTCACTGGTCAGAAGGAGGCTTGAACGAGAATCCAAATGCGATTTTCGATCAATTGTCATTTGATAACGCTTCAAAGGTAGGTGAAGATTTCTTGAATGCATTTGCCAATGCTCAAGTAGATAAAGTAGTGATGGTGTACAACCGATTCAAAAATGCGGCAGTACAGATTGTTTCTACCGAACAACTGTTGCCTGTTGCACCACCTGCGACTCAAGGAAATGCATCGGCTGATTACATCTTTGAACCTGGCAAAGAACAAATTGTGTCAGAATTGATTCCAAGAAGTTTAAAGGTTCAATTGTACAAAGCGTTATTGGATAGCTTTGCCGCTGAGCATGGCGCTCGAATGACAGCTATGCACAAGGCAACAGATAACGCAGGTGAATTGGTGAAAGAGTTGAAATTGAATTACAACAAAGCCAGACAGGCGGCTATTACCGGTGAGATCTTGGAGATTGTGGCAGGTGCTGAGGCCTTGAATGGTTAGCATTCGATTTTAGATATTAAGAAAAGAGGACGTGAGTCCTCTTTTTTTTTGTGTTAAAATCGCTCATTCCTTTGTTTGAGGTATATAGGTATCGCTATCTTTAGACATCCAAAACCTAAACAAAATGAAAAAAGTTTTCTTGATTATTTCTGCGTTGTGCTTTGCTGCAACCACCTTTGCTGTTGATCGCTTTGTAGATGCAGCTTTTGGTTCCGGAAATGGAACAACCATGTTTTCAACCATTAATTCAGCCATTGCGGCCTCTTCTAATGGGGATCGTATTTTGATTGCAGCAGGATTGTATTCAGAGGGCGCGCAGACCATCAATAAATCATTGACCATCGCTCCTCAAGTGGCCGGAACAACCGTGAGTTATGCAGGTAATTTGACCATTACGGGATTTGCAGGTATGAAGCTTTACATGGTTGGTATCAACATGGGAATTTACAGCATTACAGGTTCATCCAATTCGGCCACAACCAGCAGTAAGGCTTTGGTTTCATTGGTTGATTGCAAGTTGGGTGATTTGGCCATGAATGCAGACAATTTTGAGTTATTGGCCATTAGAACTTCAGTAACCAATAATACAACCATGCGTTATGGATCTTTCATCGCTTCTAAAACCAATAATTTATACATTGTTGATGAAGCAGGATCAACCAATACAACCGACAAAATTGTATTAACAGCTGATTCCATCATGAATAATTTCAGCATGCGTGCCGACAATTACGCTTTGAGTGTAAGCAATTGTATTTTGAAGAACATGACTTTCTTCAAATGGAATAGCAGCAGCACGGTTGCCAACGAATTTTATAATAATGATGTATTGACGAGTGCCAATTGGATGTTGGCTTCAGGAAACGTACCTGGATATAATTTTAAATTTTCTAGCAATAATTTCTTGGGAACCATTAGTTTCAATTCAGGAGGGTCTTATTCAGGTTATCCTTACTACACTTATGGATACTATTGGGATACAGCGGTAGAAGGATCTTTGACTTATTCTACAACCAGCTCCTTGTTCCCCAATGCCTCATCAAGCGGATTTTTTGAATGGACCTACAACGGATTGGATTTGCCTTGTACCGTGCCATCAGCTACTGACCCATTGGTTTTGACCAAAGTAGTAGGAACAGTAGGAACTACAGTAAATACAGGTAACCCCAATCACGAGTTTTACGATATCGATTTAACAGTAAGCGACCGCGGTCGTTTTGGTGGGCCCAATTCTTGGAACAATTATTATCCCGTTTCTAATCCAAACAACAGCAAGGCGTTCATCTACAATTTGAACATTCCTGCAGATTTGTTTCCAGGTCAAAACGTTGACATCAAAGCCAAGGCTTACCATAAAAACTAAGAAACAACCAGTTCAGTCTTTTCCATTGGTCTCTAGCGCATTGGATTCTCGCCATAAGGAAAGCGAGGCAAGAGAAAAAAGGAAAGGATGGCTCGTGGTTTCATCCACAGGAATAAAATCCAAATAAATGTGGATAAAGTTTCATCGGGATAGGTTAAGAAAACCAATCAGATGAATGGTTTCCTTGAAGGAAAAAAAAGAATCACATATTAATGTGTAAATCGAAATCTTAAGATGAGAAACAAATATTACTTCTCTTTATTCATGTGTTTTTTTGCATGGATGATGTTCAACGGAGTGACGAGCAGCTCGGGCAAATCGGGCAAATCGGGAGCTCCGGGAGAGAGTACCTGTATTCAGTGTCACAGCACCAATACATTGAATGATCCATCGGGGTCCATTTCAATGAGTGTAGGCGGAGTGACCAATGGTCAATATACCGCAGGGCAAACTTATCAGGTGAGCGTGACGGTCTCAAAAATGGGACAGTCTCTTTTTGGTTTTAGTGTTTCGGCCCTTAATGCAGCTGGACAAAACGCGGGTTCATTGGTTGCCGGTACAGACAATCATGCAGAGCTTTCTTCAGAGTCAGGTACAAGTAGGAATTACATCACCCACAACTCCAATGGAGGCTTGGCCAATAATCAAAAAACTTTCACCTTTTCTTGGACGGCCCCTGCATCTGGCAATGTGAATTTTTATTTTACGGGATTGGCGGCTAATAACAACGGCAGCAACACAGGGGATTATGTGTATTCCTCAAGCATGACCTTGTCACAATCAACGGTGGCGCAAACGCGTATTATTGCAGGTGAATATTTTTGGGGAACCATAGACCCTGGAGCGGGAACAGGAACGGCTTTCACAGCAACAGATGGCAATTTCAGCGATGTGATTGAATCCATTATTGCATCTGCCCAAACAGTCCCCAACTTATCCAGTCCTGTGCTATTGAATGTTCGCGTAAAGGATGTGAATAACAATTGGGGTCCGAGATTTAGAAAGGTAATTTTTTTAACGAGCAATACGCCCACAGCCAACAATGTTGCTGTGACACAAGGTGAATTCTTCTTTGGAAATACAGATCCCGGCCAAGGTAGTGCTACTCCATTGGTTGTCTTTGATGGCAACTGGGGTGAGGCTGTTGAGGCGGCTACTTCATTGAATACAGCATGGAGTTTAACCCCAGGATTGCATTTGTTCAATGTTCGTGCTAAAGACGGAAGCAATAAGTGGGGTCCATTGTTTAAGAAAACCATTTCTGTGCAAAGCGTTCCTTCTAGTCCGCGATTGTGTAAAATTCAATCTGCTGAATTTTTCTTTGGTACAACTGATCCAGGTCAAGGCAACGGAACCAATCTTTTGGTTTTGGATGACAATTGGTCCGATGCGATTGAAACAGCGATCAGCAGTAACACTACTTGGAATTTAAGCAATGGATTGACCTTATTCAATGTTCGCGCAAAGGATGAAACCAATAAATGGGGACCTCTTTTCAAGAAAACATTGTCTATTCAAGGAACACCATCTTTCAGAAATTTAACGGTTCAAGCAGCAGAGTTTTTCTTTGGAACTTTTGATCCTGGGGCAGGTTCTGCAACGGCGATTCTTGCCTTTGATGGGGATTACAATGCCGCCATTGAACAGGCATTTGCAGATGATTATGCTTGGTCCATTACAGGAAATTCAGCATTGTTCAATATCCGATTTAAAGATGAGACCAACAAATGGGGCCCATTGTTCAAAAAGACGGTTTTTAGAAACGAAACCCCCAATGGTCGTACACTCAATATTACTTTTGCCGAATATTATTTTGGTGTCTTTGATCCAGGAGCAGGAAACGGATCCATCATCGTTGCATTTGATGGCAACTTTGATAACGCTGTAGAAACCTTATTGCGCAATCATTTAACCTGGGAGAATCAAAGTGGTTCGACGTTATTTAACATCAGGGCTAAAGATGGTACCAATAAATGGGGCCCTGTATTTAAGCGAACCATCTTCTTTAACGGTGCCAACCCCGCTGTTAATTTAATAACCGAAGGCGAGACAGTTTCTCGATGCCCAACTTTCCCTGTTACCCTGACCTATGCTGGTCCACAAGGATTTAATGTTACTTGGGAAAATGGTACTGTTGGAAATACAGTGACCTTCGTTCCTGAAGGCAGTGGTTATTTTTCCATGACGGCTCAATTGGGCAATGAATTTTTGTTTGATAGTATCTATGTCAATGTCTATGAATTACCGCCTGCAGTCGTTGATCCAACGGGAGAGATATTGGTTTGTCAATCGAGCACTGTCTATTTGAACGTCAATACGGCGCCCAACTATACTTATCAATGGTATTTTAATGATGCTGTGATTCCTGGGTCTACGCAACCTACCATCCTCCCAACGGAAGTAGGTGCTTATAAAGTTTTGGTGACCAACACCACCACTACTTGTCAGCAGATGTCTCAACCCACAACGTTTTATCTAACCGCCCCCATCTTCCCCTCTGGAACAGTGAGTACGGTTTGTAATCCCAATGGTGTGACATTAACCGCCCCAACCAGTCCTTCCAACACCTATCAATGGAAAAAGAACGGCGCCAACATATCAGGCGCGACAGGATCAACCTATTTGGCCACCACCCCCGGTAACTATCAGGTTACAGTCAACAGTGGATCTTGTGTTTCTACCTCGCCGGTTACAACAGTAACTTCCACCGGTACAACCGTTGTAGCAGCCATTGCGCCAAGTGGAACGCAGAATTTGTGTACGGGTCAAGTGTTGACTTTAAATGCAACTACTGGTACGGGATATACTTTCCAGTGGAACAAGGATGGAGTAGCCATCAATGGTGCTACGCAATCATCCTACATTGCTGATTCACCGGGTGTTTATACATGCACCGTTTCTGCCAATGGATGTACATTGACTTCTAATGCAACAACCATCAATTTGGGTGATGCGGTAACACCTTCGGTCAGTATTGCGGCTGACAACTCAACGGTTTGTTCAGGTACTACGGTGAACTTCACAGCCACTCCCACCAACGGTGGAACAACTCCCACCTACCAGTGGAAAAAGAATGGCGTGAACATCAACGGCGCAACATCGGCTACGTATGCATTGGTAGCACCAGCGAATAATGATGTGATGACAGTGGTAATGACGAGCAACAACAGCTGCCAATCAACCAACACATCCAACAGTAACGCTGTTACGTTAACAGTGACCAATTCGGTTACTCCAACGGTATCGATTACTGCTGGCACAACGAGCATCTGCGCGGGTACTTCGGTTCAATTTACTTCAGCCATTACCAACGGAGGAGCAGCCCCAGGGTATCAATGGAAGAAGAACGGTGTAAACATCAGTGGAGCAACGTTGTCCTCTTATACAACCAATGCTTTGGCGAATGGAGATGTTATTTCATTGCAATTATCGAGCAATGCTGCTTGTGTGAGCAGTGCCAATGCAACGAGCAATTCAATCACCATGACTGTGAATGCAACGGTTACACCTAGCGTCTCTGTTTCAGCGGATAACACAACGGTTTGTGCAGGAGGCACGGTGACCTTTACCGCAACGCCCACCAACGGCGGAACAACGCCAACGTATCAATGGAAAAAGAATGGGGTCAATATCACCGGTGCAACGTCTGCCACCTATGCATTGACTTCACCTGCCAACAATGACGTGATCAGTGTAACGATGACAAGCAATGCTGCTTGTACTTCGACAACCGTCGCGAGTAGCAATAATGTTACGATCACGGTTTCATCGAGCATTGTTCCTAGTGTGAGTATCGTCGCGGATGCCACAACGGTTTGTTCAGGCACTACGGTGAGCTTCACTGCCACTCCCACCAACGGTGGAACAACTCCCACCTACCAGTGGAAAAAGAATGGCGTGAACATCAACGGCGCAACATCGGCTACGTATGCATTGGTAGCACCAGCGAATAATGATGTGATGACAGTGGTAATGACGAGCAACAACAGCTGCCAATCAACCAACACATCCAACAGTAACGCTGTTACGTTAACAGTGACCAATTCGGTTACTCCAACGGTATCGATTACTGCTGGCACAACGAGCATCTGCGCGGGTACTTCGGTTCAATTTACTTCAGCCATTACCAACGGAGGAGCAGCCCCAGGGTATCAATGGAAGAAGAACGGTGTAAACATCAGTGGAGCAACGTTGTCCTCTTATACAACCAATGCTTTGGCGAATGGAGATGTTATTTCATTGCAATTATCGAGCAATGCTGCTTGTGTGAGCAGTGCCAATGCAACGAGCAATTCAATCACCATGACTGTGAATGCAACGGTTACACCTAGCGTCTCTGTTTCAGCGGATAACACAACGGTTTGTGCAGGAGGCACGGTGACCTTTACCGCAACGCCCACCAACGGCGGAACAACGCCAACGTATCAATGGAAAAAGAATGGGGTCAATATCACCGGTGCAACGTCTGCCACCTATGCATTGACTTCACCTGCCAACAATGACGTGATCAGTGTAACGATGACAAGCAATGCGGCTTGTACTTCGACAACGATTGTCAACAGCAATGCTGTGACTGTTGTAGTGAATCAGGGCGTTACCTATTATCAAGATGTAGATGGTGATGGATTTGGTAATACTTCAGTAACCAGTGTTCAATGTTCCTTGCCATCAGGTTATTCATCAACCGGAAACGATTGTGATGACAGCAACGCGAACGTTAACCCTGAAGCAACGGAAGTTTGTGCCAACGGTATTGATGATAACTGTTCAGGTTCAATAGATGAGAATTGCAGTGTCTTGGGATGTACCGATCAAGAGGCTTGCAATTACAATCCTGCTGCAACCACCAATGACCAATCTTGTCAGTATCCTGAATTGTACTACAACTGTCAAGGCAATTGTATCAATGATACAGACAACGATGGCATTTGTAATGAATTGGAGATAGCCGGATGTTCAGACGATAATGCATGCAATTTCAATCCGGATGCTACGGACAACGCTGGTTGTATTTATCCCGAGACAGGATACGATTGTCAAGGCACGTGCCTAGTGGATACAGATAACGATGGTGTTTGTGATCCATTTGAAGTGGCAGGTTGCATGGATGAGGCCGCTTGTAACTACGATGCCACTGCAACAGATGATGCCAATTGTACTTATCCTGATCAAGGTTATGATTGCGATGGCAATTGTTTGAATGACCAAGATGGTGATGGCGTTTGTGATGCGTTTGAAATTTTGGGTTGCACCAATCCAAGTGCATGTAATTTCAATCCTGAGGCGACGGATAACGATGGAAGTTGTGTTGCTGCACAACCTGAGACCTGTAATCAATTGGATGACGATTGTGATGGAGTAGTCGACAATGGAATAGAGTATGTAGATTACTATTTGGACAATGATGGTGATGGATTTGGAGACCAGTTCATGGAAAATACCTGTGCTGTAGTGACCAATCCTGCTTGGGTATCCCAGTCCGGGGATTGTCAAGATGACAATGCCACCGTATATCCTACACAATTGGAGGCGTGCAATAACTTGGATGATAACTGTAATGGTCAAGTAGATGAGGGTGTTTCTCCAGGAAGCATTCAAGCGGTAACGGCCATTACCAATGCTTATCCAACGTGTACCGGAAATGGTTTGAAAGCAGCTGATTTTTCAATCGGGTCGGATTCGCCCATCACAGCGGGTACAGGTACTGATCTTTGGTATGCATTCACAGCTCAGCACACTTCATTCCGAGCTGGATTGAGTGCTGCCTATGGAGACAATGCCATTGAGTTGTATGTTCAACAGGGCAATTGCATGGTGTTGTTGGATACAGAGCATGAAGTAACCACTGGGAATCAAATCTTGTACAATGACGAGTTGAATATTGGTACAACTTATTATGTAGCTTGTAGACACTTCTCTGGTGCCAATAATCCCAGTGCGAAGATGTGTTTTAATCACTTTGTAGGAAGTACTTGTGATCACTATTACAGTAACAATACAGGGATTTACAATACTGTTTGTACGGCCTTCAAGGCGGCATACAGAGCCAATGCTGCTCAGTACACTTTTGCTGTAGAAAGTGCCACTCAAAATGCACTCCCATTGACCATTACTCCGTGGTCTTATACGACAACCACTTCGAATAGTGTTGTGTCTCGTTTGGGAATGATATTGCCAGTGAACAATACCGGAACGGCCATCGTTTATGGAATGAAAGTAGGAGTGGTTTACGCCATGACGGATGCAGCAGGAAACAGTGAGAGTGTGATTGCTCCTGGCACTACGGCGTGTCAGACTACGTTGAACAGTGAGGCCACCATTTCTTTGCGCTCCGCGGATCGCTGTCCCACCTACAAAGCCATCAGCAGCAGTGTCAGTGTTGATAGAACCGTTTGCGGTGCTCAACGTTATCAATGGGAGTTTACGCAAACTTTACCAACCGCTGGTGCTCCAGTGACAGTATTGGGAGGATTGTACAGTGCCGTGTTGTTCTTGAACAATGTACCTGGTATTGCTGCAGGCAGAACATACAATGTTCGTGTTCGTGCACAACACAGTTCAGGTTTGTTTGGCGAATGGGGAACAACACAATGTTTGCGCACTTCAGGAACAGGCATGGCCATGTTGGATACAGAAGAGGCCGTTGCTGCGCTGTTGAATCAAACGGAAAATGATTTTGCCATTTATCCCAATCCTTCCGCCAATGGACAGTTTACTTTGGTATGGAAGACCAGTTCAGAGCGTGATTTGAACATGAAAGTTTGGGATCTATCGGGCAAATTGGTTGCCGCTCAAACAGAAAACATGGACGGACAAATATGGGAAAGCAAACCATTGGATTTGGCCAACGGCATTTATGTTGTAGAGGTCAATGGTCAAAGGCAACGTTGGGTGATTGCCCAATAGTTTTCTCAAAATAATATGAAAATGGCCGCTATTAAAGCGGCCATTTTTCTTTTCATTCGGACAAAGTGTATTTTTAACACAATCTTAGTGTGTGTTTTACACTTTTTATTATATTCGTGTTAACTAAACAAAACCTATTTAACATGAGAACAAATAAAAAGTCCTGGATTTGGACGCTTTTATTGGCTCTTCTTTTCTCGGGAGGGCTCAATGCGCAAAGCATTGGATTGGTGGGTGATTTCACGGGTTGGGGTTCAAGCCCTGACGTTGCGATGAACACCACAGACAACGTTTCATTCACGCTTAACAACTACACTTTTGCATCCAATGCTGTGCTGAAGTTTAGGCAAGATTCCAATTGGGCCACCAATTGGGGAGGCTCTTTTCCTTCTGGAACAGGAGCACCAGGTGGATCAGACATTTCTGTTCCTGCCGGTACTTACAATATCAGTTTCAATCTGAGCACCTTGGCGTATTCTTTTAATACAACAGTTTCTACATTGAATATTGGTATCGTAGGAGAATTGACCAATTGGGGCAGTGATCCAGATATTGCAATGACTTCTACGGACGGAGTGACCTATTATAAATACGATTACACTTTCCCTGCCGGAGATGTGAAATTTAGACAAGACAATGCTTGGAGCAACAGTTGGGGTGACGCAGCTTTCCCATCAGGAACTGCTTCAGTAGGTGGTCCTAATATCCCTGTTACTGCAGGAAGATATGATGTGAGTTTCAATATCAATACTTTGGCTTATGCATTCAACACCATGTCTGTATCCATCATTGGTAGCGGCGCTGCGGGTTGGACTACAGATTTAAACATGACCACCACCAACGGAGTGAATTATACCTATAACGGAATCACTTTGACCAATGGTGAGGTGAAATTCAGAAAGACCGGTGATTGGGGAACAAGTTGGGGAAGTACCTCTTTTCCTGCTGGTGTTGCTTCAAGTGGAGGTCCAAATATTCCAACGACTGCTGGAACTTACAATGTTACTTTTAACCGAGTAACAGGTGCCTTTGCTTTCCAAGATCCCAATGCGGGTATCGTTACCATCAATGGTACGGCTAATAATACCGGTGCTGCTATCCAAATGATTACTACAGATAATACCAATTACTCTTTGACCGATCAGGAATTGGTGGCTGGTGATATTGCTTTTTATACCAACAATACCAATTATTCAAGTGCTGATTTTCCTGCTGGAACAGGAACTGCAGGCAGCACAACAATGATTCCAGCTGTAGCGGGTCATTATAATATTACATTCAATGCATCAACCTTTGCCTACAACTTTGCTTACACTCCCATCTCATTGATTGGCGATGGAGCCTCAGGTTGGGGAACAGATATTCAGATGACTTCTACCGACGGCGGAAACAACTACACATTGACCAACCAATTTTTGTCAACGGGTTATGTGAAATTCCGTGCCAACAGCGCATGGTCAACCAGTTGGGGAAGCACCGCTTGGCCTAACGGTACTGGTACTTTGGGCGGAGATAATATTCCAACTTCTCCAGGTACCTATGATATTACTTTCAACAGAAACACTGGTGCTTACACCTTTACTTTGGTGGCCACCAATTATGACAACATTGGTTTGATTGGCAACTTTAATAGTTGGGCAGCCAGTGTTCCGTTGGTGACACCTGATGGCATTACTTACACATTATCTGATTATCATTTTACTGCAGGTGGTTTAAAATTCCGTTTGAATGATGCTTGGGATACCAATTGGGGAGGAACAACATTCCCTTCTGGTGACGCAGTGCAAAATGGAGATAATATCCCATCTACAACTGGATATTACACAGTTACTTTTGTGAACAACACGACACCCAAAACCTACAACTTTGTTCAGTCTACGGTTTCTATCATTGGTGACGCGGCTTCAGGTTGGTCTACGGACATTCCAATGACATCAACAGATGGAGGGGTTACATTTACTTTGAATAATTATACGTTGAACAATGGACCATTGAAGTTCCGTGTGAACAATTCATGGGTGTTGAATTACGGAGGCGTATTTGCCGCTTCTGGTATTGCTGTTCCCAATGGTGGAAACTTCAATATTACTGCTGGTAGCTACAATATTTCTTTCGACCGCACTACGGGTGCATTTGCTTTCGCACAAAATACGTACTATGCTGACGTAGATGGTGATGGTTATGGAAATGAGTTTGCTCCACTTTTGGCGGCTACTCAGCCTGCGGGATACGTAACCAATTCATTGGATTGCAACGACAACACAGCGGCTATTTCACCTGATGCAACAGAGGTTTGTAATGGTCAAGATGATAATTGTGATGACGCAACAGACGAAGGTTTTGCCACCAACAGTTATTATTCAGATTTAGACGGTGATGGTTACGGTTCTGGGGCAGCTACCGTGGCATGTCAGTCTCCAGGTGCGGGTTATGTTACCAATGCATTGGATTGCGACGATGAAAATGATTTTGTCAATCCTGAAGGAGAAGAGGTTTGCGGCAACGGAATCGATGACGACTGTTTGAATGGTGATTTGGTTTGTCCAGTAGTAGGTCCAGCCTATGCAGTTGCAGTGGCCAACATTGGTCAATTTGGAACAGGTTCTCAGAGCACTACCTCCGTGAACTTGGTAACGGCAGGTGATTCTCCACAAAATACTGGCGCAGGTAACGATCGTTGGTATAGCTTCACTGCCAGTGCCAATGCCATTCGCATTGCATTGAGTGGATCTACCACAGCAGGTGATGACAATGAAATTTCTATCTATGAAGGTCCTGCTGCAGTAGGCGCCATGATTCCTTTGGTTCAAGAGAATGATGTGCACCCTGGTGCGCAGGGCTTGGCAGCAGATGGTGGAAGTGAAACATTGTTGTACGATGGATTAACACCTGGTCAACCTTATTTTATTTGTATCAGAAACACCAATGCTACACCGGGCATCAATAACATGGTGATTTCCTACTTGAATGGTAGTCAAACGGACATTGGTGCTTACACCGGATTCACCAATAATTTTACATCAACTTGTCAAAACTTTAAAGTGAAATTCCGTGCCAATGCAACGGGTTACACCATCAAGCGTTGGGCAAGTACAGATGTTTCAGGTTCTCCAGCTTGGCAATATGCTATTCCAAATACAGGAACTACAGTAGCTTCTACTGTATGTCAATTGGGAAAAATTGCACCCGCCAATTTGGGCAGCAGTACAACTACAGTTTATGTCACTGTTGACGTAAATTACAACTTAAAGGATGCCTTTGGAAATTCAGTTCCCATGACGGCCAACGGAACAGTTGTTTCTTCATTCACCATGAGTCCAGAGCAGCCCTTGTTTGTTCGTACTGCCGATGCATGTCCAACTTACAAGAGCCCAACAACAGGAAGTGTGGCTACCAATCGTTCCGTATGTGGTACGTCACAATACCAATGGGAGTTTACACAATTGACGCCTATTTCTGGTCTACCTATTTTGGAGAATGGACCTTTAGGAGGATCTAGGAATTTGGCTTTGTCGTTAGTGGATGGTATCGCTACTGGGCAAACGTATGATGTGAAGATTCGTTCAGTTCATGCAGATGCAACGCAATCGGCTTTCAGCACTACCAGTTGTGTTAGAACCTTTGGTGCAGCAGGAATGCCAACCCTTGAGGATGGAGGAATTGTTTCTGAGCGTTCATTCAATGGTGTTACCAGCAGCATTTACCCCAACCCCAATGCCGGAAACGATGTTGTTTTAAATGTCAACGGAATGGAAGGTGTGTTGCAAGTGAACATCACAGATGCTACAGGAAAATTGATTCAACGCAATCAATGGATGGTAGAGGGGTCATTGACCACCAACATCAACTTTGAGCAAGTATTGAGCAATGGATTGTATTTGGTAGAATTGACCAATGGACAACAAAGCCAAACCATGCGTATGGTGGTGAATCGTTAAGATTAAAAATACATTTTGATAAAACCCCTGTCGAGAGATGGGGGTTTTTGTTTTATATAAATTACTCCTTTTGGAGTATTTTTTATTTAGTAGGTATCCATCATTTTTGGAGTAAATCTAATTGCGATGAAGAAAGTATTGTTATGGACCGTAATGTATATGGTTGCACAGGTAGCAAATGCTACCATCAGAATAGTAGATAGTCAATTCGCCTCACCTACTAGTTTTACAACAGTCCAGGCTGCCATTGATGCAAGTTCTCCCAATGACACCATTTATGTGCAGGCATCTTTGGCAACTTATCCTGCTGCTACATTGACCTTTCCTTTGGTAATTTTTGGAGAAGGAGCGCTTCCCAATCAACAGGAGCAAAAGACAAGTAGTATACAAGCACTAATATTAACCTTTTCATCCGGAAACACTACTAATGCTGGAGGATCGAAAATTTATGGATTGTACATTAATACATTGAATATTGGAGGGACTTCCTACGGTGTTGGCTCATGCACATCTTGTGTTCCACCCGGGCAATCTGCGCCGTATTATAACGTGAGCAATCTGCACTTTGAAAGGAATTACATCAACACAACTACTTTGGCAAGTGGTGCCCAATTCAATTTGGTTTTTAAAAATAATATTTTAAATACAGTTTCCGGCAATCCTTCAGGTGGGTCAGCATTGTACAATTGTAATTTTTACAATAACATTGTCATGAATGGTTTTCAAGGAGGAACTATTCAGTACGGAAGTGGGAATAATTTCAGTCATAATACTTGTTTCATCAATAGTATATCTTTTCCTGGGTCCAATATCGTTGACAATTTATTTGACATTTCTGGACAATATTCTTCTAGTCAAACATTTGTAACCGCCTACTCTTACGCTTATTTTCACCGCAATGTGTTTAGCATGCCTTTGTCAACCCAAACCAATGCGCAAATCACGAGTACATTTGGAGAGAATCAATTTGTAACGGGTACCCAGGTGATCCAAGGGAAGCCAAATGGTTCAGAAGTAATAACAACTACCTATTGGGCCCCCGGACCTTATTGGAATTTGCATTTCAATTCCTCAACAGCTGGTGTGGGTTATGCGTCGGATGGAACAGACGTAGGAATATACGGAGGTGTCTCTCCCTGGGTAGATGAGGTTTCAACGGATGAACGTTTCCGTTATTTTGCAGCACCCAGTCAGTTGCCTGTTTTAACCGAGTTGAATATTTTGACTCCCAATACAACTCCCAATGGCACTTTGAATTTTCAGTTCAAGGCCAAATCTCAGAATTAATTTATACCAAAGAATATGAAAAAAAATCTTTCGTTTTTCCTTTTTATTTTTGTTGCTTTATATGCCAATGCAACCATTCGAACTGTGAATAATTCATCTGGGGCAGCTGGGCAATATACTGACTTGCAAGTGGCCATAGATGCCAGCGCAGCCAATGATACCATCTATGTTCACGCATCGGCAACCGCTTATCCAGTGGTAACTGTTGTGCGTCCCATTGTTATTTTTGGTGAGGGTTCATTGCCTGATCAGCAGAATCAGTTTAGAACTATTCTCGATGGAGTGAATTTGAACTACAGTATTAACGGAGAGACCAATGCAAGTGGATCAAAAATTTATGGGTGTAGAATATTGCAATTGAATTTTGGGGTCAGTTCAAATTTCTGTAATTGTCCCACATCAGCTTATAGTACAGGATTGTATGGAGTAAGCAATGTGAATATTGAACGTTGCGATATCAGACATTTGTATATAGGCTTTTTAGGATCGGGCATCCAACACGGAATCCATGAGAATGTTACATTCATCAATAATATTATTTATCGCATAGACTCAGGTATTGTGCGTGGATGTTTGTTTGCCAACAATATTATTCGCGATTGTGGAATGATTGATGCCTGTGGTTGTGTTAACAGCGAGAATAATGTTTTTGTCAATAATACTGTAGTAGGCACCATATTTACAGTGGCTGGTGCGCAAGTATTAAACAATCATTTTGAAACCTACACAGCGCATTTTGGAAACGTAAATTTTTTGGCTCCTCAGAGTTTTTTGGTGAACAATGTTTTTAAAACGGATATCATGAATAATGGTGGATTTACTGTGACCAATTGTTTATTCAACGCTGGTGCGATGTCGATTTCAACCATTTATGATGCTTCCAATGGAACTGAGCAAGTTTGGAATTCTTCATACTCGGATTTAGGTCCTTTTCCAAATTTTCATTTGACTCCAGGAACGATGGGTATCAATTTTGGAACGGATGGAACGGATGTGGGCATCTATGGCGGTGCTTTCCCATGGGTGGATTACGTATCATCCAATTTGGACGAACGTTTTCGTTATTACGCACCTCCCAAGCAATTGCCCGTTTTACAGCATCTCAGCGTGTCTACTCCTATTGTAAGTCCTTCAGGGCAATTGAATATTCAAATAAAGGCTAAATCACAGGAATAATGAAGAAGGAATTTTTGTTTTTATTATTTTTCGCTTTGACATTGTATCATAATACAATGGCGCAAAATATTATCGGGGCAGAGTATTTTATTGATACTGATCCTGGTGTTGGTATGGGTAATTTTATAGCCATCCCAAGTGCTGCTTCAGTAGAAATGCCCATATCTATTGGTCTTAACAATGTCTCAGCTGGAGCACACAAGTTGGGTTGGAGAGTGAAAAACAATTTGGGAAAGTGGAGTCATTACGAATCACGTTTGTTTTACGTTTTTCCAATTGTTACAAACACAAGTTCCAATTTAATTGCAGGTGAGTGGTTTCTTGATACCGATCCCGGAGTTGGGAATGGCACTTCTTTTTTACTATCTGCTTCAACAGCAAATGTCGATCAAAATTTACCCATCGTTTTGAATAATGTCACTGAGGGCGCGCACAAATTGTGTGTCCGAATGAAGAACCAAGCGGGCAAATGGAGTCATTATGAGTCTCGTTTGTTTTATGTTTTCCCCATACAAAATAACATTGCTGAGCCGCAAATAGTTTCAGGGGAGTGGTTCGTGGATACAGATCCAGGCATAGACAATGGTTATTCATTTAATGTTACACCAGGTACAAATATCGACTTAACAATGGACTTGACGCTAACGAGCATTGCAGTCGGTGAACATACTTTGTATGTTCGTGTTAAAGACGCAAATGGCAAATGGACACATTATGAAGGTCGTGCCATTACTGTAAACAATTGCGTTCCAGTTACTGAGACCTGCAACAACCTCGACGACGACTGCGATGGAACAATAGACAACGGATTAAGCTTTGTCAATTATTACAACGACCTAGACAGTGATACGTACGGTGCAGGCACAGCAAACAACGCTTGTCAATCCCCAGGTGCTGCTTATGTTACGAATGACACAGATTGTAATGATAACAATGCATCTATCAATACAGGCGCTACAGAAATCTGCGGCAATGGCATTGATGAAGATTGCTCAGGAGCTGATTTATCTTGCTCAAATTCGCCAACTGTATTGGGTTTTAGTCCAAGCGAAGCTTGTGCGATTTCTTCTTTGATTACGATTTCAGGAACCAACCTTTCTGATGTAATTGAGGTTCAGATAGGAGGTGTAACCAGTGGAGGTATCATGTCTTCATCAGCAACTGAAATAGTTGTGATGTTGGGCAATGGTCAGACGGGTAATATCACTGTTATTACCTCAAGTGGTTCAGCCATAAGCAATGATCTTTTCACAGTGATTCCATCGATTTATTATTCTTATGAAGATGCTGATGGCGATACTTATGGAGACCCCTCAACGGAGTTTATTTATTGTGAAATTCCTTTTGGCTACGTTACCAATAACACGGATTGCGTGGATAACAATTCAGCCATCAATCCAGGAGCGTCAGAGACCTGCAACAACTTCGATGACGACTGCGATGGAACGGTAGACAACGGATTGTCTTTTGTCGATTATTACAACGACTTAGATGGAGATACATACGGTGCAGGCACAGCAAACAACGCGTGTCAATCGCCTGGTGCAACCTATGTCACCAACAACACCGATTGCAACAATAACAACGCAGCCATCAAACCAGGCGCCACAGAAATCTGCGGCAATGGCATTGATGAGGACTGTTCTGGCTCAGATTTGATTTGTCCAAGCACGGGGGATTTAACGGTGACCAATGTTCTTTCTATCGGCAACTACGGCACAGGAACGCAAACGACTTTTAATCTTCACTTTACCTCGGGAACAGACAATATTGAGTCTCCTGGACCTGGAGCAGATATTTGGTTCCAGTTTACCGCCCAATCCAATGCGATTAGAATCCAATTGAATGGTGCCACAAATGCAGATGACGACTTGGATGTTTCGTTGTACGATTATACAACAACGACAGGAGAAGCGTTGATTCCATTGGATATTGAAAATGATGTCACACCAACCAATTTGGGAATCTCTACAGACGGAGGAAATGAGATCTTGTATTACGATCAATTGGAAGTTGGTTCAACATACTGGATCTGCGTGAGAAACGTGAACAATACTTTTGGACCAGCGACAATGAAGATTGCATACCTCAGAGGTAGTGCGATGGACATTGGTGCGTATACCAACTATACAAATACCTACAGCAGCACATGTCAGAATTTCAAGTGTAAATACAAGCCAGGAGCATCGTATTATACTTTTAATCTGTGGAATGGCAACGTAGCCCAAAACGAACCTTACTGGATTTATTCTACAGCCCCTGCAACAACGAGTGTGGCATCTACGGTGGTGCAACTGGGTAAATTGGTAGGCGCTAACATCAACAATATTCCTGTCCAACATTCGATAAAGGTGGATGCACATTATGCGCTTAAAGATGCTTATGGTAATACAGAGCAGGTTGTTGGATATGGTATCACACCTGGAGTTTTTACGCTGAATGCAGAAGCTGATTTGAATTTAAGAACAACGGATAGATGTCCAGTTTACAAGAGCTCCACGACTGGATCTTTGGCCACCAATAGGAGTGTATGCGGAACCACAAGGTACATTTGGGAACTCACGATGAGCGCGCCCACGGCAGGCTTGCCTCAGACGGTGAACGGACCAATAGGAGGATCAAGGGTGTTGGCCATGAGCACCATCCCGGGGATATCCAATAACCAGCAATACAACGTTAGCATCTCATCGCTGCATGTTGACCAACAGACACAGAGCAACTATGGCACCACGCAGTGCATGCGCACGTATGGATTTGCGGGAGCTCCCATTATTGATGGGAATGACAATGGGAATGAGAATGAAAATGAAAGAGCTGGTGCAGACGAACAAAGTTTCTTTCACATAGAACTTTACCCCAACCCCAACGGTGGAGAACGTGTTGTTTTAAACATCAACGGAATGGAGGGAGAGACCATCATTACCATTACAGATGCAATGGGAAGACAAATAGAACAACTGACCAAGAACATCGATGGAGATTACTTCCAACAGGTGATTACGTTCCAAGAGTCGTTGAGCAGTGGGTTGTATCAGATGACCATCAAGAATGGCGCTCAGATTCAATCCATCAGGATGGTAGTATCGAGATAGATAATAAGTTAGTAAGGTTAAGTAGAAAGAACAAAACCCCTGTCGAGAGATGGGGGTTTAGTTTAAATTATTTTTGAGAGCATACAATACAAGACCTGTTTTAGATTTGATTTTTAACTTTTGGAATAGTGATTTTCTAAATGAGTCCACTGTTCTGACGTGAACCCCCATGATATCCGCTATTTGTTCATAGGTATATTCTTCTTCGGAACAGATAAGTCGAATGAATTGAAGTTCTCGGGGAGTAATATGAATGTTATTGAGAATAGGGGTGTTGGCAGATTGCTGAAAAATCAGGTGTTCAATGGCATTTTGAATTTCTTGTGCGTTGACCGATTTAGAGAGTATCCATGAAATTCCCATTTCTCTGTAACGCAGGAGATCATTTGAACTGATGTCAAACGATAGTATGATCAGTCGATCTAGTAGATTTTCTTTGTTTAAGAATTCAATGGTTGTATGACCATCCGTTTTGGGCATGGACAAATCGAGAACGATAATATCAGGAATTATTCCTTGATGGATGAGATTGATGAGTTCCTCACCGTCTTGAAACTCCCATGTGCATTCTGCGTATTCAATATTTTTTATCAATGACTTTAAACCGGATCTAACAACAGCGTGGTCATCTACCAAACAAATCTTCCATTTCATCTCGGTAAATTTCTAATTTTTTCTTTGAAGAATTTGAGTGGAAATACCATGATTTTTCATGATTTTTCTTAATGTTTTCATTGATGACAATTACAGTGGTTACATTTGAAAAAATGCGGTATTTTTTTTCAATAGTGTGTTTTTTATGGGCTTCGATTGCGGGAGCTTCAAAAATTATTTCTTTCAGCGAGTCATCTGAAGACAATTATCATTTTTTTTCATTGGTGGAAGCCTATGAACATGCATCCTGTTCCCAAAAGTTGAATGTTTATGATGTTCTTGGTTCACTTGAATTTACTTCGCTGAATAGCACCGCTTTGAACAAGGGGCCTTCTTCTAATTTTCATTGGATAAAATTTTCATTGAAAAATGATTTTTCGTCAAGTCAAGAGATATTTTTTACTTTAAAAAATTCTGCCATCAATAGTATTCGGTTTTATTTATTTCATCAAGGAAAAGTGGATTCATGTATTACTGGAGATCGTTATCCCTTTGAAATGAGAGCGTATTCATTTTGTAATTTCACCTTTCCCATGACTCTCAATCCTGGGGAGAAAGTGGAAGTTTTGATGGAGTTGGATAAAAGAAATGAGAATTTTTTTTGCGCATTTGATTTACGAGGCGCAGATGATTTTCATGCGATGGAAATAGGTGTGTATCTGACTTTTGGTATTTTTTCAGGTATCATTTTATTGTCCATTTTATTGAACTTGTTTCTATATGTTAGTATAAAGGATGTCACGCATCTTTGGTACAGTATATATGCATTTTCTAATTTGTTATTAATTTTTGCTTACGACGGGTTAGATTTTCAGTTTTTTTATCCCAACTCTCCATTTTTCTCAAACGTATCTCGATATATTTCGACAGGCACCACGTATATGTTGCTGTTTAAATTACTACAAGTTTTTGTTTTGGATAAAGATCAGTTCAGTCGAATTCGATGGTACAGTAGAATGATGATCTCATCACACTTTGTATTGATCGTATCTTCTTTAATTATTTTTTATTTTCATGATGATTCCACATGGTTGAAAATATTATTGTTTAGGGTGCTTTCAATTTTAGGGCTTATTTCAATGATTTCCCT
Organism: uncultured Chryseobacterium sp.; assembly: GCA_964420985.1. Taxonomy (GTDB): domain Bacteria; phylum Bacteroidota; class Bacteroidia; order Flavobacteriales_D; family Sanyastnellaceae; genus CAMCTV01. The sequence continues at coordinate 132,756 of CAYQUT010000001.1, forward strand.
GATAGTTTTAACATTTTACAATATGCGAAAGGGAAGTAAGCATGGGCTTTTGTTTCTAGTAGCCGTGAGTATTCTCTTTCTAGGTGCCATAGAATATACATTGAATGTCAATGGTTGGATTACAGGTTTGTTGTTTTTTAGGACTACGATTCCCAGTAATCTCCAATTGTTTATTGTCATAGAGGTTTTGCTGGTTTTTATAGCCATCGCTTTTCGTTTTAAGCAATACAGACAAGATAGTTTAGAACTGAAATTGGCATTGGTGAGTACCGAGGCTCGATTAAAGGGTCAGGAGTTGAGGCTGGTGGATCAAGAGCGTAAAAGAATTGGAAGGGATTTGCACGATGGTGTCGGATCCGTATTATTTGGTGCAAGGATGAAAGTACAGTCTTTGCTCATGAAATCAAGTGCTATGAACGTTGTAATGAAAGAGGTTTCAGATGATTTGGATTCAGTGTCAGATGGTATTAGAAGGGTTATATGGCAATTAAATCAGAATCAAGCATTTGATTTGATGCTAAAGGATCTTGTAGATCATGCAAGAGGAACATTGGCGAAAAGGGATATTCAAATTTCAGTGGATCTTACTTTAAATTCAGAAATTGTGTTTAAAGACAAATTCAAAAGAGACTTTTTTTTGTTGTTTATGGAAATTTGTAATAATACATACAAATATTCCAAGGCAAAAAGTGTAGTGTTTGAATTGGGATTTGTGAATGAAGATTTGATATTTTCTTGGAAAGAAAAGGATATGGCATCTGGCCGCAAAGAATTGCTGTCTATTGATTCAAGTGGGGTGGGGTTAGAGAGTATCTCAGATAGAATTAAATTGTGGAGTGGTGTGAGAGTTGATGTTGGATACGCTTTTGATTACGATATTCGGTTTTCTCTATCAGAAGTATCGGAATAGGTTCTTACTATTTGAAGGTATTTTATTTTTGTAAAAACCATGATTTTTCGGGATTGAACTTTTGTTTTTTCGAAGTTTATCTTTTCTAAAATCCTTAGGTGTATTCTGATTTCGGCACATGTTTGGTGCCAACTATCAAAAGGATTTTCTGTTTTATTCATGAAGCATAATTTTTAAAGTGGGAGATAGGGATTTGTAGGTTTGGTTCGAAAGATGGTAGATCTGCAAAGTGGCGCGGTTTTTCTTGTGATGAAAATTAGTACTAAAGGAGTATTGTGTGGTTCAGGCTTTATCATGAATTTTCACAATTGAAATTTTCAGATTTTTAGCATTTTTTCGTCGTAATAAATTATTTATGAAAAGAAAACTTTATCAGTCAAATGTCATCTTGTTATTGATGGTGCTTATTTCGTTTAATGTTATGTCTCAAATTCTTCCGAACTCAGTTCTTAAGGATGAAGATGACGAGCAAACAATTGAAGGATGGTTAGGCACAGGTTATCATGGTGTTTTACTTTACAGGAAATCAATACATGGAGCAAGCTCAAGTGTTTTTCATGAGCGATGTGATGGTCATGGTCCAACCATTGTATTAATAAGAAATGCACAAAATAACGTTGTTTTTGGTGGGTACGGAAATGGTGATTGGATGTGGACGGGCACTTGGCAAAATGGATACAGCTATTATGGAGGTTATTACCAATATCAGACAACATCATATTCAGGAGGTGTAGGGTCATTTTTATTTAACTTGAATAGTAATGTGAAGTTTGATTATCAAACTTCTGGTCAAAATAATGCTCAAACACAAATCGGCAACACATTAGGTCCAACTTTCACCAATGGATTTGAGACAACTTCTAACATGAGCTATATTAATGTTGGAAACATGACCTCCTATTGTTCTCAAGATTACGAGTTATGCAAGGCGAGTTTGTTTGGAGCGACTGGCGAAACATCCATTTCAAATTACCTCAATGATATAGGTGAAATAGAGGTGTATAAAGTTTTATCTCCAAACCAAGTTTTCATTGAACTCTCTCAACCTACTATTTTGGCTCAATGTCCAAATGATCAGTTTAGTTTAAATTACACATTGGTAGGTTCGCTTTCTGGAAATTCTGAACTTTTTGATGTGCAATGGAGCAATGCCTCAGGCTTATTTACCTCTCCTGTTTATTCCGATCAATCTTTGAACTTGACAAGCGGTCAAAGTAATGTTCAAATTACAGTTCCTTCATCGTTGACCCCCAACTCCAATTATAAAGTAAGGTTACGTCGTCAGTCTGATTCCTCAGTTTCAAACGCTGTTGATATAAACATCAAGAGTATTTTTAACGTTGATTTTACCTCATCAGAATCTAGTGGTGATGGCGTATTTTGTAATGGAGAAAGCTACAGTTTTAATTACACGTTTTCGGATTGTGTCCCGCTGAGCGGTATCAATTGGACGTTACGTCTACAATCCAACACACAGGGCTACAATGAGATTGTAGGTACAAGCCAATTGTTGAACGGTGTGTTGTCTATTACCGTCCCAACCAATGCGCCAGTGGCACAAGATTATATTTTAAGTGCTCAACTTTCATTCAACGGACAAGACTATTTTCAAAATTTTGCAGGGTTGCAAGTAGGCAATTCTACAAGTATAGCCAATATTAATACTTTGCCGCTTTGTTATGGAGAATACTACTCCATCACCTACGAATTTAAAGGTTGTGATTTGCCCAGCTCAAATCAATTTCAGGTTCAATTCAGTAATGAAAATGGATCTTTTTCATCCCCCATTATATTAGGCATATTGTCCTCTCAGAGTAATACGGGAACGGTTGAGTTCTCACTGCCTTCGGGATTACAACCTTCAAATTTGTATGCGCTGCGTGTAGTTCCCAGTGGAGTGAATACGGGTACTTGGCAGGTTCTATCAGGGTTTACGATTGGAAGTGTGGGTCAAATGGTTATCACGGTAGATGGTAGTTCAACCCTTTGTCCAGGGACTCAAACATTAAATTACAGTATTGGCTCGTCATGCCCCAACGCATTCGGGATTGGTAATGTTTTTAATGTTGAAATGAGTAATGCAAACGGTAGTTTTGCGAATCCTACCGTAGTGGGTTCATTGACTTCATCTGATCCCAATGGTAGTATTACGTTTAATCTACCAATAAATACTCCAGCGAGTTACAATTACAACTTTAGGGTTGTTTCCACAAATCCAGTTGCTGTTAGTAATAGTGTAAGTAAGTCCGTTGGGCTTTCAAGTATTGTGATTAGCGCAAATTCGAGTGCTTGTATCGGATTACCATATACACTCAATTATACAGCCAGTGGTTGTACCATAGGAACGGGTAATGTCTTTACTATGCAGTACTACAATTCATCAACATCATCTTGGGTAAATGCTGCAACATTGACATCAACGGCATTGACAGGTTCAATTTCCTATACTATACCAGGAACCTGGTTGCCGGGTTATTATGACTTTAGAATTATAAGCTCATTGCCGCAACAAGTATACGCTGACGTTCAAACAGTTGAAGTGATAACCAGAACCACACTTATGGATATAGATATTTGGAATGTAGGCATTGGAGGGTCAAGGTGTCCAGGAGGAGTGATGACAGTACCTTTTGTAAAGACGGGTAATTGCCCATTGGCAGCAGTTTCAGGAAATATTTATCGGGTACAAATTAGTGCAACTTCGGATTTTGCGACTCCTGTGATAATTGGTTCTTTGACATCCACGGCCAATACAGGAACTATTTCGTGTACAATACCTGCAGGTTATGTGGGTAATTATTATGTCAGAGTTATTGGAACCAATCCTGTAGCAAACAGTGCTAATTATTATTCTATTTCTGTAGGATGTTCACCTTTGTATTTGAATTTGGCTACAAGCGAAATTTGCCCTGGTCAGTCTATAACCTTGGGTTATTCTAACGGAAACAGCTGTACTTTTGGTGCGGGTAATCAAATTAAGTACGAGCTAAGCAACGCCAATGGTGAATTTACCAACCCAGTTGTATTGGCCACGTATACCACCACTGCGGCTTCAGCTAATCATACGTTTGCATTTCCTGCCGGCGTGACGCCGGGCTTGAATTATTATGTGCGAGTTACAAGTTCCAATCCTGCGAGGGTATCCTCTATGTACAACTTGTTTGTTGGAAGGAAAACAAATATAATTTCAGGACTTTCTTCAAATTATTGTACTGGTAGCAATTATACTGTTGATTATCAGTATACGGGATGTACTTTGCTTACAGGTAATGTATTCACTGCGCAAATTTGTAGCGTGAGTGACTTTTCCTCTACAATTTATAATGTTGGATCGCTTGCCTCAACATCTGCCAATGGTTCATTGACCATGAACATTCCCAGCAATGTTGTATCTGGTAATTATTTTTTAAGAGTGAAAACTTCGTTAGAGACGGGAGCTGTGTATGCTACATATGCAATTTCTGTTGGTAATTCAGTAATCGATAATAGTTTTATGAATGCCTTTTTATACTGTTCTGGAATACCTCATTATTTGCAGTATGCTGTAACCTCATGTCAAAGCAATCCATCCTCTATTCAGATGAAAGTTTTGCTTTCTAATAATTTCACATCAGGAAATTATCCAGTTTATGAGTTGTATAATGGAACTGTTGGTTCTTTTAACGGTGTTGTTGAGTTGAATACAGCGATTCAAATACCAGTTGGTGAGTATCGTGTGAAAATGGAGTTTAATATTGATGGTGCTATATCTCAATCAGTAAGCGGATTGTTTTATTACAATGGAGCATCTTACTCAACCTCCGGTACAGGATTAAGTTATGGAACAGGGAGTCAGTTCTCTTCTGTTGGTTTAAATAGTTTTTGTTCTGGAGGTCAGTTCACTTTATCGCAGATAAACTATTATAACTGTGCATATGCAGCTTCCAATCAATATAATAATACTACGGTGACTTTAAAGTTGGTGAATTTATCAAATCCATCCATACCTGCCGTAATATTTCAAACTTATCAAAATGTTGGTGTAATACCGGTGACAAACTTTACACTTCCCAACGATTTGATAGCAGGAGATATTTATAGTATTGTGTTAGAGAATTCTGTAGGTTATTGGGGAAAGTTAGATTGGGATTTTATCATTTCTCCTCAATATAACTTGACCTATACAGGAAATCTACCTGGGCAATATTGTCCTGGTCAGAATGTTTCATTGAATTTGTCTGCTTGTTCTTTGCTGAACCCCATTCAGGATATTCAATTTGAGTTGTCCAATGAAATGGGAAGTTTTGAGAACCCGGATGTATTATTGACCACAACAATCGGACAAGCCACCTCTGGTGCTATAGTCATGCAGTTGCCCGCGGATTTGATTATAGGTGGGAATTATGCCATACGTATGCATGATATTGATGCCAATTGGAATTCAAATGCTGTTTTAATTAACCTCAATGGTGTAGTCAATGTTTCAGGAGTAGCATCTAACTATTGTCCGGGTGAAACAGTAAATATTGACTACAATTTTGCATGTGATCTACCTCCGGGAAATCAGTTTGAAATACTAATCACCAATACCACTAAACAGAACTCAAGTTTGATTGCGGTCCTCAACACGAACAGTAACAGTGGTGCATTGTCTTTTGTTATACCAAGTTACATGCCTGGAGGAATAGGTTATAAACTTTGGATTCGTTCAATTCAGAATCCATTTATTCAATCAACATTGTCACTTCCATTTGGTATTGGATTGAACACTTCTTTGCAGTTTAGCGGAAATGTTTGTAGGGGAATAAGTACAAATATTGCTTATAATGCCACGGGATGTGATATTAATCCGGGTAATGTTTTTCAGGTTATGATGGGAGATATAGTAGTAGGTTCAATTTTGAGTAGCAATGCTCAAGGAAATATTCCCATTACTATTCCGATAGGTTATGCGTCGAGCTCAGCTAATCTTCGTGTTGTAAGTTCAAGTCCTGTTCAGGTTGTTGCCCAACCGTTGGAGGTTAATATACAAAATCCAATTACATTGTCATTGCCAAGCAACATATGTTCAGGATCATCAATCGTCATTCCTTATACTGTGAATTGCAGTTTGCCAGCGAGCAACACCATTCAGGTTTATAATGGGGATGATTTGCTTTTATCAACAATTTCTAATACTTCAGGGAGTTTGAGTTTTGTTTTGCCCCTGACCAATAATGTGCAATTGCGCGTGAAGATTGTGTCATCAGAGTATAATATTTTAGTCTTTAATCAATTATTAAATACTCAGTCTTATTCAAGTATGTTTGATATTACGGCTACACCTGATTTTGTTTCTGGTTGTGCTACTACTGCTCAGTTATTGGTAAATCCAAATCGTCCATTGAGTATTTCTGATAATTTTGAGACAGGTCCAAATATGGATATATGGGATGAGATAGTAGGAGCCAACCCTCATGAATATTACGTTCCGGGCTACTACAGTGGTGGTACGTGGGGAGGAGGCACTTACTGGCCTGGATATTGGGCGACGGATTACGCTTTTTGTGGTGTTTCTGGGTCACGTTCTTTATTATTCACCAATAGCACCACGCGATATGCGGCAACTGTTCCAGTCAATGTTTCGAATGGTGGAACAATAGCCTTTAAACTAAAGATTTCAAATGGTGTTGATGCGGATTGTGAGGATGCTAACCCAGGAGAGGAGGTGCAATTACAATACTCATTGAACATGGGAAACAGCTGGACAGCCATTAGTACTTACAATACAACAGGATCTTATAACAATCTAACTTCTGTGTCTGTAGCCGTTCCCGTTGCAGCTAGAAGTTTTGGTACCATGTTCAGATGGGTGCAGCTTTCAGTGGATGAATATTCTGGCGACAATTGGGTTTTGGATGATGTCTCAATAACGGGAACTTCACTAACTACCTTTCCATGCAGTTGGAATAATGCAAACACATTGAATAGCGCAACCATTAAAAATCCAGTGGCTTCACCAAGTTCTACAACGACATATGCTGTCTCCATCACAGCTTTGAATTTTGCCTGTCCTGTTGTAAAGGAAATAGTGGTTACAACAGCGAATCAAATCGGTGTTGATCCAACAAAATTCACCTATTTTGGTGCGAATTCCGGCAAGGTGTATTATACCAGTAACCAAACAGCAACTTGGTCCCAAGCCAATACAGATTGTATCAATAGTTGTGGTAATCTGGTTTCGGTTAATTCTGTTGCAGAACAAAATTTTCTACAAACAATCTTACCTGGTCAGAATAAATGGATAGGAGCAAGTGATGCGGCAACTGAGGCGACGTTTGTTTGGACTACTGGGCAAACATTTTCAGCATACACGAACTGGGTTTCAGGAACAACAACTGCCACAGGTAATTCAGCGGTCAATGATCACGTTCAGATGAACGCAACTACAGGTAAATGGCAAGTTGCCGCTGGCACTTTGAGTCAGCATTACATTTTGGAAAGAGCAGGTAATCACTCCATCACAATTTCCAATAATTTGCCGTTATCTTATTGTTCCGGTGATCAGCTGAGTGTTGGATATTCCATTGCAGGTGTATTTGATGTGAATAATGTTTTTTCTGTTCAGTTGAGCGATGCTTCTGGTAGTTTTTCTAACCCTCAAGTAATTGGCTCTTTGAATTCTGATGTTAGTGGTTCTATTCTGATCAATATGCCCACATTGACAAGTTCCGCCTCAGGCTATCGGATGAGAATTGTTTCTACGAGCCCTGTGGTTGTGAGTTCTGACAATGGAACCAATCTGCTAGTGGTAGGGACTTCTCCAACAATTTCCTCCTTATCAAGTTATCAGGCTCAAGCAGGATCTCAGTTGACGATTTACGGTTCTGGGTTTTCGAGCTCAGGAAATATTGTTTCCATTTCAGGAGTTAACGCCTCAATTGTTTCTCAGTCCCCCTCTCAAATTACAGTTGTGGTTCCGGGTGGTCTGTGCCCTGGTGAAGTATCAGTAGAAACAGGATGTGGTTATATTACTAATTCAGTAGAATTTGATCCTTTGTCCACACCATACATCGCATCAACATCTGAACAAATTATAGGTGGTAACATTACAGTGACCGTGACAGGTTACGGTTTTACTTACAACCAGAATCAAATTGTCTTGGAAAATGATTCATACGTTCCATTGTATCAATCACCAAATTTGCTCAGATTTATAACTTCAGGCATACATTGTAATGAGGATCTGATAGTAACAAATGGTTGTAATTTGGCTTCAAATGTTTACAATTATGCATCTCAAATTGCGCCATCAATAAGTTCTATTGATCCAGCTCAGTTTTTACCGGGAGACACAATTAATATCAATGGCAATTGGTTTTCAAATTTCGGAAATAGCGTTTCATTTGGTGGTCAAGTTTGCAATGTGGTTACTGAAAGCTCTTCTTTAATTCAAGTAGTGATGCCTACAAATGTTTGCTCTGGATCATTGCATGTAATAAATCATTGCAATGCATCAGTGAATAGTTCTTTGTACACCGCCATTAATAGTTCAGATCTCTATTACTCAGATTCGGATTTAGACGGATTTGGGAGTGTTGATAATGATGTTCAAAGTTGTTTTCAGCCAACAGGTTTTGTAACAAATGCTCTAGACTGCAATGATTTTCAAAATTCAGTTTTTCCAGGAGCTCTTGAGATTTGTAATGATTGGGATGATGACTGTGATGGTGCTACAAATGAAGGTGTTGAGAATACATATTATTTAGATGCAGATGGTGACGATTTTGGTGACATCACAAATCTAATTTTTGCATGTACTTTACCGATAGGATATGCTAATAATAATTTGGATTGTGATGATAATAACGAGAATGTATTTCCCGCCGCAACAGAGCTTTGCAATACATTGGATGACGATTGTGATGGGTCGATTGACGAAAATGTTCAGAATACTTATTTTCTCGATGCTGATGGTGATTTGTATGGTGATCCCGATGATTTGGTATTTGCATGTTCATCTCCAATAGGATACGTGTCCAATAGCATGGATTGTGATGATCAAAATTTGTTAGTTCATCCTTTATCAATTGAGCAATGTAACCTAGTGGATGATGACTGTGATGGCACTATTGATGAGGATGTTCAAAGTATTTATTTTGCAGATTCTGATAATGATTCATTTGGTGATGTTGATGTTATTGCACTGGCTTGCTCACCCCCAACAGGATACGTAGTCAACAGCAATGACTGTGATGATTTGAATGGCTTGGTCTTTCCAAATGCTTTGGAAGTATGTAATAGTGCAGATGACAACTGTAATGGAGAAATGGATGAAGGATTGGTGTTTACTGTATACTATGAAGATCAAGATGGAGATTCCTTTGGCTCACTGAATAGTATAAGTTCTTGTCAAAATCCGGGATCTTTTTATGTCAATAACAATAATGATTGTGCGGACAATAATAATTTAATTCATCCAGGTTCGTCTGAGCAGTGCAATCTTACAGATGATGATTGTAATGGATTAATAGATGAAGGGGTTCAAATAACTTTTTATTTTGACGGTGATGGTGATGGATTTGGAACAATAGACTCTTCCATGGCTGCATGTACACTTCCCCTCTCATTTTCTGTAAATCATTCAGATTGTAATGATGACTCCTTCACTATTCATCCTTTTGGAATTGAAAGTTGCAATCTCATGGATGATAATTGTGATGGTATTGTCGATGAAGGGGTTCAATTTACTTATTTTTCGGATTCGGATAATGATGGTTATGGTATACCCGGAAATACTATACAAGCATGCACAGTTGTATCAGGATATTCAATTTTTTCATCTGATTGTGCTGATAATAATCCGAATGTGTTTCCAAATGCGATTGAGAACTGTAACAATTGGATTGATGACAATTGCAATGGTTTTGTCAATGAATCTTGTGGAAATTTGATTCCTGGAGATGATGTTTTTAACGTATTAAATGCATCTGTTTCTTCCCAGTTTGGAACAGGAGCCCAACCATCCATTACAATACCATTGGTGTTAAGCACAGATAGTCCTCAGAGCGCAGGAACAGGAGCGGATTTTTGGGTAATGTTTACACCTCAAAGTAATGCAGTTAGAGTTGCTATTTCCGGGGACGTGTCAATCAATGATGATAATGAATTGGCCCTTTATAATGTCCAAGAGAACTTATTGGATTTGATGATTCCTATTTCAATCGAGGATAATGTTCATCCAGGAAATTCGGGAAGTGCTGTTGATTCTGGGGATGAGATTTTATTAACCGATCAATTGATTCCAGGAACACCCTATTGGCTTTGTATCAGGAATATTAATAATCAGCCTGGTGTATGTAAACTAAGGATCTCTAATTTGATGCCTAGTCAATCTGATATAGGCCCATATACAAATTACACTGGCATATACAATAATGTATGTCAAAATTTTAAAGTGAAGTTCCGTCCAAATGCAAAGGGCTATACCGTTCATCGGTTGTTATCTGGTTCACAGACCGAAATTGATTGGTCTTACAGTATCCCTGCTGGAAATGGAACAGTTGCATCTACGATTTGTCAATTAGGAAGGATATTCCCAAGTAATTTAACGGATGAGATTATATACCGTGGTGTTATGGTGGATGTGACCTATCAACTTAACAATGCTTATGGCAGCCCAAATGTACTCACTGCAAACGGACAATTGGTTAGTTCGATTGGTTTCTATCCCGAGTCTGATTTATTCTTGAGAAACACTGACCAATGTCCAATCTACAAAAATTTATATTCATCCATAGCGACAAATAGATCAGTTTGTGGTACAAAGCGTTATCAATGGTCTTTTTTACAGAATCTCCCTTCACAGTCAGCATTTGATTTGATGGTAGATGGAGCTTTGGGTTCAAGAATTTTACCAGTGTCAACAATTCCTGGTATTGCCAATAGTCAGCAATATGATGTCCAATTGAGAGCACTTCATAGTGACAACACAACTTATTCAGAATGGGGAAGTGATAAGTGTTTTAGAACGTATGCTTTTGCCGGAATGCCATTGGAAACTCAATACGATGATGAAAATGAAAATGAAAAAGAAATCTTCATATATCCTAATCCGAATAATGGACAAATGTTAAATGTAATCGGACTCGGTGAAGCCAATCTTTCCTCCGTCACTTGTTACAATATGTTAGGAGAAAAGATTTTTCAGGGGTCAGGAGAAATCAATCAGTCTACCGTTGAGTTACCGCCTTATTTGTCCAATGGTATTTATCATCTGATATTGACAGTAGATAATCGCGACGTGATCCTTAATTTGATTATTCAAAGGTGATTAAGTGCAGCGTACTCTCATTTATTTGTATTCTTTCCTTTGAATTAGCAGTAGGACAGTTAAATCCATTTATTACTGGCAATGGACTTCTTCCTCAGTTGCCACCGATGGGGGCAACTTTTTTTGGAGGTGGGGTTAGTACTTTTGATGTAGATCATGACGGTTGGGATGATCTTACATTGGGTATTTCTGGCCAGGGTATATTTGTTTTAAAAAACAATGAATCAGTTTTTGATTATTGGTTTTTCTTACCGGCAACCGGAGATGTTAAACAGTGTTTATGGTCTGATTTTAATAATGACGGTTTTGAGGATTTGTTTGCTTGTACCGCTCAAGGTGAAATATTTATTTATCAGAATTTTGATAATGAGTACTTCGTGAATGTAAGTGCGGAGTTAAATTCTCAATTACCTAATTCGAATTGGTTTGGTGCTACGTCAGGTGACTTAGATCGTGATGGAAAATTAGATTTGTACATTTGTGCTTATAATGGTCAGCAGAATGCCTTGCTCAGAAATGAGTCTATTGGCAATGATATCTATTTTGTTGGGATAACTAATACAATCCTTACCAATACTCAGAAGTCTTCTTTTCAGCCTGTATTGATTGATCTGAATAATGATAATGTTTTAGATCTTTTTATTTCGAATGATTTTAATCAAGGTAATGATTACTATCAAAGTATTCAAGGTAGTCAATGGGTGGAATTGGATGATGCTAATGGTCTTGATTTCCCTATTGATGCTATGTCTAACTCCTGGTCTGATTTTGATTTGGATCAAGACATGGATGTTCTCATTACGGATACAGATGGATCTTATTTATTGAGAAATGATGGAGGGGTCTTTAGTCCTGTAATCAATGATGTCGATGTCCCTTTTTGGAATTGGTCAGCATTGTGGGTGGATTGGAATAATGATTTTTATGATGATTTATTGATAACAGGAAACAATCTAACTACGAATACACAGGAGAACTTTTTGCTTCATAATATTAATGGAGAATTTATTGAGTCCATGATTGCCCCTCAATGGTTTGGGGATAATAGGTTTTTTGGAGCAGCAAAAGGAGATTTTAATCACGATAAGAAGTCCGATTTGGTTCTAGCTCCAGATGAATCAAACATTCCAAACATTATGATGAATAATGCTGTTGCCTTTCATTCTGTAACTTGTTCTTTTGAAGGTACTTGGTCAAATCGGAATGCTTTTGGTTTAAAATACAAATCTTATTCGGGAAACAAATGTAAATCGGGACAATTATTCTCCGGCGAGAACTATTTAAGTCAAAATTCACAAAATATCATTTTGCCTGTTTGTTCAGATTGCTCTAAAATAGATTCACTTTTGTTGCTTTGGCCCAGTGGTCATCAGCAGGTTATATATAATTTGTTTTCAGATAGTTCGTATCACATTGTTGAAGGCAATGATCTTTTTCCAAATGGAATTTTGAAAGTTCAGCAATGCAACGGTGGGGAGGTAGTTTTATCTGTACCACCTTTATTAATGTGGAGTGAATTTGAAAATTTCGGATTTACATTTAATCTGAATCTTGACATAGGGATTTCGAATGAAATTTACTGTAAATGGGCAAATGGGCGTTCTAGAAAATTGACAATTGAGTGGGTTACAGATCAATGGAATTTAATTTCGGTTTTCTCGAACGATAATTGCATAAATGCTGAGAATTTTCTTTCTACTTGGTTTGAACACGATAGTTTCGGGATAGTTGATTCAATGTCTTGGTCTCTTAACTTTGAGGATCAAATAAGCCTTATTTTAATTGATCCTTCTGGATGTACATGGTCACTGGACACAAACTTTTTTCATTTAGCAGATTCTGGATTTGTTCAAATATTACCATTTGATATATTATGTGAAAATGAACAATTGATTTTAGATGACTATTTTCTATCAAGTGCACCTGGTAATTGGATGGTCGACGGTGACTTAGAACCAACTTATCTCAGCCCGGGAAGTCATTCAGTTCAGTATTTGTTTGATAGTGGTTGTATTTGGGATACCACCATAACCATTACACAAGTGCCGCTGATTGAGCCGTTGTTAACCTGGTCTTTAACAGAATCCTGCGTTTTATTTAATCTTACAGTTGATTCAGTTTTAGTTGAGAATGTACTCTGGAATGATTCAATTTGGGCTAGTTCTATTTGTTATGATTTGGTTCCTGAAATGATAAGTTATCTCATAATAGATGAGTTTGGATGCGAACATACATTTAGCGAAAATCTTGATGTATCACTTTCGATGAATATAACTCAAGAGGAAATAAATATTTTGCGAGTTTCGTATTATGATACTCTTGGTCGCATTATTTACACTGGATCAGAGCCTATTGACCCAATAGACTTTGGTGTCAATGGTGCTATTGTGGAAGAAGTTGTTTACGAGGGAAACATAAGAGAAACAAGAAGATTAATTATATGTAATCAATAGTCTTAGACATCAACTCCACCACATTCTTTACATCAAATTTTCTCATCATATTTTGACGATGCGACTTTACTGTAAGGTCACTGAGAAATAATAACGCTGCAATTTCTTTACTGGTTTTTCCCAATTTTATCAATTGTAGTATTTCCTTTTCCCTTTTGGTTAGTATAATGGTTTCAGATGTCTCATCGGTATTTTTTTCCCAGATAAGATCGTACTGAAGGAATTTTTTACATTGTTCAATTTGTGTAAGACATTCCGTCAATGACTGGAGATCAGCGTTCTTTTGTACGTACCCCCAGAATGGAAAATTAAATTCTTTTAATCCCAATTCCCATGGATGAGAATGGGTAAACAATACAATTTTCTGATTCGGTTGCTGTATTTGCATGAGTATCAAATCATCCAGTATGTGTTCTTCTTTTAAATGAATGTCCGCAATCACAATTTCACATTGTGAAAGTTGGAATATGTCCTGATCTAATTTTGGAAATACCGAGAATATTTGCACTTGACAATCACGCCAGATGAGATGAACCATACTTTTCACACCATTGGCCACCATAGGATGGTCTTCAATTATTCCAATTTTTATCATTTCTCTATTGGTATTTCAGCATGGAGTTGAAAGCCTTCTCCTGTTTTTCCCTCTATATGGCAGACGCCGCGGCAAACGTGAATCATTTCTGTAATTTGTAATATACCAATTCCATTATTTTTTTCGTCGTTGTTGTTTATGCCAATTCCGTTGTCTTGGTAGGTGATATAGAGATAATCATTTTCTATAAAGCACTGCAATTGAATCTCTGATGCATGAGCGTGTTTGATGGTGTTGTTCAGGCATTCTTGAACGATCAAAAGAACCACCAACTGAATATTTGTTGCGATGTCATTGCACTGAGGAGTAATTTCTACATGGTGTTTGATTTGTTGCGATTTTGATGTCTCCTTGACAAACAGGTGAATACAATGGGCCAAACCAAATTTTCTTAGTACCTGTGGTGAAAGGAAATGTGCTGTATTCCTTACGTCCTCTATCAATGCCGAGGTTTGGTTACTGAGGGTATGATGTAAGGCTTCAGGAATTTCATTTTTGCTGTTCTCAATGTTGTTTTTTAAACCCATCAATTCCATTCCAATGTGGTTGTGAAGGAGTTGACTGATGCGGGATAATTCCTTCAGTTGAATATCAGCAATGCGTGTTCCAAGCTCTTTGTCTTTGTTCAGCAATGCAAATTCAAGTGCCTTGTTTTTTTGGATAAATTCGATAAAGCGCAGCGCTACGATTCCTCCCATAATAAGGCAATCCATACTCAAAATGATAGGGACAAAATGTTGTTGTATTACGGTGTCATCCACATACCCAAAACGGTGAGCCAAGTATTGAAAATGAGTTATGAGAAAAAGGCTGCAGGTGATTAAGAAAGGAATGGCATAATGATCTTTTTTTCTTAGAGTAAATATGGAACTGGTGATAACAATAACCAATGTCAATTGCTGAAAGGCCAATGAGATAGCCAACGAATAGTATTTGTATGAATGGTCATACAGCAAAGGAGAGATGGAAGATGCCATCAAGACATAAATCAACCATATCCAACCATAGATTCGTATTCTCTTGGCCCATTTCGGATAGTACTTCTGAAAGGAGACAGTATTGAGAAAGAAAAAGAGATAGATGGGAAAAGCAATAGATAGGGACAAAGGACGGATGATGTCAATGATCCAATGGGAATGGTAGTTGATTAACCAATGAAGATACCCAAAATCAGAAAGGACATAGATAATGCTTAATCCCAAAAAAATGGTGTATAGATAATTCAATACATTTTTGGCATTCAGTACAATATATAAATTGATAATAAATGCTGCAATGAGAACTCCCAAGAGTATTCCTGACAACAGGTAGTATTCTGTTTTTCGGGTTTCTAAATTTTTTTGATTCAACCATTGCACAGAGGTGAAGAATGGTTCATTTCTTTTGTCGAGATAGAGTAAGATGTATTTTATTTCTGCATTATTCAATGGGAAAATGAACTCAGGAAATAATAAAGGCCGCTCTATAAAGGCAATGTGATCGCCGAATACATGCGTGCTGTCGATGAGCTGATCTTGATGATTGAGGTAATAGGCTTGTGCGCGATTGATGTGGCTATTGGGGATGTCAATGAAGAAATTGTTGGGCTCTGTAATGTTGTCGATTGGTATCTTTATCCACAAAGCATTATTTTGATTGCTCAATTTGCTCGGTACTTGATCATTAAAATGGGTTTTGTTTTTTTGGTATTGATGCCAACCTGGTTCTCCGCTCGGTTCCCATAGAAAGAGTGTGCCTTTTGGAAATTTTTGTCGCTTGCCTTCCCAATGAAAGTTCAATTCATTGGAGGCCAAAGAGAATTGAAACAGAAGACTGAACAACACCAAAAGTGTCACCTTTGATTGAAACATTTTGCTGGGCTCAGTCATTGCCCTAATCTACGATAGAAAATATCAGTTTTTTCTACTCCAAATGGAGTAGTTTTATGGGAGATAAACCCACTTATTGAGGTTTGTAAAATTCTGTTGTTTCAATTTCGTTGCTCTGATTGAGTGTTCTATCCATCACATGAATCTTGAATTTACAAGTATCAAAATTACTAGGTAGATAGTAAATGGGCTGTATATCCAGTGTAATAACACCTTTTTGGGCTTTGTATTGTCCCTCAGGAACTGCTACAGGAGCGCGATAATAAAAAGGGATGATATTGGGATCCAAGCATGGGTCCAAACTTACTTTCACCCACTGGCCATTTTGTTTTTCGTAATAATCACAAAATACATTGTAACGCGTCAAACAATCAGCAAAAACACCCGCAGTATCTTCTTGGTTTAATCCAAAGTTCCCGTCCCCATCCGTGAAGGAAATTTGCAAAGCTGCACCATTTCCATCTGCGGCTATATTGAACGACTTGAAAGTGATTTGGGGTTCATTGGGGAAGGATTCTAAATCCAAGCATCCCAAAAAGCTGAGTGCAACAGAAACAATGAAGAACCACCCCAATTTGCGCATACCACAAAGTTAATCAAACATGGGCTTGATGTAACTTTGTCCTGTGAATCGCGAAGCTTTTATTTCTTCTTTGTTCCAAATACAGGATGCCAAATCTTTTGAGTCTTTGGCTCTGTCACTTTTTCATTACCAGTTTCAAAACAACGCCATTTATCGTTCTTTCTGTAATGCTTTGGATATTGCAGAGGATCATGTTCAAAGGATAAGCGATATACCTTTTTTACCCATTTCTTTTTTCAAGACCCATTCTGTTTTATCCGCCAAAGCGCCCGTACTGCGTGTATTTGAGTCCAGCGCAACAACAGGCCAAGTAACTTCAAAACATCAGGTGACCGATCTGAAACTCTATGAACGGTCTTTTTTGACACACTTTATTCAACGTTATGGACACCCTTCGGAATATGAAATGCTGGCATTGCTCCCGTCATATTTAGAACGCAATAATTCCTCATTGGTGTACATGGTGGATTACTTGATGAAGGCCAGTGGCGGTGATCAAAAATCTTTTTTTCTCTACGATTTTTCTTCGTTGCGTTCACGTTGGGAAGAAGCTTTGGCGGCTGGAAAAAAAGTGATGTTGTGGGGAGTAACATTTGCGTTGTTGGATTTTGCTTCACAATTCCCTGGCGACATGGACCAAACCATCATCATGGAAACGGGTGGCATGAAGGGAAGGGGACGTGAGCCCATTAGGCAAGAGGTGTATGCTGCGTTGCAAAAAGCATGGCCCAATGTTCACATACACAGTGAGTATGGCATGACGGAATTATTCAGTCAGGCCTATGCTGCTGAAATGGATGCCCTAGAAACACCGGATTGGATGCGGGTGTGGGTGAGGGATATACAAGACCCATTGGGACCATTACAATCTAGAGGTAGGGGGAGTTTGCACATTATGGATTTGGCCAATGTGGACAGTTGTGCATTTATCGCCACACAGGATTTGGGGGAGATTGCCGTTGATGGTCGTTTCAAAGTGTTGGGTCGCTTGTCCCACGCGGAAACCAGAGGTTGCAATCTTTTGTATCAACCTTGAGGCAACCCTTTTTATTTTCATTCGTCTTTTTATTGCGAAGAGCAAATCGCACCAAAGTACTTGCGTTGGAGATAACAACGGTTAACCAACTTGAGAAACATGATTTCCTAAACAAACGACAAGGGAAGCAGAAATGCTTCCCTTGTTGCTTTATCAGGGCTGTTGGTTTTTAGACACCCTGCCTCACTCCATATGCCTGCCTAGGCAACCTATTTTTTTGAAATCCGTCTTTTTATTGAGCACTGTTGCTCAACAAATACCTTAAACCTATGGAATTATTGCTCGCTTGGAGTGATATCTGGAAGCAGTTTGCTCCCTTTATCATGACCTTCATTGTCCTTTCCGCTATTGGTTTTTTAGGAAAAGTAGCCCTTTTCAGCAAGGCCAATCAACCTTACTGGGCCGCCTTTGTTCCTATTTATGACGTGGTGATTACCATGCGTGTTGTGGGTCGCCCGGATGCACATGCCCTGCGCATGTTGATCCCAGTTTACAACGTCTATTTTGCGTTGCTGGTTTTGACTGAGCTGGCCCAATCTTTTGGTAAGACAAAGACGGTGGACTATGCCCTGGCTTGCCTATTCAATATTTTTTATGTACTGCATTTGGCCTTTTCATATTCCATTGAATACCAAGGCCCGGTTTATCAGCAAGCTGCTCCTTCTACCAATGTTTTGGTCTAAGCGCGAAAAAGCGATTTGGCTTTTTCAACAACAACATTTAGGCCACTTGCATCAGTTCCGCCACACGTGGCAAAGCCCGGTTGTCCGCCACCGCCGCCTTTGATTTCTTTTGCCCATTCTTTGACCAGTTGTCCTGCGTGACAACCCCAATTTTGAACGGCATCATCACTCAGCGCGATAGTAATCATTGGTTTTTCTTGACTTCCACTGGTAATCAATGCGCCGAACGAAGGTAATTCTGTTTTTAATTGAAAGCAGATATCCTTGATGGAACCCGCGTCCATTGTGGTGTGAACAAACAACAATTGGCGTCCATTGTGATTCTCAATTAATCCCTTCCAGACTTGCTTTTCCTGCTGGGCTTGAGCACGCTGCATTTCCTCCATTTGCTTTTGAAGGTCATTTAATTTTTGTTGCAAATCTTTCACTGCCTTCACAGCGTCTTTGTTTTTTAATGCAACGCGTACTTCTTCCAGTTGTGCCATTTCTGAAACGATAAAAGCATCAGCCACTTCTCCTGCAATGGCCTCTATTCTTCGAATGCCTGCAGCAACAGCCCCTTCAGACTGTAACTTGAATCGCTTAATATTTCCCGTGCTATCAACATGTGTGCCTCCGCACAATTCAATGCTGTTCCCAAACTGGATCATGCGCACCTTGTCTCCATATTTTTCTCCAAAAAGCATCATTGCACCGCTGGCCTTGGCCTCTTCAATGGTTGCAGCGCGATTTTCCTTTAAGGGGTAATTGGATTGTATGCGTTC
This sequence comes from uncultured Chryseobacterium sp., assembly GCA_964420985.1. GTDB lineage: Bacteria > Bacteroidota > Bacteroidia > Flavobacteriales_D > Sanyastnellaceae > CAMCTV01. The sequence continues at coordinate 151,939 of CAYQUT010000001.1, forward strand.
ATTGACCAAATGTTCAATGCGTGTCAATTCATCCTCTCCTACCTTGGCAAAATGTGAGAAATCAAAACGCAAATAATGCGGATTAACCAATGATCCTTTTTGCTCAACATGGGTACCCAACACTTCACGCAATGCCTCATGCAATAGATGCGTTGCACTGTGATGCGCGGTGGTATCACGTCGCCAAATGGCATCTACTTTGGCCAATACCTTTTTCTCAGGTGAAGCGGGTAATTCTTCAGTGAAGTGAACAATCAATCCATTTTCTTTTTTGACATCCACTACAGCAATGCGGTCATCTCCAAAATACAATACCCCATTGTCACCAACTTGCCCTCCTCCTTCAGCATAAAATGGTGTGGTCTCCAATACCAATTGGTACATTTCTTTTCCTTTGGATTTAATGCGGCGGTAGCGAAGCAATCTTGTTTCTACTTCCATCTCATCATATCCCACAAAGGAAGTTTCTCCATCAATCAAATTGACCCAATCATCCGTTTCTAATTTCGTAGCGGCACGACTGCGTTCTTTTTGAGCTTGAAGTTGTGTTTCAAATTCAGCAATGTTGATGGACTTGCCATTCTCCCCAGCAATCAATTGCGTTAAGTCAATGGGGAATCCAAAAGTGTCATATAGTTCAAAAGCAATGGTTCCTGAAATTTCTGAGCCAGTTGCTTTTTGAATCACGTTGTCCAATAGTTCAATTCCTTTTTCTAAAGTGCGCAAAAAGCTTTCTTCTTCTTCTCTGATAACGGATTGAATCAACGTTTTGTTTTTGCTTAATTCAGGAAATGCACCGCCCATCTGTTTTTCAAGCACTTCAAAAACTTGATGGATAAAAGAGGTTTTAAAATGTAAGAAGCTATACCCGTATCGAACAGCTCTTCTTAGAATCCGACGAATGACATAACCAGCTCCTGAGCTCGAGGGCAATTGCCCATCAGCGATGGCAAAGGATACCGCGCGAACGTGGTCAGCAATGACACGCATGGCAACATCTTTTTTATCAGCTGTTGCAGTATAAGACAAACCACTTAATTGTTCTATTTTTTGAATCAACGGTGTAAATACATCCGTATCATAATTGGATTGTTTGCCTTGCAAAACCATGCACAAGCGTTCAAATCCCATTCCTGTATCCACATGTTTGTTGGGCAAGGATTCCAAACTTCCATCTGCCTTTCGATTGAATTGCATGAAAACGTTGTTCCAAATTTCAATCACCTGAGGATGATCATTGTTGACCAATGTTCTTCCATCTACATTTTGACGTTCTTCTGCTGATCGGATATCGGCGTGTATTTCAGAGCAAGGTCCACAAGGTCCCATGGCTCCCATTTCCCAGAAATTATCTTTTTTATTTCCTTTTAAAATGCGGTCTTCCGCAATATACTTTTTCCAGATGTCATAGCTCTCTTGATCAAAATCCAAGTTCTCACTCGCGTCCCCTTCAAAGACGGTTACGTACAATTGGTCTTTTGGAATTTTGTACACATCCGTAAGCAACGACCACGCCCAACCAATGGCCTCTTCTTTGAAATAATCACCAAAGCTCCAATTACCAAGCATTTCAAACATGGTGTGGTGGTAGGTATCGACACCTACTTCTTCCAAGTCATTGTGCTTACCGCTAACGCGCAAGCATTTCTGCGTGTTCGCAATTCTAGGATGAACCACGGGCGCATTGCCCAAGAAAATATCTTTGAAAGGATTCATACCGGCATTGGTAAACATCAAGGTAGGGTCTCCTTTGATGACCATGGGTGCGGATGGAACGATTTGATGTTTTTGCTGTGCGAAAAAATCCAAAAATTGTTTTCTAATCTCTTGTGAAGTCATAATGCCTATTGATGGGACACAAAACTAAACTCAAATTGCCTTGATTTTCCTAAATTTGTCAGAATCCAACAGAAAGGACATTGCCCAAGTTTAAATACATATTCAACCCAACGACCCTCAATTTTGAGATGATCAGCTATACGGTAAGAGACTACGTGTGGTTGGTCATGAAATATTTGATTGTGGGTTTGGTCATTGGCGGTATGGGTGTGATTTTGTACGCTTCTTTTTTTAAGGATCCAGAAACAAGCAGATTGCAGAAGGAATTGAAGTACATGGATGCGCAAGTCAAAGGCATGCGCGATCAAATGGATTCATTGGATCAATACGTGGATGTTTTGCAGAAAAGAGACAATGAGATTTACCGCACCATTTTTGGAGCCGCTCCTATTGATCACAAGTATGTAGGAGGCAATCGTTACAATGAAATGGCCAAGTTCAGCACAGAGGAAGGGATTATTGAAACACAGAATCGTTTGATGGCCATTCAGCAAAATCTCATTCAACAAAGCAAATCATACCAAGAGATCATGAAATTGGCCAAAAAGCAAGATCAATTTTTGGCTGGGCTTCCCGCTATTCAGCCAGTGGATAACAAGGATCTCAAACGCATGGCATCAGGATTTGGATACCGCATTCATCCCATTTACCGCGTGGCAAGAATGCACACAGGGCTGGATTTCACAGCCCCCATTGGCACGGAGATTTATGCAACTGGCGATGGTGTGGTAAAAAGTCCAGACGGAGGAAGTGGATATGGATTGCACATTGTGATTGATCATGGTTTTGGATACCAGACACTTTATGCACATATGAGCCGAATGGCAGTGCGTCCTGGGACCAAGGTAAAAAGGGGTCAAATCATAGGCTACGTGGGCAATACAGGTGTTTCATCCGGTCCTCATTTGCACTATGAAGTTATCAAGAATGGTCAAAAAGTAAATCCTGCTTATTATTTTTACAATGATTTGTCGCCTGATCAATATGCAGCATTGCTGGAAAGGGCTTCACAATCTGGACAATCTTTTGACTAATGCTGAACAGACATACTACCATAGAAAAAATTTATTTCTCCATCGGTGAGGTGGCAGAAATGTTTCAAGTCAACGCCTCATTGTTGCGTTTTTGGGAAAAGGAATTTCCCCAATTGCAACCCAGAAAAAATACCCGTGGCAATCGCATGTATTCCAAGAAAGACATGGAGCTTTTTACCCAAATCCATCACTTGGTGCGCGAAAAAGGCTACACATTGGAAGGGGCTAAAAAGGTCTTGAAGTCAAAGGAAAATGCAGCCAGCAAGCAGGTAGTTGTAGAGCGCTTACAACTGATTCGTAAAAAATTAGAAGACCTCAACGTTACCGTTCAGGGAGCATGAATGCTCGCGTCCTCAAATCTACTGGTCATTGGTACGATGTCATAGGTGATGATGGGCAATTTTACAAGTGTAGGGTAAGAGGAAAACTCAGAACCAAAGGACTTCAAACCACCAATCCTGTTGCAGCCGGTGATTTTGTGATTATCTCGCCCTCAGAGACTGATGAAGAGGGTGTGGCTAGCATCAATGAAATTCTTCCCAGAAAGAATTACATCATCCGAAAGTCGGTCAACTTATCCAAGGAAGCGCAAATAGTTGCGGCCAATATTGATATTGCGTTTTTGGTAGTGACCATCTCAAAACCAGCCACTACCAAGGGTTTTGTAGATCGTTTTTTAGTAAGTGCTGAAGCGTACGATGTGCCAGTTGTATTATTGTTCCACAAGATGGATCAATACAATGACAAGGAATTGGATGAGGTGGCAGATTGGATAGGATTGTATGAAGAGGCAGGTTATACAACACTGATGACTTCATTGGAAACCCAGATGGGTATGGGTGAATTGGCCCAAATGATGAGAGATAAAGTTGTCCTTTTTTCTGGCAATAGCGGAGTAGGAAAATCATCTCTCATTCAGCATTTTGTTCCATCCCGTGAATTGCGGATTGGCGATATCTCTGACTGGAGTGAAAAAGGACAACACACCACCACATTTGCGGAGGTGTTTGCAACAGAGCAAGGGGGTTGGATCATTGACACTCCGGGTATCAAAGGTTTTGGATTGGTTGATTTGAATGCAGAAGACATTCCCTTGTATTTTAAAGAGATGTTTGCCTTATTACCGGAATGCAAATTCAATACGTGCAAGCATTTGGAAGAGCCAGGTTGTGCGGTAAAAAGGGCGATAGAAGATGGGCGAATTGCGGAAAGCAGATACAATAGTTATTTGTCCATGTTGGACGATGAAAAAGGCAAATCTCCTTATCGATGAATCCATATCATTTTCAATATTGGGGTGGTGAACACGCTGTCATTATCCTGCTCACTTTCCTATTGCCCATATTTTCCATCCGGTGGTCCAAAGGGCAAACGGAGTTACACCGTGATTTGTTGGGAAAAGGTTTGGCGGTGATGCTGGTGGCCAATTGGTGTACTTATCAGGGCTATCGGATGTATTGTGGATATTGGTCGGTTCAGTATGATTTACCCATGGAATTGTGCAACTGGGCGGTGTGGTTAACCGCTTACGCACTTTGGTATAAAAAACAACGCGCTGCCGAGTTGGCTTTTTTCTGGGTGATGGCAGGAAGCATTCATGGTGTCATCACTCCAGATATTCATGAACCATTTCCACATCTTACTTATGTGACTTTTATGGTTGGACATACGGGTCTCATTTGGAGTGTGATGTATGTTGCGTTGGGGATGAATCTCAAACCACAGAAAGGTGCTTGGCTCAGGGCAATGGGTTGGAGTCAGTTGTATTTTATTACCGCCATTACCATTAATTTTTTTGCCAACAGCAATTATGGTTATTTGAGACAAAAGCCCATTGGTGGTTCTTTTTTAGATCTGCTGCATCCTTGGCCTTATTATTTATTGGAATTGGAAATCATTGGGGCTATTTCCTACGCGCTGGTTTATTTTCCATTTTGGTGGTGGAGAAGAAAAAACGAACCCATCCTCTAGTCTTTTCGCTTGGCAGTCCCTACTTTTGTATGGATGAGTGCAGCTTCAGAAAAAATAGCGGAAACCCCGCTGATGAAACAATACAACGCAATCAAGGCTAAGTATCCTGATGCCGTTTTGTTGTTCAGGGTTGGCGATTTTTACGAAACCTTTGGTGAGGATGCTGTAAGGGCTGCGCAAGTTTTGGGCATTGTTCTTACCAAGAGAAAGAATGGAGCAGCAGCTTATGTTGATTTAGCAGGCTTTCCGCATCACTCTCTGGATGCTTACTTACCTAAACTGGTTAAAGCCGGTCATCGCGTTGCCATTTGCGATCAATTAGAAGATCCCAAAATGGTGAAGGGTATCGTGAAGCGTGGTGTAACGGAACTGGTTACGCCAGGCGTTTCTTACAATGAAAAAACCATTGATGCCAAGGACCATCATTTCCTAGCTGCGATTCACGAAGGGAAGAAAGATTGGGGAATTGCTTTTGTGGATGTGTCCACAGGTTTGTTTGAGGTGGCTCAAGGTTCTGTCGATTTTATTCAAAAATTACTCAGTGTTTATCAGCCCAAAGAAGTGCTTTATCAAAAGCACAAAGACCTCTGGTTCAAGTCCAATTTTGGAGAGAGCATGTCGGTATTTCGAATGGATGATTGGGCTTTCACCACCGATTTTGGAAGAGATCAATTGAATAGACATTTTGGCACGCAAAGCCTAAAAGGATTTGGGGTTGACGATTTGGATGTTGCCATTGGTGCTGCGGGTGCCATTTTTCAATACTTGTCCGATACCCAACACGATAAGCTAGCACACATTCAAAAAATTTCACCGCTGGAACAAGGTGAGTTGGTGGGGTTGGATGCATTTACGGTAAGAAACTTAGAATTGTTATTTACACCCTATCAGGGCGGCACGGCCTTAGTGGATATTTTAGACAATACCAAAAATCCAATGGGCTCTCGTTTGATTCGTCGTTGGATGAGAACACCTTTGCGCAATTTGGAAGCAATACAAGAGCGTCTTCTTGCGGTAGAGCAATGGATCTCCGATCCTCATTTGGATTTGTTCCGTGATGAACTTCAAGAGGTAGGCGATTGGGAGCGATTGGCCGCACGCATTGCTGTCCAGAAAATAACACCAAGAGAATTGGTCCAAATGACGCGCTCTTTGGAGCGTGTATTGTCTTGGAAAAACAAAGAAGGCAGTATTGCACATCTGGGAAATGCACTGTTGGACTTGTCTCGTTTTTTTCAATTGCTTAAAAGCAATTTGCACGAAGATGCTCCGCATGCCATTGGAAAAGGGTACACAGTTGCTTTTGGTGTAGATGATGAATTGGATGAATTGCGCGGATTGCAAACTTCAGGTAAAGACAAGTTGAAAGAAATAGAAGAGCGTGAAACAGAACGTACAGGGATTTCATCATTGAAGATTTCTTTCAATAATGTTTTTGGATACTATTTGGAGGTGCGCAATACCCATAAAGATAAGGTGCCCCAAGATTGGATTAGAAAGCAAACCTTGACACAGGCTGAACGATACATTACCCAAGAATTGAAGGAGTATGAGACAAAAATATTGGGAGCCGAAGAAAAAATTCTAGCCATCGAGCAACGCATCTTTCAGCAATTACTGAACGATGCGATGCCCTATTTATCGGCCATTCAACAAAATGCTTTGAAAATAGCACAGGCAGATGTATTAAGTTGTTTTGCCTTTAATGCATTAAAATACAAATACTGCAAGCCCTTGGTGGAGGACAGTGATGCATTAGAAATCAAGGATGGTAGACATCCTGTGATTGAGCGTTTGTTGCCAACAGGTCAATCATACATTTCAAATGATTTGACTTTAAATGCAACAGAGCAGCAGATCATGATGATTACTGGTCCCAATATGAGCGGTAAATCTGCGCTGTTGCGTCAAACGGCCTTGATTGTTTTGATGGCTCAAATGGGGTCTTATGTACCTGCACAATCCGCAAAGATTGGCATTGTAGATAAGGTCTTCACGCGCGTAGGCGCAAGTGATAATCTCTCCAGTGGAGAGTCTACCTTCATGGTGGAGATGAATGAAACAGCCAGTATTTTGAATCAGATGACGGGAAGAAGTTTGATTCTCATGGATGAAATTGGTCGGGGTACTAGTACCTATGATGGTATCAGCATTGCATGGGCCATTGCAGAATATCTGCATGAGCATCCATTGCATCGTCCTAAAACCTTGTTCGCTACGCATTACCATGAGTTGAATGAAATGACCCACCGCTATGCGCGCATCAAGAATTTCAATGTCGCAGTGAAGGAAACAAAAGGTCAGATTGTTTTTTTACGAAAATTAGTTGCGGGAGGAAGCAATCACAGCTTTGGTATACATGTGGCGCAGCTAGCCGGAATGCCAACTGCAGTAACCAATAAAGCAACAGCCTTGCTCAAAGAATTGGAAGCTCAAAGAGGCGACCATTCACAGACAGCTCATACGTTATCCAATCAAACCCAACTGGCCATCTTTGAAATGGAAGATCCGCGTTGGAACAAAGTTAAGCAACAAGTTTCTCAATTGGATGTCAACCAAATGACTCCGCTTGAGGCGTTGAATTTCATTGCTGAATTGAAAAAAGAGGCACTGAAAAATTAAGATTTAAAAGTGTTTTTTAGCGGCTCAGGAGGAGACTCTTTTTTGTCTTCAATGACAATAGCTTTCTCTTTTATTTTTTCTTCTTTCATCTGATGAGTCGTGCGCAAGGCTTTGCGTATACTGGCATTTAAATCAAATCCTGCCAAAAGAATAATGCAATTGATGTTCATCCAAATCAACAGAACCATAAGGGTTCCTAGTGAGCCATACAGTTTATTGAATTGGGCAAAATTGTTGACGAAATAGGCAAATGCCAATGAAGTGACAATGAAAAGCGAAGTGGCCAAAATGGCACCTGAATTCCAGAAACGCCAGCTACGTCTTCTTCTTACACCCATGCCAACATTGTATAAAGTAGTATTGACAGAATACACCAAGATTAATGTAATGGCCCAGCGAGCAATGTCCAACATGAAGACAATGGCCTTATCTGCCAATAGGTCTTTATCTCCAATGATGCCTATGATGGTTTCACTGAAAACAATTAAGGTGATGGCGGAGGCAAGGAGCAATCCCAAAATGAAAATCAATACGATACTCAAAGCTCTGCGCAGAATGGGGTGTGTGTGGTCCTCAAAATGATAGCTTTCTTTAAAACCCAATAAAATGGCGTTGATGCTATTGGAGGCGTAGTAGATTACCAAAATGAAACCAATGGAGATGAGTGAACTGTATTTTTTGTTGATCAAGTCATTCAAGGTATCCTCTACCAATGAAAATGTATCTCCTGGAAAAAATTGATGAATATTGTCCATCAACTCCTTTTGGAAATTGGGAATGGGGATGTAAGGGATCAGCGAAAGCAAAAGAATGATGGCTGGAAAAAACGCCAAAAACAAACGAAAAGAAATCGCGGCTGCTCTGGTGGTAATGCTGCCTTTGGTTAAGGCTTCAATAAAAAAACGACCAACCAACAATAAGGAAAGACCTTCAACCCCTGGCCAAATCACTCCGTCCAATCTGCGTTCAAGGGCTTTTCTCACTCTTAGAATATACTTTTCCTTTCTCTCTGATTTCATGTTAGAACGATTTCAAACTAAAATCCAATGAATGGATTTGATGCGTCAATGCTCCCATTGAAATAAAGTCAACTCCGGCCTCTGCATATTGAACGACATTGTGCTCAGTTATTCCTCCAGAAGCTTCAGTCAGGATTCTACCATTAATCCATTCAACGGCTTCTCTGATTTGTGCAGGAGTGAAATTATCCAGCAGTATTCTAAAGGCCGTGCCACTTTGCACAATGGTTTTTACATCATCCATGTTGCGTGCTTCAATTTCAATGGGGATATTGATTTGATTTTTATGACAATAATTCAGTGTGTTCTCAATGGCTTGTTGCATTCCGCCCGCAAAGTCGACATGGTTGTCCTTGATGAGAATCATATCATACAATCCAAAGCGGTGATTCTCCCCTCCTCCAATGGATACAGCCCATTTTTCAAATACACGAAAGTTGGGGGTGGTTTTTCGGGTGTCCAAAAGTCGACAAGAGGTGTGGGCAATTTTGGATTGAATCCGATGCGTATGTGTGGCAATACCACTCATCCTTTGCATGATGTTCAGCAATAAACGCTCTGCTATGGTGATGCTTTGTGTTTTGCCTTTTATGACAAAAGCAATGTCTCCGTTTTTCACAGCAGTCCCGTCTTTCAGTATTGTTTCAAAAATCAAATCGGCATCTACTTGCTTAACCACCTCTTGTGCGGCGTCAACCCCAGCCAAAATGCCTTCTTCCTTGATGAGTAATCGGGCTTGACCAATGTGATCTGCTGGAATGGTAGCAAGGCTAGTATGGTCACCAGTTCCAATGTCCTCTATTAAGGCATTGGCAATGGCTTCTTGGATTTTTATTTTGAAAGCTTCACCCATAAGGGGCAAAATTACGATGAATATTACTCCATCATGCACCAATGAATGGGATAAATTGTATCATCTCCCCTTATCCAACGAGGAGAATCTCCAGAGCGCAAGGTAATGGCATTGGATCCTGAACCTTGGTAAAGCATCTGTCCAAGCGCATTGTAGACTTCAATATTTCCCCAAAAAGTTTCGCTGGATTTCAGCCATTGATCGCAGAAAACCCAAGTAATATTGGAAGTTATTCTTGGAGCAATATTATTTTCTTGGCACAAGGTCAACAGGGGAAAATTCCATGCGCAAATGTTTTCAAATTGTAAAACAAAATAAGTGGAGTCATTGCAGGGGTGAATATTGCTCCATTGATCATTGCCATCCTCCCAATATATGTTGAATCCATTGTTGTTTTCTAAGTCAACATTCCACTCTACCCAATTTTCGTTGATGGTGTATATTGTATCCACTGTGGGCATGGGACTTTCTATCCAAATGAGTTGCATGGGATGTTGGGCAGTGCATCCATTGGGATGCATGTAATGGATGTATATGCTGTCTTGCGCGTCGTTGATGTTCCAAGAGGTTAGTGTCCATTCATTGAATAGCCATTGCTCTGTAAAGCTTTCGTAATTTAAGTTTTCACTTTGACAGAAATGCGCACTGTCTCCCATGAATACGGGAAGCTCGATTTGTATGGGAACAAATACAGTGTCTTGCACTACACAGCCAGCAGTGGAGGTAAGCGTCAAATTGTAATGTCCCATGGGCAATTGACCGTTGGTTAAAGTGTCATTGATGGTCCAAGTGATGGTTGGAGCATTTGATGTGTAGTATGGAGTGATGCTGCCATTTCCGAGCGTTAAACATGCTGCAGGTTCGACCAATATGCTGTCTAATATGAGGGTTTCTTGCGGGATGAGGAGTAATGTATCTCGCCAAATGCACGTGCCGTATTCTATTTCTATTGGATAGGTACCAGCGTTCAATGAATCCAAGAAATTGTACCAAATGCCAATAGGGGTGAACCATGTGATTAATCCGTCTTGACTATTCTGACAGGTGGGCATAATTGCGCTGACAATCGGAGTATAAGGTTCTGAAATCACAATGGAGATGGGAACTTTGATGGTATGAAAGATTCCATGTAAAAAATTCCAATTTCCTGCGGTGGGCACCCAATAAATATTGTTTCCCAAATTTTGGGTAATGGTATTCAAAGTGTAAATATTGAAATACGGATGAAAGTGAATGTAGTAGCCACTATCAGCAGCGCAGGAATCAACCATAGAGACACTATAAATTTCGAGGTTGGCACCTTCATCAAAGGTGTAGGATGTATCTCCATTCAGGTTATAGTGTCGGTCAATAATTCCGGATGGCCAATAAATGATAATACTGTCCATGATCAAATCATTTCCCATTCCTAGAATAAGATGTTGAGAATTTTGATTCAAATAGTTTTCACCCATTTGCATCATGGTTTGTGAAAATTGTCCACCATGGTAATATTGGATAATACTGCCTATTGCTTGTTGATTAGAGTAGATGGCATTTAAAGTGATCTTAATTTGGTGGTTATTGTTTGTAGTTTGATTTTCGAGAAGTCTTAAATTATAATTCTCTTTTGGCTGATAGGCGATATCATACAAGCCATCTTGATTGAAATCTCCTTTAGCACTGGTGTAGCCGTCAATGGCTGCATATTCTCCGAGGTCAAGATTATCGAAAGTACCCAACGCATTTTTCAAGAGGTTGTTTCCGTAGTTGACAGAATTGATCCAAGGTGATTCGTTGGTAACCCATAAATCTTCCCACCCATTGTTCTCATAATCGATCCATAGCCCAGACCAACACCATTTGTTCACCGTACAGGCTCTCTCTACGGCCTGATTGGTAAAAACGCCATCACCGTTGTTCACCATGAGTCTGTTTCCAGTGGAGCGATTGGTGATATACACATCCCAATCGCCATCATGGTCAAAATCTGCCCATGAATTGCTCATGGCATCTGATGGAATAGAAAGTCCATTAAAGGAAGCAGAGTCGATAAAATTCCCATTGGGTTGTGACAAATAACAATTGTTTCCTTGGAGGAAATCATTGATGATGTATAGGTCCGGGATGCTATCGTTATTGATGGGGACAAATGAACTTTGGAATGAACTGCGTTGGTACTCTGGACTGAAAAAGCTGGTGTTGGGCGTGAAATTGAAATTCCCTTGATTGATCAACAGAAGATTAGGAACGTTTACATTGTAGTTACAAATATAAACGTCGAGCAATCCGTCTTGATTGACATCACTGCAAGCAGCTCCCCAGAGTTGGTATTGGGGTTGAAAATCCCAATTGATGGATGAAGTGTAATTTTCAAAAGTCCAGTTGTCGATGTTGCGAAATATTTTTATCCCTTGGTCTTTGGAGCACGTCAATAAATCATTGATTCCATCATTGTTCATGTCAAACCAGAGAACCGATTTGGTATCCTGACCTGAAGGGATTTGTGCAACAGGAAAGAAAGTACCTTCAATGTTCTTGTAAATGACTGTTTCATATGTGGGACGACTGACGGTCAAATCGTCCCATCCATCTTGGTCATAGTCATAGAAACTGATTCCATTTCCAAACTGCGTAACGCCAAATGAATAGCTTATCCCGTGAGATTCAGCGACATCCACAAATGCTGGTACTTGTCCGGTATACTTGAAAACACCAAATGCCAGCATGATGCATAGGATATGTAGACTAGTACGCATCATTTTTGCACATGTGTTTTGATCCAGCCTTGTTGGGTTTGAATGAAGACAGGAAATACGTTTGAACTCAATATCCATTGGTTACCACCCAACGATCGGAATCCAATTTCTTGACCCAGTGTATTGACGACTTGAATGATTTCTGGTGTTTTGTGTGTTGTTTTAAAAAACAATTCATATCCGTTCTGAATGCAGATGTTGGAATCTGATGATTTGAAATCAATGTTTTGTGGAATATTGACCTGAATCCAAATGCTATCATACCATTGACATTCATTTTGAGTCAATACGATATTTTGCCATTGACTTTCCGTGCATAACAATTGATTGTTGGAATTACTATCAAAGTATACGGTTGAATTATCCTCAGTTGTGATGGTAACCAACGTCCCCTGATTGGTATTTTCTTGCAGTGTGTCATAAGAAGGGGGGAGCAACAATTGAAAAAAAATGGTATCTGAGAAAACACAACCTTGTGTTGTTTCCATTTCAATCACGATGGTAGTGTCATGGATTAAAATGTCCGTTGGCCATTGGTCATAACTCGACACTTCTAAATTGCTTGAAATCCAATCATCGGGCTGAAGGTCTTCACCAAAGCAAGAAATTATCGTTGGAGGTATTTGGAATTCCCATTGTTGCTCAACGTCAAGGACTATGGCAGTGTCTAGAATACAGCCGTTGTTATTGGTGAAGTGTATGGCATATTCCCCTGGAGGTGTTTCATTGCTATCTACCCATGGTGCAATTGTGTAGGTGATATCTGGTTGATTTGGGATGATGATTTGGCCGGTGGATCCAATTTGACAAGGGGCCGGAATACTTGAAACAAGCGGTTCAAATGCGTCATCGGAGGGAACAGTGAGGGTATCAACTGCGGGACATCCATTGTTGTCATCATATATGGCAATGAATGGTCCATCAGATAAATGAGAAACTTGAAACAATGTGTCATTTTGATACAGGATATTGATTGCCCCATCCTGACCGGTGCAATGCTCAGGGACAATCGTTGTGGTGAGCCCACTGTCATCAAAAAGGGCAATGGTGAATGTTACAGTATCAATATTAACTCCTTCAAATTGAATCAAAGCCTGGTGATTCCCGGTAAAGAACCAGGCAGAATCTGCATTGGATTGGTTGTCCCATAATACACCAAAGGGTTGCTGAATAAAAGCCAATATCGAGTCTTGATTGGAACAGACCATGGAATGGTTTAGTATCAAACTCCATTGACTTTGCCCTTCATAAAGGTTGTGGAAATGGTCTATGCTCAGATCGTAGTATTTATCCATCAAACCACTGGGCCATATCAGTAATAAGCTGTCTATTACTTCATTCTCGCCCAGTCCGAGGATCAAATTTTGTGAATTCTGTCCCAAGTAATTGTCACCACTTTGGGTGTACCCATATTGAAAATTATTTTGTGTATATAAGTAGTAATGTGTTCCAACTCCATTTCTGTTGCTGATGGTTCCATTCAAACGAAATTTGATGAAATGGTTGTTTGATACTGTGGTATTCTGATACAACTGAAAAAAGTCTTCGTTAGATGCATTGAGTGCAATATCACTAAGTCCATCTTGATTGAAATCTCCTTTGCAAGCTGTAAAAGCACTATTCGTAAAAATGGTTGTATCTGGTTGTGTAAAAGTTCCGTTTCCGTCACCCATCATCAAACTTCCAGGCCACCAGGTGATGGGCCAATCGGGGTTGGCTGAGGAAGCCAAAAGGTCATTCCATTGGTCATTGTTGACATCCACCCAGAGGGAGGACCAACATTGTCTATTTACGGCAACATTGAGCTGCTCTGCAATATTTTGGAATTGATTGTATCCGTTGTTTTCGAGCAATTGATTGCCGGGCTCTAAGTTGCTGACGTATACATCCAAATCGCCGTCATTGTCAAAATCACACCAGCTGTTGCACATGGAATTCAATTGTATGCCCAATCCCGTTTCTGTTGATTGTTTTAAAAGCGGCATGGTATCATTGATGCCAATTTGATTCCAATAAAATTCGTTGCCTTGTTCAAAATCATTGGCAATGTATAAGTCGGGTTTGGTATCTTTATTCAAGTCAATGAATGCGGTTTGAAAGGAGGATTTTAGATCATATTTGAGTGCATTGTTGTGGAACAAATCAAAGCCCATTTGACCATTGTTCAGGAAAAGGAAATTTTGACTTTCTTGGTTGTAATTGGCGACAACAAGATCCAAGTAATGGTCGCCATTGAAATCCGCGAGGCTCATACCATAAAGCCAAAAATCACTCACGGAGGGAAAGGCTTCTGACCAATTAAAAGCATTGGGAATCTGATTGTAATATCCATTTTCGTCAGCTATGAATAGCCGCAAACCAAAGTTGAGTGTAGAGACAATCAATTCATTGCTCCCATCATTATCCAGATCCCCCCAAACAACAGCTTTGGAATTAGGCACTTGAAGGGCTTGCCAAATTTCAAAGAAACCCTCATTATTTTTATAAATGTAAACCGCGTCAGACTGATTGCTCAGGGTTAGATCATCCCAGCCGTCCTCATTAAAATCGAAAAAAGATACTCCTTGACCAAAAAACGAAGAGGTGTAATAATTATAAATATTCTGATCAAAGGCCACATTCGTGTACAAAACAGCATTTTGACCAAAGCTGAATGCAATGGAACACATAACAACACTTAGAAAAAGTGTAATTTGTCTCAAAGGTCTTGTAATTAAGGTACATGTTTGACGAAGGAATCCTTTGTGGGTTGCCTGTTTCTTGTTGTCTTTCTTGTTGGCGCAATGTGATAAAACCTTTTTTTGTTGATAAGTCTTATTTTTCCTATATTTGCACCCCTTAATGAGAATTTAAGATGCGTGTCAAACATCCCTACATCATTCCTTTCGTAGGACTAAAGCCGGGAAAGCACGAGTTTGAGTTCACCCTTGAGGAATCGTTCTTTAAAGAATTCGAGTATTCTGAAGTGGACAATGGTCATTTTACCATTTCTGTCGTTTTGGATAAAAAGTCCAACATGATGGAATTGACATTTAGCCTAAATGGTAAGATGTCTTGGCCTTGTGATCGTTGTGGAGACCCTGTCTCTATTGACATCAAAGGAAATGACCACATTGTTATCAAGTACGGTGATCATACAGATGACCAAGATGATGATATATGGACCTACGGCCCACAAGAATATCAAATCGATATTAGACAACGACTTTTTGAGTTGGTTCATCTTTCTCTCCCCGTCCGAAGGGCACATGAAGAGGAAGAATGTAATCCAACTGTCATGAAGAAGATGGATGATTACCGTGCTGATGAGGACTCAGATACGCAATGGATTGCTTTAAAGAATTTACAAATGGAAACCCCTTTGGACCAGTTGGAGGATGACGAAGACTGGGAAGAAGATGAAGAATAAAAACGGAAAAAGATGGCACATCCCAAACACCGAATTTCGCAGACGCGCCAAGCTAAGCGACGCACACATTACAAGTTGGAAGCTCCAAACGTAGCTACTTGTCCAACTACAGGTCAACCTCACCTTTTTCACCATGCTCATTGGCATGAGGGAAAACTTTACTACAAAGGTAAAGTGGTGATGGAAAAAGAAAACGCATAGGTTTCTTTGACTTTTATTCAATCTACTAAGCCCTGATGTTCAGGGCTTTTGTGTTTGAAGTTGTTTGAGAAATTGTCAGAAAGTTTTAAGAAGGGAAGAATCTTTTGTCATTGATTTTTTTTATATTCACTTTCAATTAAACCAATAATAATGAAAAAAGTATTACTTCTAGGCGGAGCCATCATGGTTATGTTGAGCTCTTGCACCATGCAAAAGTGTGTTTACAACAAAGGATATTATGTGGATTGGTTCGATGCACCTTCTTTCAAGAAATCTGAAAAGATGAAAATTCAAGAGGAGAAAGAGGCTTTGGCAGAAGTGTCCGATGCGATATCTCCAATGCTCGCCAATGCCGAAATGGATGCCCCTTCATTGTCTGAAGTTCTGGTTGCTCCCGCAACAGAGGCGGTAAAACATACTTCAATGGTCACTCCAAAGGTAGCTTTGAAAAATACGCAATCGCCTGTTCAGTCCATTATTGCCAGTAATGTTTCAAAAAAGGAAATCAAAGATGTGGTGAAGGAAATGAAAAGAGCAGTAAAATTGGAAAGTACGGGTGGTCCATTGCCAACTTGGGCATTGTATCTTCTTTGTTTTATCATACCCCCGTTAGCTGTTGGTTTTGCGACAGATTGGGACATCACTAAAATATTGATTAATTTCTTATGGTGTTTTTTGTGCGGTATCCCTGGAATCATTCATGCTTTGATCATTGTTTCAAGAAGCTAAAAATTTAACATCAATCATAAAAGCAATGGCCTTGATTTTCGGGGCCATTGTTTTGCTTTGGCTTCCTGCCGATTTTTTTGATCAAGGTCAAACCATCTGTCCATCCAAGTTATTCTTGGATGTTGAATGTCTGGGTTGCGGTATGACCCGAGCCATGCAGCACCTGATTCACTTTGAATTTCAAAAGGCATGGCATTTCAATCATTTGGTTGTGGTTGTGGCGCCAATATTATTTTATGTTTGGTTAAAAAGCCTTCTTTTAGCCTTGAAATCGTTGAAATGGAAAGAGTAGGTTGATGTGAATAAAATTAAACTTTAAGCCCTGCCCGCAGGGCTTTTGTGTTTACCTTCGCTCATCTTTGTTAACGCTAATTTAACGGAATGAAAATTACAGCAGCCATTACAGGCATTCAAGGTTATGTCCCCCCCGATTTGTTGACCAATGCAGATCTAGAAAAAATGGTGGACACCAATGACGAGTGGATCAAATCCCGCACAGGAATCTCGGAAAGACACATTTTAAAAGGAGAGGGACTGGGCACCAGTGACATGGGTGCTGAGGCCGTAAAAGGTTTATTGGCCAAAAAGAATTTACAGCCTAGTGATATCGATTTGTTAATCTGCGCAACGGTAACAGCAGATCATCAGTTCCCCGCAACAGCCAATATTATTTGTGATAAAATTGGCGCCAAAGATTGTTGGGCATTCGATGTTAATGCGGCATGTTCAGGTTTCATTTATGCGCTTTCCACGGCATCTCAATTCATTGAGACGGGTAAATACAAGCGCGTTGTGGTAGTGGGCGCTGATAAAATGTCTTCCATCGTGGATTATACGGATCGTACCACTTGTGTTCTTTTTGGTGATGGCAGTGGCGCTGTGTTGCTGGAACCTTCCATTGATGAGACGGGCATCAAAGATTTTATTTTGAAATCGGACGGCAATGGTCGTCATTACTTACACCAAAAAGCTGGAGGATCAGTTAAGCCTGCAACTCATGAGACAGTGGATGCGCGCGAGCATTTTGTATTTCAAGATGGTCAGCCTGTATTCAAAGCCGCCGTTGTCAGCATGGCTGATGTGAGCGCAGAGATCATGGAGAAGAATGGTTTAACTTCTGATGATGTGGCTTATTTGGTTCCCCATCAAGCCAATCTTCGTATCATTGATGCTACTGCCCGCCGCATGGGAGTTGGCCCCGACAAAGTCATGGTCAACATTGAGCGATATGGCAACACTACATCCGGCACTATCCCGCTTTGTTTGTGGGAATGGGAAAAGAAATTAAAAAAAGGGGACAACCTCATTTTGGCCGCCTTTGGTGGAGGATTCACTTGGGGAGCCGTTTGGGTGAAATGGTCCTATGATTCCCAATCTTAAAGTATATTTGAACCGATAAAATCAAATGAAAATGAATATCAAAGAAATTCAAGACTTAATCAAGTTCGTATCCAAAAGTGGAGTGAGTGAGGTAGAGATCGAACAGAAAGATTTTAAAATCACCATTAAAACTCCAGTAGGTGGAACACCAATGGCGATGACCGCAATGGCGCCTGTTGCCATGCCCATGCCTGTAGCTGCTCCTGTTGCGGCCCCAGCACCTGCAGCAGCAGCTCCAGCACCTGTAGCAGCACCTGCGCAAGACGCCAATTTGATTGAGATTAAGAGCCCGATGATTGGTACTTTCTACCGTTCTGCTGGTCCAGATAAGCCACCATTTGTTGAAGTGGGTCAAACCATCAAACCTGGTGACAAAGTGTGTATCATCGAGGCCATGAAATTGTTCAATGAAATTGAATCTGAAATTTCAGGAACCATCGTTAAAGTTTTGGTCAATGATTCTACTCCTATCGAGTACGATCAACCATTGTTCTTGGTAGAACCCGCTTAATTCAAAAGCCATGTTTAAGAAAATATTGATTGCCAATCGCGGTGAGATTGCCTTGCGGGTCATTAGAACTTGCAAAGAGATGGGCATCTCAACGGTGGCGGTGTACTCTACTGCAGATCGTGATAGTCTACATGTTCGTTTTGCAGATGAGGCCGTTTGCATTGGTCCTCCCGCCTCCAAGGATTCTTATTTAAAGATTCCCAATATCATTGCGGCTGCAGAAATTACCAACGCAGATGCCATCCATCCCGGTTATGGTTTTTTGTCAGAAAATGCAACTTTTTCAAAGGTGTGCAAAGAGAATGGCATCAAGTTCATCGGCGCTTCGCCTGAGATGATTGAGTCGATGGGAGACAAGTCGTCTGCCAAACAAACCATGAAGAACGCAGGTGTTCCTTGTATTCCAGGATCAGAGGGTATTTTGCAATCGTTGGAAGAGGCTCACAAGGTGGCCAAAGAAATCAAATATCCTGTGATGTTAAAGGCCACTGCTGGTGGCGGTGGAAAAGGGATGCGTGTGGTTTTCAAGGAAGAAGATTTGGAAGATTCATGGGAAGCTGTCCGCCGTGAGGCAGGCGCGGCCTTTGGCAATGATGGCATCTACATGGAAAAATTTGTAGAAGAGCCACGTCACATTGAAATTCAAATTGCGGGTGACCAATACGGCAAAGCTTGTCACTTGTCAGAGCGCGATTGTTCTATTCAGCGCCGTCACCAGAAATTGGTGGAAGAAACTCCATCTCCTTTCATGACCGATGAGTTGCGTGAGAAGATGGGTCAAGCGGCCATCAAGGCTGCTGAAGCCGTGCAATATGAGGGTGTAGGTACCGTTGAATTTTTAGTAGACAAAAACCGTGATTTTTATTTCATGGAAATGAATACCAGAATCCAAGTGGAGCACACCATCACGGAGGAAGTCATCAACTATGATTTGGTCAAAGAGCAAATCAAGTTGGCAGCGGGTGATCCGATTTCGGGTCGCAACTATTACCCCAAGATGCACAGTATCCAATGCCGCATCAACGCGGAAGATCCATTCAAGAATTTTTCGCCTTGCCCTGGTAAAATTACCGCTTACCACAGTCCTGGAGGACATGGTGTGCGTTTGGATACCCATGCTTATGCTGGATATGTTATTCCGCCCAATTATGATAGTATGATTTCCAAGTTGATCACCGTGGCACAAACCCGCGAGGAGGCCATTACCAAGATGCAACGCGCTTTGGATGAGTACATCATTGAGGGCATTAAAACCACCATTCCATTCCATCAAAAGTTGATGAAAGATCCGCAATTCAGAGCGGGTAATTTCACCACCAAGTTTATGGAATCGTTTGAAATGTAATACAACAAAATATGGCCAAAATACTTTTGGTAGATGACGAAGCCAGCATCAGAATGGCTTTGAAAGAAATCTTAGAGTACGAAAGCCACACCGTAATAGAGTCTCCTGATGCAGTTGCCGGTTTAAAGGCGCTGAGTCAGGAGACTTTTGATTTGGTCATCACCGATATCAAGATGCCCAAAGTGGACGGTTTGGAATTTCTGCAACAGATTAAGGACAATGGATTTGAAATGCCCGTGGTAATGATTACAGGCCATGGCACCATTGACACCGCAGTGGAGTCCATCAAGAAGGGCGCTTTTGATTTTATCCAAAAGCCGTTGGATTTGAATCGCGTCTTGGTCACCGTGCGCAACGCCACGCAGAGTGGGCAGATGGAGCGGGAAACCAAAGTGTTGAAGAAAAAAGTAGCCCGCATTACAGGGACGCACATTGTAGGAGAAAGTCCAGCGATACAGGAAATATTGGGCATGATTGATACCGTTGCACCAACCGATGCAAGGGTGATGATTTTAGGTCCCAATGGAGCAGGAAAAGAATTGGTCGCACGACAGCTGCACGAAAAAAGTGCAAGACAAACGGGACCTTTCATTGAGGTCAATTGCGCGGCCATCCCTGGTGAGCTGATCGAGAGTGAATTGTTTGGGCATGAGAAAGGCGCCTTTACCAGTGCCATCAAGACCAAGCCGGGAAAGTTTGAATTGGCAGAAGGAGGCACCATCTTTTTGGATGAGATAGGAGATATGGCGTTAACCGCACAGGCCAAGGTATTGCGTGCGTTGCAGGAGCATAAAATACAACGCGTTGGAGGAGAGAAGGACATCAAGGTCAATGTGCGTGTGGTAGCGGCCACCAACAAAGATTTGAAAAAGGAAATCGCCGAGGGCAGGTTCAGAGAGGATTTGTATCACCGATTGAGTGTGATTGTCTTAAAGGTCCCCTCATTGGCAGAGCGTTCAGGGGACATTCCTTTGTTGACCGAATATTTTTTAGAAAAGGTCTGTGAAGATTACGGAAGGCCATTGAAAAAGATAGAGCCCGCGGCAGTCAAGTTGTTGCAGAAGCAACCATGGACAGGGAATATCCGAGAGCTGCGCAATGTGGTGGAACGTTTGGTCATCCTCAGTGCGGATCGCATCACAGAAGCCGATGTGAAGCGTTTTGTGATTGGGTAGGGGAAATGGGACTTGGGAAGAGGGAAACAAGACACATAGGGGCGAATTGATATTCGCCCGCGGTGTCCCGCAGGGACGGGGTGGTTTGTATTGCGTTAAATGAAAATTCATAAAACGCCAAGCACGCTATTATTTCGTTATTGCTACGCAGAGAGTAAACCCAGAAATCTCCTTTGCTCGGATGAATTTTCTTAGCCTTTTGAAACAAAAAAGCCCCGAAACCGGGGCCTTTTTTATGGTCAATATGGAGGTTTAACGCAAAGACTCCAATGCAGCCTTTACCGCTGCCAAAGCATCGGTAACATTCTCCATGCTCGCCGTTCCTACTGATAATCTGTACCATGTCGATTCACTGTCCGCTCCAAAGGCACTAAATGGAACAACCGCCAACTTAGCTTCCTCCAACAAAAACGCAGTGATGTCAGCTGTGCTAGATATGGTTTTTCCTGTTGAGGTGACTTTGTTCTTTAAGTCAAACTGAACGGTCAAATAAATGGCCCCTTCGGGTGTCACGGAGTCCACTGGATGGCCCGCTGCCTTGAGCGCCTGAATACCTTGGTGGAATCCATGTAACCTTTGTGATACCTCATCATTCATCTTGGCAATGAAGGCAGGATAGGCCTGCTCATCATTGATGAATTGTGCAGCTGCATATTGCTCTGGTCTGGGTGCCCAGGCCCCTACGTGTCCCAAGATGCTCTTCATTTTGTCAATGACTTCCATCGGTCCAAAAGCCCAACCCACACGAACGCCTGTTGCTGCCAGTGACTTGGAAATTCCATCCACAAAAATGGTGAAGGGTCTCATCTCTGGCCTTAGGCTAACTGGATCATGGTGCTTCACTCCATCAAAAGTCAGCATGCTGTAAATTTGATCGTACATCACATACAATGGCTTTTCGTCCGCACCACGTTGTGCATTTTCCGCCAATACTGCATCGCAAATCGCTGTTAGGTCTTCCTCTGAGAAGACGGTGCCTGTTGGATTCAATGGCGAACACAACGCCAACAAAGAAGCTCCTTTCAAATGGGGCAATAACTCATCCACTGTTGGCATGAATTTATTCTCTGGCCGGGTTTCGACGAACACTTGCTCGGCAAATGTCAAATGCGTGTAATGGTTGTTGTTCCATGAAGGAACGGGGAAAACCACTTTGTCTTTTGGGTCAACGATGGTTCTGAAAATGGCGTAAATAATAGGTCTAGCACCTCCTGCGATGAGAATTTCTTCGGCATCATAATCCAAACCTTGATAAGTCTTGATGGTGCTAACCACCGCCTTGCGCAGTTCAGGAAGACCGTTGGCTGGCGGATAGTTGGTCATCTCTGCTTGGTAAGCGGAAATGATGGCCTCCTTTAATGCTGTGGGAATGGGAAATACCTTGGGGTCAAAATCACCAATGGTGAAATTGTAGATCTTGTTTCCCTTGGCAATCAAATCCCTGATTTCTCCTCCCAACTTGATGATTTCAGAACCAATCAGGTTCTCTGCCATTTCCGCTACTTTGTATTGTGTAGCAACATTTGTTTCGCTCACTTTGTTGTATTATAATGTTCCAACCATTTTCTTCGGATCTACCCACTCGTGGTATTCCTGCTCAGTAACATAGCCCAATCGTAAGGCTTCCTCTTTCAAGGTTGTTCCGTTTTTATGCGCTGTCTTAGCAATCTCCGCTGCTTTGTAATAGCCTATTTTGGTATTCAATGCAGTTACCAACATCAACGAACCGTCTACCAATTCTTGGATCCTGGTATAGTTGGGCTCAATGCCCACTGCGCAGTGCTCATCAAACGATACGCAAGCATCACCGATCAATTCAGCGCTTTGCAAAAAGTTAGCGGCCATGACGGGCTTGAATACATTCAACTCATAATGTCCTTGTGTTCCTCCAATGGTGATGGCCACATCATTTCCCATCACTTGCGCGCAAACCATGGTCAAAGCTTCGCATTGCGTTGGATTAACTTTACCGGGCATGATGCTGGATCCGGGTTCATTTTCTGGAATAAAAATCTCTCCAATTCCGCTGCGTGGTCCTGAGGCCATCATGCGGATATCGTTGGCAATTTTATTCAATGATACAGCCAACATTTTCAATGCTCCGTGCGCTTCAACAACGCCATCATGTGCAGCCAATGCTTCAAACTTATTGGGTGCAGTGACAAAGGGCAATCCGCTGAATTCTGCAATTTTTTGGGCCACCAATTCTGAGTATCCTTTGGGGGTATTGATGCCCGTACCTACCGCAGTCCCTCCTAACGCCAACTCAGAGAGATGTGCAAGGGTGTTGGCCGTAGCGCGCAATCCGTGGTTCAACTGAGCAACGTATCCACTCAACTCTTGTCCCAAAGTAACTGGCGTAGCGTCCATCAAGTGGGTACGTCCAATTTTTACCACTTGCATGAAGTCGGTGCTTTTCTGCTGTAAAGTATTGCGCAATTGCTCAACGCCTGGGATGGTTTTGGTGACCACCATTTTGTAACAGGCAATGTGCATAGCGGTGGGGTAAGTATCGTTTGAACTCTGACTCTTGTTGACGTCATCATTCGGATTCAACAACATTTCACCCTCTCCCAACTTTCCACCCAAAATCACATGTGCACGATTGGCAATCACCTCATTGACGTTCATGTTGCTTTGGGTACCTGATCCGGTTTGCCAAATCACCAAAGGGAATTGGTCATCCAATTGTCCAGCAATGATTTCATCACAAACTTTGGAAATGATATCGCGTTTTTCTTCGGTCAATACACCCAAGGCACAATTGGCATGGGCAGCTGCTTTTTTCAAAATACCAAAGGCATAGATGATTTCTTTGGGCATGCTAGCAGCTGGACCAATTTTGAAATTATTACGGCTACGTTCGGTTTGGGCTCCCCAATAAACATGGGCCGGAACCTTAACTTCCCCCATGGTGTCTTTTTCAATGCGATATTCCATGTTGTTTTTTATTGCAATTTGTTTTTATTCAACTCCTTTGCCTTGCTGCATGAGAAAGGACTTTAAAAAATCTCCGATGTCGCCATCCATCACCCCATCCACATCGCTGGTCTCGTGTCCTGTGCGGACATCTTTGACCAATTTATAGGGTTGCATGACGTAATTTCTAATTTGAGATCCCCATTCAATTTTTTTCTTTTCTGCTTCAATTTCATCTCTGGCGGACATTCGCTTGGCCAACTCCATTTCATACAATTGTGATTTCAACAATTGCAAGGCCTTCTCCTTATTTTGAAGCTGAGAACGGGTTTCTGTATTGTCAATGATGATTCCGGTTGGTTTGTGTCGCAAACGAACTCCTGTCTCTACCTTGTTTACATTTTGTCCTCCAGCACCTCCTGAACGGAAGGTGTCCCAGGTGATATCCGCAGGATTGATATCAATCTCAATGGAATCATCTACCAGTGGGTATACATAGACGGATACAAACGAAGTGTGGCGTTTGGCATTGGAGTCAAAAGGTGAAATGCGCACCAAACGGTGAACACCATTTTCTCCTTTCAACATTCCAAATGCAAATTCTCCATTGAACTCCAAAGTGCATTGTTTTACTCCAGCTACATCACCTTCTTGCATATCAAGTTCTTTGACATTGTAGCCATTTTTTTGGCCCCACATCAAATACATCCGCATCAACATTCCGGCCCAGTCGCAGCTTTCTGTTCCACCTGCTCCTGCCGTGATTTGCATCACGGCGCTTAATCCATCTTCTTCAGCAGAGAGCATATTTTTGAACTCCAACTCTTCAATGTTTTTTTCTGCATTGACAAAAGCGGTGTTGAGCTCGTCCTCTGTCGCAGCTTCTTCTTTGAAGAAATCGTATAGTACTTCTAGGTCGTCAACACCTGAGGCACACAGTCTATGTGCTTCGACCCACATTTTGCGGGTTCTGATTTGACGCATGATGGACTCAGCTTTTTTAGGATCATTCCAAAAGCCGGGGTCTTGCGTTAGTTTTTCGTCTTCTTGAATCTGGAGTTTCTTAGTCTCCACGTCAAAGGTACCTCCCGAGCGCAAACGCGCGCTCCTTCAGCCCGTTGATTGCATCTACTGTTACAGTCATATTGGGGTGAAAAAAAATTCGGTGCAAAGATACTCTTTTATGGTCTGAATTGTTCAGTGAATTGACAGATCAAGGTTATTTTTACAATAAGCGCTTTTTACCTAGCTTTGTTATGCATGATGACCAAAAACTTGACCTTCATTTTCTGTTGTTTATTTCTCGTCAGTTGCCAACATGATCCCGTGTTCGTTCCTATCCCTGATGCACGAGATGCCTACGTGGGTAAATATGCCGTACATCAGACCAAAAACTGCTATGGTCCATGTGACACCTGTCATTCAGTGGAAGATATTATATTGGTTGTGGATTACGGAACAACGGATTCAACGGTCATTTTTCAATACCGAGAAATTCCAATTTCTGTTATAGAATCATACTATGGTTACCACTATAGTCTGTCCATTGGCAATGATAGCTTACACAGTTGGAACATGGCCGGAGGATTGGGCTGCGGCGTTTACATCGTCCAAGATGGTGTCAGAATTGATAAAAATCCGAAGTAATTATTGCGTAACGGTAGGTTCTACCCAATCACCGTGTGATTGAATCAATGCAATCAATTCATCAACCGCTTCTTCCTCTGGAACATTTTTCTTGACTACTGTTTTCTCTTTGTATAAGGTGATTTTTCCTGGACCCGTTCCTACATAGCCATAATCCGCATCGGCCATTTCTCCGGGTCCGTTCACGATACACCCCATGATGCCAATCTTGACCCCTTTCAAGTGAGCGGTGCGTGAACGAATCTTGGCCGTAGTTTCTTGTAAATCGAACAATGTTCTGCCACAAGATGGGCATGAAATGTACTCTGTTTTTGAAATGCGGGTTCTGGTGGCTTGAAGGATACCAAACGCAGTGGAGTTGATCCGCTGCAAAGGAATGTCAGCTGCTGTGATCATTAGCCCATCTCCCAACCCATCAATGAACAATGCGCCCTGATCAACAGCGCTGTTCAACATGAACTCATCCTCTGAAGAGGTATTGTAGGCGGTGTGAACAATCACCGGTATTTTACTGCCCAACTCCATCAACTGAAGGTAAGTTGATCTCAAATCCATTACCTGCAAAGGATGGTCAGAGGAAAGCATGAGCACTACGGTAGTATCTTCTGAGAGCCAATGAATATTTTTTTCATTCAACTCATGGGTTTTGATTTGAATGAAGTTGATCTCATTGTGCTTTTGAGCACTGCCCAAATATTGTTCTATAGACCAACATGGATAGGTGCGGATGGCAGTTGTATTTTTTAACCAGATTGGACCATTTTGAATCAATCCTAAAGTTCCAGGGATGTCAAAATGGACATTATTGTCACCAATGAAAATGTAATCACATGCCAAATCGCTGAGATTCCATTTGTCCATGGGAACGCTGTATTGATAGCCTGCTCCAAAGAAGCTAGATGGGTTGATTTCATTGCGATTGCTGAGGTCCATTATCACGACAGGTGTGTGTTTGCCACCGATGTTATTCACCTCAGTTGTTGTTCTTCTCTGATAGGAAAATGGGTTGATGTTGTACGCTCGACGAGTTGTCTCAGGATACAACGATCTGTTTTGATAACGGTCCGCCAAAATCTTGGCTACCGGGATTTCAAATTCAGGAGCTTCTGTCAATGACACGCGAATGGTATCACCGATTCCATCTTCCAATAAAGTTCCTATCCCTACCGCTGATTTAATGCGTCCATCCTCACCATCACCAGCCTCCGTTACACCCAGGTGGAGTGGATAATTCATTCCCTCATCCAACATGGTTTTCATGAGCAAACGATACGCTTGAACCATAACCAAAGTGTTGGATGCCTTCATGGAAATGACAATTTCATGGAAGTCATGTTTGCGACATATGCGCAAAAATTCCATGGCGCTTTCCACCATGCCTTCGGGTGTGTCACCGTATCTGCTGAGGATACGATCACTCAATGAACCATGATTGGTTCCTATACGCATGGCAGTGCCGTGCTGCTTGCAAAGTAAAACAAGCGGAGTAAAACGCTCCTCGATGCGCTTCAGCTCCGCTTGGTAAGTTTCATCGGTGTAGTCGATCTCTTCAAACTTCTTTTTGTCCGCATAATTCCCTGGATTCACCCGCACTTTCTCTATCAATTGTGCGGCAATTTCTGCAGCATTGGGCGTAAAGTGGATATCAGCCACCAGTGGTGTATGGTAGCCTTTTTCAACCAACATTTTTTTAATGTTGGCCAAATTTTCGGCTTCATTTTTACTGGGTGCTGTGATACGAACCAATTCGCAGCCTGCATCTATCATTCTGATGCTCTCAGCGACAGTACCCTCAGTATCCATGGTGTCTTTGGTGGTCATGCTCTGAAGGCGAATGGGATTCTCACCGCCAATGCCTATCGAACCTACTTTAACTGCGCGGGTGGGAAAGCGTTTGTATTGAAAAAGATCGACGCTGTACATTATTTGTTCGCGTTGTATTTTTCGCCAACGATGCTCCAATTGATTACATTAAAAAATGCGTTGATGTAATCGGGACGACGGTTTTGGTAATTCAAGTAGTAGGCGTGTTCCCAAACGTCAATACCCAAAATAGGGAAGCCTCCACATGAACCTGGCATCAAGGGGTTGTCCTGATTGGGTGTAGAGCATACCTCCACTTTTCCCCCCTTGTGCACACACAACCATGCCCAGCCTGAACCGAAGCGAGTGGTAGCGGCTTTGGCAAAGGCATCTTTAAACGCTTCAAAAGATCCAAAGGCTGCGTTGATGGCTTCAGCCAAATCGCCTTCCGGTTGGTTGGCTCCACCTGGAGTCATGATTTCCCAAAAAAGATTGTGGTTGTAAAATCCACCGCCATTGTTTCTAATGGCAGGAGTTTCAAAGCCAGAAGTCATCAATTCTTCGATGGATTGACCAGTCAAAGATGAATTTTCCAAAGCGGCATTCAAATTATTGGTGTAGGCTGCATGATGCTTACTGTGGTGGATCTCCATGGTGCGTGCATCAATGTGTGGTTCCAATGCGTTATAGGCATAGGGAAGAGGTGCTAATTCAAACTTCATATGGTTATTTTTTTGCGAAAATAGTTTACTCGTCATTATTACTACCAAAACCAATGAAAACATTGTGTGTTCGATGGAAAAATTATTTCTCATGACAAGTAAAAAAATTACTTAAGAAATTGTTCACACCATGCACTAAAATGGTTATTCCTTTCTGATATTTGCATACGGGGCATTTTGTCTCTAACCTAACAAGAAATATTAGTAAATCAAATGGGATTGTTTAGCTTCCTAACACAGGAAATCGCCATTGACTTGGGCACGGCCAACACCATCATTATCATGAACGATAAAGTTGTGGTAGATGAGCCATCAATTATTGCCAGAGACCGCACCACCGGAAAAACAGTGGCTGTGGGCCGTCAAGCGCAACAGATGCATGGCAAAACCCATGAGAATATCAAAACCATAAGACCCTTAAAAGATGGTGTTATAGCGGATTTCCATGCCGCGGAAGACATGATAAAGGGGATGATTAAAATGATCAATCGAGGTCGTAATCTTTTTCAGCCTTCATTGCGCATGGTTATTTGTATTCCTTCCGGCATTACCGAAGTGGAAAAGCGCGCTGTAAAGGACAGCGCTGAGCATGCAGGTGCCAAGGAAGTTTATTTGATTCATGAGCCAATGGCAGCTGCTATTGGTATCGGTATTGATGTCGAAGAGCCCATGGGAAATATGGTTATTGACATTGGTGGTGGTACCTCGGAAATTGCAGTCATTGCATTGGGTGGAATTGTTACAGACAAAAATATCCGTGTTGCAGGTGACGAGTTGACGCAGGATATTGAAGATTACATGCGACGTCAACACAACCTTCAAGTTGGAGAACGCACCGCGGAACAAATTAAAATTGAAGTCGGAGCAGCTTTGCCAGAGTTGGAAAATCCTCCAGCAGAATACAGTGTTCGCGGAAGAGATATGTTGTCTGGTATTCCAAAAGAAATTAAAGTGAGTTATTCTGAGATAGCAGGGGCTTTGGACAACAGCATTTGTAAAATTGAAGAAGCCATCATGTCGTGTTTGGATAATACTCCACCTGAGTTGTCCGCAGATATTTACAAAACCGGTATTTATTTGGCCGGAGGTGGTGGATTGTTAAGGGGATTGGATAAGCGAATACAAAACAAAACCAAATTGCCTGTTCACGTGGCAGACGATCCATTGCGCGCAGTGGCGAGAGGTACGGGAATCGCTTTAAAAAATATCAATCGTTTCCAATTCTTGATGAGAGAATAATTGCTTTGTAGGGAATGAAGAATATTATCGAGCTATTAAAGCGGCATTTTGTATTTGTCCTTTTTTTGATACTCTTCATTTTCTCTTTGGTGGTATTGTTTTCAAGCAATCGTTATCACAATGCCTCTTTTGTATCTCAGAGTAAAGATTGGGTTGGAAAAATTTATGAGTGGCGTGATCAATTGCAGCGCTATTTGCGCCTCAAAGAAATCAATGACCAGTTGGCACTTGAAAATGCCAATTTACGTTCTCAACTGCCAGAAAATTATTTCTTTATTGATACCACGACTCATGTGGTTCAAGACAGTATTCGAAAGCAGAGATATTATTTTAGATCAGCCAAGGTGAGCAATGCTTCTGTCAATCGAGAAAGTAATTATTTGACACTGGACCGCGGCAGATTAGGAGGTATTTTACCCAACATGGGAGTTATTACCAATGGAAGTGTCGTTGGTGTAGTGTCCAGTGTGAGTGATCATTTTTCTGTTGTACTTCCCATTCTTAATCCAAAATTTCAGGAGAGCGTTAAAATGAAAGGGAGTGGTGATTTTGGATTGATTGCATGGCCTCCTGGTTCTGATCCTGCTTATGCCGATGTCAAAGACATCCCCAAACACGTACAAGTGAGCATTGGTGATACCGTCCTTACTACTGGGTATGGATCACATTTTCCTGCAGACTTGTACATTGGTTTTGTCAGTGAATTAAATGATCAACCGGAAGAGAACTTCCACCGAATTAAAATACAATTGGCCACCGATTTTAGAAAGTTGAGTCACGTGCAAGTGGTCAGCGACATTCTGAAACAAGAACAAGATTCATTATTAATTCAACAACAACAGCGCGATGGGGTCGAAGACAATAACTAGTTTCTTGAGAATTTTTTTCCTTCTCTTTTTGCAGGCCTTGGTGGTTTCCCGAATGCAATTGTTGGACGGATTTGTCTTGCCTTGGGTGTACATTTTTGGAATTCTAATGTTGCCATTTGAAACCCCCAAATGGGTGGTGTTGGTTCTGTCTTTTCTTACGGGTTATTTCATGGATTTGTTCATGGGACCCATGGGGATGCACATGACAGCATGTGTAGTTCTTGGATGGCTGCAACCTATGGTGCAACGTTTGCTTTCTCCGCGTGAAGGTTACGACGCTATCCAAGAGCCAACTATTCAAAAAATGGGATTAAGTTGGTATTTGACGTATGCCGGAATACTTACCTTTTGTCATCACTTTGTGCTTTTTTATGCAGAGACTTTGCGCATCACTCCTTTTTGGTATCAATTGGGGCATATCATATTCAGCGCATTGGGAACTCTGGTTTTGTTGGTCATTGGACAGTATTTGATTTTTAATAAGAAGGTCAAGAATTAATGGAGGGCAGGAGATACACGTTGATTGTCATTGTGATGACCATCGCAGTTATTTACCTTTTGCGCATTTTTGGGTTGCAAGTAGTTTCTCAATATTGGAAAGACAGAGGCACGGCCTTGACTGAAAAGGAGGTGGTGGTTTACCCTTCACGGGGTGTCATTTATGACCGAAACCTAAAAGTTTTGGTGACCAGTCAAACCGTGTATGATTTGATGGTTCTTCCCAAAGATGTGTTGCCTTTTGATACAACCTCATTTTGTAACATCACCTCCCTGACCATTGAAGAACTGCGGAGTATTTTGAAAAAAGCCGTGACCTATCCCAATGTTCGATACAAACCATCAGCGGTCATTAAACAGATGAAGCCTGAGGAGTATGCTCCCATTGCCGGGGAGTTGTATCGATTTAAAGGATTTTATGCTCAAGCACGAACGTTGCGTGTTTATCCAGAAAAGGCAGGTGCATTGTTATTGGGTGATGTGGGGGAGGTGACCAAATCGCTCATGGAAAAATTCCCGGAATACAAAAAGGGAGACTACATTGGATTGAGCGGTATTGAAAAATCCTATGAAAATGAATTGCGTGGACAACGTGGAATCAAATATGTTTTCAGAGACAACTTAGGCGTAGAACGTCAAGTGGCCAATGGAAGTTTGGATGTCAAGGCCATTGAAGGAACCCACGTGGTTTCTTCCATTGATATTGATTTGCAGAAGTATGGTGAAAAGCTCATGCAGAACAAAAGGGGGTGTATCGTAGCCATAGAACCCAAAACGGGTGAGATTTTGGCTTTGGTATCATCACCCACTTTTGATCCCAATATGTTATTGGGACGGGCAAGAGGTACTAATTTCCTTGCACTGAGCAGGGATAAGCAAAAGCCTTTGTTCAATCGGGCAACGCAGGCTCAATATCGACCTGGTTCTATTTTTAAAATTGCACAGTCATTAACAGCCTTACAATTGGGAGCAATCAATAAGGATACCCGCATCCCTTGTAATAGGGCTTTGATTGGTTGTCATGGTAGCCATAGCATGGACGATTTGGAAATGGCCATTGTGCATTCATGCAATCCCTACTTCCGTGGTGTAATGCAACGAGTAGTGGAGGGCGGACGAAATCCCAAAAATAGATTCAAAGATGCTCAAATTGGTTTGGGTATGTGGAGAGCGCAAATCATGAAGTTTGGCTTTGGTACCAATTTGAATACGGATATCCCGGGAGTTAAAAAAGGTTTGGTGCCCAGTCCGGAATATTATGATCGGGCCTATGGTAAGGAATCGTGGAACTTTAGTACCATTTACTCCATCAGTATTGGTGAAGGAGAGATGTTGGTTACACCCATTCAAATGTGTAATTTGGCTTGTATTGTGGCCAATAGAGGGTATTATTATAGTCCACATACGGTAAAAAAGGTGGGGTTAAATGGATCGCCAAGACCCGAGTTTTCTCAAAAGAATGATGTCGGTATTCATCCAGAATATTTTGACGTTGTGATTTCTGCAATGGAAAAGGTTGTTGGACCTGGAGGAACCGCCAATGGGGCAAAACTACAAGACATTGTCATTTGCGGAAAGACGGGAACCGTGCAGAATGAGCCCAGAAAAGACCATAGTGTATTTGTTTGCTTTGCTCCCAAGGATGATCCTAAAATTGCATTGGCTGTATATGTCGAGAATTGCGGATTTGGTGGAACTTGGGCGGCTCCCATTGCTTCTTTGATGATTGAGCAATATTTGAATGATGCCATTAAAAATGTGGAGAGAGAAAAACACATATTGGAGCAAAATTTCTTGAATCAATGAGCAGAAACAGAAACAACAGCGCTGTGGGTCCTATTGATTGGACAATCATTGGAGTATGGATTTTCTTTGTCGTTTTTGGTTGGATGACCATTTACTCTGCCGCCTATGACTCCGCCCATCCCATGCCTTTTGATTTTGCCAAAGAATACGGTAAACAAATGATGTGGATAGGTATTTCAGTATTGCTCGCCATTCTAACCTTGTATATTGAGGGGGATTTCTTTGCCAAGTTTGCTTGGGTTATCTATGGATTCTTCTTGTTATTGTTGGTTTTGGTTTTGATTATTGGTAAAGAAGTCAATGGAGCCAAGGCTTGGTTTGGTGTTGGCTCATTTGGTATTCAGCCGTCAGAGTTTTCTAAAATTGGAGTGGGATTGGTTTTGGCCAAGTACATCGCATCCATTGGTGGTGGGCAGTTGAAAAATATGCAAAGCAGGATGGTTTCTGCAGCCATCATTGGAATGCCCGCTGGTTTGATTTTACTTCAACCAGATGTGGGCTCTCTTCTCACTTTTGTGGCCTTTGTATTTGTGATGTATCGAGAAGGTCTTTCTGGCAACGTCTTGATTGTTGGTTTTGCGGCTATCTTGTTTGGGGTGCTCTCCATTGTATCCGGAGCGGGAACGGCCAATATTCCCTTCTATGGGGAGCAAAGTGGTGTTTGGATGCTCATCTTTGTACTGGTGATATTGGCGCTTTTGGTTTTGGTATATACCCGAAATTTTATTCCACCGCGCAATCGACGAAAGATGTACTTGATTGTTATTATTGGAACCATAGCTGCTTCCTCCTTTAGTTACTCCGTTTCCTATATCGTGGACAATATCCTGGAGAAGCATCACAAAGAGCGCATTTATGTGATGTTGTCATTGCCCGTGGAAAGAAAGGATGCCGATTATAATTCCGAGATGGCTAAAATTACAGTGGGGATGGGGGGTGTAATTGGCAAAGGTTGGTTGGATGGACCTATGACCCAGAACAACTATGTGCCTGAGCAATGGACGGATTTTATTTTTAGTGCTGTCGCTGAAGAATGGGGTTTTTTGGGCAGTCTAATCTTGATTGGCGCTTATGTGTTTTTAATCATTAGGTTGATGTTCATTGCAGATCGCCAACGTTCCGTCTTCTCCCGTGTATACGGTTATTGTGTGGCCTGCATTTTCTTTATGCACTTTCTCATTAATATCGGAATGGTTATCGGATTGGCCCCGATCATTGGTATTCCTTTACCTTTCTTTAGTTATGGGGGCTCTTCTCTTATGGCCTTTACTTTGTTGCTCTTCATTATGGTCCGATTGGACTCTGAACGATGGAGTGTGTTGAAATAAAAGTCAACGAAACTTTTCCTTGATTTCTCGCATGAACTGAGATGCAAACACAAATTCATTGAGCAATGGATGAGTGGATTGAAGTATGCTTTTTCGGTCACCTGTCCACACAAACTCTCCTTTGCTTACAAATTGAATGGTATCTGCAATTTCAATCACAGAATTCATATCATGGCTAATGACAATGGTGGTCATGCGGTAACGATCGGTGATTTCCCGCACCAGTCCATCAATTTTGATGCTGGTCAATGGGTCCAATCCTGAGTTGGGTTCGTCCACATAAAGGTATTTTGGATTCAGGGCAATGGCTCTGGCTAGTCCAGTCCTTTTTTTCATTCCTCCAGAAAGCTCACTGGGAAACAATTTATTTTTTCCTGTTAAGCCTACTTGTTCCAAAATTTCCTCCGTCCTCAATTCTCTTTCCTTTTTGGTCATGTTACCAAACATCTTCATGGGAAACTGAATGTTGTCTTCTACATTCATGGAGTCAAATAAGGCAGAGCCTTGGAACAACATGCCAATGTTGGTTCTGATTCGTTTTTTCTCCCATTGATCCATGGCCGTGAAGTCTTCCCCATCATAGAAAATACTTCCCTGATCGACATTCATCAACCCCACCATGCATTTGGTCAAAACGCTTTTTCCTTCACCGCTTTTTCCAATGATAAAGTTGACTTTTCCTGGCTCAAAGATGCAGTTTAGTCCCTTTAAAATTCTTGTTTCGCCAAATGATTTTTCAATTCCTTTTAATTCTATCATAATAACAGCAATTGAGTTAAAAGGAAGTTGGCGATCATGATCATCACAATGGAATAGACCACTGCCCGTGTACTGCTTTGTCCTACTTCTAAGGCTCCTCCATGGGTGTAGTATCCATGGTAAGCGGAGATGCTGCTCATGATAAAGGCAAAGAATATTGTTTTAATGACAGAATAAAGTACGTGATAAGATCTAAAATCATACTGCGCACCCGTTTCGAAATCGTTGTAGGAAACGGCCCCGCTGAGAATGGCGATGGCTCCTCCTCCAACGACACCAACAAACATAGCCAATACAACCAAGAATGGAAGAATAATCACCGCAGCTATAATCTTGGGTAAGATGAGATAACTCGCGGAGTTGATACCCATGATATCCAAAGCGTCTATCTGATCTGAAATGCGCATGGTGCCTATTTCAGATGCGATGTTGCTACCTACTTTACCACTGATGATGAGGCACACAACTGTGGAAGAAAATTCTAGTATGATGGATTGCCTTGTCGTAAAACCAATGGTCCAGCGGGGAATCCAGCCGCTATCAATGTTGGAGGCGGTTTGGATAGCCACTACCCCTCCCATGAATAAAACCAACAACGAAACAATCCCAACGGATTGAAGGCCTATTTTGTCCATTTCCTTTACAATCAATGGGAAGTACACCTTGCCTTTCTCAGGCTTTGAGAAGACTCTTCCCATCAAGGCTCCATAATTTCCGATACTTGTAAATATTGGCATGTTTCAAAAATAGGACGAAATCCTATCCGTTGTTGGATTTGATGATTTTGCTTACTGCAGAAAAAAGATAATCATGACCTGTAGCGACCTCTTTGCATAAAATGCGCGTTCTGTTTTTTCTGAGTCGAACAAACTCTCTGCGTTCTTTCCCATAAAAAAAATGCTCGCCATCAGGCAGTTGCTGAAGTAAAATTTCACCTGAGTTATTCTTGTCATACAATGCGAGTACGGAAGAAAGTCTCACATCACTGCACGTGGAGGCATCAGGGTTTTGAAGGTAGTATTTGATGGCCAGTTGCACATCATTGGGGAAAATGTCTAATGCTAAAAATGGACCGAGTGTTTTTTTAAAATTTTCCTT
Source organism: uncultured Chryseobacterium sp. (assembly GCA_964420985.1). Classification (GTDB taxonomy): domain Bacteria; phylum Bacteroidota; class Bacteroidia; order Flavobacteriales_D; family Sanyastnellaceae; genus CAMCTV01. The sequence continues at coordinate 187,453 of CAYQUT010000001.1, forward strand.
CCACTCTTGACCGTGAGGTTTAACACGGTTTTTATATTGGTTGTACGTTATCAAGTGGGCCAATTCATGCATCAGGGTGATGAGAAAGGCGTACTTATTTAAATCACCATTGACAGTAATCTCATGTTTCTCTCGATTGGGTTTAACAGTGAAGTCACCCAATTTGGTGGTGCGGGGTGGTGTAATGGTAATGTGGTGTGGATGCTGTCTGAGCATTTCACACGCCAAATTCACTGCGGCTTTAGGAATAAACCGCACCAGTACTTTCTCCAGTTGGTTGGTTGGCTTATGATACAAAGTGAAACTTAATGGGCCAATTCGATGCGATCATCCCATTTGGGACAAGTATTGCACTTGGGTTTTTTCTTGTGGGTACTGCAAGCAACAATCGAGAGCGCCATGAAAGCAAGGGCTAGTTTTTTCATGAATCTTATTTCTGAGCGTTCAATTTCTCCAATTGATGTTCCAATTCTGCTTCGTCTCCCTCTGCGTAGTTGTTGTGCGACCAAACAATTTGGCCATTTTTATCTACTAAAAAAGTATGGGGTACATTGTTTACACCCATCGCTTGAGCAAACTGTTTGTTGCTATCCAAGATAACTTTATAATCCCAAGAGACACTGTTGATGTAAGGCGCGACTCGGCTTACAGAACGTGAATCGTCTATACTGATGGCATAGATGGTCACACCATATTTCGCTTGCCAATCCGCATAATATTCTGTGTAGTTGTTCAATTCTTTTTTGCAGGGAGCGCACCATGTTGCCCAAAAGCAAAGGATAGCAGGCTTTCCATCTTTCGATATTTGAGACATGTTGATGTCATTGCCCGCCAAATCTTTCAAAGTAATGGCCGGAATTCCTTGGGTAAAACCCGTTGTGATAATACAACTGATTAATAGGGTTAGAATGTGTTTTTTCATAATGCGTTCTGAAAAGCAAGTATAATACCAAAGCGTTGAAGGTCAAAAAAAAAGAGGCCCAAAGGCCTCTTTTCTTGAATGGGATACACTCAATTATTTGCTTACAGTCAAACGCAAAGTAGAAACTTTACCGTTAACGTTCAAATTCACCAAGTACAAACCAGCTGGCATGTTGCTGAAGTTAACTACCTCATTGTAGTTACCAGCAGCCAAAGTACCAAAGTTGTTGTTCATAACAACATCACCCAACATATTGATAACGCTCATTTTCACTTCAGAAGCTGTAGTGATCATGAAGTTAACGTTGGTTTGGTTGTTGGTTGGGTTAGGATAAGCAGACAATACTTCTTCTGTCATAGCTACCTCGTTTACACCTACAGTGTTTACAACGTTAGTAACATTGATAGCAGACTCATTGAAAGCAACATCATAAGAACCATCATAATTCCAGATGGTAGAGAAAGTTGAGTTATCAGCGTTTACAGTAGTAACAATCATGTTACCATCACCGAAAGTGTTAGGATTCCACTGAGAACCGTGTAAACCATCACCATATTGGTCAGCGTAAACGAAAGAATAACATCCAGTAGCAGGAAGAGCTACCAATTGAGCAACTGAAGATCCATCAGCAGGTGTGTTTACAGAATAGTCAACAACAGTGATTGCGTTACCTGCTTCGTCAAAGATACCCCAGATACACTCTTCGGGCCAGTCATCAAAAGTGATTCCAACGCGAACTTGAGTAGTAGAAGGAGTAGTAACTTTGGTTACAGCTTGTGTCATTGTAGAGTTAGCAGGATAAGCATCAGCAGTGACAGTGATGACCAAGTTACCAGATTGAGCCAATGCAGCAGTACCCAAGTCTACCTCAGCCACTTGATAAGTTGCCAAATCACCAGTCCAGTTGATATTGATTGGAGCAGACAAAGCATTACCAGCGATGTTGATGGTACAAGCAGTCAAGTTATCAATACCATAATTTTTGATGGTCAATGTACCCAAAGCGATAGAACCACAAGAAACAGTTCCGCCGTTGTATTGAGAAGCAAATGCTACATCAGAAGCCAATGTCGCTGAAGAACAAGCGATACCAGCATAAACTTCAGCAGCATTGTTGTCGAAATTTGTTCCGTTGAAAGCTGGATCTAACTCGATAACACTACGGTCTGGGCAAATTTGATATACAGTTGGGAAGTAACCGATAGCATAATCAGCATTGATGGCATCAGCATCAGCTGCAACTGGGTTACAAACTGGGTAATCCAAAGGAAGACCAGTAGTTGAGTTAACCAACCAGTTACCTTGAGAACCTGTACCACCTGCGACTTCAGCGTCAGTTGTAGCACCATCACCATCAACCCAAATAACCATAACGTCATTGGTTGTGTTGGCATCAACACCAGGAGCACCCGCTGGACCGTGCATCATATACAACTCATCCAAAGTACCTGATTGGTGGTACATCCAACATGGACCACACCATGTAGCAGAAATGTCCAAAATGACAGTCATACCTTGATCCAAGTAGCTGTACAAATTGTGCTGAACACCGAATTGGTCGGTTACAGTAAAGTCATTTGCGTGAGCTCCATCCGCGAGCTGCGCATAAGAAAGGGCTGAAGTGTAAACAGCCACCAACATTAGTAAAATTTTTTTCATTGAAATAATTTTTAGGTTGCGCCGAAAATACGAATAAATTCTTTTGACCATCCTTTTTTTTAACGTTAATCTCATTAATTTTTAACAATGGTTTTTTCTACTTTTGGGAAATGAAAATGAAATTGTTTGGTTTGGCATTGGTTATTGCCTCTTTGAATGCCTCAGCGCAAAGTGTGGGATTAGATTATCCCGTGTCATTGGTGGAAGGAACTTTGTCTAATTTACCCACCGGTGAGCTAGAAGCAGATTGGGGTGTAATCAACTTAAGCGCATCCCCCATCTCTTTAAAGGCAAGACGTCAAATCATCAACGAAGTGGTAGGCTCTTCCAATTATTTTTGTTGGGGAGTTTGTTATGATGCGGCAACTACAGTTTCCATTTTGGCCCAGACCATTGCTCCTGGTGACACCAATCATACTTTTTACGCACATTATTTACCCGAGGGAAACGCAGGGGTGACGACCATCAATTATCGTTTTTATGTAGATGGTATGATGAGTGATTTTGCCGAGCAGGCCGTTGTTTTTTGTGTTGATGCTGATTGTGCGGCTGGTGTATCGGAAAAGGGGGGCAATGCCTCATTGAATGTCATAGGTGCTCAGCCCAGCCGAGGTGTGGTGAATATCCAGTATGCGGTGAACAGTGGTAAGGCTTCCTTTGAAGTTTGGAATACACAAGGTCAATTGATCAAGCGCGTAGGTATAAAAAACAACAATGGCCAAATCTTCCTCAATGCGGATGAATTGGCCAATGGTGCTTATGTGCTTCGTTTATTGGATGGCCATCAAACCATCTCCAAGCACTGGATGGTACAGCACTAAATTAGTGTTTAAAATGTCTCACTCCTGTTGTGACCATGGCCATCCCAGCCTGATTACAATAGGCAATGGACAAATCATCTTTGATTGATCCACCCGGTTGGATAACACTTCTTACTCCTGCGTTGAAAGCTATTTCAACACAATCCGGGAATGGGAAGAAGGCATCACTGGCCATCACGGAGTCTTCTAAACTAAGGTTGAAAGCATTGGCCTTTTCAATGGCTTGTTTCAGCGCATCTACTCGTGATGTTTGTCCTGTTCCACTGGCTATCAATTGCATATTCTTGGCCAACACAATGGTGTTGCTTTTGGTGTGTTTGGCGATTTTATTGGCAAAAACCAAATCTTTCATTCGATCGTCGCTTACTGTTTTTTCTGTTACCGGCTTCATTTGTTCCTTTCCTTCAATATCGGCATCCGCCTCCTGAACCAAAACACCATTCAGGGCAGAGCGAACTTGCAATCCTTTTGATCGATCTTGTTTTTGTACCAATAAAATTCGATTGGCCTTTCCTTTTAAAAGCTCTATGGCTTCAGTTGTATAGCCCGGAGCAATAACCACTTCACAAAAAAGAGAGTGAATTTTTTCGGCCGTCCCCAAGTCAATGGTTCGGTTGGCAATCAACACACCTCCAAAAGCAGAAACGGGATCACAAGCAAGGGCCGTTTCATAGGCTTCTTGCAATGTGGGTCGGGTAGCGATACCACAAGCATTGTTGTGTTTTAAAATCGCGAATGTTGGGTCATCGTGTTTGAACTCATCCATCAAAGCCACTGCAGCATCGACATCCAAAAGATTATTGTAACTCAATTCTTTTCCGTTGAGTTGATCAAAAAATCCGTTTAAGTCGCCAAAGAACCATCCTTTTTGATGGGGGTTTTCACCGTACCGCAGAGGAGTAGACTGGCTTTCGGAAACTTTTAATGCACTGTTTTTTCCCCGATCAAAATAGCCAAATATTTTACTGTCATAATGCGATGAAACCTGAAAAGCCTGGCCGGCCATGTGGTGTCTGAAAGACTCATCAGTTTTTCCATCGTTGTCTTTTAATACACTGAGTAAATCACTGTATTGATTCACAGAAGGTATGATAACAACATCGTTGTAGTTTTTGGCGGCTGCACGAATCAACGAAATTCCACCAATATCAATTTTCTCGATGATGTCTTCATGCGATGCACCAGCAGACAATGTCTTTTCAAACGGATAGAGGTCTACGATGACACAATCGATGTGGTGCAGATTATGCTCAGCAACATGCTGCTTGTCTCCTGCGTGGTCTCTTCTGTTGAGTATTCCTCCAAAAACCGCAGGGTGTAGGGTTTTTACTCGTCCGTCTAGTATTTCGGGAAAATGAGTAATGTCCTCCACGGGTGTGACAGGAATACCCATGTCTTCAATGAATTTTTGTGTTCCACCAGTGCTGTACATCTGAATGTTCAGACGATGCATTTCATGGATGATGGGGGCCAGACCTGTTTTATCAAAAACAGAAATGAGTGCTGAGGTAATTTGCTTCATGTTCGAATTAAGAAGCCCACAAAGATAAGTGGATTCAATGGGCATCTTTCAAAATAAAGGACATAAAAAAAGGGAGATGCCTCTCCCTTTCCATAATTTTTCTGAAGCTGAATTATCTCAAATTGTGGTAAACGGCTTGGACATCCTCATCTTCCTCAATCTTTTCAACCAATTCTAAAATGGCATCGGTTTGTTCTTCATTCAATTCCGCAAAACTGTTAGGGATGCGCTCTAATCCCGCTTTCTTTGGAGTGATGTTCATGTCTTCCAACGCTTTGGACATATTGCCAAAGTCGCCGAAAGCGGTATACAACACTACTTCCTCTTCATCTCGCTCCATGTTTTCCAAACCATGATCGATTAATTCCATTTCTAAATCTTCCCAAGAGGAATGAGCGCTGGGATCCAAGCGAAACACTCCTTTGCGATCAAATACAAAGCTGAGTGAACCACTATTGCCCATTTGACCGCCTCCACGGTTGAAGTACATTCTGATATTGGCAACGGTTCTGGTAGGATTGTCCGTTGCCGTTTCTACAAAAATGGGAACGCCAAAAGGTCCATAACCCTCATACGCTACCTCCTCATAATTGCTTGCATCTTTACTGACCGCTCGTTTGATCGCCGCTTCTACCCGGTCTTTGGGCATATTGACCCCTTTGGCATTGATGACGCATTGTCTTAATCTGGGATTGTAAGCGGGGTCAGGACCGCCCGATTTAACAGCCATTGCAATTTCTTTTCCAATACGCGTGAAAGCCTTTGCCATCTTGTCGTACCGGGCAAACATCTTGTGTTTTCTTTTCTCAAATATGCGACCCATAATCCATTCATTTTAGGACCACAAACCTACGAAATCCCTGGCAATTTTATGCTACCTTTGAAGGCTATGTTTTTGGAGAATGGTTCTAATAGAGGAAGAACAAGAGGCTGGATCGAAGTGATCTGCGGCTCTATGTTTAGTGGAAAGACAGAGGAACTCATTCGCAGAATGCGTAGAGCTGAATTTGCGAAGTTGAAGGTAGAGATTTTTAAACCTGCCATGGACACCCGCTACAGCGATGATCAGGTGATTAGTCACATAGGAACCTCTATCCGATCCACACCCGTTCCCCACTCCTCTCAGATTCCTTTTTTGGCATCGGATGTCGATGTGGTTGGGATTGATGAGGCCCAGTTTTTTGATGATGGGATTGCGGAAGTTTGCAATCACCTGGCCAATTCAGGTATTCGCGTTATTGTGGCTGGATTGGACATGGATTATTTGGGCAGGCCATTTGGACCAATGCCCCATTTATTGGCCATTGCAGAATATGTTACAAAGGTTCATGCCATTTGTGTAGATACTGGAGACCTAGCCCATCACTCATACCGTTTTTCAGATGAAGAAAGTTTGGTGCAACTGGGAGAGAAAGACAAGTATGTTCCGCTTTCGAGACAGGCTTTCCATGCGCGAATGAAGGACAAAAAATCCAATGAATCATGATGGGCTATACCCTTGTTGAAATTGCCCAAATATTAGGTGCAACGATCCTGGGAGAGCATGAAGGCTGGGTTACAGATTTTTCCATAGACACCAGAAGTATTGGTATTCACAATAGAACCCTTTTTTTTGCCATCAAAACAGATTTGGCAGATGGTCACGACTATGTGAAAATAGCCGCTGAAAAAGGATTAAATTGTGCGATAGTACAACGGGAAATTCCCGGCGTAAAATGTACCCAAATAGTGGTTGATGATGTTGTTTCTGCATTGCAGAAATTGGCGCGTCATCACAGAAATCGATTTGACATTCCTGTGGTGGGAATTACTGGAAGCAATGGGAAGACCATGGTCAAAGAGTGGTTAAATCAGTTGTGCAGCGCCCACTTCAATATTTGCAGAAGTCCAAGGAGTTTTAATTCTCAGCTAGGAGTAGCATTGTCACTGTTGCAGTTGAATGACCAGCATCAAATGGCCATTATAGAGGCTGGTATTTCTCAGCCCAATGAAATGGATGCTTTGCAGGAGATGATCCAGCCTACACTCGGTGTTTTTACACATCTCGGGCATGCCCATTTGAGTAATTTCCCGAGTCAAACAGCATTGTTGAACGAAAAAATGAAATTGTTTCAAAATACAATTCCTGTCATTTCTCCAGAAATGCAATGGAAGGCGGAAAATATTTTGGAATGGGGCGTTGGAGATCGATGTCATTGGCCAGTAAAATGGTTAAATTTTGGTTCATCAAGACAAGCTGAGTTGATATGGAAAAATACTACCCACACCGTAGTATTTCCTTTTGCTTCGGATATTGAATGTAACAATGCCATGACGGCATTGGTAACGGCATTGCATATGGGTGTACCTGTGGATCATGCCATTGCGGGAGTGCCTGCACTTTCAACACTGGACATGAGAATGGAACAACTGGAAGGAATATCGGATAGTATCCTGATCAACGATGCCTATTCCTTTGATCTGTCCTCTCTCAAATTGGCCATGCAAGATGCTTGGCGAATACACAATGATCGGTCCCACATTTTGATATTGTCTGATGTGCCTCAAGGGGATGCAACGCAATATGAGCAGATACAGTTGGAATACAGAGCGTATGGTTGGAAGAGGATCATTGTCATTGGTGAAGATTGGAAAAAAGTAGCCCCGTCAGATGCAGAAATTTTCCATCATGTTTCTGATTTCTTGAGCGCCATTGATGAGGAGAGTTGGACAAATGGTGTAGTGTTAATCAAGGGATCTCGGAAGAGTAAGTTTGAGGAGATTGTGTATCGCTTGCAAGCCAAGAATCATTTGACACGCCTAGAGATAAACCTGGAAGCCATCCAACACAATTTGAACCATTATCGTTCTTTATTACAACCTCATGTAAAGATGATGGTGATGATAAAGGCTGATGCTTACGGACTAGGAGCCATTGGTATAGCACAATCTCAGGCGTTTCAACATGTGGATTACATCGGAGTGGCTTATGTAGATGAAGGAGTGGCGTTGCGTCAAGCGGGAATTTCATTGCCCATCATGATCATGAATCCTGAGCAACAAAGTGTAAAGGCTTTGATGGATTTTAATTTAGAGCCTGAGGTATATTCAATGGATTCCTTCAGGGCATTGCTCGCACAAAAAGATGCGTTGGCACCTGATAAAAAATTGGGTATTCACGTTAAGATAGATACCGGAATGCGGCGTTTGGGTATTGAGCCCAATGAGTGGGATGAATTGGCAACATTGATTCAGAGCCGAAGGGATATTGAATTGTTGACCGTGTTGACCCATTTAGCGGCATCTGAGAATGAGGAACATGATGGGTTTACAGAAAGTCAGTTACATCTGTTTTCTCAGGTTGTAACAAAAGCCAAGTTGTTAAATCCCGGGGTAATCTCGCATGCCGCCAATTCTGGCGCCATAGAACGTTGGCCTTCTGCTCACTTAGACATGGTGAGATTGGGAATTGGATTGTATGGGAGTAGTGCTCACACTCAACATCAATTGCATTTAAAGTCAACCTGTATTTGGAAAACCCACATTTCGCAAGTAAAGGAAGTGAATGTTGGTGAGACGGTGGGTTATGGAAGAAGCGAGGAGGTTGCTGAGAACATGCAGTTGGCTATACTTCCGGTAGGATATGCCGATGGATTGCCCAGAATACTCAGCAACGGCAAAGGAAGTGTTTGGATAGGGGGGCAGCGATGTCCCATCGTTGGTCGCGTGTGCATGGACATGACCATGGTGAACGTTTCAGGTTTATCAGTTAAAGCAGGTGACGAAGTGGAGATTTTTGGAAAGAATATTGGGATAGAAGAAATGGCCGCTTGGTGTGGAACCATTTCTTATGAAATTTTGACAGGAATATCACACCGTGTAAAAAGAATATTTATCAAACAATGAAAAAGATATTAGTTGTTGTATTTGCTTGTTTAGCCATCCCATTTTTAGGGCAAGATCATGTGCAAAGGGAATTGTTGATCCAGCTGGTCAAGGATGCGGATCCAAATGAAGTTGTATTATCTGTCAACAAGGAGTTTGGCAGTTTTTTGAATTTTCACTGGGAAGAAAATGTATCCACGCCCATGCGCATTCATCTGTTTCAATGGGATTGGGCAGAGATGAATGAAATGGAAGTATTGCGATACTGTCAGCTTTTGCCGCAAGTGCAAGTGGCTCAATTCAACCATTTGATAGAAGATCGATTGACGCCCAATGATCCCATATTTGGGAACCAGTGGCATCACATTGATCCACAAGACAACGATATTGATAGTGAATTGGCCTGGGACATTACCACAGGGGGATTGACACCTATGGGAGACGAAATTGTGGCGTGTGTTGTGGAAACCCAAGGTGCCAAATGGGATCAGGAAGATATACTTCCCAACCATTGGGTAAATGTGAATGAGATTGCTGGAAACGGTTTGGACGATGATAACAATGGTTACATCGATGATTATGATGGTTGGAATGTGAGCAACAATACCGACAATTCATCCAATGGAAATCATGGAACCCAAGTGAGCAGTATGATTGGTTCAAAGGGAAACAATGGAATGGGAGTGGCTGGGGTAAACTGGGATGTGAAATTGATGCAAGTGCAAATGGGGGGTATTTCGGAGGCCAATGCCATTGCGGCCTACACCTATCCTTTGGTGATGAGGCAGTTGTACAATAATACAAATGGAGATCAAGGTGCATTTGTGGTAGTCACCAATAGCTCTTGGGGAATTGACAATGCTGCGGCCAACGGTTATCCACTTTGGTGCGCGATGTATGACACCTTGGGTCACTATGGAATTTTAAGTTGCGCAGCTACAGCCAACAACAATGTGAATGTGGATAATGTTGGCGATATGCCCACTACTTGTCCAAGTGATTATTTGATTTCAGTTACCGCCACCAACAACGCGGATGTTCGAACTTTCAGCGGATTTGGAACCACGCACATTGATTTGGGTGCACCAGGTGAGGCAGTGATGATGGCAGGAAACAATGGATACAGCACCAGCTCTGGAACTTCTTTTGCAAGCCCTTGTGTGGCGGGAGCGGTGGCTTTGATGTATTCAGCACCGTGTCAATCTTTGGCGCAAATAGCACATGCCAATCCTGCTGAAGCGGCGATGATGGTGAGGGGTTATATTCTCAGCGGAGTGGATCCTGTTTCCAATTTGGTCAATGAGGTATTAACGGGTGGTAGATTGAATGTGTTCAATAGCTTGAATTTGATTTTGGGTGAATGTGTTAGTGGGAATTGCCCTCCGCCGTTTGCTGTAGCCGATGCCCCTGTACCTGCCTCCCCCGATAGAATGATTACTTGGAGCAGCATCGGCAATGGTCCATTTGAGGTACAGTACAGAGTTCAGGGTAGCGCTAGTTGGTTATCGGTCTCTGGAATTATTAATGAAACTGTGACATTGGCCAATTTGTCTCCATGCTCAGATTATGAATATCAAGTTAGAGCCATTTGTGACACCTTAACCAGTGATTGGACGCCATTGTTTTATTTTACAACAGACGGATGTTGCGTCAACCCAACTTATTACAATGCCGATAATCTGATGGCGGATGGCGCTGTAATTTCCTGGAATCCGGTTATTGCCGCTTCTGGCTACACGGTGCAACTGATCCAAGGTCAAAACATTGTATCGACCAATGAGACCATTCAAAATACATTCACTTTTAATGGATTGTCTTCTTGTACAACGTATGAAGTTGCGGTAACTTCTATTTGCTTGGGTATTGAACCCCAGATGCAAATGATGACCTTTACCACCTTGGGTTGTGCCAGTTGTCAGGAGGTGGCTACATGTGCTGCTGGAACCAATGATGCCACAGGAGAGTGGATAGCCAATGTGACCGTTGGAAGCATTAATAATACCAGTGTTTCAGACAATGGATATGGTGATTATACCGGAGTCACAACCGATTTGGTTTTGGGGCAGAATTATGTCATTTCGGTGACACCTGGTTTTGGAGGTTTTTCATACAATGAATACAGCAGAGCTTGGATAGATTGGAGCGGAGATGGTGATTGGACTTCAGACGAATTGATTTTTGATCCAGGTCAAGCTTCAACATCAACGGCTACAGGAAATTTTGATGTTCCCATGACGGCAACCCAGGGTAGTGCGCGTATGCGTGTTGGGATGACCTACTATGGATTGTTTGGTACAGGAGAAACACCGGATGCATGTGGTACCTTTAGCTACGGGGAATTTGAGGATTATTGTGTCAATCTTGTTGATGGCAATGCGGTTGCCGAATCTCAAATGAACACGCTACATTTTTATCCTAATCCAGCTTCAGATGTGGTGACTTGGACAGGAGAAAAAGTGAGCAGCGTTTTGTGTTTTGATGCAACAGGTAAGTGTGTTGCGCGTTATGACTTCAATGGTGAACAAAGTGGTCAAATTGATGTTTCTCATTGGGCCAATGGTTTGTATTGGGTTCAGTACGAGACAGCCGGCGGTGTTAATCAATCTAAAATAGTTGTATCACATGAATAATATGGCCCATCAGCCTGTAACTTCGTAAGGTGACCGTTTTCCGATACATATCATTGATTGTATTGTCGTTATTGGCAATTCGTGCTGGTGCTACGCACAACAGAGCGGGTGAGATTATTTATGAGCATGTATCTGGCTATACGTATAAGGTTACCATCATCACCATTACCAAAGTTTCAGCCCCTGCGGATCGGCCATGGTTGAAAATTTATTGGGGAGATGAGCCTGAGAGTATTCTGGATACAGACCTGGATAGTTTGTCTCGAGCAGTAGAACTTTTTTATCCCAATTCAGATGCCAAGCGAAATGAGTATTATGGTTATCATACTTATGCGGGTCCTGGGATTTATAATTTGAGGGTTGAAGATCCCAATAGGAATGGTGGTGTGATGAACATAACCAATTCCATTCAACAGGTATTTGGAATCCAAACGCAGTTGATCATTAGTCCCGGATTGGGACACAATAATTCTGTTCAGTTGTTGAACCCTCCCACGCAAGAGGCTTGTATTTACCAGCCTTGGATGCACAATCCAGCAGCTTACGACCCCGATGGTGATTCCTTAGCCTACGAACTAGTACCTTGCCTGGGAGAGGATGGGTTGCCGCTGAGTTTAGGTGATATCCCTGCATGGAAATTGCCCAATGAAGTAACTTCTGAAACAACCGATTTGTTTACGATTGATGCCTATACCGGTAATGTGCTTTGGACAGTCCCCCTATTGGCTGGCGAGTACAATATCGCAATCAAAATTTCAGAGTTTAGAGATGGTATTTTAATTGGATATGTTATTCGTGATATGCAGATTACTGTTGTCACATGTAACAATATTCCACCCGTCATTTTGCCCATCAACGACAAATGTGTCACTGCTGGTGATGACATCTGGTTTCAATTGATTGCTTCTGATCCGAACGGAGATAACATTACGATGCAGGCATTTGGGGGCCCGCTGTCCAACGTGTCTCATCCCGCTACATTTAACCCAAGCTCATATATTTTTTCTTGGGAGCCATTGTGTGAGGAGATTAGATACCAGCCTTACCAAATGACGTTTCAAGCTACGGATGATGGATATGTGAATTTGTCTTATATTGAAACCATGTCCATTACGGTGGTGGCCCCTGAGGTTCAAAATCCAGCCGCCAATCCCATCAACAATACCATTGAAGTTTCCTGGAGTTCCCATGCGTGCTCTCCTATTTTTTCGGATTACCAGGCCACAGAAGTGGATTATTTGATTTACCGCAGAAACGGTTTGTTTGGATTTGATCCATCCAATTGTGAATTGGGTGTTCCGGATTATACGGGCTATGAATGGATTGCCACCGTTCCCAATGTCAATAGCACTGTTTACTTAGATGAAAATGTGAATTTTGGAGCCAACTATTGTTACATGGTGGTTGCCCGATGGCCGGATGGTGCATTGAGTTATGCAAGTGATGAAGTGTGTGCGCAATTGTCCAAGGAGGTTCCTGTTGTCACGCAGGTCTCTGTGGTGGAAACTTCGTTTGATTTAGGAGTAGACACAGTCACTTGGTCGCCTCCTTCAGAATTGGATGTCATCCAATATCCAGGTCCATACCAATATCAATTGTATCACCGCATTGCAGGATCAGCATCTGAAAATTTAATTTGGACAACCCCATCCAGCGCAGATTTTATGCTGTTGGATACGGCCTTTGTGCATCAAGGCATCAATACTATCGGGGTGAGTAATAGATACAGGGTGGAGCTTTTGTCGGATGGATTTTCAGTGGGCTTCTCAAATGATGCCATGAGCCCTTGGTTGAGTCTTACTCCATTAGACAATGCAGTGCAGGTTGCTGTGGTAGAAGATGTTCCTTGGGATAATTTGCGTTATCAATATTATCGAAAGAGCGAAACAGATGTGGATTTTGTGTTGTTTTTGGATACAACTATCAACGGCATTATTGATACTGGCTTGATCAATAATCAACCGTACTGTTACAAGGTGAGATTGATAGGGACCTATGGTAATCCTACCATTAAAGATCCTCTAGTCAACTGGTCCCAAGAGGCTTGTGCACAGCCCTATGACCAAGAGCCTCCTTGCCCTCCTTTGGTGACAGTGGAATCAGATTGTTTGATTCCAACCATGAGTATACACTGGAGTAAGCCGCAATGCGCAGATGATGTCACAGGCTACAAAGTGTATTACACTCCAATTTATGGAGGAACATTTGAGTTGATGGCTACGCTAACCGATCCAATGGATACCGTATGGACAATCAACGCGGATAGCTCAGGAAATACCATTGCAGGATGTTATGTCGTGACTGCATTGGATTCGTTGAACTTGTGGCCCAATGGTCAGTATCAACAAAATGAAAGTGCATTTTCTGATTCAATCTGTGTGGACAATTGTCCATTTTATGACTTGCCCAATGTGTATACCCCTAACGGTGATGAGAGCAACGATTGGTACCAAGCTTATCCATACCGATCCATTGATCATGTTGAAATGAAAATTTTTAATCGATGGGGTACGCTGGTGTATCAAACTGAAAATCCTTCCATTGATTGGACAGGATTGGACCAACAAACAGGAGAGCTTTGTGAAGACGGGGTGTTTTATTACACAATCACTGTTTATCCCATCACCTTGGAAGGAATTATTCCCTACAACAGAAGCGGATTTATACACCTGTTGGATGGAAAAACGGAGACCATTAAACCATAATTATGTTTACAGGAATCATTGAAGATTTGGGAAAGATTGTTGGAATTCGCGAAGAGGGTACCAATGTTCATTTTTCTGTCAGTTGTCTTTTTTTACAAGAAATAAAGATTGATCAATCCATCGCCCATGATGGTGTTTGTCTTACGGTAGTAGCCATTGAGGACAATCATTACACCGTAACGGCCATCCAAGAGACTTTGAATAAGACCAATCTTTCTCATTGGAAAGTAGGCCATGTTGTGAATTTAGAAAGAGCCATGAAAATGGACGGAAGATTGGATGGGCATATTGTTCAAGGTCATGTAGATCAAACAGCTACTTGTGTTTCAGTAAATGAAGAAGGCGGAAGTTGGACCTACACCTTTCAACACCAACCATCTGAAGATGGAATGACCATTGAAAAGGGAAGCATTACCGTCAATGGAATCAGTTTGACAGTTGTCAATAGTCAGCCTTCTCAGTTTTCAGTTTGTATCATCCCCTACACTTACCAGCATACCAATATCCAATTTATACAAGAGGGCAGTGTGGTTAATTTAGAATTTGATGTTTTTGGCAAATATGTTTTGCGTTATACAAAAGCATATCAGCGTACCTTTACCCCTCAATCATAGAAAATCATGATGTTAGCATTGCAGTTGTTTTTGAGTTTGTCTTTATTGATTATTCTCCACGAAGGAGGTCATTTTATTCCTGCCAAATTGTTTAAAATACGAGTAGAGAAGTTCTACTTGTTTTTTGATCCATGGTTCTCCATTTTCAAAAAGAAAATCGGAGGAACAGAATATGGAATAGGCTGGTTGCCCCTTGGAGGCTATGTGAAGATTGCGGGAATGATTGATGAGAGTATGGACAAAGAGCAAATGTCCAAACCCGCTGAGGATTGGGAGTTTCGCAGTAAGCCAGCTTGGCAGCGTTTAATTGTTATGGTTGGTGGAGTTGTGGTGAACGTCATTGTGGGTATGATTCTCTATGCTGTGGTGCTGGCCAACTGGGGAAAGGATGAGTTACCGGTTCAGAATATTACCTATGGGGTACATTGTGATTCATTGATGATGTCCATCGGTTTTCAGGAAGGAGATAGAATCATTGCGTTAGATGGTCAAACGCCATCCAGCTACACCGACATTCCGAAGTGGATGTTGTTGAATAAGCCAACAACGGCGACTGTTATTCGTGAAGGAAATCAGGTTCAAATTCCATTGCCCGTGGAGTTGGGTCAAATGATGGTGGACAAAGGAGTGAAGATGCCTTTCACACCGCGCATTCCATGCGTGGTAGATACGGTTATTGCAGGAACACCAGCAGCCGATGCAGGATTGATGAAGGGAGATTCTCTGGTGAGCATCAATGGAGATACTTTGGTTTATTTTCAATCCATTCAAAAATTTTTGCAAGCCCATCCCAATCAATCAGTGGAGGTGGGATTAATTAGAGGAGGACAATGGATTACCATAAAACCGCAGGTTACTGCTGAAGGTACCATTGGATTTGCTCCAAAATCACTCAGTGCCTATTTCAATTATGTCAATCGGGAATATGGCTTTCTTGAGGCTATTCCAGGTGGAGTAGAACAGGCGTGGGAAACGGTAAAGGATTACGCTTCTCAATTGAAATTTTTATTCTCTGCATCAGGTGCTAAGCAAGTGGGTGGTTTTGCCACATTTGCTAAGCTCTTTCCTGAAGAGTGGAATTGGGCCATGTTTTGGGAGCGCACTGCCTTTATTTCTTTGATATTGGCCTTCATGAATATTTTGCCTATTCCTGCTTTGGATGGGGGACACGTTATGTTTTTGTTGTGGGAAATGATCACGGGTCGTCCAGCGTCACAACGCATCATGGAAGTGGCTCAAATGATTGGAATGGTGCTGTTGTTGGGATTAATGCTTTATGGCAATGGCATGGACATCGTTAGGTGGTTTACATCCCACTAAACTTTTTTTCTTCTTTTTAGTTTGGTTGTCCTGTTTTTGTTCTTTAGGGCAACGTGTTATAGGAATGCAACTCGGTGAGGTAAGGGCTGAATCTTATTTTTTTTTAGAAGACAGCAGCTCCACTTATTTTGTTTCCACCTTCGGAGATCGTTCTCATGAGATAAAATATGTAAGAGCAATGTCCATGAAGAATGGAAAGCATTTTGCGTATTATTGGAATGAGGATAGCCATTATTTGGGCACTGAGGTTGTTGATGGATCATTAGAATTGTTTTATTTCGAATTCAAGGAGGGGAAAGATAGCTTGTTGTTGTGGAATACAACTTTGGATTCTGTAAAGGGTTGGACTAGGCCTGAGTTAATGTTTTCTACTGCATATTCCTACCGCAATCGCACACCTCGATTACAGTGCAAGTTAAAGAATCACATGTTGGTGGTTTTTTCGGAAAAGGTATTGTATACTTCCAAAGAGCTCATGCATTGTGTTTTTATCAGACAAGACGAACAATGGCGTATAAAGGATCAAATGAATTGGAAAGTTGATCGCTGGGGGGATTACAATCGGGTGGAGCGTTGGGACATAGATGCCTCAGGAAATGTTGTCGTGTTGACAGGCAATAATCGGAGGATGGAGCCCAAGGAAGACAATACCATTTGGACGCAAAATGTTCTCTATTATTTCGATATTCAAAACACCAAGTTGAAGCAATGGGATTTGGTATTGGGAGATAGGGTGCTGAGAGAGGCCTTTTTCAAGGAGGGTAACGCTGGTATTCAGTGTTTCAGTTTGTACAGTCAGGCTGGAACGGATAAAATAGCGGGAATTGTACAATATGATATTGATACCGCTAAAAGAGAAGTAACACATCAGCATTTGATTCCATTGGTTTACCCCAATCAGGGAAGTAAGGAGTGGATTTTAAAGGGCTATTTGTCTACTGAAGACGGATTTTGGTTATATGGAGAGGATTATTATTTCCGTGAAGTAGTCCGCAACAACGATCGATGGACCACCATGTCTCCTGGAATAGTTCAGTATTTGGAGTATTATATGGATATGTATTTGTTGCATTTTAATACAAATGGAACATGTGAGGAAGTGTTGGTGGTTCCAAAAGCGCAGGAGGTGAATATGGATGAGCAAGGTCCATCTTTTGTTTGTTTTAAAAATGGGAAAGGAATAGGGGTTCAATACAATGACCATGAGTACAATGCGCCATTGAACACGGAGCAGCGAAATTGGGGAGGGAGCAAGACAGTGTTGCGGTCGTTGGATCGTGTTGAGGGGGCGTGGAAGGTGTCTACTTTGGACAGGGAGTCGTGGAAAAAGGAATTAAAAATGAATTTACGCTGGTGGCCCATTACCAATGGTGATGGGCGATATCAGGTGTGGGTGGGAGGAAATTCTTTGGTTATTTGCGAGGAAAGAAAAGATTGATTATATTTGCACTCCTTCAAAGGAAGGTCAAGCCCGGATGGCGGAACTGGTAGACGCGCACGACTCAAAATCGTGTGTCCTCGTGACGTGTGGGTTCGATTCCCACTCTGGGTACTAAAAGAATCGAAAAAGACAGAGCTTAGGCTCTGTTTTTTTTTGATAGCTATTTTTAATATCAAAAACGTTTGGATTACTCCAAGAATCAAATGAGTGTTTGGGTTAATCGATTGTAAACTTTGGTTAGCATGTAGCTCTTCACAAGGTTCCCGAATTCTCTGTCATCCATCATTTTGGTGAATATATCTTGATTTTGTTCCATTCTAATAATGAGTTTATCCAAGAACAGTTCGTCAAAACCAAATTTGAAGTTCTCTATTGGATTGTTCAATGCTTGTTCTTTTAGTCCTGAATGGATAACTAGTTCTTCCTCTATTTGATCGAAGAATAGTTTATCAGCTGCATTGAATTCTGTTTGGAATTTTTTGTTCAGAACTTCTATAATTTCAGAAAGATTGGCTTGTTCCTCTTTGGTCATTCTGATACCTCCTTGACCTCCTCCATCTAATTCATAAATGCCCTGACTTTCCATAACAATGCGGTGCTCTGCAATCTTTTGCAGTCTGTAGTATTCCAATGTAACCTCATCACCCAATTTAAATCTATCAGATTGCGCAGTGCGCGGGAGTTTCTTCATCAAGAATCTAGAATACGTAAAGAGCTTCTCCAATTCAACATCAGAGAATGGCATAATCTGGGTTAAGAAGCTATAGGTTCTGCAAAAGGTCTGAAGGGTATTCTTAAAATCATCCTTGTTGACCAATGTACCCATGGCATCATCTTTCTCTTCTGGAAGAGCCTTGAATCTTTCCACTGCCGGGTCTATATAGCTATTCAATTTTCCTTGGTCAACTGCACTGAGGCTTTTACTTGACTTGAAATAGATATTACAGAAGTTGTTCACCTCAGTTTCCCAAATCACGTTTGCTTTTTGAAGCTCCGCTCTTAAATCATACAGATGGTTTGGGTCTGAATTCTCTTTTATTGAAGTGAGCTCATAATACGGTTGAAACGAATCCAAAATTTCCTGTGTATCATTTGCGAAGTCGAGCACAAATGTGTCCTCTTTCCCTGCACACATTCGATTAAGTCTTGAAAGCGTTTGCACCGCTTTAACTCCAGACAATTTCTTATCTACATACATCGTATGCAACAACGGTTGGTCGAATCCTGTTTGATACTTATCAGCTACAAGCAACAGTTGATATTCATCTGAAGCGAATTTGCGTGGCAATTCCTTTTCTGAGAATCCGTTCATTTCAACTTCCGAAATCCCTTCAGGTGCATTGGCATATATGACTTTACCAGAGAATGCTACAATGGTCTTAATATCGCTATAGCCTTTCTCTTTGATATATCGGTCAAATTCTTCTTTGTATCTAACAGCATGTAATCTTGAACTCGTAACAACCATTGCTTTCGCTTTGCCACCAATCTTCTTAGATACCACTTGTCTGAAATGCTCCACCATCACTTCAGTCTTCTGCGCCAAATTATGTGGATGCAGTGACATGAATCTGGCTATTGCAATTGACGCTTTTTTCTTGTTGACCTTCGGGTCATCCTCAATCTGTTTGGAAAGTTTGAAGTATGACTTGTACGTGGTATAGTTCTTCAGCACATCCAAAATGAATCCCTCTTCTATGGCTTGCTTCATAGAATACAAGTGAAACGGTTCTGGTTTGCCTTGTTTCCCCATTGTACCAAACACCTCAATGGTCTTGGGTTTAGGTGTTGCAGTGAATGCAAAGAAGCTCAGGTTGGTCTGCTTGCCTCTGGCTAGCATCGACTTTCTGATTTCATCTTCTGCATCTTCTTCCAATCCCGTATAAGCTTCATCTTTCTCCGCTTCTTCCAATGATTTGGCAGAAAGCACCTCTTTCATTTTCTTGGTCGCTTCACCTCCTTGAGAGCTATGCGCTTCATCAATGATAACGGCATACTTCCTTGCAGGTATGTCACCAATCTTATCGAGTATGAATGGGAATTTTTGCAGTGTAGTGATAATGATGTGTGAACCTGCTGTTATTGCTTCAGCTAGTTGAGTAGAATCTTTGTCGATTTTTTGCACCACACCATCCTTGTGCTCGAATTGATAAATCGTATTCTGCAATTGTGAATCGAGCACCTTTCTATCAGTAATTACAATAACCGAATCAAATACCTTATCGTTGTGCTCATTGTGCAAGCTAGACAAACGATAAGAGAGCCATGCTATTGAGTTGGATTTTCCAGATCCTGCTGAATGTTGAATCAAGTAGTTCTTTCCAACACCGTTGATTTTGGCATCTGCTGTAACTTTTCTAACGACTTGCAATTGGTGATAGCGTGGAAAGATGATGGATTCCTTCTTCTTTTTCACACCATTCATCTCAAACTCTTCTACGCTCAAATGCAAGAACTTCCCAATAATATCCATGAAGCTGTCTTTCGCCCAAACCTGTTCCCACAGATAGGCAGTGCGATAACCATTTGGATTGATAGGGTTTCCTGCTCCGTTATTGTAACCCAGATTGAAAGGTAGATAGCGTGTTGCTTTACCACTGAGTTTGGTGGTCATGAAAGCCTCATCCGTATCAACAGCAAAATGAACCAGCGTTCTCTTCTTGAATTCAAAAATGGGTTCATTGGGTTCACGGTCGTACACGTATTGCTTTTTGGCATTTTCAACGGTTTGCCCAGAGAACTGATTTTTAAGCTCAATGGTAGCCATTGGAATACCGTTCAGACTCAATACCATATCCAATGAGTTCCTGCCCACACGCTCGTAATAGAGCTGTCTGGTGACACTCAAATGATTTTGCTGATACAATGCCTCGGCATCAGGATTTAATGTGCTCTCAGGCTGAAAAAAGGCCATTTGAAACTTCACACCGTAATCGGTGAATCCTTTTCTCATCACATCCAATACACCACGCAGGTCAATCTCCTTGATCATGCGTTGAAGCACCTTGTTTTCAGTTTCATCTTTGTGAACCGCTTCAATTTTATCCCATGCTTTGGGTTGTGATTGCTTCAAAAACGCAATCACGTAATTTGGGAACAATCCCAATTTAGCATCAAAGTCATCGGAGTGACCTTGAACATATCCACCATGATTCAGTAGATGATGTTCAATCGCTTCTTCAAAGGTTTGTTCAGTGTGTATGCCTTTTGCCATAATGTCTATATCATCTAAAAGTTCATCTAAAGTATATCTAATGCCACCTGATTTTAGTTAAACTTTTTCCCATTTTGGATATCTCGTAGTTCCTTTATTTACAATGGTTTTGTCTTTTTTAGACATTGCATAAATCAAATTTCTAACTTTGTTTAGCTTCCTTTTTTCATCTAAAATTTCTGGAAGTATATCTAAAATTAGATCGTCAATATCGGATTTAGATGCTTGTTTGTATTTATCTAGATATTCTAAAATCAATTTCTTGTAATGCTCATCTTTAAAACCTCTTAACTTGATGTAAGTTGATTGGTCTTGTGTTGCTTCTGCAATTGTTGCAGACACATGAATATTTGGTTTTCTTCCTTCAATTAATCCTGTCTTTTTAAGTTGCTTAAATTCTTCATCTGTTATTGATAAATTCTTTTGCACTCTATCTAGTAGCAACACCAATTTCAAATCCAAGTCAGTCTTACTCATTAATAGCTTGGTATAATTTACATCCCAAATGCGACCAGCAATTCTAACTGCTACTTTATTAGGGGTTGATAGGTCAAAATCTGGCATCGGGAAGAAACGTTCTTTTTGTTTCAAAAACATTCGTTTGATTCCACTACCAATCGTATCAATCATATTCAAGCTAACCATTGAATCCGCCAAAAATTGATTGCGATAGTATTCTTGTGGAGCATCTTGTTCTATTACCCTTTCAACACTTTTTGGGATAAATTCACCAAGATTGGTGAACAACAACTCATCTGGTTTTTCAACTACTGTTATTCTCCCGTTTAAGTTATAGTCTTGATGCGCTATACAGTTGTGAAGTGCTTCACGAATAACAAAAGCATCATACATTTTAATCTCGGTTGGAAATAATGTGTCGTCTTTTATATAACGATAAGTTAGATTACGAACTCGACTAAACACTTCTGTTGAGCTTAATAAAAATGGAACTCCAAAATGCTCGTAATCTAGCTCAACATTATTTTCGTCTTTTAAAATCCAAGAGATTTTGGCAACTGCGGGATTCAAAAAATGTGAAGATTCTTCTTTACCTAATAGTAACAAAGCTGTATTGGTAATTTTTCCTTGTAATGTAACTTTTGCTTTGTTTAGAAAAGTAATATCATCCCACGTATCGCATTCCGATGCCTTTTTTGGATTTTTCTCTTTGTATTCTTTTCTAGCTTTTTCAATGGCCTGAGGGTCTAAATCGTCAATTGTAGCATTTGGAACAATTTGAGCTGACCAGTCTTCACTTACGAATATTGGTTCTCTGAGTATTGCATCTTTTCGCTCTGGGCGCATTTCTACTAAACTATCTTCGATGCGTTGCCATAGCACAGCGTGAGCGTAAACAGGCTGGCGTGGAAGATGTTTAGGAATGTGTATGATCCAAACCGTTTTATGGGTATCACTTGTGGTAAATTCTTGAATTGAAAAGTTGTCCGAATCTAAGTTGGAACACTTTTCCAATAAACGAAGTTTGATGTTTTGAGCTGTATGATTATTAAAATCCTGGATACCGACAATCTCATGAGTCCCATCTTCAATGCCGATCACAAGATGACCACCTTCCATATTTGAAATGGCAGAGATGTAGGAGATAATATCGTCACCAGCCTTTCCAGAAAAGGAATGTTTCAAGGACTTAAATTCCTTCCATTCACAAGCCTCGTTCTCTATTGGGAAATTAACTTGGATGTATGCTTTTAATTCTGCTTCTGTCATTTTATATTTTTTTAGAGCATCCCTCCAAGTTGCTCAAACACTTGTGGATTGGTTAATAAATTCGCTAGTATGTTTGAGGCGACATCAGAACCAAAAGATTTTATCTTGTCAATAAATCTCTTCGTTTTCTTTTCTGGTTCATCAGAAGATTCAAGAATTGCTTTCAATTCTTTGACTTGTCCGCCTTTTAATTCATCTTTCAATATTTCAACTAGAAAATCCAATTGGAATGTAATTGAAGTGGATTGATTTTGATGGTTGTTTTGATTGACATTGATGTTAACGCCAGTTTTACTAGAATCCGAACTAAATTTCACTATTCCAAAATTCTCTAAATCTATTATTAGACTATTTAGCAATTCCTCTGCCGACTCTTTAGCATCATTTGTTTTATCAATAGTTGTGTCGAAGTATGCAGCGTAAGAGCTTATCTTTTCAAAAGATTCAACTCTTTTATCCGATGCAGTGTAAATATTTGATAATGTTCCAACAACTGTAGTCTGCCAATTCATAAACTTTTTATAATTATTGATGTCTTTTAACAATAATAACTTTTCACTAATTGCCTTTATTGCAGTTTCTTTATCCATCCTAATTCAATTTTTCATACCTTACATCCACCTTCCCAGTAACCACTTCACTGATTAATGCGGTTTTGTATTCTTTCAAAAACTCGATTTCTTGAAGAGTTTTGGAAATTATTGTGTCTATTTCTAATGTTTTTATCTTCAAAAATGTTGTGATTTCATTTTCTTCCTTTTGACTAATTTTTGGAAATGATAAATTCCCTATATTTTCCATTGATATATTGGGCTGTGCTGCTTGTGTTGCATCCAATTGTATTTTTTCTTTAACATATGAAGTCTGAAGCCAATACCACAAGAATAATGATGAATTAGGATTGTTCAAACGAATAAAAGAAACAGCTTGATTAGTATTTGAAGGATAAAACTCTTCACTAAGAATTGCAACCTTACCAATTGATGCCCCAGCAATCACTATTAAAACATCATTTATTTCAAGTTTTGACCTTTTTAATATTTCATTAGTTTCATCATCAATGTAAAATTCTGGAATCTGTGAAAGATTATTATCAATAATATTTTCGGATTTTATATATCTTATGTTCCCATTATCAATGATTTCTCTACCTACAGTAGAGGGTGTCGTTCCTTTTGAAATTATTTTTGAAAAATTTTTGATTTTCCCAACCTCCCAATGCGTCGGTATCTCTCCCAGCCAATCAATCCCCGAATCCTTCATCGGAACGGTTGGGTCAAGTCCTTTGGTCACTGCTTGGTTGATGATGGCTGTTCGCTCTTCTTCCAACAACTGAATCAAACGCTCCTTCTTGGCTATCAAATCATCAATCTGAGCTGTTTTTTGGTCGAGGTAGTTGGCTAAACTTATTTGTTCATAGTAATCTGGGCACCATAATCTAATATCCTTTAAAATATTCTGACTGATATTTGGCTGACCACCACCAATAGCTAGATTTATTATTCTTTCTTTGTTTCCAATTATCCAGTATTGTAAAAATCGCAAATTGATAATCTCACTTTCGCAAAAAACACAACATGCCTGATTTGTTGTTGTTTCAAAATTTAAAATAGCCGTTTTGCCAATTGTAGCTCCATACATAGCCATAACAAGTGAGCCAGCTGGAAACAATTTTAATGATGAATAGTCTTCTAAGGCTTTTTGTGTAATCTGTTTAGAGCAAGAATCTAAAAAACCATCATTCAAATCACCCGTATTTAACCAATTAACCGTCCCATTTTCATGGTAAATTGGGTTTCCAGATTCTGGTGTCGTACCACTACCAATTCGATTGAAAGCATGACTAATTTTCCATGATTCCCAATGACTTGGAATCTCACCAATCCACTCAATACCTGAATCCTTGTAGCTATCGTATCGTTTCATTGTTGTTGTGATTTATGCAATTGATCCTGCTCCCAATTCATTGGGTTGTTGTTGATGTAGTGGGATATGCGTTGGTGCTCAATCTGGTTGCGTATGATATGTTCATGGAATAAGCGTTGCCAGCCATTGGGAAATCCCAATTGGTTGGCGTATTTGGTTACAGCGGACTTGTATGATCCAACTATGGATGACACAGTGTTTTTTCCAATATTTTGAAATCGTTTGGAACCTGGTAGTTCATGCCGGTTGGTGTTATTTTGATTGTTGTGATTTCGATTGATGGGCTGTGGTTTCTGGAACGACGCCGGTCTGGACGGGGGGTTTCGTAGGGACAGGGGGTTTCGTAGGGACAGGGCATGCCCTGTCCCTACGTTCCCACGGTCGGTATCGCCATAATTTGGTTTGTTAATAATCAATATTCCATGGATATGATTGGGCATGACAACAAATTCCCCCAATTGCACAAATTCATGGTGTTTGGGTATTTCATTCCATAAAACGGTTGCAATAACCCCAGTATTGGATAATGTCATTTTCCCATTTTTAATTTCTCCAAAAAAATGTTCTCGGTTTTGGGTACAAATGGTTACGAAATATGACCCATTCCAGCCATAATCCCACCAATATGCTCGAAAGGTTCCACTTCTGAATTTGTTTTTGTATTTTTCTGTCATCAGGTCAAAACAGTTTTTAACATAGATTTTTTATTGTCAAATAAGTCAATGATATTTTACCCATGCCCTAAAAAGAAAAAACCCCCCAAGTGTGCATCGAAGAGAGGCATGGGAGGTGTATTATCTTGAATATCGTATGATCTATTTGAAGCTACAGCGTTCTGTACAGGTTCCGATGGGAAACTAAATGCTGACGCGAAACTACAATATTTTTTTTGGCTGAACATACTCATTAAATAATTTTTTTGAGTAATCCATCCGTTTCCTGCTCCAATGCCATGATATCCGCTCTAATCGCATCCAATGAACGCAATGGTTTGTATTGATAGAAATACTTGGTGAAGTTGATTTCGTAGCCCACGTTGGTCTTCTCTTCATCTATCCAAGCATCGGGTACATGTGGCAACACTTCTTTCTCCATATACTCTTGCACATCCATTAGCAATGGAATATTCTCTGTGTCTCTCAAATTGCTATCTGCTTTCGGCTTGCCTTTCTTATCCACCACAACCTGACCTTTGGCATTGCGCTCTGGTCGCTCTACAGTTACCTTGGCATATCCGAATGCTTTGTTTTCAAAAATCTTGGAATGCTCGCTCTCTTTGAAGTCACCATAAATCTTGGTGATTTCAGCAATATGCTCTTCTGACAATTCATTGCGCTTATCACCCAATGATTTGCTCATCTTCTTATAAAAGTCAACAGCATTAATCAATTGCACTTTGCCTTTTCGCTTGGCTGGTTTGTTATTCGAGATAACCCAGATATAAGTGGATATTCCTGTGTTGTAAAACAACTGATTCGGCAATGCAATCACAGCCTCCAAAAAGTCATTCTCAATTATCCATTGGCGAATACTGCTCTCATTCTTGGTTTTGCTTGGTGAACCAGAGAACAATGGTGAACCATTGAATACAATCGCCAAACGAGAACCTTCAGGCTTCATCTTCGACATCAGATGCATCAAAAACAAAAACGAACCATCACTCACAGATGGAAGTCCTGCTCCGAATCGGCCACCATGTCCCAATTGCTCATGTTCATCTTTTACTTTCTTCGCAAACTTCTCCCATTTCACACCAAACGGTGGATTGGTAATGAGATAGTCAAACTTCTCATTGGATAGTTGGTCATCAGATATGCTATTGCCTCGTTTGATATTCGATGCGTTTTGACCCTTAATCATCAAATCCGATTTGCAGATGGCATGTGATTCTGGATTCAGTTCTTGTCCAAACACTTCCAATCGAGCATCTGGATTAAGCTCGTGCAGATATTCTTCAGCAACAGATAACATTCCACCTGTACCTGCGCAACAGTCAAAAATGGTCTTGGTAATTCCTTTCTTGGTTAGAATAGCTCTGTCATTCAAGAACAGAATGTTCACCATCAACTTGATTACTTCACGTGGTGTAAAGTGTTCCCCAGCGGTTTCGTTGGAAATCTCTGCGAACTTTCTGATAAGCTCTTCAAACATGTATCCCATTTCCATGCTTGAGATACGTTCTGGATGCAGGTCAATTTCTTGGAAGCGTTTCACGACCATGAACAGCAAGTTGTGCTCATCCATTTTGTTGATGTGGTTCTCAAACTCAAACTGTTCAATTACCTCACGTGCATCATCTGAGAACCCATTGATGTAGTTTCTGAGATTTGAGGCAATGTTATTGGGGTCTGCAATTAACTTGTCAAAATCGAATGGACTTCTATTGTGAAATTTATAGCCGGCTACTTTATTCAGAACCGGATCAATGTTCTGGGTATTGGTGGTTTTGATTTGCTGGAATTTTTTCAGCACATCCGCTTTGGTATTGCTTAACACGCAATCCAATCTTC
Organism: uncultured Chryseobacterium sp.; assembly: GCA_964420985.1. Taxonomy (GTDB): domain Bacteria; phylum Bacteroidota; class Bacteroidia; order Flavobacteriales_D; family Sanyastnellaceae; genus CAMCTV01. The sequence continues at coordinate 214,329 of CAYQUT010000001.1, forward strand.
TCAGAACAGTCAAAGGTAGAATCACCTTTCCGTAATCACTTTGTTTGTAATCCCCACGCAGTAGGTCGGCAATCGACCAAATAAAATTTGCAGATTCTTTTACGTTTTTCATTGGTTCAATTGGAGATATAAATTGGTTTTTTCTTTTGTTGTAATTTGGGTTCTGTAGTCTTGCTCTTCAATATATGATTACTATAAAGGGAGTTTCAAATAATGAAAGCCGTTCCCAAAAATACAAGTGTAATTTAGTTCCTGAGCGGAAATAAATGATATTATTTTACAACAAAAAAAAACACCCCTCGCGGAGTGTTTCTCAAATATTCTATTTCAATTCAGATAGTCATGATGTCCTTGTCCTTGGCGGCTAGGACTTCTTCTACCTTCTTGTTGTACTTGTCCGTTAAGTCTTGAACTTTGGCCTCTCCTGTCTTGGCCTCGTCCTCTGGTAATCCATCTTTTTGCGCTTGCTTGATAAAGTCGATAGCATCCTTGCGCGCCGTTCTAATGGATACCTTGGCATGCTCTCCTTCTCCATGCGCACGTTTGGACAAATCCTTTCTGCGCTCTTCCGTCAACATGGGAACAGAGATGATGATCAAATCACCGTTGTTCTGCGGATTTAATCCCAAATTGGCTTCCATAATGGCTCTGGCAATCGGTTCCAACATGTGCTTCTCCCAAGCCTGCACCGTAATGGTACGCGCGTCAGGAGTACTGACATTGGCAATGTTCTTCAATGGCGTGTATGATCCGTAATAATCCACCTTGACACTGTCCAACATGGCCGGACTGGCCTTGCCTGCACGTATCTTATTCAATTCAAATTCCAAATGGTCTATGGCCTTGTTCATGGCTGCTGTAGCCTCATCTAACGCCATGCTAATTTCGTCTGACATATCTTTTTTATTGTATTAAAAATCAACCAATGTTCCCACAGCTTCTCCGTGTACCAATCTTTTTAGATTGCCACTTTTGTTCATGTCAAAAACAATGATGGGCAATTTGTTCTCGTTGCAAAGCGTAAAGGCGGTCATGTCCATAACGTTCAATCCCTTCTCGTATACTTCACTAAAGGAAACTTTGTCGTACTTGGTAGCTGTCGGATCTTTCTCAGGATCCGCTGTATAAATGCCGTCTACACGTGTTCCTTTTAAAATGACATCTGCCTCTACTTCAATGGCACGCAAAGATGCTGCTGTGTCTGTGGTGAAGAATGGATTGCCTGTTCCGGCTCCAAATATCACTACGCGTCCCACTTCTAAATGTTTTACGGCTTTCCTTCTGATAAAGGGTTCTGCAATTTGCTTCATTTCAATGGCAGATTGCAAACGGGTGGGAACTTCTAGACTCTCCAATGCACTTTGTAAGGCCATGCTGTTGATCATGGTGGCCAACATGCCCATGTAATCACCTTGTGTGCGCTCCATTCCTCCTTGCTCTGCTTGAACCCCTCTGAAAATATTTCCTCCACCTATCACAATGGCGATCTCTACTCCCTCGTTAAAAATCTCTTTGATTTCGCGGGCATATTGCATCAGACGTTCATTGTCAATTCCAAATTGCTTATCACCCATTAACGACTCTCCGCTGAGCTTGAGTAAAATTCGAGAATACTTCATGGCACAAATATAACAATCAATTTCCTGCCTCTCGGCAGAATTGACAATATTGCGATTCCTCTTGGTGTCTGAACTCCTCTCGATCTTCAATGCTTTGTAAAAGCTCCAGCAATCCTGTTTCAAAGGTGGACATAAATTCAGGATTGAAGATGCTGTTTCTGTCTTCGATAAAAACCGGTTGAGCATCTGGCTTGGCCAAAGGAAAGAGCCCCACCTCCATTTGATGATAACCCCAATCTTCTGTTCGATGAGCTAAGTAACCATACATCAGGATTTGAAGGAGTTTGGATTTTTTTCCGTTAAAGAGGTTTCGGATGTCGGGGTCAGGAAGGGTTAAATCTTTTTTCTCTGCCTTTCCTGTTTTGTAGTCCAAAATAACAATGGTGTTTCCGTTTTTATGGATTCGGTCAACCTTGCCCTGCAACATCACAGAATGACCATTGGGTAGATTGAGTCCCAGCTTGAATTCCTTTTCAGTGGCAATGATGTAGGGCGCTTTCCCGCTTTTAATCAATGCTTCGTCATAGGTCAAAACCCGTTCAATCATTTTTTTGGCCGCCTCAAAAGCCAAGAGGTTATAACCTTCTATGGTTCCATTGGGGTTTTGTTGCAGAAAGACATTTTGCAATGCCGTTTCCAATTCTTCTCTCCACAATTGGATATCATCCAAGGTCAAGGTTTGATTTATTTTTTCCTTGTGCCAATTCTCTAAAACGGTGTGGACATTAGAACCTATGGTAGCCGCATCCATCTGCTCTTCCATTTCATTGATTTCCCCCAATCCTAGTACATAACGGTAGTAGAACTCTAATGGACATTGCAGGTATTTGTTGATGACGGATGGACTGATGCCTTGTTCGAATTTGTTGCGCAATTGTTGCGCTGAAAGCGCATCAGCTTTCACGATTTCTTCAAAACTCAATCCAGGTGATGCGGGTAGGGATAGTTGTTTTTTATGCCAATGAATGTTTTTGTTGTAATCTCTCCATTCCCATTCCAATTGTTGGAGATATCTGGTTTTTTCGACTGATCTGAAATCAGATGTTGTAGATGGGTAAAAGAAGGATATTTTTTTTGAACGGTGTAGCAATCGGTAAAAGTTGTAAGCATAGCTCGATTCCCGATCCCCTGGCATGGGCAACCCAAAGGCCTTGCGCAACTCAAAGGGAATGAGAGTTTGCATATTGCTTTGTCCAGGCATTGAATCTTCAGTTGCATTGACAAAAATGACATGATCAAAGTCCAAAGCCCGTGTTTCAATCATACCTAAAATTTGTAAGCCATGCAGAGGTTCACCTTCCAAGGTGATGTTGTCTTTTGAGATGACTTGCTGAATCAAGACATCCAGTGATTCTGGATCTTGAAGAAAGGTGTTTTGTTGAATGTAATTTTTGACGACTTCCATTTTTTCGTCCCATTGCCATGCACATTCTTTGGACAACGGATCCAATTCTTCTTGCTCCAAGATCCATTGATTTAATACCGATAAATTGTCCAATATTTGCTGAAAATTGGCCTCAGCAATATCCAACAAGCCCAGATGTGGGGCTATGGATTTCCATCTGTTGTGCTCATCATTTAGCCAATTTTGAATTTGGTTCATGCTGAAGTAGGGCGATTTTCTTTTGATGAGTTCATCAATAAAGGCTTGTCTCCAGGGTTCAGTGAAGGGTCGGATGATGGGCTGTTCAATCCATCTTATCAAATCCTTGTGATAAATTCTTTTTTGACTTTGTGTTTTAATACAAAAAGATAGATAGGAGGTAAAGAGTTGATAAACTCCGGTGTTTTTGATATTCCATCCTAATGCAACGTTGATGTTTACATCCTCTTTAATATGGGTAATCAAAGGCTGAAGCATTTGAACATCGGTCATGACGAGTGCCGTTTTTTCACGTTCTTCAATGGATAAAGAACTCACCATTTCGCCTATGATGGCTGCACTTCCCAATGCTGTATTGGTTTTGTATTCAAAGACGTTTCTTTCCTCTTGACTCAGGCAATCTTCCATGGTCAAAGTTTGACCCGCCCTTATTTTTTCTCTGAAAAAATATCCAGCCTCGTGACTTGGGTTTTGAACGTAGTATGGATCAATGTCCCAAAGAATGAAAGTGTCTGGATGAAGTTTTTTAAAGCGGTCAATGATCTTCTGTTCAGCCGGAGTGAAGTTAGAGAGTCCAATGAAATAGGTGCTTTTTGCTTCTGAAGTCAAGTTTCCTTCCAAGGCAAGTTTTTTGGTCAGCTGAGCATAGCTGTACTTTTGGTCTGCTTGGCTGTTCTCAGAAAACTGATGATAAATACGAATGAGGTCTTCCCAGAACACCAAGAATTTTTTCTGATCATCCGATAAAGGATCTTGGTGCAAGCTCCAGGCATCAATGTCTTTGATGTCTCGTATGTTTTTGTATAAATCAGAAGCAACAATCAAGTGCTGATCGACATCATTGAAGTCATTGAGCAATTGACTAGACCATTTGATAAAACTGCTGAATTTTTCAGGTTGATCAACCACGCTGATATAGGCTTTGTACAATTGAATGGTGGCCTCAAAACCTTGGATGCTGCGCATACCGGAAATCATCTGTAACCATTCAGGCAGAATAAGAACCTTAGGGGCAATGAGGGGTTCATTGGCGATTTGAAAAAGATATTTTTTAAGAAATAATCCAGCACGTTTTCCAGGAAGGACGAGGTGAATATTGCTCAAATCCTTTCCATGTTTTTGATAGATATCTGAAGCAATTTTGTATAAAAAAGGTTGCATGTCAAGCAAGTTATTCCGAATTGATTCATCTTTGTTCAATGGTTGATAAATTTCCTGTGTTCTTGAAAACTGAAAATGGAAGTAATTTCTACTGGATAGTAGATGCTGTGCGGGTTACGGAGTATCAGCGTATAGGGAGTAAATGGTTGAAGCAGGAGTGGTCGGCGCGCACTTTACCCGAGCGTTGGTATGTGAATGATTTGTTGGAGAACGTTCACAACAATGTGTTGCGTATAACTGAGGATGAGTTTTGGTTAACAGTTCCTCAAAACTTGTAATTTTCCATCATGAATTGGTATTCAGCAGTTTCATTAAAAGCCTACAACACTTTTGCCATGGATGTCAAGGGGAAGTGGTTTGTGACGGTCTCGAACCTTGACGAACTAAGAACGGTAATTGCGGATGAGCGATGGAAAAATGAGAAACGTTTGGTGCTGGGTGGAGGGAGCAATGTCCTGTTCACGCAAGATTTTGACGGTGTTGTATTGTTGAATCGGTTCATGGGGATATCGCATACATTGGTCGATGATGAAACGGTATTGGTATCGGCGGCATCTGGTGAGGTTTGGCATTCCTTTGTTTTGCATTGCATTGAAAATGGCTGGAATGGTATTGAAAACCTCAGTTTAATTCCAGGTTGTGTAGGGGCAAGTCCTATCCAAAACATTGGTGCCTATGGGGTAGAGATCAAGGATGTATTTCACACATTGGAAGCCGTTCATACTGCGTCAGGAGAGCTGAGAACATTTGACCGAGAGGAGTGTGCATTCGGATACCGTGAGAGTATTTTTAAGCAAAAGGAAAAAGGGAATTGGATCATTACGAAGGTCGTTTTTAAGTTGTCATTAAAGCCAAACCTAAAAACCACCTACGGTGATATTCAGAAGGAGTTAGAGGCAATGAATGTAAAGGATTTGACTATTAAGTATGTTAGTCAAGCCATTTGTAATATCCGTTCTTCAAAATTGCCCAACCCAGCTGTATTGGGCAATGCGGGTAGTTTTTTTAAGAATCCTGTTGTTTCAAGTTTACATTATCGTCATCTACAGATTCAATACCCCAATATTCCCGCATACCCCATTGATGAGGAGAATGTTAAGGTTCCGGCAGGGTGGTTGATTGAGCAGCGGGGTTGGAAAGGCAAGCGGGCAGGAGCTTGTGGAGTCAATGAAAAGCAAGCATTGGTTTTGGTCAATTATGGCGGAGCTAAAGGAAAAGAAGTGCTGGACCTAAGTCAAAGCATCATTGATGATATCCAAGAAAATTTCGGAATTACTTTAGAAAGAGAAGTAAATATTCTTTGATTAAAAAGCTGCACAAGGAATGATTTTCCTTTTGGTCTTGATCTTCACTGCCATGTTGTAGGCCAGCGTCAATTCATGTGCACCAGCAGTATTCCCAACTCCTAATCGAGAGGTGGTTACGTCATAGCTATATCCAATATTGAATGGCCCTGAAGTGAATCCAAACAAAAAAGCAATGGCGTCTCTGTTGGGCAAATCATATCCATTGGATTTGACGGGTAAGCCCCTGTACCAAACGCCAAAGAACAAAGGTTTGATTTCGTATGAAAATCCCAAATCCAACTGGTCAAATTTCCCTTGAGACATGTAATTGGCCGCTACAAACAAATGGTGATCCAATCGCTTGAGGGAGTAGCCTTTAATTCGGAATCTTTTTCCTGCATGAACAGCATAACGTGTGGGGATCAATGAGCTATTGGTTTCAAAAATTGCTTCATTGGGTGTATTCAAATGCATGGCCGATAATCCTACCCACAAATCAGGACCATAAACCAACAGACCTGCTCCAGCATCAAAATATTGTTTGGATTGAGCAGGATAAGTTTCTAGTGTCGTTGGTGCATTGTTCCTAATCAGTTGATCGTAAAAAGTGAGGTTATTGAAATTCAAAGAGCGTGAACCCATTGTGAATTGTAAGGCAGGTCGCATGTACCAATTCCTTTTGATGCGTGTTTCGTAGGCGTATTGAATTCCGAATTGTGTTCTTGATAAATTTCCAGCGCCGGCATCTTCACGTTGTAATACAATACCAACACCACTTTTGATATTATTGATGTATGAATCATAACTGGCCACATAACTGCGGTATCCCTTTGGAATACCTAGCCATTGGTTTCGGTATTGCATGGCAAATCGAGATTGTAGGTTGGCACCAGCAAATGCAGGATTCATGGCAGTAGGTACTGCGTAGAATTGCGTGAATTGCTGGTCTTGGGCCAAACAGATAAGGCTCACTGAAATCAGCAAGAACGAAAGAATTATTTTATTCATCTTGTTCATTTTCTAACCAATGTTATTTGCCCTACCAACTGATAAGCTTGACCATTGTGGTACACCCCTTCAGCCTTCCAAATATACATATCTTGTGGGCATATTTCTCCTTTATAATATCCATCCCATCCTTTTTGAACATCATTGGAATGAAAAATTATCTCACCCCATTTGTTGTAAACGGAAAGTGCATAGGTTTCGATGCCCTCATACTTCGGGAAGAATACATCATTTTCGTAGCTCAAAATTTCATATCTGCCATCAGTAGGTCCATTGACATTGGGAGTAAAGGCGGTAGGGAATTCAAGCTTACCACCCCCAATGGCGTTTACCGCTGCGTATTGGGTTAGTGTGTCAGGACAATTGTATGCATTGTTGACCACAAGTGTTACGTCGTATAATCCCACTTCTGTGTAGGTAAAGGATGGAGCAAAGTCTACAAGTGTATCACCGGTTCCGAAATACCACATGTAGGTATTGGCGTCTTCACTCAGATTGACAGTGTAGACGGGTTGTTGGGGAATGGTAACTTCAGGTGGGGTAACCGTGAAGGAGGCCAATGCTCTGGGATGAACCACAACGGCCCCCACATGAATGGTAGTATCAAATTGCCCATCGTATCCTATGACAATCAATCGAACATCAAAGGTTCCTGGGTATTCATAAATGTGGATAGGACTGCTATTGATAGAGGCGCTGCCATCCCCAAAATCCCACAACCAACCTTGAGCATAGTGAGAGGTATCTTGGAAATCGACCAATAGAGGTGCACAACCAATGCTATCCCCGATGAATCCGGCCAATGGTGCAGGTGCATCAACGATGATGGTTTGAAAGGCCGTATCGCTGCATTGTCCATTAGATGCGTAGAGCAATACATTATAACTTCCCCATGTATTGTAGGCGTGTTCTCCAACAATGGGATCATTGATTAGGGTGCCATCTCCGAGATCCCAGATGTAATTGGTGGTCAGTCCACTATTGCTATTATTCTCAAAATTGACAGGGTTAGGCCAAACAACAGGGTTGGGCGTAGCCGAAAAATCAGCCTGGGGCACAGGGTAAATATGAACCAATTGTGTTTGTACTTGAGAACAACCAAAGGCGTTGTAGGAAGTTAATGTTACGGTGTATGTCGTGTCTAAGTTGTTATCTAAGTCAAATACATGATTGGGATTGATGTCGTTTGATGTTGCGCCATCCCCAAAATCCCAGAAATATTGATTGGCTCCCACCGATTGATTGAGCAATTGACTATTGAATGGGGCGCAGCCCTCGTTATCCATGGTAAACGATGCAGTGAGACCGGCTGGAATGACAACAGGCTCGTTGTAAGTATCATAACAACCAGCAGTGGTCATTGCAGTGAGCACCACTTGATTGGTTACTGCTATGGATGAGAGATTGAAGAAGTTATGTTGATGAATGGGTAGGGCATTGGTACTGGATTCACCCGTTCCATAATTCCACGAATAATTATCAGCCCCTACCGATTGGTTGTTGAAAGTAAGTGTTACAGGATAGCAACCTGAAGTGTCCGTGATGGTGTAGTAAGCCACGGGCGTTCGCAATACATTGATGGTATTGTAGCTGGTATCCGTGCAACCGAAGTTGCTCGATGCAATGAGACGAACGGAGTAAGTGGTGTCATTGAAAACTGGATTGGCATAAAGATGCGTTGGGTTGTTGACGTTTGATGTCGCTCCGTCACCAAATGTCCATTGATACTGTTGTCCCGCTACCGAATTGTTTTGAAAGCCAATGGATATCGGGGCGCAACTGTTCAAAGGCAAGGGTATTTGAAAGTCAGCCGTCACTGAGGGGTGTAACGTGAAGCTTTGATTAAAAGTGGCTTGACAATCATTGAGTGATTGTGCTGTCAATTGTATGTTGTATAATTTGACAATGTCATCAGGGTCAGAAAAAACATGTGTGATGCTATCCTCCATACTGTTGATGATGTTTCCATCCCCAAAATTCCACTGGTAATTGAGTGCGTCTGTACCTTGATTGACAAAAGTTACAGTAGCAGGTTCGCATGCAGCTTGTATGTCCATGGAGAATTGAGCGGTGGGACCTTGGGCCACTTCAATGATGCTGGTGACAGTATCTGTACAGCCAAATGAAGAGGTGCCAATAAAGGTGACATTGTAGGGTGTCGGGTTGGTGCCGTTGTACAAGAATGTGTGGGTTGGAGTGGGTTGATTGCTCATGTTTCCATCTCCAAAATTCCAAGAAAATCCGGTTGCCCCCAGAATGTAAGGCATGGTAACTTGTAATGGACTGCAATTGGATAGGGTACTCAGATCCAAGTCATAGGTCGGACTAGGAAAAACAACAATGGTTCGTTCTGTTGTATCATGACACAACCCGCTTGAATAGGCGATGAGTTGCACACTGAAGTATCCAACGTTTAGACCATCGTGATAAAAAGTATGGTTGGGTTCAAAATCTGTGGATGAATTGCCATCCCCAAATGCCCATGCATAAGAGATGGCATTGCTAGATTGATTCTCGAAGGATGCTGTTTGTGGGCTGCATCCTGGTACGTAGTTGGGAGCGGAAAACACAGCCAAAGCTCCGGTTTGAACCGTTAGTGTAATGGATGTTGAAGAGGTGCAACCGTTCTCATTGATGGCCTGCAATTGTGCCGTATAGTTTTGATTACTGGCACCTGTGGCGTAGTAGACATGTTGGGTATTGTCCAGTGTGTCCGTTTCACCATCACCAAAATTCCATAGATAATCTACAGCACCTGATGAATTGTTTTCAAATACAACTTGTAAGGGATTACAACCGGTAGTAGTATTGGTGGTGAAATTGGACGTGGGCAATGGATGAATTGTTACCGTTTGCTCAATCGTATCGCGGCACGTGCCGGTGTACGCAATGAGTTCAACGCTGAAGTCACCTGCAGCGTTGAAGGTGAAATTAGCATTGGATCCGCTGGCTTGGGGTCCATTGTTAAAGGTCCATTGGAAGTTGGTTGGACTGCCGGAGCTAGTGCTATTGAAGGTGGCAGGTTGACCAATACACGCGTTGGTGAAATCAAAAGTGGCCTCTGGTGTAGCAATGACATGTATGGTTTTTTCAGCAATGGCAGAGCAACCATTGTTGGCCGTAACGGATAAAGTAACGTTATAAACCCCTGTTGTATCATAGGACACCGAGGGAGGATTTTGACCTGTGAAAGTGATCCCATTATCGAAGTCCCAAACAAACTGTGTTGGATTTCCAATATTGCTTTGAGTGAATTGTACAACTGCAGAATCACAGGAAGTGCTGATGTCACTGGTGATATCGGCAGATGGTGCGGGTAAAACAACCAATGTATGCGCAATGGTGTCACTGCAGCTGTTGGCCGATATGGAGTTGAAAACCCTGCAATACACGGTTTTGGTTCCGGGTGATGAGAAGGTGAAATTGACATTGCCAGCCCCAAGATTGGCCCAGCTTCCATTGATATTCCAACTGTATTGATTTCCACCAGTAGATTGTTGGATGAAGGTAACATTTTGTCCAACGCATACGGTGTCTTGTGAAATACTGAAGGCCGCAACAGGCGGCGCAACAATGGAGACGGTCATTGTATCCGTTGATATTCCGCAGAAATTGCTGTCCAAAAGCGCAATGGTATATTCACCAATTCCTGGAAATGCAGCAGTTCTTGGTGTGTTGGGAGGAAAGGGATACCAAGGAGTTTCTGTATTGGACCCTACTTCTGCTGGCAATCCAAATGTCCATTTTAACTGACGCTGAAAAATATTCCCTTGGTTAAAACAGTTCTTGGTGCCGTTATTGGTGAAAGTGAAAACAGTATCAGGATAGCACAATACGGTATGATCTGCGGAGATGTTGGGAATATCCTTGTCCCATAAATGGATGGGATTGAAGGTAGCCACTGAGGCACTGCCTTGTATGATATTACAGTAATTCTCTGCAGTTAATGTGACTTGTGTTTCGCATGTTACTGTATTGGGAAGATAATTGTGGTTGATGGTTTGACCTAGGTTCGTGTAATTGTAACTGGCATCTGTCGATCCATCTCCAAAGTCCCAGGTAAATGTGGTGGTTTCCGATACATTGGTGGAGCTATTGGTAAAGTTCATGGTGGCGGGGACACATGCTTGAGTCGTTGATCCGAAAGGTATCTGTATTGAAGCAGCTGTAGCCTGTTCCATCACCACGACACCAGTAACAACACAACTCCCGGTGGTTTGAGAAATGGTAACGACAAAGGTGTCGACTGCAGCTGAATATATATGCGTGATGATTTCATTGGCTTCCCAATTGCTGTCTGTCGTGTTGGAAGTTCCGTCGCCCCATGCGATGGATACAGCACCCCAATTTTCACTGCTTTGTAAATTGAAATTGAAATTTCCTCCAGCACAGGAATACCAATAGGGATGCGATGAGGGATCTCCCTCATGATCCAATACGGTTAGACAATTTTGGGCTGGTAACACCCATTGTCCTGCCGTCAACAGAAGTGCGATGAGTAACCCTTTTTTTACCATATCCATAGTACGAAGTAAATCGAAAAAGGTTTGGATTGGTAATCAAGAATAAAAGGTTTTGAGCCTTTAAGTGTTGAATGTATTGTTTTGCTGAATGTTCTGAACCATTTTGGCGACTGCAGGACAAACCAATGTGTTTCGATAGGTAAGGTCTAATATCTGCACCATGTTTTTTCGGTCAGTGTGCGGATATTCTCGGCAAGCTTTTGGTCGATGCTCGTAAATGCTGCACTTATTGTCTTCCCCCAAAAAAAAGCAGGGTGATTGATTCAACACCCAGTCACCATCTTCATCGATGTGGAGATGTTTTTCAGTGAACATCGAGGGTTTGATTCTGAGGTGCTGTGCGATGCGATTGATGTCAACATCTCTAAAAATAGGAGAGGTCGTTTTACAACAATTGGCACATTCCAAGCAATCTACTTTTTCAAAAAGATGATCATGCTGCTCATGAAACATTTGATCCAACTTTTTATTGTTTTTCTGGTTGGTGAGCCATTTCTTATTTGATTTTTTCTCCGTCTTGGCCCGATCCAACCATTTCTTTAATTCCTCATTCATGTGGGTCTCTGAAGTTGGGGTTATTCATGAATGCTGTATCACTCAGACATCTGAGGAAAGCTATCAAATCATTTTTAGAAGTTTCGGATAATTGTAAACCTCCCGAGGTAAATTTCATAAATGAATCAATGGTAGTGGAGGGATGCCCTCCTGTATTGTAATGTTCAATAACCTCAATCAAAGTATTGAATCGTCCATCATGCATGTATGGAGCGGAAAATTCTACGTTGCGCAAAGTAGGTGTTTTGAATTTTCCGCTGTCAAGGGGATTTAGGGTAACATTAAATCGACCAGGGTCATTTTGGAAATGACTGTCCAATCCATTATTGTGAAAAAGTCCATCTGTCATTTGCATATCGCCAAACCCGTGACAATGAAAGCAATCAGCACCAAAGGATCCTCCTGCTACTTGTTCTGGACTCCCCCCCTCAGTGGTAAATAAAACAAATCCCCTGTACTCCTCTTGCGTAAACGTGTATTGGCCTATGCGCTGTTTGTCAAATTTAGATCCGGCACTCACCATGGTTCTGATGAAAGAAGCAATGGCCTTAGCTGCTCTTTCTTTGGTGATGTGTGGCGAACCAAATGCTGCGCTAAAAAGTGGTGGATAGAGGGTGTCATTGTTCAATTTTTCTACCACGTCACTCCATTGTTCGTGCATCTCTATTGGATTCTCGACAGGTTCAAGAATTTGATCTTCAAGGGTTGATTTCCTGCCATCCCAAAAGAAATGCCTGGCCCATCCTAGATTGATTAACGCCATGGACTGACGGTTGCCAAGAGTTCCCCCTACGCCTGCTGAATAACGATTGGGATCAGAAAAACTATTTTGTGGTAAATGACAACTTCCGCATGAAATGGAATTGTCCAAACTTAATTTTTTCTCCCAGAATAAATACTTTCCCAATAGAACACCCTCCTCTGTTAGGGGATTGTTTGAAGGTATGTCCATGGGCGGAAAAAAGGGAGGGATGTTTAAATTATAGGGAGATGTGTTCGAAAAGTCATCGACGATGTTGGTGTTATTATCTTCTAGCTTTTCTTCCAACACATCGTATTTACATGCCAAAAGCATGAAGCCTAACATAAAGAACAATATGATATTCCGTTTTTTCATTTTTCTTCATCCAAAGGTAAAAACCTTTCATATTGAACAGCGTTCCAATCTGTTAAACTCTCGAGGAATTGAATCAAGTCACTTTTCTCTTGTTTCGTGAGATAGAGTGGTTGAATGCGGGGATCTTGATTTTCAGGGTGAGTATGTCCCCCTTGATTGTAAAATTCAATGACTTCTTCCAAAGTAGCCATGGATCCATCGTGCATGTAAGGAGGAGTTAAAGCGATGTTTCTCATGGTTGGGGTTTTGAATTTACCGCGGTCTTGAATGTTATAAGATTCTCTTTCTTTTCCCAAATCATTGTTGTTTTTTAGACCAATGTTGTGAAATTGAAAATCGGTGAAAAGTGGAGGTTGGTGGCACTCACTGCAATGCAGTTTTTTGGATTGAAAGAGCTGCCAGCCGCGGTATGCAGCGCTGTCCCATGGTTGATCTTTGAAGTAATGCGCGTGATCAAATGGAGTGTCTGCACTGATGAAACTTCTTTCAAAACAGGCCAGTGCGCGGGTGATGACATAGTAGTCCAATGGACGGCCATAAGCGCGCTTGCTGAGATCTTGCAATTGAAGGTCATTGAGGAGCAAGGGCGAAATTCCTTTGGCATTTCCATGCATCTCTATTGTATCCAAAAGCGGAGCAAGAGCCTGCAATTCCAATGTTTTTACACCGCCCTCACTGAGATAATATGGTGCAAAGGCCAAATTGAAAAGAGTGGGTGAATTGCGTTGAGTTTGGTGTTGATGAAATCCATTTGAATGCCTCTGTCCGTCTGTGAAGGCCATACTTAAGTTATGGCAACTACCACATGAAAGTTTTCCATCCTTGGACAATCTTGTATCATAGAACAATTTCCTACCCAATAAAATTCTGCATTCCGAAGGAAGATTATCCTCAGGCAGTTTGACTTTTGGAAAAAAGGAAGGAAAGCGATAATTGAAATTTTCTTGATGACAAGACGGTTGAACGGGTTCCTGACAACCCATCAAAGTAAAAAAAGAAAAAATGACCCAATACTTTATGGTTTCCATTCAAAGGAGTTGGCATAAAGATTCATTGCTCTGATGGCCAATGGCAAATTTCCGGTTGTGTGCGTCAAGTAATCGGTATTCAAATGCAGGGTATCCGCATCACTCCAAAAGCATTTTTGGGCGTCCAAAGTAAATTTCCAGATTTGTGTTTGACCTTGGCTAACATTAACATCAGGGATGTCAAAAATTAATTCTCTGTACAAGGTGTCATCCCCGCAATGATAGGCAATGGGATCGATCAATGGCGCAGAGGTAGACCCCGACAAGTCAGTCTTTCCATTCAACTGATAAAAAATATACCCAGTATTCCAGGTCCAAAACATCCCCGCTGCTCCCCCAACGCTCAAAGGACTGCTGTTGGGATAGGTTGTGGGGTCGGAGTTGGTATTGATGGCGGCTGGGATTCCCAATCCAAAGCCAATGCGTTTTATTTTCCTCGGTTCTCCTTCAATGGTCATTTGTGGATCATTGAACCAGTTGAGCAAGGCAATGTCCTGAATGACAAAGGCTGAGTCGTTATCGTCATACAAAGTAATGTTGGAAACATATCCCCTAAAATCTTCAAATAGTAATCGGTAACCATCCACGTGGTTATACGTTTGTCCTTGAATCAAATCGTTGTTTCCAAATACAACATCCCATTGGAATACATATTGGGTAGGTGTTTCTGGCTCGGGCGGATCTACAACCACTTCTTTGCATTTGTTGCATTGTGCAAAAAGCAAAAACAAGCAAGAGAGCCAAGTCCAACGTTTGCATTTATTCATATCCTCAAAAATATATCAACAGTTAATAATTTTAGTGAAACAAACTTGTTAAACTCCGCTATTTTAGATGATATGAATCACCAAGGTCCTGTTTTTTGGGTTTGTCGCAGTTCGGCAGGGAGCGGTAAAACCTATAGTTTGGTCAAACAATTTCTTACTCTTTGCCTGAGAGAGAAGGCAGCAGATGCCTACGTCCATATTTTGGCCATCACTTTTACCAACAATGCTGCTGCTGAAATGAAGAGTCGGATTTTGGCCAGGCTGCATGACTTTTCCCAGGGAACCCAATTGTCAAAGGACAGTGCTGGTGGCCAGTTGTTTTGGTTGTTACAAGCGGAATTGAATATTGATCCATTGGATTTGGAGATGAGGGCAAAGGCAACACTGTCCCACATTCTTCATCATTACCATCGATTCTCTGTTTCCACCATTGATTCATTCATACATCGAATTGTTCGCGCGTTTTCACGCGATTTGAGTCAGCATCCAGATTTTAATATCGAAATGGATACGGATAGGGTGTTGGAAGAGGTGGTGGATCGCTGTTTGGATCAGGCAGGTAAGGTGGATGCGGTGACGAAGTATTTAAAGAAGTTGGTTCAAATTCAAATGGAGGATGGGAAGTCTTGGAATCCAAAATCAGTGATGTTGGAGTACGCCAAGACCATAACGACTGAATGGGGGATGGCCGCGCTAGAAACCCAGAAAGAAGCAGGGTTGACCTTGTCTGATTTTGAGAGAATTTTTCAAAATCTATTTGTAATAAAAGACCGTTTGATGCAGACGCCGCAGAATATGGCTTCTGAAATTCATAACCTATTGTGGAGTTGTTCACAGGATAAGAATGATCATGCCCGCAAGGGGTATTTCCTGGATGTATTTGCCAAATTAAAAGAGTCCCCTACATTATTTTACGACGGCAATCCTTTTGTCAAGCCTCAATTGTCCAGTTGGTGGACACAAGGAGAGGAGGCCAGTTGGTTTAGAACCAAAGAGGGTAATGTGCAAGTAAAGCCTTTGTTTGAGGCCAATGCAACAGAAGTGGCCAATAAGGTGATTGAATTATGGGAGTGGTTCCATGGATCAGAAATCAAGCAAGTTTATTTGGTTGACGCCATTATAAAGAATTTTTATGCCATGGGTTTGGTGCATTATCTGCACGGACTTTCAGAGGGCATCAAGGAAGAGCGAAATTTTTTAATGATTCAAGATTTTCATCAGATGATTTCAAAAGTAATGGTCAATAATCCAACTCCTTTCGTTTATGAAAAGGTGGGAGAACGATATGATCATTTGCTTTTTGATGAGTTTCAGGATACTTCAAAATTGCAATGGCGCAATTTTCTTCCCTTGGTCCACCAGGGGATGTCAAAGGGGGGAGAGGTTTTTGTTGTGGGTGATGGCAAACAGTCCATTTATCGGTGGCGTAATGGAGATGTGCATCAATTTGTCAACCTTCCGGAAATTCCCAAGGATGATGGTTTGGATGGTTTAGAGACTCTATTGGCTGATGGTTACAAAAGTATGGAGCTCAATACCAATAGACGTTCTCACAAAAATGTTGTAGTATTTAACAATGCATATTTTGACGCCATTCGCGAAAAAATGACGGATGTAAACAAGAAAGTTTATGTCAATCAGGCTCAATTGCCGCATCATCCAGATGATGGATTTGTACGTTACAAATTGTTTCAAAATAAAGGTACCGCTAGAGAGGATATGATGGCTGACTTGGTAGAGTCTATTCAAGCAGCACATGCGGATGGTTTTGCTTATTCTGATATGGCCATCCTAACGCGGAAGGGAAGAAAGGAAGCTGCCCCGATTGCTGCGGCTCTGAAGGAGCATGGTATTCCCATGAATACCCATGATAGTTTTTTACTTTCATTATCAGCAAAAGTTAGAACGGTCATGTCTTATTTGTCTTTCTTGGCCAAGCCCAAGGAAGTGTATTTCAGATTTGATTTGCTTCGTTCACTTTCTGAATTAGAGGAATTGTCTTTTGATTTGACAGCCGCCATTGATGCATGTATGATTATGCAGGGGAAAGAAGGGAAGGAAAGGCGTGTTCTGGGAGGTGTAGAGGGGTATTTAATACAATGGAATCCCAGATTGAAATCAAGATGGGAAACGGGTTTATCCGCTTATGATTTGGCCAAGTCTTTTATTGACGATCTTCAATTGGGAATGGATGAATACTTGGAGTTCTTGTTGGATCAGTTGTCTCAGAAGTCAACACAATGGGGCTATTATCCGGCAGAAGTTATTTCCTGGTGGACCAAGGCCAAAGAGAAGCTCTGTATTCAAAGCAATGTTAGTGACGATGCAATAAAGATCATGACCATTCACCGTTCCAAAGGCTTAGAATTTCCAGTTGTTTTTTATCCCCGTTTTCAATCCAAAAATCCATCTCAAAATATTTGGGTTCCCATTGATGTTCCTGGTATTCCATTGAAGGATGTTTACCTCAGATTTAGTGCTGCTGAACCCAAGTATTATCAGCCTCAAGCTTTTGTAGAAGAATACAACAATCAATTATTGGATCAATTTAATTTGATGTATGTAGCGCAAACGCGCGCAGAGGAAAGATTGTACATTTTTCAAGAAGAAATTATTGCTGAAAAGGGATCCGAAGATGAGGTAGCCATTACGGATACATTATTCACGCAAACCTTTAAAGATGTTTTTGAAGCCCTTGGAGCTAGCCATTCTGAACAGTCATGGTGTCTTGGTAATCCATCAAAAAAGAAGGGAGAATCAAAGGCCTCATCTGTTGAGATAAGGGAAATGAAATCGCAAGCGAATTCAAAAAAGGTGAATATCCGATTTTCTGCCACCAAAAGGAATGAAGCACATGATCATTGGTTGGCCCGAAAACGGGGTGAGCGTACACATGCCTTTTTGCAGCTGATGCTGGTGCATCAGGATTTACAAAAGGCATTGGAAATTTTCAATCAATTGGAACCAAAGGCTGAATTGGAAGAGGTAAATCATTGGATTGGGTTGTCCAATAATACAGATTGGATGAATTTGGTATTATCCACGCAAGAAAATCCTTGGCGAATAGAAGAATCATTATTGCTATATGGAGGAAAAGAGTTAAGGCCAGATGCTTATCGAATCAAGGAGAATTATATTGAATTGATTGACTTCAAAACCGGCAAAGAAAAGGCTGAACATTTGAGCCAAATTGATGATTATTCCAAGGTTTTATTCGATATTTGGGGGATGCCTGTTAAGGGCATGCTTTTTTACACCGAAAACCAAAAATGGATACATTCAACCTATCAAGGTCAGCTTTTTTAAATTGTTGGATAGCAACAATCATTGTTTGTTTTATAGGACAATTCAAACCATTGGCACAGTCACATGATGATTTGGTAGCCATGGGAAAAGTTCCGGCCAAGAGTGCCAGGTCAAATCGTGTAGCGGATCAGTTGAAAGCCGCGGCTTGCGCACCTTCAACGGCATTACGAGATTTGGATTGGAACAATGTGAGCGCATTAATCGAGACGGGTGGTTCATTGTGGCAAGACCGGGCCAATGGACGATCCCATTATTTTGTTCCCAAGGAAGGCAATGTATCTGTGTTATTCGCTGGCTCGCTTTGGATGGGGGGTATATCTCCAGACCAACAGTTGAAAATGGCCGCCATTCTGTATCGCTATGATGGAAATGATTATTGGCCAGGTCCATTGACCAATGACGGCAGTGCATCTACCAATGATGCCGTTTGTCAGCAGTGGGATCGCTTTACCATATCCTATCGTCAAGATGCCCAACGTCAGAGACAGTATTTTGAATGTGTCAATGATCCAGACTGTGATGTGGACGCCACCATGGGTGGTCCTTATTCCATCCCCAGCTATTTTTATGATTATCCGGCTATGGGCAATACGGCACAAGGTCAAGACATGTACATTGCTCCATTTTATGATTTTGACCAAGATGGATTGTACGACCCACAAAGTGGTGATTATCCTTGGTTTGATTTTACTCGGGAAATCAATTGCGCAACACGTAAACGTGAAGATATAGTCCCTTTGTATGGCGATGTAAATTATTACTGGGTGTTCAATGACAAAGGAAATGCACATACTGAGTCACAAGGCCAACCCATTGGAATGGAAATTCGGGCTCAGGCTTTTGCATTTAACACCAATGACGAAATCAACAACATGACGTTTTACAATTATGTGTTGATCAATCAAGGAACCCAAACGCTAAAGGAAACTTATTTTGGAACGTGGATCGATTGTGATGTGGGTGGCCATACGGATGATTATGTGGGTTGTGATGTGCAACGTGGTTTGGGCTACGGGTACAATGGTCCTGCGGTTGATAATCCCACTGGACTTTCTCCTGGATATGGCGCCAATCCTCCGGCAGTAGGGGTTGATTTTTTTGAAGGTCCGTACCAGGATGAAGACTCCATTGACAACCCATTGACCACCGATATTTTGGAAGCCATTGATTTGAAAGGAATCCCATACAAAGGAATCGGTATCGGTTATGGCGATGGAGTTGTCGATAATGAGCGATTTGGAATGCGCAAGTTCCTCTACCATGGCAATGGTTCGGGGCCAGCAGGTTATCCAACAATAGCCATTCACTATTACAATTACATGCGTGGATTTTGGAAAAACGGTCAACGCATGGCCTATGGTGGCAATGCACTAACGGAAGCCTCGGGTGCTGATTTATCCATCGGTGCAGATTTTATGTTTCCTGGTGACACTGATCCATACAACTTTGGAACTTTAGGAACTGGGACTTCTCCATGGACAGAGGTGAGCAGCGGGAACCCTGCAGGTGATCGTCGATTTATGCAAAGTGCGGGACCTTTTACTTTAGAGCCGGGCGATTACAACAACATCACAGTAGGTGTAGTGTACGCGCGTTCTTTGAGTGGAACCCCTTTTGAATCGGTGAATTTGGTTCGCTCAGCCGATGACAAAGCCCAGGCTTTATTTGACAATTGTTTTGAGTTGGTTTCGGGCCCAGATGCGCCAGATGTTGCTGTGCGCGAATTGGACCGTGAGATTATTTTAATGCTGAGCAATGACAACGTGATCAGTTCAAATTATCAGGAGCAATATGCATTGGTGGACCCTACCATCCCTGAATTTGATAGTGATTTAAATCCATTGACTCCAGAACAAAGGCGTTACAACTTTGAAGGATATATGGTGTATCAATTGGCCAACAATAAAGTAACCAGTGCAGATTTGTATGACATTACAAAAGCTCGGTTGGTGGCGCAATGTGATGTGCAAAATGGTGTAGGTACCATTGTCAATTTTGAGCGAGATCCCGAAACTGGAGAAATTACTCCGTTGTTGATGGTTCAAGGAAGCGATGAGGGTATCCGCCGTTCTTTTCAAATCAAAACAGATGCCTTTGCTCAAGGAGATAACCGACTGATCAACCACAAGACTTATTATTTCATGGCTGTTGCCTATGGATACAACAACTATGAAGATTATAATGTAGGATTGGCTATTGGACAAGATCAACCCTTCTTGGCCTCAAGAAAAGCTGTGTTTGGTGCAATACCCGTGATTTCAGCCATCCCCCACAGTCAAACCCCAGCCAATGGCGGTTCCATTTTGAACGCGCAGTATGGTGATGGCGTTTCGTTGACGCGTATTGAAGGAAAAGGAAATGGATTGAACAGTTTGACTTTGGATCCTGCAACAGAGGCGGCCATTTTGGCCAACGTTACTTCATCAGAGTGCACTTACCTTCCTGGTATGGGTCCTGTTGATGTGAAAGTGGTTGACCCATTGGCATTGCCAGCGGCAGATTTTGAGTTGTCTTTGATAGCAACAGACAATACGGAGTCTAGTCCGGATTCTATGTCCTGGCAGTTGGTGAATTTAACCACGGGCGATACCTTAACTCCAGCACATAGCTTTAAAGTGGGTAGCGAGGATGTATTGTTGGATTATGGATTGTCCATCAACTGGAGTCAATACCAATACTTGAATGATGATGGAGCTTTTGTAAAACATTATACCGAGTTGATTTCCGGCAGCATGGAGTTTGCTGATCCATCAAAACCATGGTTTGCAGGTATTCCAGATCAAGAAGGTTTCCAAGAAGGCAATTGGTTAAGAGCAGGAAGTGTAAAGACAGAGGGAACAGATGCAACAGCTTTGTTTGAACAGTTGTATGATGATTTTGAACAAGGAAGCGGCGATGATCCTTTCACAGATGCATCTGAGAAATATGAAAGTGTAGTAGGCGGAACCTGGGGACCTTATTGCTTGGCATCTTACTCTGTGTTGAACTTTGATGCAGATGGCGATGCAACAACGCCAGCGGTAACGGTCAATAACGTTGCACCAACGATCAATGATGTAAAGGGAGACAACAATACGATTGACGCAGACCGCAGAAGCAATATCCGCGGATTGAACAATGTGGATGTTGTGATGACGAGCGACAAGAGCAAGTGGACCCGCTGCGTGGTGTTTGAGATGAACGCCAACGGGCTAGCAGATGACAGTGATGGCATCAGCAACGGTACACCAAGCAAAATGAAGATGCGTCACCACAAGTCAGTTGACAAGAATGGAAAGACAGCTGATCAACCCGGCTTCAATGCTGCTGAAGGAAACTTGGTAGGCGAATGGGGAATGGGATGGTTCCCTGGCTATGCCATTGACCTAGGAACGGGTGAACGCTTGAACATGGCCTTTGGAGAGGACTCATGGCTAGTAGGAGAGAATGGCAATGACATGATTTGGAACCCAACGTCCAACTTGATTGCCCCACAAGGCTTTGGCGCAGTGGCAGCAGGACAACATTGGATTTATGTGTTTAAGAACTTTGCCAATGAGGACAACAGTACCACAGTGGTACCGGGTTATGACAATGGACAATTCATGTATGATCAGTTGAGCAATAGTGCACTCAGCTCAAGCAACTGGAAGAAACTCTTCCGTGCGGCAACATGGGTGGGATCAGCGGCATTGACACCTGGCTATAGCTTGTTGTCAGTAGAAGATGGATTGATACCCAATACCTTGCGTGTGAGATTGCGTGTTGCGCAGGCTTATGACAAGTTCCGATACAACAGCGGTGATGTGAATGATTTGAGCAGCGCGCAAAATACATGGAGACCATTGTATCGCTTCAGCACCAAGGGCATTGCACCGGTCTTGGGAGATGTTGCTACAGCGGAGGATGCATTGGGTATGATCAATGTGGTTCCAAACCCTTACTATGCATTCAGCTTGTATGAGACGAGTAAGTTGGACAACCGCATTAAGATTACCAACTTGCCTGAGGAATGTGTGGTTACAATCTATGACATGAACGGAACGTTGATCAGACAGTTCAAGAAGGCCGATCCGCTGACGAGCTTGGATTGGGATTTGAAGAACAGCAAGAATATTCCTATTGCCTCAGGCACTTACATCATCCATGTAAATGTCCCTGGAGTGGGAGAAAAGATCTTGAAATGGTTCGGCGTAATGCGCCCCGTGGATTTGGATAATTTCTAAAACAGAAATTAGGGCTTAGCGGGCTCTGCATGCATGGTATCAGCAGCTGCGTGAGTGGTGTCAGCGTTTTCCGTGGTGTCTTTTAGGACAACAGTAACATTTGAAAAATCACCGGCCAATTGGTTTTTAGGAGCTCTGGTGTTGTTGTTGACAGATACAAATAATAATGTCATAAAAACGCCTCCAGCGATAATGGAGTACAATACGGGTGATGATTCTTTGCTGTGATTTTGTGCCATAGTACTTTTTTCTTGGCACGAAAATAATCAAAATCAAGTAAAATCCAACGCTGACAATTCACAGCTGTTGCGAATTGCAGTATCTTTATTGCAAATCAAGAAAGATGGACCCAAAAAAATCTTTTGTTGCTGCTTTGGCCCAAGAAGCTGCCTTGTCTCCTAAGGAAGAAATGTTAGAGGTGGCCAAGAGACGTCATCATTTGACCATCGGTATACCCAGGGAGACGAGTTTCCAGGAAAGACGTGTGGCGTTGGTTCCAGAGAGTGTTGGTTTATTGGTCAACAATGGTCATGAGGTCATTGTTGAGACCAATGCAGGTCTTGAATCCAAGTTCACTGACCATGATTACAGTGAGGCTGGTGCCACCATTGTTTACGACAAAAGTGCGGTGTTTAAAGCGGACATTCTACTGAAAGTTGCCCCACCTAGTTTGGAGGAAATTGGCATGATGCCAGGTAAACAAACGCTGATCTCAGCGCTTCAGTTGAGTGCCCAAAAGGTGGATCTTTTTCAAGCTTTGGCCAATAAAAAAATTACGGCCATTGCCTGGGATTACATCCGCGATGAGGCTGGTATTTTCCCGGTAGTCCGGGCAATGGGTGAAATAGCCGGATATACTTCCGTTCAAATTGCCGCTGAATATTTGTCCCACACCCATGGTGGTCAGGGTTTGATGTTTGGTGGTATTTCTGGGGTGCGTCCAACAGAAGTGGTTATTTTGGGTGCGGGAACAGTGGGAGAATTTGCTACACGTGCTGCTATCGGAATGGGTGCTTCAGTCAAATTGTTTGACAATGATATTTACCGTTTGCGTCGTTTGCAAAATGATTTGGGAACACGCATTTGGACTTCAACCATTTTACCTTCTGAATTGCGCAATGCGTTAGAAACGGCGGATGTGGTAATAGGAGCCATTCACAGCTCTAAGGGTCGTACACCCATGGTGGTAACGGAGGACATGATGAGCAACATGAAGTTTGGAAGTGTGGCCGTAGATGTGAGTATTGACCAAGGAGGTTGCTTTGAAACGTCAAGGGTAACCAATCATGATCATCCCGTTTATCAAACACATGGTGTCATTCATTATTGTGTGCCCAACATTGCCGCTCGCGTGTCCAGAACGGCCTCTTATGCCCTCAGCAACATCTTTGCCCCAGACCTATTGCAGATGGGGGATGAAGGTGGTGTGGTCAATTTGATTAGAGGCCACGCAGGATGGCAATCTGGGGTGTATATGTACCACGGTACCCTGACCAATGAGACCATCGGCACTCATTTTGAATTGCCTTGGAAGCCATTGGAATTGCTGATAGCAACGGGTTTTTAATTATTGGATGTGTAATCCAAATACCAAAACGTCATCCATCTGATCGTTTTCTTTTTTCCATCTCTGGAACTCCTCTTCAATGCGTTTTTTCTGCTCTTGAGAGGGCAGGTGATGAATAGACAAAAGGAAAGTTTTGAAATTTTTACTAAGGTATTTTTTTCCAAACTCCCCTCCAAGTTGATCTACAAAACCATCCGTAAACAAATAAATCCAATCTCCTTCGCGAAGCGGTAAAGATTGTAATGTAAAAGGTTGTTCTGGTCCATATTGAATTCCTATGGGCATGCGGTCTCCTTTCAATACAATGATTTCATGACCTCTAACAACCCAAGCAGCGGTATTGGCTCCGGCGAATTCTAATTTTCTTTCTTTGGTAAAGTAATGAATGAGTCCCAAGTCCATTCCATCTTTTTGTTCCCCAAACTCGCCTGTTTGTTTCAAATTGAGAGTGATTTTTTTTCTTAATTGATTCAGTATTTGATTGGGTAAGTAAGCGTCATCTTGTGCGTAGATTTCTTGAATGGATGACATCCCTAAAATACTCATCAATGCACCTGGAACTCCGTGTCCTGTGCAATCTCCAACTGCTACATTAAGTATACTTCCATCGCCTTTTTCTTGAAGATTGAGCCAATAAAAATCACCACTGACAATGTCCTTGGGCTGATAAAAAACAAAATAGTCTTGTTGTAAGGAATTCCAATCTTTTTCATTCGGCAGCATAGCGTCTTGAATTCGCTTGGCATATTCAATGCTGTCAACAATACTCTTGTTTTTATCGGCAATAACATGGTTTGCCGCGGCCAATTGAAAACGATAGGTGATTTCCTTCACCAGTGCGGACATGCGCGTATGAATAGGAATGATGGAACAGATGGCTACCATTAGCGTGAGAAATGCGCCATTTGAAAGAAATTCCTCTAGGGTAAGGGGACTTAAAAAGATAAATAATACGGAATTAAGAAGAACACTAAAAATGACAGCCAAAATGGAAAGTCGCAGATTCCAAATTGCAAATAAACCGGCGCCAATAAAAGTTGTAATAAAAGCAAATGTGAATTTCTGAAGGGTGGGTGCATCCAATACATTGTACATGTATGAATTTTCAATGATGCAGCCCAAATAAGCTATGTAGAGTGTCCATTTGGGATGAATGGAAAGTTGACCTTGAAAATAGTAAACAGAAAAAAAGATACTGGTGATGATCAATCGGATGACAAGAAAACTAACCCAAAATTGCGGAGCTGTTAGATAGTCACTGACTGCAAATAGTATATTGAGAACGGACACAACACGGATAACCAAGTCGTGATTGGCTTGAGTCAATTTGGACAATTCAATTTGAACTTCTTTGGAGAAAGGGTTTAAATGTGAATTGGGCATTGTGTGTTTTAAGTGTATTTCCCTTTGAAGTGGACTAGCCCCTGAGCTCAGCACCTAGCGGACCACAAATACCACTGGTAATGCGCTCCATGGTTTTTTCAATTTGCACATCGGTCAAAGTAGCAGCGTTGTCTTGTAGAACAAAACCTACTGCGTATGATTTTTTCCCTTTAGGCAATTTATCTCCTTGATAAATATCGAACAAAAAAGTATCTTTCAATAGTTTTTTCTCAGACTGAAATGCTACTTGTACAATGTCTTGGAAGGTAACCTTCTCATCCAGTAGCAATGCTAAGTCCCTTCTAACAGATGGGAATTTGGCAATGGAAACGGGAGGTGTTTTGGTTTTGTTCAGCAAAGAGATGTATTCATTTAAATTCAATTCCAAATAAAATACAGGTTGCTTGATATCATGTTGGTGAAGGGTTTTGGTAGATACCTTACCCAAAGTCATGGTCAGTTTTTTGAAAGTGTACTGCACACACTCGCTAAAATGCTCATGGGCAATCGCCTGACCATTGTTGAGGGGTTGTCCCAATCTCTTCATCAACTGTTCGGCGAAATAACGGATGTGTCGATAGCTCACCGGCGTGGCCGTACCGTGGGCATTGATGTTTTCTGTTTGTCCACTTAACCAAATGCCAAGCATCAATTGCTCTGCAAATCCTTCTCCTGTTTGATGGTAGATATTGCCCATCTCAAACAAGGCCAAGTTGTTGTTTTTGTGATTGACATTTAATGCAACGGCTTCCAATCCGCTATGAATCATTTCAGGGCGTAACACCCCCAAATCTTGACTCAATGGATTAACAATGGAAACGACATTTTCTTTTTCTGTGTGGTAGCTGGTTTTGGTCAAGGACAAACTTTGAATTTCAGTCAATCCAAGTGAGCAGAGCATTTCCGCCAATTGATTTTTCCGATGGTGTGGTGCTAAATAAGCATTGCCCCAACTGAAACTTACTTGTGCTGAAGGCTCTACATTGTCAAAACCGTAAACGCGCAATACTTCTTCAATCACATCAATCTCTCTCGTAACATCTGCTCTGCATCCAGGTACACTCACAATCCATGAATCTTCATTTTTTCGCTCAACCCCAAATTCCAATTTATGGAGAATGTTGTGAATGGTGTCAGAATCTATTTTTTTTCCGATAATCTGATGTGCCTTGCTGGGATGAAAGACAATTTGCTGTCTTTCGAATGGTAGCAGTATAACCTCCTGAATAGCTTTTAACTCACCTCCACATATTTCAGTAAGCAATGCTACCGCTCTGGCTTTGGCCGCTTCATACATTTCAGGATCTACGCCACGTTCAAATCGGAACGAGCTGTCACTGTGTATACCATGTGCTCTTGCAGATTTCCTCACTCTAACCGCATCAAACAATGCACATTCGAGGTAAATACTGGTAGTGCTTTCTGATACACCACTTTCCTTTCCACCCATAACACCTGCAAGACAAGCCGCTTGATTTTGGTTGTCCGCAATAACAACGTCCATTTCAGTGCATTTTCTTTCAGTACCATCGAGCGTAATCAACTTTTCGTTCGTAACTCCATTGCGAACTTGAATGTGTTTGCCCATGAATGTTGCGTCAAATGCATGCAATGGCTGACCCATTTCATGTTGCACCCAATTGGTAATGTCTACCACTGGATGTATGCATTTTACACTAATGGCTTGCAAACTGGTTTTCATCCAGTCCGGAGTAACACCATTGGGATGGATGTCCAATTGTAATAGACTGTAACGCTTGACTTGGGTGGCAGGATCAATACTCAACTGAAAGTCACCATGTCCCAATTTGGGAAGGTGTGGGATTTTCTGCAGAAAAGAATTGGATTTGACATCGTCATCAGAAGCGGCCATTAACTCGCGCGCAACTCCAAGGTGAGACATGGCATCTGTGCGGTTGGGGGTAAGACCAATCTCCAAAGTAGTATTGCTGCCCATTTGTAAATACTCAGCAGCAGGCATTCCGATTTTAGCATCTTCTGACAAAACCATAATACCAGCATGACTTTGCCCGATACCCAATTCATCTTCAGCACAAATCATCCCGTGGCTTTCTACACCTCGGATTTTACTTTTCTTTATTTTAAGTGCTTCGTCGCTTCCTTGTGGGTATAAAGTACAACCCACTAAAGCAACCAGAACTTTTTGACCTTGCGCGACATTGGGTGCTCCGCAAACAATTTGAAGAGGTGCTTCTTGCCCTACTTCGACTGTGGTAATTCTAAGTTTTTCTGCATCTGGGTGAGGTTGAACATCTACCACTTGTCCAACGACAACATGGCTTAAACCACCTTTGATGGTTTCTACTTCTTCTATTCCTTCAACTTCTAAACCAACGCGGGTAAGACGTTCGGCAGCTTGCTCAACTGGAGGAAGGGGATGGATAAAGTGAGCAAGGTAATTGTAATAAATGCGCATAAAAAAATACAAATATCGCGTTAGCGATTATTCAAAACTGATGGGAAGAATAACATCGGATTCAATGGCCACTCCATTGCGTTGGCCTGGTGTCCATGCGGGCATACCCATGACAAATTGCATGGCGGCAGCATCTAATTCAGGGTGAACGCCTTGTGTAACTTTTGGACTTTTAACCAGACCATCTGCTCCAACAACAAAGGAAACGTAAACGGTTCCTTTGACGCCATTGACAATAGCTTTTTCAGGGTAGCGTAGATTTTTTTCAATGTAGTTTTCTAAGTCAGCAAACCCTGCTTGCACGGTGGCCTTGTTGGAATTCTCTTTCGGTTTGGCGCTTTCTTCTGGTGCTTTCTGATAAGGACGGTCAGGCAATGGAGCGCCTTCTGCGTTCCAACGTTTCCAAGTTCCCACCTTCATTCCTTTGTGATAATCACCTTCCGCTTCTTTGTTTCCGTTTTGGTTGTAAAAGGTAAAGTGACCATGCGGCATTTCTAATTTTTCATCCATGTACTTGCCTGTCATGAATAACTGACCACCAAGGAAAGTGATGGTAACATCGTAAAAGCCATCTTTAAGCGAAGATGTTCTTGTGTAGGATGAAACCGATTCTTCCTCAATGACAACAAACTCACTGTTCAAGTATTCCTTTTTTTGACTCCATGAAGTGAGGCAAAAGCAGGAAAAAACGAAGGCGATGAATAGATTGCGCATGGTATGAAAATTTATGGACGAAGATAACTAAAATATGCATGAAGCGGAAATTTATACGACTTTTGCGCCATGGATTATCAGTTTGAACGGGAGTGGTTGGAAACCTTGAAGCGCATAGGAGAGAAGTTTGACATGGGGCAACCGGATCTGACGGCGGTTATTTTTCTCGTTGGACTTCAAGAATTGCAGCAATTTGATAAGGTTTTTAAGAAGGACGAAAAAGTGGGGATCATGCACATCGGAATCTGTTCTTTGTTGATTCCATACGGATATTATACTTTCATCGGTCGAGATGAGGAAGGTTGGCCCCATTTTGAACGACAGGAGGATCTCCCGGAATTGTCCCCTGCAGAGCAGGATCGTTTGATGCGTGAGGCGGTGATGAGGTATTTTGAAGGGATTGATTGATTCAATCTCTGAATCTATTCTCCCTCACCTCCAACCCCTGAAAGAAATTCCTTAAAATCTGATTGTTGCACTCCACGTATTGACGTTGGGAAGGGTTGCGGAAAAAGGCGCTGAGTTCATGCTTGCTGAGATGCGTTTCAACGGAGGCCAAAATCTGGATAATGTCCTCATCAATCAAGTTCAAAGCAATGCGCATTTTTCTAAAAATCATGTTGTTGGAAAGGCGTTTTTCAGGAACAGGTTGCGGTCCTTCCTTTTTTCCTCTTTTTAGAACGATGAAGCCGTTCAGAAAAGTAGCCAACGTCTCATCTGACATCGGAACGTAATCTTCATGATCTTCTTTGTTGAGCCATCCAATGACTTGGTGACGCTTGATCTCTGCACCCACCAACCGAAAAACATCCATGATGTCATGATCAGAGAAATTAAAAATAAATCGAATGCGGCGGAAGATGCTGTTGTTGGTCATTGATAGAGTTGTATTTACAATCAATTTGTTTCTGAGAGTTCAATAATCTTTGTTTTAAGTCGAGGGATATCATTTTGTACGATGGCCCATACCGCGGATATTTCTATTCTATGGTATTCATGAGCAATTAAATTTCGAAACCCCCTTACCAAATGCCAAGGATAATCAACTTTTTGTAATTTTTCCTGATTAATATGTAGAATCGCTTCGCCGAGAATACTAAATTGGAAAAGAACGGCACTTTGAATTAACAAATCCTCGCAAAAAGTTTCTTCTGAAATCCCGGTAGTGAACAATTCGATTTTCTCCACGGCCAAGATTAAATGGGCAATTCGATTTGAATCGCGTTCATATTCTTTCATAAATCAAAATAAGGTCATCATGAATTTGTTGCATGATCTCGGGTTTCATAGCGTTCTTGAATCCAATGTCAATCTTGATTTTTAATTTTTCTTCTGCTTGATGTTGAACGTCTGCTAGCTGAAAGTAGCTGAACCCATGGTCGGCAGTGATGACAATATCAATGTCGCTGAGCTCATTATTTTCACCTCTGGCATATGAGCCAAAAATCCAAGCTTTCTGGATGGATTGGAATTTTTTGAAGATCGTTCTTAAGGGACCTTTAATATCTTCAAATTGCAATTTTTTTGCAGGCTGATACAATAGTTGTTTTTCTGCTAGTTTTAAAATCTCTATCTCCTCCTGTTGATTGTAACCTTTAAGGAGTTGCACTATCTCTTCTGCCTTTATTGCTTTTTGAACTTGCAATAAATCTATTTGGTACAGCTTGCAAAGTGCTTTGAGTTGACTTTCAGATATCGGACGCAGCCCTCTTTCGATTTTGCTTAAAATGGCCACGTCAATTTTTAACTTTGCAGATACTGATTGAAGGGTCATTTTTTTTGACTTACGTGCTTTTCTGATTTGATGATAAGCTAAATTCATAATTTGACAAATTTAGTCAAAAATAAAACTCGACCATAAAAAAAGCCTTCCGAAGAAGGCTTTCAATGTTGTTGTCGGGATGACAGGACTTGAACCTGCGACCACACGCCCCCCAGACGTGTACTCTACCAACTGAGCTACATCCCGATTAATTTTTTGGTGGCCGCGAAAATAATCAATTTTATTCGCAATCCGAAGGAATTGTGCAAGGGCCAGCCAAAATCGTGATGGTTTCCTCGTTGTTCTCTTCTTCAGTGATTTTAATAATGCCCTCTCCTACAAACCCACTCTTGCAGGCCGCTACGTCCAATACCGCAAAACCGGCTTGACCAGCTTCATAATAACTCGTAAAATCAAACTCTACTGATCCATCAGAACTGGTTACACCACAGGTGTCAAAACGAACTGCGTTGGAGGGTGGTGGAAATTCCGATGGCAAAGCGTAAATGCGCACTTTAGAAAATTGTACCGGCTGACCGTCTGCATCAATCACTCGAATCAACGCCTTGGTAGGTTCCATCT
The DNA here is from genome assembly GCA_964420985.1 of uncultured Chryseobacterium sp. Lineage (GTDB taxonomy): Bacteria > Bacteroidota > Bacteroidia > Flavobacteriales_D > Sanyastnellaceae > CAMCTV01. Next base: position 244,952 of record CAYQUT010000001.1, read on the forward strand.
TGTATCGTTTGCATGCACCGGCCATGATGGTCATTAATCCTGCAGTAACAAAAAACAGTAAAGTGTAGTTTAAACTAAATTTTTTCATTGCGTTAAAAATAATTTTCGCAAATCCGTAAGTTTGCAAAAAACAAAGAAACAAAAAAAATGTTGAAAAGCCTAAAATTTCCATTCTCTTGTGGCATCGCCCTCTCATTGGCCTTTTTAAACAGCGCTTGCAATAGCCCAAAGAACTCTTCTGAATCTGCCCCTGCTGTTTCAGCTCCAGCGCAAGAAGAAGCCCAACCTACTCCCCAACCTGAAAACAAAAAAACAATGAATACACGTGTTAAAGTAACCACCTCTCAAGGCGTCATGGTGGTAGAATTGTACAACGAAACGCCCTTGCACAGAGACAATTTTATCAAATTGGTGAAAGAAGGATTCTACAATGATCTTCTTTTCCACCGTTGCATCAAAGGCTTTATGGCACAGGGTGGTGACCCCGAATCTCGCGGCGCCTCTCCATCCAAAGCATTGGGCATGGGTGGTCCTGGTTACACTATCCCTGCTGAGTTCAATGCCAATTTTGTGCACAAAAAAGGTGCTTTGGCTGCTGCGCGTCAGGGTGATCAAGTGAATCCTAAAAAGGCATCTAGTGGTAGCCAGTTCTATATCGTTCAAGGTCAACAATTGAACGACAACCAAATTACACAATTTGAATCCAGAGCAGCCATGAAAGTGCCTGGTTTCAAATACACCGATGCGCAACGTCAAGTGTACAAGACTGTCGGTGGTACCGCAATGTTAGATATGGATTATACCGTTTTCGGTGAGGTAGTGGAAGGTTTGGATGTATTGGATAAAATTTTGGCCCAGCCCACTAAACCTGGTGACCGTCCAGTTACCGATATCACCATGAAAATGGAGATCCTTCCATAAGTTGTATGCAAGAACAAATTCAAAATCTCCTCAACGAGATTCAAAATACGGTCATCTCATCTGCCGAACAGGCGGAGCAATTTCGTATTCAATACCTAGGTCGTAAAGGTGTGATGAACGATTTGTTTGAAGCGTTCAAACAAGTTCCCAATGATCAAAAAAAGGCTTTGGGCAAGGAATTGAATGTTTTGAAAATGGCGGCTCAAGAAAAATGGGAAAGCTTTCAGAACGCCACTCCAGCAGCGGATGCCGTTAATCCCAATTGGGACTTTTCTGTGCCAAGTGGCCTAATGGGGCGCGGCAAAAGACATCCGCTAAGTTTGGTGCAAAATGAGATTATTTCCATTTTTGAGAAAGTAGGTTTTAGTGTCGCGGAAGGTCCAGAGATTGAGGACGATTGGCATGTTTTCAGTGGATTGAATTTTCCACCGGAACATCCTGCTCGGGATATGCAAGACACCTTTTTTGTGCAAACCAATCCCGATTGGTTGTTGCGTACACACACCTCTAGTGTGCAAGTGCGTGAAATGGAAAAGCGTCAACCTCCATTCCGAATCATCATGCCTGGAAGGGTGTTTCGCAATGAAGCCATCAGTGCCCGTGCGCATTGTCAGTTCCACCAAATAGAAGGTTTATACATTGATAAAGACGTTTCCTTTGCTGATATGAAGGCCACCTTGTTGTACTTTGTGCAGTCTTTTTTTGGCAAGGCTAAAATCCGTTTGCGTCCTTCTTATTTCCCTTTCACAGAGCCCAGCGCTGAGCTGGATGTGTATTGGGGATTGGAGACAGAGGCGGATTATCGAATTACAAAAGGAACGGGTTGGTTGGAAATCATGGGATGTGGAATGGTAGACCCCAATGTTCTTTCAGCCAGCGGAATTGATCCTGAAGTGTACAGCGGTTTTGCTTTTGGAATGGGGATAGAGCGCATTGCCATGTTGCGCTACCAGATTGATGATTTGAGACATTTTTTTGAAAACGATCAGCGCTTTTTAGCACCCTTCGATCAGTTCTCTCATTGACACTTAGTGTTATTTTTACACTTATTAAAAAAATGCCCCTGTGAAGGGGCGTTTCCTTTTATATTTGCCTTCAGCTTAAAAATCGATTACATGGCTACTGCAACCAAGAAAAAAGAATCCAAAGCTACTGCTACTGGATACGGAAAAGAAGACTACATCAAGTGGCACCGTGAGATGCTGTTGATGCGTCGTTTTGAAGAGAAATGCGGACACTTGTATATCCAACAAAAGTTTGGAGGATTTTGTCACTTGTACATTGGACAAGAGGCTATTCTTTCAGGAATGATGTCGGCCATTCGTCCAACAGATAAAGTCATTACCGCCTACCGTGATCACGCTCATCCATTGGTGATGGGTTCAGATCCCAAAAAAGTGATGGCGGAGTTGTATGGAAAAGCAACAGGTCTTTCCAAAGGTAAAGGCGGGTCAATGCACATGTTTGACAAGGAGAGAAATCTATTTGGTGGTCATGGTATCGTGGGTGCTCAAATTCCCATGGGAGCGGGTATCGCTTTTGCAGACATGTATCGCGGAGAAGACAATGTTACATTGACTTTCTTTGGTGATGGAGCTGCGCGTCAAGGTGCTTTGTTTGAGACTTTCAACATGGCCATGACTTGGAAAATTCCAGTGATTTTTATTATTGAAAACAATCAGTACGCCATGGGAACATCTGTGGAGCGTACTTCCAACGTTACGGATTTGAGCAAGTTGGGCGCATCCTTTGAAATGCCCAGTGAAACAGTAGATGGCATGCGACCTGAAGCGGTAGCTGATGCCATCAAGCGTGCTGCTGACCGTGCTAGAAAAGGTGATGGACCCACTTTGTTGGACATCAAAACCTATCGTTATAAGGGTCACAGTATGTCTGATCCTCAGAAATACAGAACCAAAGAAGAAGTAGCAGAATACCAAGAGCAAGATCCATTGGAGTATGTGGCTAGGGTTATCTTAGAAAACAACTGGATGTCACAAGCTGACTTGGACAAAGTGGAAGAGGAAATCAAAGCAGTGGTGGAAGAGTCAGTGAAGTTTGCTGAAGAATCCCCAATGCCAGAAGCGCATGAGATTTACGAAGATGTTTATTCAGACCCTTATCCATACGTTAAAGACTAAAGATTATGGCAGAGATAGTAAGAATGCCCAAGTTGAGTGATACCATGACCGAAGGGGTGGTAGCGGCTTGGCACAAGAAGATTGGAGATAAAGTAAAGACAGGTGATTTGTTGGCAGAGATTGAGACTGACAAAGCCACAATGGAGTTTGAATCGTTCCAAGATGGTGTGTTGTTGCACATTGGTGTGGAAACCGGTAAGCGCGCTCCAGTAGACTCTATTTTGGCCATCTTGGGAAAAGAAGGAGAAGATGTTGCAGCGATTATCGCTGCTGAAGCAACGGCGGCGCCAAAGGCTGAAGAGCCCAAAGCAGCGCCAGCTCCTACAGCAGCTCCTGCGCCAAAGGCAGCACCAGCACCAGCACCAACCCCCATTGCAGCTCCAGTTGCTAAAGCTGCCCCTGCGCCAGTGGCTGCCAACAATGGTAGAACCAAAGTTTCGCCATTGGCCAAGAAATTGGCAGATGAAAAAGGTCTTCCATTGAATTACATCCCCGGTTCAGGTGATGGAGGAAGAATTGTTAAGAGAGATATTGATGCCTTCATGGCAGGTGCTGCTCAAGGCAGTACCAATGCCGTTGAAAGTTTCTACGAGGTAGAAGTTTCTCAGATGAGAAAAGTAATTGCCCGTCGATTGGCGGAAAGCAAGTTCAGCGCGCCTCACTTCTATTTGACCATGGACATTGACATGGACAATGCAATCACTGCACGCAAGGCCATCAATGACCAAGGGATGAAAGTTTCTTTCAATGACATGGTCGTGAAGGCTTGTGCAATGGCATTGAAGAAACATCCTGTCATCAATTCATCATGGTTGGGTGATCGCATTCGTTTCAATGATCATGTGCACATCGGTGTAGCAGTAGCAGTGGAAGACGGATTGTTGGTGCCTGTTGTGAGACATGCCAATACCAAGTCCTTCGCACAGATCGGTGCTGAAGTAAAATTATTTGCAGAGAAAGCCAAAGCCAAGAAATTGCAGCCACAAGATTGGGAAGGCAACACCTTCACCATCTCCAATTTGGGAATGTTCGGTATTGAGGAGTTTACGGCCATCATCAACCCACCCGATGCTTGTATCTTGGCAGTAGGTGGCATCAAGCAAGTGCCAGTAGTGAAGAATGGTCAAGTAGTTCCCGGAAACGTGATGAAAGTAACCTTGAGTTGTGATCACCGTGTGGTGGATGGAGCCAGTGGTGCAGCCTTCCTGAATACCATCAAATCGTACTTAGAGCAACCTGTTTTGATGTTTGTATAAAAAGACAATTTATAAGAAAAAAAAAGCGTCCAATTGGGCGCTTTTTTGTTGAATGAATTTATTCACCGGATTCATTTTCTGGATAATTGTAATCCCTTACGGCTATTACATATGTTCTCCATACTTCATCTCCCATATCAAAAGCCATTTGCAATTTCCAATTCGTTGATAATGTTATCCATGAATTTTCGTAATCAGTAATCCTTTCTTTCTTGAAAGTTTGAAATTCCGTATCAAGAATAATGTGCCAGTCATCATAACCATTAAGAGTTAATTTATCAACTTTCTCAGTTGCTTCGTCTTTTGAGTTAAGGCCAAAATCAATTATGGCAACTACAGAATATTTATTGTCTTTTATTGTAATTCCTCCATTACTGAAAGACGATGTTACATTGTTTGATTTAATATTATAATTTGTAAGTGAATTTAAAGCTGAAAGGGATCTTTTATCTGACAAATAAAATTGAGCTATTTCCGTATTAATGCCTTTAGAGAAATCAATTGATTCAATCCCGGGATTTAGTCTGTCATTTTCGCTATATATTACGAATTTGGAAAGGTAATCGCGACCTATGATTCTTTTACCTCCTGATACCGAATGATTATAGTTTGCTAGCTTACAACAAGATTGTCTATCAAATGAAAATACTCTATCGTTAGGGGATATTTCAAAATTGGTAACGTAGAATCCGAACATTCTACAGAAAAACTTTAGAACTGCTATAGATTTTTCTTTGCGTAGGGTGAAATTAACAGCGGTAGAAGTATTGTCTTTATTGTATTTGAAACCGAAAGAAAAACAAGGTTTATTAAGTTGTTTGTAGTCGATTTTCTCACTTTCAGACATACTAATCCCCTCAAGTATCTTACGGAAATAATTAGAGCATAATGTAAAGTTCTTGTTGGTTTTAACTGAGACTTCAAGTGGGATTTCCCATTTTTGATTATCCGGATCCATTGCCTTCGGATTTCCTGTGGTTAGAGTATAATCAAACGCAGTTTGCATGACTTCATGCAAAACTCCCACCATATTGTAAATTGCCTCCACTTCCCCTTGTTCATTCAACATCTGTTGTTTGATATTGACAGCAAACAGTCCACCTTTAATCTCCACCTCAATCCCCTTGGATTGCACAAAGCTTGTCAGTTTTTCAACGGACACGACAGCTTTAATCGTTGATGCCCAAGAGTGATCGGGTAGTTCTGTTTCATTCAGAATTTCAAATGATTGAATGTTTCCATTGGCAACGGACGCCATTTGGTCTGCGACAATTTCATCATTTAGGATTTCTGTTTTAGAAGAAATGAAAGCCCCGTAGGCTTGTTCGATTGCACTTCTCAAAGCATACTGTTGCGCCTCTGCTTGAGAAGCTCCGCGGCCAGTGGCGGTGATGGTTACATTACTACTGTTTTCCTGGGCAGAGGATTTGAATCCAAAGAGAATTAAGGAAAACGTAATGCAAAAAATGATTGTTCTTTTTATCATGTTTATTGTTGTTTAATTGCTCTGTAAAAAATGAACACCATGCGCTTGGCATCCGCATTTTCAAAGTTGGTGAGGAGCTCCAATCCTTGGGTGAAGCCCATTGAGTTTTGCTTGATACTTTCAACAGATTGCGTAATGGTTTCTGTGCGGTTTAATGAATCTTTTACTTCTGTGGTAGTAATAACCATGTCCATGGAAATACTGGCACCATTAACAAAGGTGTTGGCTTGTGATTGTGCTTTCACTTGCGCAACACGATTCATGGTTGACTCATTGTTGTATTTTGCCTTGTCTAGACTAATTACCGATACCAAGTATTGTTGATTGTAATCGTCAACAATTTTCACTCCTTCAAAAGGAGCGTTGGAGTACATCCTTTTTAAGTAGTTACTGAAAGCAGTTTTGTCATCGTTGAAGGATTGGCAAGATGATTTGATAGATAAAAACACCAACACGAGAGTTAGCATTTTTACTAGGTAATTTTTAATGAGAATCATCACTACTTTTTTATATTCCACAAGATTTGCACTTTGATGCTGTTTCTTCGCCAAAGTGAGATTTTGAGAATGCTTTGGCTTGTGTGATTTTACTAAATGGACCAATCCACACACCGTTTTTACCCGTTTCTTTAGAATCTCTTCCATTGCCGGAACCCCATGCACAATATCCGCATGTGTGTTTATGTATTTTGATAACCCTCGTACTACTGGTCGGAGTATTGAAATAGATGTAAAATCCTTTTTTTGCTTTTAATATTTTTGAAATATTTGACAGTGTTTCAAGATTCGCTTCTATTTCCTTCAGTTCCTTTGTTTTCATATTTATCTCCAATTAATATTATTGTATCCATTTACCTGATTAATGCTTTTTGCATAGGCCAATGCGATTTCCTGATATGCTCCAACTCTCATTTTGTCAAGTTCATGATTTCTCTGAGATTGTTGATCTTGGAGTGACGCATCTCTTTTGGATTTTTCATCAGCGAGCCTTATTTTTTCTTTTTCCATGGCCACCTGATCTTCATATTGTTTAAGCTTCAATTGCCATTCTGCCGCTTGGTCAGACTTTAGTTTCTCTTCTATAGATTGTATTAAAATCTCAACTTGCTTTTGGCATGATGCCATGGGGTCAATGTTTACTATTACTTGACTCACTTCTCTTGCGCCATCTTGATTGGGTGATGCCGCCCATGCGGCCTTGGCTACCTTAAGCATAATCAATCCATCTGTATCTATTTGCCTTTGATAATAGCTTCCTATTGTGTCTAAGCATTGATAGTAACATGTCGAACATACATTAGGCACCAAAGACAACTCATAAATGGCTTCATCGTATTTTCCTTGTTTGGCTATTGATTGCGCGTGCTTAATGATAAGTGGGCAGTTGCTTTCGTAGTACTGTAGTATTTTTACTTTTGACTCTTCAATGAAGTTTTTTATCGTTGAATTTTTTGGATTGACTGACTTCAGCGCTTCTATGAATGCTTTATTTTCGTTTGTGCCAACACCTTTTATCGAAAGTGCGCAATTTGAAAAAATAGTATTGGTCTGTGAATCTCCGA
>CAYQUT010000002.1:0-30812 GCA_964420985.1 uncultured Chryseobacterium sp.
TCTTCCCCCACCAAAAAAGTCCATTGGCGCTAAGGAAGGTGGTTAAAAAGACAACGGCCAAACTGATGTTGGGCGTGTTGGGGGGCATCATGAAGGTGATGCCAATGATCGTTAGCGTGAAACCGTACAGAATAAAACAAACTTTTTGGTGGGAAAAACCCATGGATAAAAGCTTGTGGTGAATGTGGTTTTTGTCCGCCTTAAAGGGGGATGTTCCCTTCGAAATTCTAACTGTAAACGCCCGCAGTGTATCCATTAAGGGATAACACAAGATGGCCATGGCCAAAACAGGCTTGGACACATTGGCCGCAAAGCCATACATTCTATTGGGCGGAAACTCAATCAATTTCATCGCCAACACATACAAAACCATTCCGAGAATGAGGGATCCAGAATCACCCATGAAAATTTTGGCTGGCTGAAAATTGAAAAACAAAAATCCAATCAATGATCCGGCTAAACTAAATGCCAATAACGATAAGGGCAAATCACCAGTGCTGTAAAACCAAATGCCAAAGGTGGAAGCCGCAATAAATCCAATTCCTCCGGCCAATCCATCCACGCCATCAATCAAATTGATGGAGTTCACAATGACAATGTAGGTGAACAAACTCACAACCAAACTTACCCAATAGGGGAGGTCGCCAATGGAAAAAAGTCCCCAGAAGCTCGTGATGCGGATGTCTGCCATATAAACCAAGATGATTCCGACCAGAAAATGAACGTACAATTTCTTATTGGGGGCAACACCGATGATGTCGTCTTTAAGGCCCAAGAAGAAAAGCACAAACATCGAGGCCACCAAGTATTTGAACTCATTGAGCGCAGACAGAGGATCATAGTTGTTTCCCATCATCCACTGATCCTTGGAGGGAAACATCAGACAGTAAGCAAACAAAGTTCCTGCAAAAATCATGATACCACCAATCGTAGGAATACTGCGATTGTGCAGTTTCCTCTGGTCACCTGGCTCATCTACCAGATGTTTCAGCTTGGCTACTTTGATGAGTGATGGCATAGCTATCATCACCAAGAGCAAGGCTGTTAAGAAAGCCAATGCTAAATCAACGATCAAGGTTTTCGGTTTTGGTTAGGTGAAGATACACCGATTTTTTAAAAATCGAAAGCCCTGTAGCAAATGTCACTGGTTATTTTGAAGGTAACAATTTGTCCAGTGGTATTGGATTTATAGGTATTGTCTAAAGATGTTTTTAATTCATCCACTTGGGTTACACCCAACCATAAGCAAAGATGGGTATGTGGTTGTACCAAGTAACCAATTTCGCTTTGGAAGTATTGGAAATCTCTTTTGCCCATTTTCTGGCCATATTCCAACGCGTATGGATTGGCAGTGCTTCCTATATCTTGTTGTATCCAATGATAACATCCCTGCAACAAAAAGCGCTTCCATCGGTAATGACCTCTGATTAACCATTCCGTTAATGCTGATCCTGACGCGTGTCCCAGGGGTTGATTTTGCTGCGTGAGTGACAGGAGGTTTACATTTTGCGAATAGAAATAGGCACCCACTTGATTGTACTCCACACGCAAATCCAAGTTCTTCATTCCAATGTCAGTAAACAACGCTCCAAATTGCAATGCATCATTGCCCATCCCTTTCATAACCCAACCATACTGTCCATACAATGTCGTGTTGCGATTGGCATTCCATTTTAAGTTGGCGCCATACATGACGGTTGCATTGCTGTCTTTTAACGCCATCCATCCTCGGGCGCCGATGACAGGAACATAGGCGTGCACTTCAGGGGCTACAACCCCTTGTGGTGTCCATCGCGCAGAAACAACGGTTTCCATCAGAGAAAGCTCTAATTTTTCCGTGGGTATATAAGACAAATAATTCCAAGTGATTAATTTCCTTTTGAACAAACTTTCCCCCGTGCTTCCCAATGGAATACGGGATTGTTCTTGTCCAATGCCCCCTGTTGTTTTATACTGAAAATGTTGATTTTGCAATCCCAATTGAACCAGGGGCATATTCATTGAGGCATCGGACAGAATCAGTGAACGATACCCATTGCCAAAAAATTGTTTGCCATACATCAGCCCTAAATTCCACCATGATTGAGATCCGATGAACAATGAACTGGTAGAGATTCCATAGTCATACCCGTACTTCTTGAATTCTTTGTGGCGTCCCATGCCCGGTATGACACCTGTTGAGTCAGCCCAAATGCTTTGGTAGTAAGGCAGCACACTTTGGCTTTCGAGAAATATGGTTTGAAATTCTACTCCATTGCCAATCTTTCCCTGCACGATGGCTCCGCGACCATTGTTGTACATCCGTCCACGGGTGTTGTTGAAAGTTTCATTTTTCAAATCATGATAGACTTCTAACTGGAGCAGTGGATCAATCGTAATGGTGTATTCTGGCTTTTTGAATTCAATCAAATGATCCCGAAATACCAATCGTGACAACATGGAATAATACTTCACAGAGTCCTTGACCTCACCAGTTATGTTTTTAAAATTGACCGTAGATTTCAGTTGTGGTTTGTATGAGGTAAATGCGGCCTTCCCCTTGTAATGTTCTACACGTTCCAATTCTCTGTTCCAATAATCACCAATGGGAATAATCTGCGCACCCATTTCAATTGTTATAAAAAACAACATTAGAAATGACAGGATGATGGTAACAGTTAATCGGGATTGGGGCTTTTTCATTGATTTACAGAATAGATCGTTGCTGGTATTCTCGATAAACATTGGCGATGCCTTGTTCGAGATTAATTTTAGGTGACCATCCCATCCCTTTGATTTTGGAAACATCCATTAGTTTTCTTGGTGTTCCGTCTGGTTTGTCGGTATTCCAGATGAGGTCTCCTTGATATCCAACAATGGATTGAATCATCTCGGCCAATGATTTGATGCTTAGATCCTCACCACAACCAACGTTTACGAAATCTTTTTCGTTGTAGTGTTGCATTAAAAAATAACAAGCTTCGGCCAGGTCATCTACATGTAAAAACTCACGCAAGGGACTTCCTGTTCCCCATACCTCAACTGTAGGAGATTGTTGCATTTTTGCGTCGTGGAATTTTCGGATCAATGCCGGCAACACATGTGAGTTTTGCAAGTCATAATTATCATTGGGTCCATATAAATTGGTGGGCATAGCAGAGATGAAATTACAGCCGTACTGGTCGCGGTATGCTTCACACATTTTAATCCCTGCTATTTTTGCAATGGCATAAGGTTCATTGGTATATTCCAATGTCCCGGTTAAAAGACTTTCTTCTTTTAAGGGTTGAGGTGCCAATTTGGGGTAGATACAGGATGATCCCAAGAAAAGTAATTTTTCTACCTTGTGCACATGTGATGCGTGAATGACATTGCTTTCAATCATCAAATTGCGATACAAGAAGTCAGCACGGAAAGTATTATTGGCGTGGATACCGCCTACTTTGGCAGCGGCCAAGAAAACGTAGTGTGGTTGCTCCTTTTCGAAAAATTGGTTCACAGCTTGTTGATCCGTCAAATCCAATTCTTTGGAAGTTCTGGTAATGATTTGCGAATACCCTTCTTGTTGTAATTTACGACAAATGGCAGAGCCAACCATGCCTCGGTGTCCTGCAACAAATATTTTATCTTGTCTGTTCATTTAAATCTTTTTAATGTCTAATGCTGATCGCAAACCATTGCCCACATAACTCAATGCCAAAACGGTAAGCATGATGCATATACCAGGCGCCAGGGCCAAATGGGCATGTTGTGTTGGAATCATCGCGTAATTTTCTCTGATCATATTGCCCCAACTGGGAGCAGGAATTTGAACGCCCAAACCCAAAAAGCTCATTCCACTTTCGATGAGAATGGCGCTTGAAAAATTGGCTGCTGAAATAACAATTAAAATAGGCCACAATTGAGGCAACATTTCACGAAACATAATGCGCCAATCATTCATCCCCATCGATCTTGCCGCTTCAATGTATTCCTTTTCGCGGATGCTCAGAATTTGTCCCCGAACGATGCGCGCTACTTCCACCCACATGGTGAGACCAATAGCAATAAAGACTTTCCAAAATCCCACTCCAAAGGCCAAGATAAAGGCCATTACAACAAGCAAATTGGGGATTGACCAAATGACATTAATGATCCAAGACAGAACGACATCCACCCAACCTCTGTAATATCCAGCCAACAGACCTACAATAACGCCAACCAACAATGAAATGGCTACGGAAATAAATCCTACCGTGAGACTGATGTACGTTCCTGCCATGAGACGAGAGACAATATCTCGGCCCAATCTGTCTGTTCCCAACAGAAAAAATCTGTGCTCTGATTGACCGTCTACATTTCTATTGCCCCTAAAATCCAAATCAAAATGAACTGTACTGAGTGGGGGCAATTTGGCCCATTGTATTTGTTGGTCGTTGGCGTTTTCACTTCCGTCAGGACGAATGGAGGCGCCCAATAGACTGATAAGAAATAGCGTTGCAATAAAATACAATCCGGCAAGAGCCCATTTGTCTTGGGCAAATTTGCGCCAAAAGTGGATCAATGCTGAATCGGTCGTCCTTTCCATTTCTGTTTTAAAAATAATACGGACAATCCAACAATGAGCACCCACAATGGATAGATTATCAAGAAGAAGAGGGTGATAAATGACGATTTGTTTTTAATGGTATGAAATACGACCCATTCTATCCCTAATTTCAGGGCAATGAATCCTGAATAAACTAAAGATGCTGATTGGAAAGGCTCAAATAGGAGTTGCCAGTAGGCGCAGAGCGCAAGTGTATTGCTAATCGCTGTGGAAAAGGCCAATAATTTCATATCGGGGATGTTAAGCGCCTTTGATTTTCCTGCCCATCGGATACGTTGTGCCAATAAGTCTTTCCAGTTGCTAAGTGGGGTGATCGAAATGGTATCTTGGGGTATTTCAGCCCAACCAATTTTCCAATTGTTTTTCCGAAAGGCGGCCAAAAGAAATTGGTCATCTCCACTGCTAATGTGTTGATGCGATGCATAACCATTCACGGCATTGAAATATTTCTTTTGGAAGGCAAGGTGAGCACCATTGCTGAATTGGGTTCGTTGTCTTAAAATGCTACCTTTGGTTAATGCTTGGAAAAATAAAAACTCCAATTGTTGAAACACTTCAATCCATTTTCCACCCGCTCTCATGAAAATAGGGAAGACAATCATGGCACATTCTGGGTTAAATTGATCTTGAATATTCCTCCACCAAAAAGGCGATAATTCAATGTCGGCATCCAATGTCAGAATCCAGTGTTCGTCTGGAATATGGGCAATGGCAGTATGAAGCGCCTTTTTTTTTCCCTCACCCAGATTATGAAGCAATTCGTGGTGCATGGTGCGGTGCTGGGACAACCATTCCCCTCCACCATCCTCACTGTGATCATTGATCCAATAAACCTTAATATCTTCTGGTAATTGCTGGAGAGATGCCAATAGTTTTGGCAAATGCTGTCGTTCATTCCTGAATGGGATAACAACACTTAGTTTGTTTTTTTGCAAGGGATGACGGGTGATTGAATTGGATCTTTTGCTGCTGTACCACCACAATTGCAGGGCATACAGGCATTGTAGAGCACCAAAGAAGCAAAATGTCACTACTTTTATCACCATAACCAAATCAATCTTTGCAAAAGGAACGCATCATATTGGGCATTGATCCCGGAACCGCCATTTTGGGTTACGGAATAATTGAAGTCAAAGGTAAACAAATGAAGTTGTTGGCTTTGGGTGTTGTGCGCTTAGACAAGATTGATGATCATGCGTTGAAACTTCAAAAGATTTTTGAGCGTTGCGTTGAGCTCATTGACGGTTTTCATCCTGATGAATTGGCCATTGAAGCTCCTTTCTTTGGAAAGAACGTTCAGTCAATGCTAAAACTGGGAAGAGCACAGGGGGTAGCCATAGCTGCTGCCTTGAGCAGACAGTTGAGTGTCGCTGAGTATGCGCCCAGAAAAATCAAACAGAGCATAACGGGAAATGGAAATGCAAGTAAGGAACAAGTGGCAGCCATGATTCAGCGTTTATTGAAAATAGAGGACTCCCAAATGCCAGAAAAGATGGATGCTACAGATGGCTTGGCTGCAGCAGTCTGTCATTTTTATCAAACTTCCAATCCCATTTTGGGCACCAAGTCCAATTCTTGGAAATCTTTTTTGGCCAACAATCCCGATAGAATTGTTGGTAAGAAATAGTTACTCGATAATTAATTTCTCGGTATGGGTATAATCGTTGGATTTGACTTGTATGAAATAGACTCCCGGACTCAAGTCTGTTAAATCAATGGAGCCAGACTCCATACCTCCTGAAATCATTTGTTGTTCTTTTTTACAAACTCTACCGTTCATGTCAAGAATTGAAAAATGGGCTTTTCGGTATTGAGGACCAATGCAATTCCATTGTATTTTATCTTGAGTGGGATTGGGAAAAAATTGCCACAATTGAGGAGTTGGCTGAGTATTGGAGACTGAAGTATTGGGGTTGATAACAATGTCCTCGTCACCGGGCATCCAATAGGAATACAGATAAAAAATAACCATCATTTCATCGGTTGTTTCTTCTCCTGCCGTTACCAATTGAGGTGGATTAACGGGTTGATTGGGGTTATTGATGGTGTTGTCATAAGTGGCAACAGCTTTTAGTTGTGATTGAGCAGGCAAACGGACCAGTTGGGGGTAGTCATACCCCAATTGCCAATCAAAATCCCAATTGGGAATATCAATGAGTGGAATGGAATCATTTCCATTCACACAAAAACTTTTGATGCTTTTTCCAATGAGGTGCATGTGCGGAGAAATCCCGATCAATGAAATATTGATGGGTACATTGTAAGTAGCGTGAAAGGTCCTTTCCACATTGGCAGGAATGATGAGTGCAGCCTCATCCAATGTATAAGGGTCATGGGTGATAACAGGATTGTACCATACTTCACGCGGGCTAGAGCTGGAAGAGTGTTTAATGTTTAATGTTGTTTCATCTTGCTGTCCAACAGAACCTGCCGGGTAATGCATTTCAATGAGGTAGTATCCATTGGCCTCTGCGCGTATCCCAAAGCCTTGGGGTAAATTTTGTGGCCCTTTCCCAGGCACCCAAGCGCCTATGTAATGCGCAGCTGCAGGCAGTCCACCACCAGTGCCATTGGTGAGGAATCCCGGTTCTGTGTCTGCTGCATCCAGTGAAAGACATTCATTGGTGGGGTCGTAATAAATGACAACATGGTGAACAATTTCACTGTTTCCTGGAATAATCTCAATACCATCAATAAATTGATCGACGGAATAATTAGAAGGAACAACAAAGGTTCTGTAGTAGTCATGGGTAACCGCTTGACTAGTGTTCAATGGGGTGGTTCCCGTGAAATCAACTTGCTGAAGTTGCGTTTGATTGTTGTAAACGGGTGGAGTAGGGGCTAGTGAAAGATTTCCGCTTGGTGTTCCATTCATTACCCAGTTTTCTATGGTGCTTTTTTCTGTGTCGGTTAATACATTTTCATTCAAAAAGTGCCGATAATTGGGGTTGGCCGGCCATGGTGGCATGTATCCATCCATAATCGCCCCCAGAATGGAAGCAGAGTTGCCAGCCGCCTCATCGTATGTCATGAAGCTGGATGGACCTATTCCACCGGGATGATGGCATTTGGTGCAATGGTCAAATAAAATCGGAGCCACGTTCTCAGCCCAATTCATTTGGGCATTCATCAATGATGTCTGCAATACGATGATCATCAAGATGACCAAGCTATTTTTAATTTTCATATCCATTCTTAGAGCCATTTCTTTTCAAGAAGTTTAATTTACCAAAATAGTTTTTTGTACCACGGAATACGATTGGGTGAAGCGTGACTTTTTGATTTCTTCAAACTTTCTTTCATTCGTTTTTTGGTGGCTTTATCTTGTATTTCTTGATGATGTGTTTTTTTGGTTTCGTATTCTTCCCACTTCCTATTTTTATTTTCAGCGCTTTTCTTTGCCCCATCGGCAGGGGTAACTACGTTGTCTTGTTTGGGTGGTCTTTTCTGCGCGGTACATTGCGATGTCACCGAAATCAGAGAAATGAAAAAAAGAAATTTGAAAATGGTTTTCATCGAAATTGGTATTCGTATTTGTGAATCGTGATGGCTTGACTGGCAATGTCTTGGTGCAAGATAGCTTTAATCATTGACGCTTGGTTATACAGCACTTCAAATTCTTCAACCAGTTGATTGTTGATGTAGTGCTTGGCAAAAGTGACATTTCCTTTGTTATCATAGCTGAAATGGGTTTCCTCTATTTGGGCGGATTTGTTATCCAATTGGCTGGTTTTTGATACCCATCCTTTTTCATTGTATTCATAGGTTGTTGTTATTTCCCTTTGACTAACGAAATAGTTCTCGATTTCCTTTAACAGAAATCCTTGATTATTCCTAATGGTGGTATATGCACTGTAGGTTAATCCATAGTTATTGATGTTATTTCTGACAACCACATTGGGCTGAGGGAATTGGTATTCGTAAGTGGTACTCTCAACCAATATCTCTCTGCTATTTTCTCCCTGAATGTGAAGAACTTGTTTTATATCCTCTCTGATAATTTTTCCATTGCTGTCATAGGACATCAATGTCAATGTAGTTTCTGTTTTTTTATTTTGTTCAATGCTAAAGAGTTGACCAATGTCGTTTCTGTTGAATAAAATGGAACTACTATCTTGAAAATTGACACCTTGCGTGGTCAGTATTTTTTTCTCTAAAATACCCGTAGAATTAAAGAGCATTACCTCTTTCCATTCTGTTTCGTTAATGGGGCGTCCAGGTAATTTTATCTGTTTGATGGCCGTGATAGAGGCAATTTTATTCTCCCAAATAAATGATCGGTTGAAATTGAAATTATTATCAAACGCTTTCCCTTCTTTGTTGTTAAGCATTTGCCCAAAACCAGTTGAAACAACCGCAAAACTGAAGAGGCTAATTAGGAAATATCGAGATATGAGTAAACGGGAGGATAGCATGTAGCTAATGTACAAAGAGAATATTGCGTTTTGGATTGCCATTTTCCTTGTAAAAAAATATTTTCGGTGTTTTGCTTAATCTCTATGGTTTTGTGCAACCAGTTTTTGTTCTTTTTCCATCCAATTTCAGGTAAACACGCGACGACAATTCCAGCGTTGCTTTCTATGAATTGGAGTACTTTATTCCAATGTGCACAATAGCCCATTTGATTGATTTCTGAGCTCATACATGCTATCATTTCCTTGCATTGTTCTGCAAAGGATAAATCCGCCGTGATGATGCTTAGCCAGTATAAATTCTCGGCCCAAATCGCATTACTGGAAGCAACGACATTGTCATGGGTTTCTATTATCGGTTTTAATAAAACAGCTTCTTTGTTCAAGGCGTATAGCGCTGAGGGCTGTCTATATTCTTCTGCCTGATCAAATATTTCAATGGCTTCGATGATGTATTTCCATTGAGTTGTTTTTAAAAACAACTCAATGCAAGCCTTTTGAATCCAGGCAAGGGTATCAAATAAAAGAGGGGTGATTGTTCTATCTTTCTCCAATCCCTGTGTCCATTTCCCATTGATTTTAAGATTGTCCTGCATTGATAGATACAGATCTTCTGCATATTGTATCCAATGAGGATAGACGTCACTTGCATCACAATAAGCAATAACGGCCTGGGCATTCCAAGAGGTTATAATTTTATGGTCAGTAGTGGGCTTGATTTTTTTCTGCCTCATTTTCCTGAGTACGGATTGAGCTTCTAGCCATTTTGGATCCTTCAAGGAAAATGAGGTTTTGGCACTCAATACAATTTTACCATCCTCCCAATAGGAATGATTTTTAAAGTCGAAAACGGCATTCCACGCTTCAAAATGAGAATGGAATGCTAGGTTAATGTCCTCTTCTGAAAACACATAGTATTTTCCTTCCTCTCCCTCACTGTCGGCATCCATCGTGCTAGACATAAGGCCTGATGGCTGTCTCATTTCATTCATCAACCAATCGTGTATACCCATCATGACCTGATCGTATTCTTGTTCTGGAAAAATCAAATGGGCTTGGGCAAAAGTGGATAGGAGTTGGGTGTTGTCAAAAAGCATCTTCTCAAAGTGTGGAACATGCCATCGGTGATCGACACTGTATCGGGAGATGCCTCCTTGTATGAGATCATGAATCCCTCCAAATTTTATCTTATCCAGTGTAATTTGACACCAACGCAAAGATGCCTTATGGTTAAATTTTGTTCCATAACACAACAGGGTTTGAATAAGAGGAGGCATTGGAAATTTGGGATGACCCGCCGTACCGCCCCATTCAAAATCTAGATCTGAAACAAAGGATTGGATACTGTCATGGTCAATGCCAGGTTGTATTTTCCCCGCTGAGTAGGCGGAGAATTGTAACAGCGCTTGATTCATTTCAATAGCAAAGGAAGTCAGCGTTTCTTGCCTGTTTTGAAAAAGTTCGTTTAATTCAGACAACACTTGAAGCCAGCGTGTTTTGGGGAAATAAGTTCCACCAAAAATGGGTGTTCCATCGGGCAAACAAATGCAGTTCAGGGGCCATCCTCCCTGTTTGCCCATCAAGTGAAGGGCGTTCATATAATTTTGATCGATGTCAGGACGCGTCTCCCTATCTACTTTGATACTGATGAAACGGGCATTGGTGTACAGCGCTACTTCGTCATTTTCAAAGCATTCTTTTTCCATTACATGGCACCAGTGACAGGCACTGTAGCCAATGCTGACGATAACCAATTTATTTTCTTGCTGCGCCAATTCCCATACATTGGAACTCCATTCTTTCCAGTGTATGGGGTTGGTCCCGTGTTGTCTCAGGTAAAGGTTGGGATGATCACGGAGCTCATTCATTTTAGACAAACAAGGGGCGTTCGGACATCAAATGGTGCACTTTTGAAGCAACATCTTTCAGGGCACTCTCGTTGTCTTTCATTACAATGGCTTCATCAATCAAACCGGCAATGATTTTCATATCTTCCTCTACTAGTCCTCTTGTGGTGATGGCTGGTGTTCCTAATCGAATACCAGAGGTAACCATTGGCGATTGGGGGTCACCGGGCACCATGTTTTTATTGGCGGTGATATGTACTCTCCCCAACACGGCGTCGGCTTCTTTACCCGTGATGTTTTTGCTTCTGAGATCAATCAACATGCAATGATTGTCTGTTCCTCCACTGACAATATTGTATCCAAGGTCAACCAATGATTGAGCAAGCACTTGCGCATTGGCCTTGACTTGTTTTCCGTAGGTCGTAAATTTATCTTCTAGTGCCTCACCAAAAGCAATGGCTTTAGCGGCAATGACATGTTCTAACGGTCCCCCTTGCATACCTGGAAAAACTCCGCTGTCTAATAATCCGCTTAATGTTCGGAGTTCGCCTTTGTTGTTTTTAATGCCAACCGGGTTGGGACCATCCTGGGCCGTCATGATAATGCCTCCTCTTGGACCGCGAAGCGTTTTGTGGGTAGTTGAGGTAACAACATGACAGTGGGGCATTGGATTGTTCAATAATCCTTTGGCCACCAAACCTGCTGGATGGGATATATCGGCCAATAGCACAGCACCTACTTCATCGGCAATTGCTCTGAATGCTGCGTAATCCCAGTCTCTGCTGTAAGCGGAGGCTCCGACAATGAGCATTTTGGGCTGAACCCCTAAAGCTCTATTCCGAACGGTTTCCATGTTCACGCGTCCCGTATCTGGGTCTACTCCATAGAAATGGGATTGGTACAATTTACCCGAATAGTTCACTGGTGAACCATGTGTTAAGTGGCCTCCTTGTGAAAGGTCTAATCCTAGAATCTTATCTCCGGGTTTCAAAAGCGCCAACATTACAGCGCTATTGGCGTTGGCGCCACTGTGGGGTTGAACATTGGCCCATTGTGCCCCAAACAAAGCTTTTAGACGATCAATGGCGAGCTGTTCAATCTCATCTACCACTTCGCATCCTCCGTAATAACGTTTGTTGGGTAATCCTTCGGCGTATTTGTTGGTTAATATGCTTCCCGCCGCTTGTAATACCGCTTCAGAAACATAGTTTTCTGATGCAATCAATTCAATGCCGTTGGTTTGTCTTGTTCTTTCCTTTTCAATCAGTGAAAAGATGATGTCTTGGTTATTGCTCATATTCGAAATCTTTGCGTTTTGGTCTTTGATCAGGCCACCAAACAAAAGTTTTTAGTTTGGTCGGCTCATTTTTAATTTTTTCCATCGGAATCAAAAATGAGTCAGGCTCATTGATGAGTTTGATTCTTTTTATTTTTCGTCCGGATACATCGACACTAATATTGCTGCATTGTGCTTTATTTAAGCCCAATGGTGTAGTATCACTTTCTTTTTCCAATGGAAAATAAATAAGCTCACCATTGCCTTTTATGTCAATGCGATGCAAATCGCCATTTTTGAAAAAAGCCTCAAGATCACGTCCATTGATTTGATCGAAGTAATTGGTGTCTTGATCAAAAGTTTGTCCTACGATGAAACTGTTTTTTAAGGTATGAAATCGATAGGGAGATTTGTATTTTAATACCATATACATGCTGTCCCCAGTAATCTGTCGGTTATCACTCCAGAGCATGGGTGATTTGTAAAAATGAATGGTGCTGTCGGAAGCTTGAAACACCAAGGAATCACATTTGGCTTGGAAGTCTTGCGCAAAGATGATGGCATGATGAAATGCCTTAACCAAGTCGCCTTGGGTGGAGTCATTTTTCATCCATAAAGTGTCTGATTTCACAAAAAGTGTGTCATTTTCCAACATCTCGTGATAAATAGGGAATTGGCTTATCCATTGCGTTTTTTCTTTGTCATGGTATTCACCGTATCCGCCGGTTATCCATTTTTCATCAATGGTATCTGCTAGGTACACATTCCCCATGAATTTTCCCCAGCCTTCCTTTCCATGTCCAATTAAAGTGTCTGCAATAATGATTTGACTTTCATGAATCGATTTTGGTCTTTCGTACAACTCAGTATAGTCATCAGTACTTCTGTAAAAACCATTTCGACAATAGAGCTTTTCTGTTTCTGAGCTTATTTTGGTGTCCGTGATAATATAAGCCGTTTCTGTGTTGTTGTCGTAGTTAAGTTTTTCTGTCGTGAGTGTATAAGCGCCGTGAATGAGCTTTACTTTTTTTTCGAAGTGTGATTTGTTGGATTCTGTATTGTAATTCCCAGTCAAACTGGTGAGTAGGTTTTCTTTGTTATTGGATACAATTTTTCCACCGGAAAAATAGGAGGCATCTTTGCTTTCCATGTTGTAAACCATCAGGGGAGCCGTCAGTGTCATTTGATTATCCACTAATTTTGCATCTCCTTCTAAACGTGCGGTGTTGGTTTCGTTGGTATAGCGTAAGGATTTACCAGTCAGGGTGTAATCATTTGGCTTGACAATTTTAATTTTTCCAAAGGCTTCAAAGTCACGGTTTTCAAACCAATAAGCACTATCGCAATACAAGTGTGTTCCTTGTCTTTCAAAATGCACGTTTCCAATGACGCGCTGTGCATCTACCAATTTCTTGGAATAAAAAATATTATCAGAATAGATCAACTGAATTTTATCCTGTGCCATTGCTCCTACAATCCATGATTGTAACAGGACCAATACCCAACTGCACAGGATTTTTTTGATCATCGCATAGAAATGGTTTGGGTTCTATCAGGACCAACAGAAACGATGGTGACGGGAATACCCACTGAGGTGGAAACAAATTGTATGTAGTCTTTTAATTCAACCGGGAATTGTTCGGGATGATTGATTTGGGTTAAATCGGTAGCCCAACCTTTCAAAGTGGTGTATACCGGCTCTAGGTTCTCTGTTGCATTATAAGGCAAATAATCAATCACCTCATTTTTCCACTTGTAATGGGTACAAACATTGATTTCGTCAAAAATGCTTAGGACATCAGCTTTCATCATAAAAAGCTCTGTTACACCGTTGATCATGCAAGCGTATTTTAATGCAGGGATATCTAACCAACCACATCTTCTTGGACGACCAGTTGTGGAACCAAACTCATGTCCTTCTTGTCTCATGCGCTCGCCTACTTCATCGTGAAGTTCCGTTGGAAATGGACCCGAACCAACGCGGGTACAATATGCTTTGAAGATACCAAAGACATCGCCAATTTTATTAGGCGCTATGCCCAATCCGGTACATGCACCGGCCGTAACGGTATTGCTAGATGTCACAAATGGGTAAGATCCAAAGTCAATGTCCAAGAGTGATCCTTGTGCCCCTTCAGCCAATATTTTCTTTCCGTTTGCTAGAGATTGATTGATATAGTGTTCACTGTCAATGATGGACATGGACTTTAAATAGTCAATGCTCTGCATCCATTGATTTTCCATTTCACTTAATTCGAATTCAAAGGAATATTGACTTAAAATCTTTAAGTGTTTTTCTTTGAGTTCATTGTATTTCAGTACAAAATCATCTTCTAGGATATCTCCTACCCGTAAGCCATTTCGTCCCGTTTTATCCATGTATGTTGGGCCAATTCCCTTGAGCGTTGAACCAATTTTTGCGGCTCCCTTTGCTGCCTCAGAGGCAGCGTCAAGAACGCGGTGAGTGGGTAGAATCAAATGTGCTTTTTTGGAGATCAAAAGTCTCTCTTGAAAAGGAACATTGTTTTCTTGAAGTTTTTCAATTTCTTTCTGAAAAATGATCGGGTCAATGACAACACCATTTCCGATAACATTGATCACATTGCCATGGAAAATACCCGATGGAATGGTGTGCAAGACGTGCTTTTTTCCGTCAAAAATGAGGGTGTGCCCAGCATTGGGACCACCTTGAAATCTGGCTATGATATCGTATTGTGGGGTTAGTACATCTACTATTTTCCCTTTTCCTTCATCTCCCCATTGTAAACCGAGAAGAACCGCAGTTTTATTGATCATACTTTTGGTAAAGCGCAAAAATAATGGTAAAACTGACTGAACAGAAAACTATTTTACATCGGGCCGTTTTCCGTAGAAATTGAGGCTGTGGTGCTGAATTTCCACACCAAAAAGTTCTTCTAATGTTTTTTTGATTTGGTGAATTCGGGGGTCACAAAACTCAATAACCTCCCCGGTATCCATTAACACAATATGGTCGTGCTGTTGATTTTGAAAGGCTTTTTCGAAATGAGCGGTGTTTTGTCCAAATTGATTTTTTCTAACCAATTGGCAATTCATGAGGAGTTCGATGGTGTTGTACAGCGTGGCTCTGGAGACACGGTACTTCTGCAACTTCATTTGTGTGTAGAGTTGCTCAATATCAAAATGACCAGAAAGGCTGTAGATTTCTCTTAAAATAGCAAAGCGTTCAGGGGTTTTACGGTGACCATTTTTCTCCAAGTATTCCTTGAACAACAGCTTTACTTTTTCTTGTAAATCTTCCATGATGTGAGCAAAGATAGGGTTTTATGAAAACTCCGACTCAATTCGATCTACCGTTAATACACCATCCACTGCTTTCAGGTTTTTTATCAAGTCATTCAAATGTGCGGTGTCATGGACCAAGACAACAACCCGGCCGCTGAAGATCCCATCGATGGCTTCAAATGAAATGGCCCGCATATTCACGCGCATATCAGTAGAAATGATATTGGTTATTTTCTGAACCAGCCCCACATCGTCAATTCCTGTAAACTTGAGTCCAACTTCAAACTGAACCAAGTTTTGACTATTCCAACGGGCTTTGATGACGCGATAAGCAAATTTACTCATCATCTCTTGGGCGTTGGGGCAAGAAGTGCGGTGGATTTTTATTCCTTCATCTACAGTTGTGAATCCAAAAACCTCATCTCCAGGAATGGGATTACAACATGATGCAAGACTAAAATCAACTTTTTGTTCAGCATCGCCAATAACAACGGCACTGCCAACACTTGGGGCGGAGGTGATAATCTTGGTAGACTCTTCGGAAATGGATTTTTCCTTTTTCCGACTCACTTTTATTCTTCCTCCTTCTACTTTAAAGCTTTTGAAGTCATTTAAAACAACTTTTTCTTTTGCTATCCTAAAATAAAGTTCCTGTGAGGAGAAGGTCTCAAAGTATTTGACCAGCTCGTCAATATTCACAGCAAGCCAATCTGCATGGATGTTCTGGAAGAATTTCCTTAGCATGGACTTTCCTTCCTCTGCAATTTTTTTGCGCTCTTCTTTTAAGGCGACTTTTATTTTTTGGCGCGCACTGGCTGTGACGACAATATTGAGCCATTCTTCTTTTGGCCGTTGTTTTTTAGAAGTGAGAATTTCAATTTGGTCCCCACTTCTAATGATGTGACTCATGGGCACCAGTTTGTGGTTGACCTTGGCCCCAATACATTGTGATCCAATCTGAGAGTGTATATTAAAAGCAAAATCCAATGCAGTAGATCCTTTGGGAAGTGTTTTTAAATCTCCACTGGGTGTAAAGACATATATCTCTTCAGAGAAAAGGGATAGCTTGAAATTGTCGATAAATTCTAGGGCGTCATCTCCAGGATTTTCCAGCACCTCTCTCACCTGACTGAGCCACTTGTCCAATTTGCTTTCGGGAGATTCAACAGTGCCCTTGTATTTCCAATGTGCAGCATAACCCTTCTCTGCCAGGTCGTCCATTCTCACGGAACGTATCTGAACCTCCACCCATTTCCCGGATGGTGACATGACAGTAGTATGCAATGCCTCATATCCAGATGATTTTGGAATGCTGATCCAATCCCTCAAACGCTCTGGGCTTGGCTGGTAATAATCAGTAACAGCAGCATAGACCCTCCAACACTCACTTTTTTCATGTTCTTCATCACTGTCAATGATGATGCGAATGGCAAACAAGTCGTAAATCTCTTCAAAGGGAACACCCTTTTGATGAATTTTGTTCCAGATGGAATAAATGGATTTTGTTCTGCTCTTGATTTCATATTTCACCCCCATTTCATCCAAAGCGCGTCGGATGGGCAATGTGAATTGGTTGATGAAGCGTGTTCTAACAGCCTGTGTTTTCTGTAGTTTGGCGGTAATTTCATCGTAGGCTTCTGGGTCTTTGAATTTTAAACTTAAATCTTCTAATTCTGTTTTAATATTGTATAGCCCTAAACGATGTGCCAATGGCGCATACATGAAAAGTGTTTCACTAGCGATTTTCAACTGTTTCTCTCTGGACATGTGGTCCAGTGTGCGCATGTTGTGAAGTCTGTCAGCCAATTTGATGAGGATGACACGCACATCATCACTCAAGGTGAGTAACATTTTACGAAAATTCTCAGCCTGTTGGCTAGTGGTTTGGTGATCAAATACACCAGATATTTTTGTTAAACCATCAATGATGATGCGCTCTTTTTTTCCAAATAGATTCTCAATATCATCTAATGTGATATAAGTATCTTCTACTGTATCATGGAGCAAAGCGCAAACGATCGCCAATGTTCCCAATCCCAACTCCTCAGCAGCAATTTTGGCTACCGCCAAAGGGTGGTAGATATACGGCTCTCCGCTTTTTCGTCGCATGTCCTTGTGGGCCTCGAGGGCAACATTAAAGGCTTTGCGAATGAGGTTGCGTTCATTTTTGGTTTTGGATCGGTTGCATACACGCAGCAGGCTGCGGTATCTCCTCACAATCTCTTTATTCTCTTCAATTAAATCTATTTCCACAATTCGAAACTAGTAGCTTTGAGCATAAGCAAAAGAGGTAAAAAGGCTTTTTTGTTAAAAACGAGAGTTGGAAAAATTAAACTTGTAGTTTTTAGAGAATTTCCCTATTTTTGACGACTAACCAAAATTTTAATTTGATGAACCTCAGAACGTTTTTGAATGCAAAGCTTACCTTTCTTTCATTCATTTTTCTAGGAATTTCTATGTTATTCTCGACTGCGCAAAGTCATGCGCAATGTGTGAGCAATGAGATAGTTACTTTTTCACCGGCACCGGTTGGAGGCGCCTACGCTCCGGGCACAATAGTAACCATTTGTTACACCGTAGACTACACTATGGGTACGGGAAGTTGGGTAGATGGTTTTGAGGTATTGCTGGGTGCAAGTTGGAGCAATTTGACACCGCTGACTGCTCCGAGCCTTTGTGCAGGTACCGGCACAGGACAATGGATTTGGCAGGATGCTTTGACCGCAACTGGATCTGGTTTGTCTTTCGGTCAGGGATATTACTATGACAATGATTTGAACGGTGATGGGGGAGATGATGATGGTGACCAAGGAGCTTGTAACATTGGTTTTTGCATTCAAGCACAAGTGGTTGACAATGCTGATTTGAGCGTTCAGGTTACAACAGGAGGTGATGGTTCAATGGGAGGTTATACTGGTGCTGATTGCGTTCTTGTTCCATTTTTGGTGACGCCTTTCTCTGACGGAGACGGAGATGGTTTTGATATAGGTTCAGATTGTAATGATGGAAATCCAGCTATTTATCCAGGTGCTCCAGAGCTATGTGATTTTTTGGATAATGACTGTGATGGATTGAATGACGAAGGTTTTGACATGGACGGTGATGGATTCACCACGTGCAACGGAGATTGTAACGACAACAATGCTGCTATTTATGTTGGTGCGTCATGTAATGATAATGACCCCAACACAACCAATGATTTGATACAAGCGGATTGCTCTTGCGCAGGTTCATTGGGTGATGAGCCTTCAAACGCGTTTACCGCGGATCCTGCTACAGGATGTATCGATATTACGGTAGATCCGGCAACTTACACCATTTCAACAGTGGTCAGTGCTCCCGGTTGTGCCGGAAATACTGTCGGAAGCGAGAATCCAGATGTTTGGATTTTAATTACAGCTCCGGCCAACGGCGAGTTGTTTTTATCTCCACAAGGAACTGGCGACGCAGGAATGGCCGCTTATGATTATACCGCCGCGACCAATACCTATACGCTATTGGGTTGTGACGATGATACTGGTCCCGGCCTAATGCCACAGTTGTCATTGTCTGGTTTAACGCCAGGAGCTCAGATTTACATTCAACTCTGGGCCTACAATGCCGGAAATACCATTAATTTTTATTTCTGTTCTTCAGATTGTCAAGCAGCATTGGCTTATTACGTAGATGCGGATGCGGATGGATTTGGAGACAACAGTCAAGCGCCCATTTTGACTTGTACTCCTGATGCCAATATGGTTTTGGACGGAACAGATTGTGACGATAACAGCAACGTGTCTTACCCCGGAGCAACGGAGTTCTGTGATGGATTGGACAACGATTGTAATGCCATTGCAGATGACAATTGTGTTGGTTTGGTAGACAACGATGGTGATGGTTTTACCTCTGATGTAGATTGTGATGATTTCAATATTGCCATTAACCCAGCCGCAGCAGAGGTTTGTGATGGAATCGATAACAATTGTAACATAGAGATTGATGAGTTTGTAAGCACGGAGTTTTATGCTGATTTGGATGGGGATGGATTTGGTGATGTGAACAACACCATTTTTGATTGCGCTCAACCTGCTGGATATGTAACCAATTTCGATGATTGTGACGATGCCAATATTACTTATCAGGACAATGATGGTGATGGTGATGGTTCTTCAATTATTGATGCTTGCGGAGTGACGTCAAGTGGAGATTGCGCGGACAACAACCCTGCTGTGAGTTCGTTGAGTACTGAGATTTGTGAAAATGGAATCGATGATGATTGTGTAGGTGGCGATGCCGCTTGCGCAGGAATAGATTTAGACGCGGATGGATTCAACGCCCCCGCTGATTGTAATGACAATGACGCTAGTATTAACCCAGCGGCTGCAGAAATTTGCGGCGACGGTATTGACCAAAACTGTTCAGGAATTGCGGATGAGGGTTGTAGCGCTTCAGATAATGACGGCGATGGTTTTGATGCATTGACGGATTGCAACGACAACTGCGCAACCATATATCCCGGAGCTCCATGTAATGATGGAAACGCGGAGACCGTTGATGAGACAATTCAAGCGGATTGTTCTTGCGGTGGAGGTACGACCATTGTTTCTTGTTTAGGTCCTCAAAGTATTTCATTTGAGCCAGCTCCAACTGCTGGAACATGGCCTGTTGGAACCAATGTTACCATTTGTTACACATTGGATTATGGTCAAAATTCAGGTGACTGGTTGGACGGAATGGCTTTAACTTTGGGAACAGGTTGGTCTGCCGCTTCTCCATTGACAGCTCCTTTAGAGTGTAATGGAGGACCTGGAGATTGGATTTGGCAAGAAAGCATTGCCCCAACGGGAGGATCTGCCTACCCAGCGGGTCAAGGTTATTATTATGACTACAACAATGATGGAGACGGTGGAAATGACTGGGGTGATGGTGGTTCTTGTGTAATGAGTATGTGTGTGACAGCAACAACTGTAGCAGATGTTGATTTATTGGTAACGGTAGCATCAGGAGGGGATAGTCAATTCGGAAGTTATGGTTCAACTGCAGGATGTCCAATTGAGCCTTTCACTGTTGATCCCGTTTCTTTACCAGCTTGCTCTGTAGAATTTCCTTTTTGTGCAACTCCTTCCAGTTGTGATCCAATAACCAACCAGTATACTCTGGTTCAGGCTCAGAACAATTATATCAATACTACTTTGGCTCCAACAAGCGGTTCATTGGTATTGATGTTGGATGGAAACGTTATTCAAACTTGGGATGCACCCTTTAACTCATCTATGGCGATCAATGCGGATAGTTTGAATTCGGACGGACAAGTGCACACATTGTTTGCGGAGTTCACAGCTAATCCAGGTTGTACAGGAACAACGGTTTTCGTTGCTCCAGCATTTTGTGCGGGTCAAGATGACGATGCGGATGGATTTGTAGCAGCGGAAGATTGTAATGATCAGGATGCTACAGTTAATCCTGGAGCTCCTGAAATATGTGACTTACAAGATAACAACTGTGATGGAGTTATCGACGAAAATCAGGATGCGGACGGTGATGGATTTACATCATGTAATGGTGATTGTAATGACAATGACAATACCATCTGGATTGGCGCAACTTGTAATGACAATGATCCCAATACAACCAATGACTTGGTCCAAGCAGATTGTTCTTGTGCTGGAGTCCTTGGTGATGAGCCTTCTAATGCATTTTCTGCAGATCCTGCAACAGGCTGTATTGATATTACTGTTGATCCAGCATTGTATACGATTAGTACTGTTGTAACGGCCCCTGGCTGTGCAGGTAACACGGTGGGAAGTGAGAATCCAGATGTTTGGATTTTAATTAACGCACCTGCAAATGGTGAGTTGTTCTTGTCTCCTCAAGGAACAGGTGATGCAGGTATGGCGGCATACAATTACGATGCGGCAACCAATACATACACATTGTTGGGTTGTGATGATGATACTGGACCTGGTTTGATGCCTCAATTGACATTGACAGGATTAACACCAGGTGCACCTATCTACATTCAGCTTTGGGCTTACAATGCAGGAAATACCATCAACTTTAACTTCTGTTCTTCGGATTGCTCAGCAGCGTTGGCATACTATCCTGACGTGGATGGCGATACCTTTGGTGATGGATCTGTTACTCCCGTTTTAACTTGTACTCCTGACCCTGGTTTTGTGACGAACAATACGGATTGTAATGATGCTTCAGCATCTTCATTCCCAGGCGGAACAGAGGTTTGTGGAGATAATTTGGACAATAACTGTGATGGAACTGTTGATGAAGGTTGTACAACAGACATCGATGGTGATGGCTTTGTGACGGCAGATGATTGTGATGATAACAATGCTGCGGTGAACCCATCTGCTACAGAGGTTTGTGATTTGATTGACAATAACTGTGATGCAGTGATTGATGAAGGTTTTGACGTCGATGGAGACGGTTACACCTCATGTAACGGTGATTGTAATGACAATGACCCAACGGTTTGGATTGGACAAGTTTGTAATGACGGCAACCCAGCTACAGGAGGCGATGAAATTCAGGCGGATTGTTCTTGTGCTGGTTATATCTCTTCTGAAGGAGATGAGCCGTGGACAGCGTTTACAGCCGATCCAGCTACAGGTTGTATCAGTGTTTCTATTGATCCAGCTTTGTACACCCCATCAACCAATCCTGGCGGTCCTGGTTGTGGAAATAATCCATCTTGGACAGGAGTTCAACAACCAGATGCA
This sequence comes from uncultured Chryseobacterium sp., assembly GCA_964420985.1. Classification (GTDB taxonomy): domain Bacteria; phylum Bacteroidota; class Bacteroidia; order Flavobacteriales_D; family Sanyastnellaceae; genus CAMCTV01. Next base: position 22,080 of record CAYQUT010000002.1, read on the forward strand.
TGGTTTGCGGTAGCTGTTCCAAGTTCTGGGGTTTTATTATTGAATCCTCAGGGGAATGTCGATGCAGCTATGGCAGCCTATACATTTGATCCTGCAACTGGTCTATATACTCTTGTGGCTTGTGATGATGATACTGGTCCCGGTTTGATGCCAGAAATTACGGTTACCACAGTTCCTGCAGGTGACACCATTTATGTTCAATTGTGGGCATTTGGCGGTGGATTGATCGATTTCAGTTTGTGTTCTTCAGAATGTACTGATCCAATTGCATATTATACGGATGCTGATGGTGACGGCTTTGGAGACAATGCCACTGCAGTTTTCTTGTGCACTCCTGATCCTCTTTTGGTAACAGATAACACGGATTGTAACGATACGGACATCAATATCAATACAGCGGCAACTGAGGTTTGTGATGATCTCATTGACAACAACTGTGACACGCAGGTGGACGAAGGTTGTACAACAGATGCTGATGGAGATGGAGATGTAGACGCAGTAGACTGTGCGCCTTTTAATCCAAACATCAATTCAACAGCATCTGAGACATGCAATACTTTGGATGATAACTGTGATGGACTTGTAGACAACGGTTTGCCAACTACCACTTATTACCTCGATGCCGATGGTGATACGTTTGGTGGAGCTACTTCTATTCAGTCATGTTTCGATCCTAATTCTCCACCAGTTTGCTTGTATACGTTTAACTTAACGGATACCTATGGAGACGGTTGGAACGGAAATCAAATGCAGTTGACCACCAACGGAGGTGCAACAGTTGAAGCAACGATAGGTACCACTTTCACAGATGGTACAGCGATTACGGAGACCGTATTAATGACCAATGGTGTCACATATGATTTGACGTGGACCACCATCGGTAGCTTTACGGGTGAGGTTGGTTTTGACGTATTGAGTTCAGTTGGAGATATTATTTACAGTTTACCATCAGGAAGCGGCGGATTGGCTGGTACATTCTTGACTTCATTGTCGGTTACTTGTCCTGCTTTGGGTGTGTATGTTACCAACAATACGGATTGTGATGATGCCGATGCAACAGCCAATCCCAATGGAACTGAAGTCTGTGATAATACCATAGATGAAGATTGCAACGGTGTTGCCGATGTATGTAATCCAGTAGATGGTGATGGTGACGGGGAATTTACCCCAACCGATTGTGATGACACCAACGCAGCGATCAACACTTCAGCTACTGAGATTTGTGGAAACGGTGTTGATGAGAACTGCGATGGAACAGATGATGTTTGTCCTGGTTTAGATGCAGATGGCGACGGATCATTAACACCTTCGGATTGTGATGATAACAATGCAGCCATCAACCCATCTGCCACTGAGGTTTGTGGAAATGGTATTGATGAGAACTGTGATGGAACAGATGATGTTTGTCCAGGTTTAGATGCTGATGGCGACGGATCATTAACACCTTCGGATTGTGATGATAACAATGCAGCCATCAACCCATCTGCCACTGAGGTTTGTGGAAATGGTATTGATGAGAACTGTGATGGCGCTGATGGCGTTTGTCCAGGAACAGATGTTGACGGAGATGGTTTCTCAACACCAATCGATTGTAACGATAACAATGCCGCCATCTACCCAGGTGCAACAGAAGTTTGTTTCGATAATCTCGACAACAACTGTAATGGTGGAATTGACGAAGGTTGTGTGAGCAACGTGGATGCTGATGGTGACGGATTTGTTGCTGGTTATGACTGCGATGATGCAAACCCGGCGGTGAATCCTGCAAGTGCTGAATTCTGCAATGACATTGATGATGACTGTGATGGTATTGTGGATGATAGCACAGGTGTGGTTTTCTATCAAGATGCAGATGCTGATTTGTTGGGTAATATCAATGCTACTTTCTTATTCTGCGCTCAACCAGCCAATGGATGGGTGTCAAACACAGATGATTGTGATGATTCAAGTGCTTCATTATTAGGACCGGGTACTCCTTGTGACAATGGTTCTTCTTTGGATATTACTGATACGTATCAAATCGATTGTACTTGTCAAGGATTGCTATTGGGTTGCACTGACCCAGAGGCTTGCAACTATGATGAAGCTGCGATGGTGGATGACAATAGTTGTGTCAGCAGTACCTACATACCCGGTGTAATTGATGGTGATGATTTTGTGGACACTTATTCTTACCACAACTATACCTATACGGGCAATTTGAATGGAGTGACTTTGTTGTGGACATTGAATAGCCCTGGTATATTCATCCCAGTGAGCAATACAGCCACAACTCCATCTGTAAACGTTTATTGGTCAGAAGGCAATTCGTTTGATCCTCAAGGTGAAATCACGCTCCTTGTTACTGATACTACGGGTGGTTGCAACGCTCAGTTTGAATTGGTATTCAATGTTGAGTTTGATACTACAACAACTGGAATCGTAAGCCAAGGAGAACAGGTTATTACAGCTTGGCCAAATCCAAGTAATGGAAACTTTGCAGTTGCCATTCCATCTGAATTGGTCAAAAATTATGCGATTTCCGTTTATTCAATGACAGGTGAATTGGTTTATGCTTTACATAATCAAAATAGCCCATTATGGAATGCTGAATTGAACCTTGCTTCAGGATTGTACATGGTTAAAATTGCAGGTGAGCAATCACAGCGAATGTTACCGGTGCTAATTGAGAAGTAAAGTGTCGAGGAAATATGAAAAAGAGAGCTTCGGCTCTCTTTTTTAATCCAATAAAAAAGCCCCAAAGAGATTGAGCCTCTTGGGGCTTTGTTATTTTTGAATATAGAAATAGTGTTTTATTGCCCTACGTCATTCATGAATTTAATGCGCATCAATCTTAAAATCTCTTCCTCATAGTCACCATCAAAGTATTTTTCCGCTTCCATCAGGTCATCAGATTCCGATTGCATGAAATACTCCATGATTTCTTCTTGAGCATCCTCATCTACCTCGTCGTCGATGATATACTGAATACTTAATTTGGTACCAGAGTGTACAACGGTTTCAATTTCCAATATAAGATCGGCTCTGCTTTTGCCTAAACCCCTTGCAATGTCATGTAATGGGATTCGTTTGTCAATATTTTGTATGATTTGAACCTTTTGTCCGCTTTTTGAGGGGGCGGTTTTTAGGAATAAATCTTGGGGTCTTTCAATGTTATTTTCTTCAACATACCTTTGGATAAGGGCTAGGAAAGATTGACCAAACTTTAAAGCCTTATTTCTTCCTACTCCGCCAATATGCGCCAATTCTTCGGTATTAATTGGATACTGGGTGGCCATTTCCTCAAGACTAGGTTCTGAGAAAATGACATATGGAGGAATACCTTTTTCCTTGGAGACCTTTAAACGTTGCTCTTTGAGCAAACTGAACAACTGCTCATCAGCGGCTGCTCCATTGGCACGGAGTGCATTAAAGTCGCCATCCTCGTCGGTACTTGGATATTCTTCTTCCTTGACAGCTTGAAAAATTGTAGGATTTTTAAGGAAAAGTTTTCCCTCGGTAGTGAGTTTTAACGTTCCATAAGTTTCGACCTCTTTCTTGATGAAGTTGGCAACCAACATCTGTCTTAAAAGGGCATTCCAATAGCGATCGTCTTTGTCTTTTCCAATTCCGTATAATTCAGAAGAACTTCCTTTATACGTTTTAACCTCGGCGTCTTCCAATCCCATCAATACTTTCACAATGAATTTCGCTTTGTGTTTTTCCTTGAAGAGTTGGATACATTGCAACAACAAGAGTACATCTTCCTTTGCGTCAAAGTGTTCTTTGGGTTTGCGTTGGTTGTCATCCATTCCGTGACCCTCGCCATTGTTCTCATCCCAGGCCTCACCAAAATAATGGAGCAAATATTTTCTTCTGCTGACAGAAGTTTCGCAATAGGCCATCACCTCATGAAGCAACTGAACGCCAATTTCCTGCTCAGCAATGGGTTTGCCAGCTAGAAATTTCTCTAGTTTTTCAATATCTTTTGGACTGTAAAAAGCAATGCAATTGCCTTCTCCACCATCTCTTCCCGCTCTTCCCGTTTCTTGATAGTAGCTTTCCAAACTTTTTGAAATGTCATGGTGAATAACAAATCGAACATCCGGTTTGTCAATCCCCATTCCAAAGGCTATAGTGGCCACAATAACATCCACTTCTTGCATTAAGAATTTATCTTGAACATCACTGCGTTCATGACCGTCCATACCTGCGTGGTAGGGCAAAGCTTTGATGCCATTGGCAATGAGCAACTCTGCTATTTCTTCTGTTTTCTTTCTACTTAAACAATAAATAATACCGCTTTTTCCGCTGTTGTTTTTAATGTATTGAATGATCTGTTTGCCAACGTTGTTCTTGGGTCTAACTTCATAATTCAAGTTTGGGCGGTTGAAAGAGGCTTTGAATAAATTGGCCTCAACCATCCCCAAGTTTTTTTGAATGTCCTGTTGAACCTTCGGTGTAGCCGTGGCGGTTAGTGCCATAATCGGAACATCAGCGATATTCTTGATGATACTCTTTAATTTTCTGTACTCCGGTCTGAAATCGTGTCCCCATTCGGAAATACAATGCGCCTCGTCTATGGCCACAAAAGAGATGGTACAAGTTCTCAAAAATTCGACATTGTCTTCTTTGCCAAGCGATTCAGGGGCTACGTATAATATTTTTGTTTTGCCTGATTGAATGTCCAATTTCACTTGGTTGATTTCAGACTTGTTCAATGACGAATTAATGAAATGGGCGACGCCGTCTTCAGAGCTAAATCCACGCATGGCATCAACCTGATTTTTCATGAGCGCAATCAGAGGGGATACCACAATGGCCATCCCATTCATCATAAGCGCAGGCAATTGATAACACATTGATTTACCTCCACCCGTTGGCATGATAACAAACGTGTCGTTACCATCTAAAATGGATTGGATAACTTGTTCTTGAAGCCCTTTAAATTGGTTGAAGCCAAAAAAAGTTTTCAGGGCGTCTATCGGCGATAAATCAGTAATTGTGTTCATTTCAAAATTCCTTTGTGCAGGCGATAAAAAGGAGAACGAATTTACAACACTTCTCTCGAGTTATTGTAAAGAATTCCTTGAAAAAAACACAAAGATTTGCGAAATGTTTTTGTGACTTTTGAATTCTTATCATCTTTGCCGTCAAATGCAATCAAACGATTTGATAAAACATGCGCAAAACACCATTTTATTGGAGTCTGAAGCCCTGCTGAAAATGTCGGAATCTTTAGACTCTTCATTTTCAGAAGTGGTTGAGTTGATTTTAAAGGGTAACAATCGATTAATTGTTACAGGCATTGGTAAAAGTGGAATAATTGCCCAGAAGTGGGTAGCCACTTTCAATAGTACAGGACAGCCGTCGTTGTTTATGCATGCAGCGGATGCCATTCATGGAGATTTGGGAATGGTGCAGAAAGGTGATATCGTTATTTGTATTTCCAAATCAGGAGAGTCCCCAGAGATTAGATTTTTGGTCCCTTTGATTCAGCGCATGGGCAATAAGTTGATTGCCGTTTGTGCCAATGCAAATGGATTTTTAAGTCAGAGTAGCGATTTTCAATTGCTTACCCCAATGGACAAAGAAGCCTGTCCCAATAATTTAGCCCCAACAACAAGCACCACGTTGCAGTTGGCCATGGGTGATGCGTTGGCAGTTGCATTAATGCAGGCCCGATCATTTTCATCTACCGATTTCGCAAAGTATCATCCTGGAGGCGCCCTTGGCAAGAAGTTGTTATTAAAGTCAAAAGATGTTATGGTGGATGGAGCTCAATTGAGTGTCCTTTCTGACACCCCGGTGTTGGAAGTGATTAGTGCTGTCACCAAAGGACGAGTTGGGTGTGTTGCCGTTGTTTCCAATGAGTTAGAAATTTTGGGTGTTATTACAGACGGGGATATTAGAAGAATGTTGACGTCACACTCAGATTTTAAAACTTTGAGCGCTAAAGACATCATGACATCCAACCCCAAATTTATTCATGAAGACAGTTCGGCGGTTGAAGCATTCCGATGCATAGAAGCCAATAAAATAACCCAGTTGTTATTAACGGACAATTTAAACAAGTTTGTTGGCATCGTTCACCTACATGATATTATAAGAGAGGGTATTTTCTGATGGCTGAGGATAAAAAGGAAATGGGTTTCCTCGATCATTTGGAGGAGCTACGAAGAAGGTTGTTTTGGTCAGTCATTGCCGTAGTGATAGGCATTGTGGTAATTGTTTGGTTCGATGATTTTGTCATCAATGATTTAATCATGGGACCAAAAAATCTAGACTTTGTGACGTACAAAACCTTTTGTGACTTTTCACATTATATGGGTCTGGGTGATCAGCTTTGTTACCAAGAGATGAACTTCAAACTACAAAGCACAACAATGGGCGGAAATTTCTCTGCTTACATGTTGGTTTGTATTATTGGCGGAGTTGTTATTGCTTTCCCTTTCATTGTCTACCAATTGTGGGGTTTTGTAAAACCCGGATTGCATTTAAAAGAAAGAAGCGTAGTCAATGGCGTTGTCTTTTACATCAGCTTGCTATTTTTCTTGGGTGTTTTGTTTGGTTATTACATACTAACACCTTTATCCATTGCATTCTTGGGCAATTTTGAATTTGGCGATGTGGAGGTGAATTCTACCGTGTTGTCTTATTTAAAACTAGTTGTCTCATTGGTGTTGGGAACAGGTCTCATTTTTCAGTTGCCCGTAGTGGTTTATTTTTTGGGTAAAATTGGTCTTATTTCGAGTGCTTTCTTGAAGAAATACCGAAAACATGCCTTTGTAGTGAACTTGATTATTGCAGCCATCATAACCCCGCCGGATGTAACGAGTCAACTTCTCGTTAGTTTGCCCATTTTGCTCTTATATGAAATCAGTATTTTCGTAGTAGGAAGAGTAGAAAAAAAAGCTGATTCTCAGCCAATTTAACAGGGTTATCATCGATTATTGATTATACTTGTAACTTGAAAATTTCAGGTATGAAAAATAGAATTTTATCAGTACTCTTCGTCACAGTTTTGGGATGGATGATGATTGCATCAACAACCAGCTCGGGGGGTAAATCGGGTAAGACAGGCGCTCCGGGCGAGAATGATTGCTCGCAATGCCACAGCGGATCAGCGGTGAACTCTGGTGTTGGTGCCGTTACGTTAAACACAGGAATGACAAGTGGTTACTCCTTGGGACAGTCATACAACATGAGCGTTTCAGTTAGCCAAACAGGTATTTCTCTTTTTGGTTTTAGTATTGTTGCATTAAATGCCAACGGAGCCAGCGTGGGTACTTTTGTGGCAGGAGCTGACAATCACGCTGAGAATTTGACTGTATCTGGAAACAATAGACAGTATATCACGCACAACACCAACGGTGGTGCCTCTTCCAATAATCATACTTTTAATTTTACCTGGACCTCACCGACATCGGATGCTGGAGCTGTGACCTTTTACGTATCGGCCAACGCAGCCAATGGAAATGGCGGTACATCTGGAGATTTCATCTACACCACATCTTCTACAGTTTCTGCCAGTTTGGGAGGCGGTGGCGGTTCTTTTGTTATCAATGAAATCAATCCCGACCCAGCAGAGGTGGGAACAGATACCACGGAGTTTGTCGAGTTGTACGGAACACCCGGCATGTCGTTGGATGGTTATGTAATGGTTTGTTTTAACGGAGGTACCGGAACCAACAATGTAGCTTATGGAGCTTATGATTTAGATGGATATAGTATCCCAGCTTCAGGTTATTTTGTCATTGGAAATCCAGCAGTTGCCAATGTCAACTACATAGTTCCTGTTCCTGTGGCTCCTGCTGCATTTTTACAAAACGGTCCTGACGCCATCGCTATTTATCAGGGTAATGCAACGGATTGGCCCAACGGTACTGTGGCAACCAATGTCAACCTAGTGGATGCTGTGGTTTATGGCACCAATGATCCTGACGCAGCTGTATTGATTGCAACCTTAACCCCTGGTCAAGTTCAGGCAGACGAGTCTGGAGGAAACATTGATGCTTGCATGGCGCGTGTTCCCAACGGAGGATTGCCTTTTGTAACATCAGCATTTGTTGAGCAATTGCCAACTCCAGGAACTTCAAACGATTCAGCGCCATTGTCTGGTTGCACCGATGCTACGGCATGTAACTTCAACCCCAACGCAACGGTGTCTGATGCATCATGTCTGTATCTTGGATTTCCCTGTGATGATGGAAATGCGATTACCTCCAATGATGTCATTACAGCGGAGTGTGTATGTGCGGGTACCCAAACAACGGTTTCTTGGACATTCAGAGTGGACATGTCTACTACTCCCGTGAATGCTCCAGGAGTTTATTTTGCTGGGAACTTCCAAGGTTGGGTGCCTGACCAGGACTTAATGTCTGATGCAGATGGCGACAATATTTGGGAAATCACTTATCCTGCTATTCCTGTCAATACGCCCATCGAATACAAATTCTTAAATGGTCCAGGTGGATGGGAAACATCTCCAGGTTTGGAACTCTGCGGAGTGAACGACTTAAATGGAGCTTTTAATCGTGCCGACACAACGGGTACAACCGATGTTATCTTACCAGCCGTTTGTTTCAACTCTTGTGATCTGTGCAATGTGGTTTCCATCCCTGGGTGTACTGATGCCAATGCTTGTAATTTCAATATCAATGCAACCTTTGATGATGGTTCTTGTATCAACCCAACAATGTGGTATTTGGATGCCGATGCAGATGGGTATTACGTGAGCGATTCATTGTCTTG
>CAYQUT010000002.1:30912-210941 GCA_964420985.1 uncultured Chryseobacterium sp.
TGTGGTATTTGGATGCCGATGCAGATGGGTATTACGTGAGCGATTCATTGTCTTGTGCAGCACCCAATGCTGATTATACTTCAATCATGGGTATTATGGGAGATTGTAATGATGATGAGGCTTCTGTAAACCCTAGTTCAATGGAGATTTGTGACACAATTGACAATGATTGTGATTTGATAGTGGACGAAGGGACGCTATTATATTATTATCTAGATGCTGACAATGACAACTTTGGAGTAGCGACGGATTCGATAGGTACTTGCTCATTTACTCCTCCCGCTTTTTATGCCGTAAACACGTCTGACTGTGATGATAATGATATAAATATTAATCCAGGAGTTTCAGAAATTTGTCAAAATGGAATTGATGAAGATTGTGACGGAGTAGATGATATTTGCTCAGGAGTTCAAGGATGTACTGATGTTACAGCATGTAATTATAATCCTCAGGCAACAGTGAACGACGGCTCTTGCATTAATCCTTTGTTGTGGTATTTGGATGCGGATGCCGATGGATATTATGTGAGTGATTCACTTGCTTGCTCTGCTCCAACTTCTGATTATTCAGCCACTGCAGGTATTTTAGGTGATTGTAACGATGCCCAAGCAGCAATAAATTCCGCAGCCACAGAGATATGTGATGATTTGGACAATGATTGTGATGAAGAAATAGACGAATTTGTACAAAATACCTATTACTTAGACAATGATGCTGACGGTTTTGGTGATGTAAATTCGATTGCTTTGGCTTGTTCACCTGTTGCGGGTTACGTAAGCAACAGCGATGACTGTGACGATGCCTTGTTGTTGTATTTGGATGCTGACAATGACGGATTTGGAGGCAATGTTTTGGCTGCTTGTGGAGAGATAAATAACACCGATTGTAATGATGCAAGCTCAAGTGTTTATCCAGGAGCTACTGAATTCTGTGAAAACAACATTGACGAAAATTGTGATGGTTCAGACGAAATATGTGTTGGTATTCCCGGATGCACCAATCCTTCCGCTTGTAATTTTGATCCATTGGCGGAGGCTGACAACGGAAGTTGCACCTATGGTGTCCTATGGTACTTGGATGCAGATGCGGATGGATTTGCTGCTGACACCATTACAAGTTGCACACAACCTTCACCAAGTTACACCTCGTCGGTTTTGGTTTTGGGGGATTGCAATGACAACGACTTGACGATTAATATCAGTGCGGCAGAGATTTGTGGCAACGGAATCGATGAGAATTGCGATGGTTCAGATGAAGTGTGTGAAGTCCCCGGTTGCACAGATGTGACTGCTTGTAATTTCGAACCACAAGCCACGACTGATGATGGTACTTGTACCTATCCTATCGTTTGGTATTACGATGCGGATGCGGATGGTTATGCCTCTGATAGCGTGAGCAACTGTTCAGCTCCAGGTCCTGATTACTATGATTCAGTTTTGCCTTTGACAGATTGTAACGACAATGACAATACCATCAATGCAGCAGCTGTGGAGATTTGTGAGAATGGAGTAGACGAGGACTGCGATGGTCAAGATAACTCTTGTACGGTAGCAGGATGCACCAATGTTCTTGCCTGTAATTTCAACCCTGCGGCCAATACCGACGATGGTTCTTGTTTGATAATCGGAAGTTCTTGTGATGATGGAGATGCCACCACAGGAAATGATGTTGTTAATGCCAATTGTGAATGTGTTGGAACACCACTAACCGGTTGCGATTTAAATCCAATTGTCATTACCTTGGACTCTGTCTTGAATGTTGAATGTTATCAAGCTGCTACTGGATATATCTCAGTGAGTGTGACGGGTGGAAATGCTCCATTCTTTGCAAGCTGGAATTCATTCCCCATTCAAACCACACCTTATGCAAGCGGTTTGGTAGCGGGAGTTTATACTTTCACAGTGGAAGATGAAGATGGATGTGTAGGCACATTCAGCCAAGAAATTACAGAGCCTGCGGGTAGCTTGCCTGTAGTCACAGGAAACAATGATGTTGATCCAGCTGATAACGAGCAGTATATTGTTAATACAACGCCTGGCTGCACTTATACTTGGTCAGTGAGCAATGGATTGATTGTTTCGGGTCAAGACAATGATACGCTGAATGTTATTTGGAACGATGCGGACATGGGCACCATCTATGTTTACCAAACAGATACTGCCACCGGTTGCCAATGGGTAGATGGTTTGGCGGTATATATCAATGCGCTGGGAACCCAGGAAATCAGTTCTCGTGATGGTTGGATCCTTTATCCGAATCCAACCACCAGCATTATTCATCTCGATGGATTATTGTTGAATGCGGAAATTACCATTTTGGATGCGACAGGAAGAATTGTAGATCAGATGAAAGCGAATGAGAATACAATTAAAATTGATCTAAGTGAATTCACAAATGGATTGTATTTGATTCAAGTGAAAGATGAAAAAGGGGTGAGGACAGAACGACTCATGAAACAGTGATTTTAAAAAGGGACTTCGGTCCCTTTTTTTGTGTTTCTACGTAAAAATGTATCATATGATTTTATTATCTTCGCAAGGCTAAATATTCTAAACATGAAAAAACTTTACATTTCTTTAGGATTGATTGCAATGGGTTCTGCTGCGTTTGCGCAACAACTGACACCTTTGCAAAAGAGTCCTGCAAAGAGAACTTTCAGCAGAGCTGAGGTATCTCCAACGACGATTATTGCTCGTCAAGAAAAACCAACTTCTGAAATTACAGGCAACCGCGTTGTAGTATTGGAGGAGGATTTCCAAACTTCTGGTGCAGTTCCTACTGCATTGCCATCAGGATGGACAACCAATACTGTTTCACAAACAGAAGGTACAGCTGCCACCACGGATGATACTGAGGGCCCAGCTTTCAGAGTGCACAACAGTGGATCAGCCAACGCTGGTGGTTATTGGCCAGTCCCAGAGTTGGGAGTGAACAATCGTTTTGCCGGTGCCAATGATGACAACGTTCCATGTGATTGTGACAATATCGATGCTTGGATTCAATCTCCTGCAATGGACTTGAACGATTATGAGTATACTGAGGTTTGGGGAATCATCAATTACACTCCAGTAGTTGAGCCATGGTCAGATATGCAAACCTTAGGTGATGGCCCAGAGCATGTTGCTACTATTATTGGTGATGACAACGTAAGTTGGAATTCTGTTACCATTAACTTCACTGCTCCAGATTCTTCATTGCCTGTTACCGTTAACATCAACGGAATGGATTATGTTTTAGAAATGTCTGGAACAATTGATGTTTCCATGAGTGCTTTCTCTGGTAATTTGGATCTTTACATTGCTTCAAACAACGGTGGTCAATTGACAGGTGTTGAGGTAAGTGCAGAAGGAGACTTTTTAACAGGTGATTTTATCACAGATACCACTTACACCAATCCTGGTGAAGTTGGTGCTGAAGTAATCGCTTTGGATTCAACTTTTGTGGGTAATTATACTTTGTCATTTGACTTTTTCCATGACATGAACTTTGGTGGTGGTGATGCTACTGTTCAAATTTCAACCGATAACGGTGCTTCATGGCAAATTGTAGATACTTTGACTGTAGATGGAAGCTACTGGCAAAGCATCGTTTTACCTCTTTACGCTTATAATGGTACCAATGCCATCATCCGTTTCCAATGGACTGATGCTGGTTCATGGGCATCTGGTTTCGCTGTAGATAACGTTGTTGTTCAGTCCGCTTTGGATTACGACATGATCATGGCTAAGACCATTGCATCTGACTGGAACAACGCTACTTTTGGTCTAGGTTTCTGGGAATATGCTCAGGTTCCTGTTACCCAGGTTAGCCCTATCCGTGCTACTTCTGTTGTTTACAATGGTGGCTTCTACGATCAAGCGGGTGTTTCTGTAAACTATGAAATCAGTTTCAATGGTACCGCACAAGCTTCTTTTGCTTCTGACGTATTGGATGTTATTTCTTTGGATAAAGACACCTTGTCTGGAGTTTCTACTTGGACTCCAAGTGCTGTTGGTACTGTTTCTATCGCTTCTTCTGTTGTTTCTCCGAGCGGTGATGACAACATGGGTAACAACATGGGTTCTGCTCAAATTGAAATCACCAATGATATCTACGCTCGTGACTTGGGTGCTGCTCAAGCATTTGTAGGTCCTGGTGCTGCTTATGAGTATGGTAACTTGTTTGACATTTATGCCAACGATGAATTTGGTGCTATTGATGTAGCAGTAAACTTTGCTGCTGCTGATGAAGGTTCTTTGATTCAAGGTAAATTGTATGAGTTTACTGGTTTGGATGCTGCAACAGGTGAGCCTATGTTGACAGATTTGGGTGTATCTACCATTGAGTACGCGGTAACTGCTGCAGACAATAACGCTGCGGGTGACGCTAACTTTATTCACTTGAGCTTTACTGAACCCATTGCTTTGGAAGCAGGAAAAGTATACATGGCTACCATGATTTCTGATGGTGCTATCCGTACTCCAGTAGCTGGTAACAATGACTGGGTTGTGTCTTGGTTGAATGATGGAACTTGGGGTGCTACAGGTGGTATTCCAATGATCCGTTTGAACTCTGACGAGTCTTTGGTAGTTGACATCAATGTTGCAGAAAACATGAACAATGGTTTGAGTTTGGCTCAAAACGTTCCTAACCCTGCAGTTGATTTCACAACAGTGAATTATAGCATTGCCAACAATGAGTCTGTAAATGTTATCGTACGTGATATCACAGGTCGTGTTGTAATGAACATCAATGAAGGTGTTAAGCCTGCTGGTAACCACAGCGTTCGTTTGAATGTTGAGCAATTGGGTGCTGGTATTTACACCTACACAGTTGTTGCTGGATCTGCAGTAATGACCAAAGAAATGATGGTGAAATAATAGTCTGTTTAGCATAAAATAAAGAGCCTCCTTCGGGAGGCTTTTTTTTTGTTTCGATTATATTTGTGGAAATAATAAGATTCAATGAAAAAAGTTGCATTTGCAATTGCCTTGGCAGCCCTCAGTAGTGGTGTAATGGCACAGAAGAAACAAGAAAATGTCTTAGCGGCTCGTCGTTATTTTAATCAAGAAGACGTTAGAAGAACTGAGCAAACGACATCCGCTCATGCCCGTGGTGGACAAATCGTTTTTCAAGATGATTTTGACAATGGTTTTGCAGGCAACAATGGTATCGGCGCTTGGTTGCCTTGGGATACAAGTGGTGACACTTCTATTTGGGCTTTAGCCTCAGCCTCTAGTCCTGATGGCCAATATGCGGGAGGTTTACCAACAATGTCCAATAACGGGACAACAGCAGCCAATGGTTGGATTATTTTGGATGCAGATTTGTACAATACTTCAACAGCCTCTGGCGGAGATGATGTCTCTGCATGGTTGCAATCACCGGCTTTTGATTGTAGTCAACTTTCCTCAGTTGTTGTAAATTACAACCAATACTTTATTTACTGCTGCTTCTCTGCAAGCCCACTTACGTTAGAGGCTTCCATTGACGGCGGTGCCACTTGGGTAGCTTTTGCAGGTCATGGTGATTTTTCACCTGCAGCCAATGCGTTATCAGCCAATCCCCTTCCGACAGGAGTAGACATTTCTTGTGTAGCTGCAGGTCAACCCAACGTGATGATTCGTTTTGGGTACAATACGGCTGGTGAAACAGGATATTCTCATTACTTCTGGGGTATAGATGATGTTGTTGTTTCAGGAAACCCAATTACAAATGATTTATCCATACGTCAAGTGGTGAATGGGGACATTTGGAATTTGTGGGAATACCGATTGACTCCCATGGAACAAAAGGCGCTATCTGCGGATGGTGGACTTTTGGTAGGGACCATCTATAGAAATAATGGTTCTGATGATCAAACCAATGCTACTTTGAATATCGAGATTACAGACGCTTCAGGTACCGTTGTTCATTCACAAACGGAATCATTGGGTACGGTGAGTTCTTTGGCGAATGCTGCAGAATGTCCAGCGTTTTTGAATGATACCCTCTATGTTAGTACAGGTTGGGAGCCCTCTACTGTTGGCATCTACAACATCAATGTTACCATCAGTGCAGATTCAACGGATGAGGATCTATCCAACAATTCTATGACTCGCACCATCGAATATTCTACAGATGAATACGGTCATGATGATTCCAATTTGGATATTCAATTAACCGCCAATGAAGCTCCATCCGATCCTACTTTGTTCGCCCCTCATGGCTATGGTAATTTTTACCACTTCCCTTATGATGGCTCAAGTGTTTATGGTAGCTCATTCTTGTTAGGAAATCAATCTGATGTTGGCGCTTTCTTCAATACCATCCTTTACTTTGCATCTAGTGGTTTGAACAGCACTTCACCCGCTCCTGAAGTAGTGGCTTCCAATGAAGTGGAGTTGACGCAAGATATGATTTCGACGGGTGCGGATGCTTTCTATTATGTGCCTTTTACCGAGCCAGCCGAAGTTTTAGCCAATGAAGTTTATTTCCATTGTTTGGTGACCAATGCTGATGCAACAACAAGCCCTACAACCACTACAGATATGCAGATGGCGGTATTGGCGCAAGAAGATTCAGATACAGACAATTCTACCGCTGAGTTGTTGCGTACAGGTAGCAATTCATATGCTTGGTTTACTGCACGTTCATACTCACCCGCCATTCGATTGATTGTCGGTGAGCGTGTATCTGTTGATGAAATCAATGACGGAAAATTGGGTACTTTCAAATTGTTCCCCAACCCGGCTGTAACCCATGCACAAATTCAGTACACCATGACATCTCCTGCTGCAATTGCCTATGAGATTCGTGATGTTCAGGGTAAGTTAATCTCTTATGATAACTTAGGTGTGAAGTCAGCCGGTCAGTACACCATTGATATTCCAGTATCCAACTTGATCAATGGTCAATACCAAGTTTCATTGGTGGTGGCT
Source organism: uncultured Chryseobacterium sp. (assembly GCA_964420985.1). Classification (GTDB taxonomy): domain Bacteria; phylum Bacteroidota; class Bacteroidia; order Flavobacteriales_D; family Sanyastnellaceae; genus CAMCTV01. Next base: position 37,812 of record CAYQUT010000002.1, read on the forward strand.
GGAAAGAAGTTGTACAGCAAGTCTTTGCAGATCAGAAAGTAAGTTGTTTTAAAATACAAAGGGGGCGTTGCCCCCTTTTTTTATTCATTTCAATATGTATCAAATAGATCAACACAATTTTAAAGGAAAACGAGTTTTGGTTAGAGTGGATTTTAATGTTCCATTGAATGACCACTATGAGGTGACTGATGATACCAGAATCAAAGCGGCCATTCCAACATTGGAAAAATTGGCCAAAGATGGCGCAAAGGTTATCGTGATGTCTCATTTGGGCCGTCCCAAGTCTGGTCCTGAACACAAGTTTTCATTGCATCATATTATAGCCCGATTGTCTTCTTTAACAACATGTCCTGTGGCATTTGTTGCGGATTGTATCGGCGAAAAAGTGTCCAACGCCGTTGACGAAATGACTGAGGGATCTATCTTGGTTTTGGAGAATTTGCGGTTTTACAAAGAAGAAGAAAAGGGCGATGAGTTCTTTGCAGGACAGATTGCCGAAAATGGAGATGTTTATGTGAATGATGCTTTTGGCACTGCACATAGAGCCCATGCCAGTACGGCAATCATTGCCAACTTTTTCCCGACGGATAAATATTTTGGTTACTTAATGGAGAATGAAGTCAAGAGCATTGATCGTGTGCTCAATAGTACCGATAAGCCTGTGGTGGCCATTGTAGGGGGGTCTAAAGTATCATCTAAAATTGGGATCATTGAAAACCTCATCAATACTGCTGATGCCATTATCATTGGTGGTGGAATGGCATTTACTTTCATCAAGGCAATGGGGGGCAAAGTAGGAAGTTCTTTGGTGGAAGAAGATCGATTGGATCAAGCATTGTTGCTGATGGAAAAAGCCAAGAAACAAGGGGTGAAGTTTTTGCTCCCAACGGATGCTGTGATTGCCAATGCCTTTTCAAATGAAGCTCAAACGGATATTGTCGATATTGACGCCATTCCAGAAGGGTGGATGGGTTTGGATATTGCAGAAAACAGCATAGCGATTTTTCATGAAACCATCGTCAATGCCAAGATTGTTTTGTGGAATGGCCCCATGGGTGTTTTTGAAATGGAAAATTTTGCCAAAGGCACAAAGGCCATAGCCATGGCTTTATCAGAGGCAACTCAAAAGGGTTGTTTTACCCTTGTAGGAGGAGGTGATTCGGTTGCAGCTATTAATCAAATGAACATGGCCGATCAAGTGAGTTATGTAAGTACAGGGGGAGGGGCTATGTTGGAAAGCCTGGAAGGCATTGTTCTACCGGGTATTGCAGCTATTCTTTCAAAAGGATAGAGTCTATCGCTTTTTGGAGTCTTTCGGAAGCGTCATGGTGTTCTAATACAACACAATGACGCTTTTTAAGTTCTTTCAGATGCTCCTCCCAAGCCCATTGACGTATTGATTCCCCACTTCTTAATGGATCGTTTTCAAAAGGAATATGAGGAGGGCAAAGCAAATAGGAGAAATTGGTTTTTTCCCATTGCTCATTGAGGATTGTTCTCATGGGATGTTGAGTGTGTTTTGCCCAAAGGAATAAATTGAGCAAATCAGTATCCATGATGGTGGGAATTTCGACCGTAATATTTTGATAGTGATGAATGGCATCTTGAAAAAGATTGCTGAGTGTCTCCATTGAAAAGGGAGCTTGAAGATTTTTATTCTCTAACCACTCTCTATTGAACTCAGGTACAAAATGATATTGAGTAAATTCTTTTTTGAGTGATTCAAATAATGTCGTTTTGCCCGAGCTTTCTGCTCCAGCAATGACCCAAACGGAATCATTTAGTTTGTTATCCATCCCCATTGAAAGTAGCCTTCCAAAGCCAAAAGTAAGTAAAACAAATAAAGGCCCCCTAGAACAGGAAGTTTCCTGTCTAAGAACAAAAGGATGCAGAAGAAATCAATGACGATGAAGTAGAGCCAATTTTCATGACAGCCCTGCATCATTAGAAAGGTGGCCCAAATAGAAAAAGCAGTAAGTAAACTGTCCCAATAAGGTCGAGCAGCTTCAGTTTTCTTATTTAAAAAATAACCAAAGGAAAGTCCCAAAAGAACGGTTGAAAGGCAACCCAGCAAATGGATCGTCACTGAGAAATGGATGGAATGCCAGCTTTGACCCAATTGAAATGCGCCCCAAATGGAAAGAAGTACATACAGCAATTGTAAGATGAGATCTGCATACAATTTTTTATTCCAACTGATAATGGCGATGGGTATAGGGCCAATGATGCCCAAAGCAAAGGCCCAATGGTTTTGTTTGAGGTATAAGAATGTAAAGCCCAAATTGAGAAGGACAGCTGACCATTCCAACAGTGAAGTTGATTTCTTGTGTGCCTCCAATTCATTCATGTTGTAAAAATCCGCAAATTGAGGGTATGGTAATCAATTTTCTAAAACATTTTGTTTTTTAGAAAACAGTCTTATATTTATGCTTCAATAAAATGAATATGAAAAGATTATTACTCGTTTTGGCCATGGTGCCATCTTTGATTTGGGCGCAGCGCAATTGCGGATCAAATGATCATCATGTTTACATGATGGGCACGGATCCCAATTATGTTCAACGTCAACAGCAGATTGAAGAACAGACACAGGATTTTGTTGCGCATTATAACCAGAATGAGAACCGATCTTTGGTGACCATTCCAGTTGTTTTTCACGTATTGTACAATGGAACAACCAATAATATCTCTGATGCTCAAATACTTTCTCAATTGCAAGTATTGAATGATGATTTCAGAAAACTCAATCAGGATGTGTATTCAACACCTTCTATTTTTACTGCGGCTGATGCCAACATTGAGTTTTGTTTGGCTACAGTTGACCCCAGTGGAAATGCTACTACAGGGATCACCAGAACTTCCACTACCGTGGCATCTTGGACAACCAACGATTACATGAAATACAACGTACGTGGTGGTAAAGATGCATGGGATGCCAGTAAATATTTGAATATTTGGGTGTGTACCATGAGTGGTGGAATTTTGGGTTATGCCCAATTCCCTGGTGGCGCCGCAGCTACAGACGGCGTGGTCATTGACTACCGTTATTTTGGAACAATGGGTACAGCAACAGCTCCTTTTAATAAAGGAAGAACGGCTACCCATGAGGTGGGCCATTGGTTAAACCTGCGTCACATTTGGGGAGATGCAACTTGCGGTAGCGATTTGGTATCGGATACTCCAACACACAACACCTCTAACTACGGATGTCCAACCTATCCTCACTTGAGCACATGCTCTGGCACACCAGTAGAAATGACCATGAATTACATGGACTACACAGATGATGCTTGTATGTATATGTTTTCACCAGGTCAGGCTACTCGTATGCAAGCGCTATTTGCCACAGGTGGGGCAAGAGCTTCTTTGATGACCTCTAATGGATGTGGAACACCGGCTCCTGTTCTTTGTGGTGTCCCTGCTCTAGGAACAACTTCAGGTATTACCCAAACGGCAGCAACCATCAATTGGTCAGCCGTTTCTGGCGCAACCATCTACAATGTCCAATACAAATTGAGCACTTCATCTACTTGGACAAATACCACATCTACAGGTTTGAGTCTTTCATTGACAGGGTTGACAGCTGGTTCAACCTATAACTTTGCGGTATCTGCTACCTGCCCTGCAGGAACAGGCAATTTAAGCACAACAGGGTCGTTTACGACAACGGCGGTTGTTAGCGCATGTACAGACAATTATGAGAGTAACAATTCTTTGAGCGCGGCCAAGACAATGGCCAAAAATGTGGATATAACGGCTAAGATTTCATCCTCTTCAGACAAAGATTATTTCAAGTTTACTACAACTACTTCAGATAAAAATATCCGAATAGATTTATTCAATTTGCCTGCTGATTATGATGTGAAATTGTACAGAAACAACACCTTGGTGAGTACCTCTGCCAATTCCGGCACTGCTGCAGAGTCTATTATTTACAACAACGGAGCAACAGGTACCTACAAAGTTTACGTGTACGGATACAACGGAGCTTTTAATGCCAATTTGTGTTACTCACTAAGAGCCAGTACATCATCAGTGGCTTTCCGCGAAATGCAATCTGAAGAAGATGCAACAGCGGTTTTCACGGAGAACAATGGATTGGCCATTGCCAACGCTTTCCCTAACCCAACGCAAGGAAAATTAAATGTTTCTCTGAATAGTGATGAGGAAGGTGAGGTTAATATCTCCCTGTTTGATTTAACAGGAAGAAAAATCATAGAGCAAAATTGGATGGTTTTTGTCGGAAACAATGTGGTTGACATGAATCTAGATTCATTGCCAGTTGGAAGCTATGTTTTGGTAGTGAAAGGATTGTCTGGTTCTGATTCTCGAATCATTCAGAGAGACTAGACATTGATAAAAAGAATAAAAGGAGGGCTTGTCCCTCCTTTTTTTATTTAAAACTGGCTTGTTGATAGTTTCATTTTACAGTCAGGTTGAGGTAAAGATTCCATCCTACATTCGTATCAAGCAAAAATTCTAATTATGCAGAAAAAATATTTTTTATCACTTTGTTGTATCTTCTTCATGATGCTGTCGATGCATAGTGCATTGGCTGTCAATATCCATGCAGAGTGGAATGATCCCATTTTAGGTTGCACAGATCCTTTGGCTTGTAACTATGATGCGAGTGCTACAGAGGAAGACGGAACCTGTTTTTTTGAATCACCTTTTTATCCTGATGCGGATGGTGATGGGTTTGGTGATCTATTCATAGAGGAGTATTTCTGTGAGCAACCGTTGAATTATGTCAATAATCCCGGCGATTGTGATGACACCAATCCCGACATCTTTTTGGGCTCACTAGAAATTTGCAACCAATTGGATGATGATTGTGACGGGGAATTGGACAATGGTGTAACCAATGATTATTATCTCGATGCAGACGGTGATGGCTTTGGTTGGGTGGATGAGGTTGTTGCAGCATGTGAGTCTCCATTCGGTTATGTGAGCAATGCAGATGATTGCGATGATGCAACCTTCCTGTTTGCTGATTTGGATGGTGATGGAATAGGTTCGGGTCCCGCATTGGATTGTGGTGATGTGACATTGGATGGTGATTGCAACGAAGGAGATGCAAATGTTTTTCCAGGTGCTACTGAAATCTGTGGAAATGATGCAGATGAAGATTGTGATGGATTAGATGTAATTTGTGGAAACGGAGGTTGCACGCAACCATTGGCTTGTAATTATGATGCATCTGCATCGGAAGATGACGGAACTTGTTTTTATCCTGAAGCTGATTTCTTGGATTGTGAAGGTAACTGTCTTTCAGACACCGACGGTGATGGTGTATGTGATGAAATTGAAGTGGGAGGATGTACAGATCCTTCAGCATGCAACTACAACGAATTTGCGACAGATGAAGGTATTTGCGCCTATCCTCAAGCCGAGATTTGTAATGGCTTGGATGATGATTGTGATAGTGAAATCGATAATGGTGTATTGCTGACATTCTATTTGGATTTTGACGGAGATGGTTTTGGAAATGTTGAAGAAACAACTTTAGCTTGCCAAGCTCCAACCGGTTATGTTGACAATACAGAAGATTGCAACGACAATAGCATCACTTATTTGGATACCGACAACGATGGCTATGGAGTAGGCGATGTCATTGCCTGCGGGAATGCAGATAACAATACCGATTGTGATGACAATAATGCAGATGTTAATCCAGCGGCCACAGAGATTTGCAACACCTTGGATGAAAACTGTGATGGTGAAGCAGATGAATTTGTAACCAACACCTATTACGGAGATTTTGATGGTGATGGATTTGGGGGCAATGAAGAGACCATTCAATCTTGCGAATTGGTGGATGGTTATGTCGAAAATGCGGATGATTGTGACGACTCGTTTGTTGGCTACGATGATGTGGATGGTGACGGGTACGGTTCGGGTGAAATATCAGCTTGTGGAACAGCCATCAACGCAGATGACTGTGATGACAACAATATTTTGGTTAATCCGGGGATGGAGGAACTGTGCAACAATATGGATGATGATTGTGATGTTGAAGTTGACGAATTTGTTACTATTACCTTTTATGCAGATGTTGATGGGGATGGTTTTGGTAATATAGATTCGACAATAAATGCGTGTGAAATAACAGAAGGTTTTGTTACCAATTTTGATGATTGTGATGATCAAGCAATTACGTATGATGATCTAGATGGAGATGGCTTTGGTATGGGAGAATACACTGCTTGTGGCACTGCCAGTAATAGTGAGGATTGCAATGATGAGGACAATACGGTATATCCTGAGGCCAATGAAATGTGTAATTTGAATGATGACAATTGTGATGGTGAAGTAGATGAGTTTGTGACCACAACATTTTTTGCAGATGCAGACGGTGATGGATTTGGAACGGATTCAGACGCTGTTGAGGCCTGTGATCAGCCAGAGGGTTACGTGAATAATTTTGATGATTGTGATGATTCAGTTTTGTCCTACGAAGATTTTGACGGAGACGGATTTGGATCGGGTGATGCTGTTTCTTGTGGATCAGCCACAACCAATACCGATTGTGATGATGCAAATGGCACCATTTCTCCGGACACGCAAGAAATCTGCGGCGATGGCGTGGATAACGATTGTCAGAACGGTGATGATGTTTGTCCTATTTTTGGCTGTACTGATCTAGTTGCTTTTAATTACAACCCAGAAGCCAACACAGATGACGGTTCTTGTATACCGGTTGTATTGGGTTGCATGGATGCAACTGCTTGTAACTATAACGCTGAAGCCAATACTTCCGACGAATCTTGTTATTTCCCTTTGTCCAACTATCAGAACTGCGATACTACTTGTATCAACGATGCTGACGTTGATGGAGTTTGCGATGAGATAGAAGTAGTGGGATGTATGGATCCATTGGCCTGTAATTATAACATGGATGCTACTGATCCTGCTGCTTGTACTTACGCATCTAATGAGACGTGTAACGGAGTGGATGATGATTGCGATGGAGAAATAGACAATGGAGTGCTCATAGCTTATTATGCTGATGCAGACGGTGATGGTTTTGGTGATGCGCAAAACGTTCTGTTCGGTTGCAGCCCCATCGCGGGATATGTTTCCAATGCGGATGATTGTGATGATGCCATGATCACTTATCAGGACAATGACAATGATGGTTTTGGCGGTCTGGGCTTTGATGCATGCGGCGTATTGACCAATGACGATTGTAATGAAAACGACAACACCATCAATCCTGGAGCTACTGAGGTTTGCGGAAACAACGTCGATGAGAATTGCAATGGTCTTGTAAACGAGGATTGCGCCTTTGATGCGGATGGTGATGGTTATTCCAATTTAGAAGATTGCGACGATAACAATGCAGACATCTATCCAGATCAAGTTGAAACCTGCAATGGAATTGATGACAACTGTAATAATCTCATCGATGATAACTTGGTGTTCGTTATTTATTATGTCGATCAAGACATTGATGGATACGGAACTGCGGAGTCCGATACACTTTGTGAAGCACCTTCAGTAGGCTACGCCACTGAGACCGGTGATTGTGATGATACCGACGCGAATATCAATCCCGGAGTGACTGAGGCATTCAATGGGATAGATGACAACTGTGATGGTGTAATAGACGAAGACATGGTAGATTCAGACGAAGATGGAGTGGAGAACGGCCTGGACGCAGATGATGACAATGATGGGTTGTTGGATGAAGTAGAAGATGACTTCAATGGCGACGGTATCGGTGGTGACGATTGCGACAATGATGGCATCCCAAATACCTTGGATACGGATGAGTGCCCCGTGTTTATTCCTGAAGGATTTAGTCCTAACAAGGATGGAGTGAATGATGTTTTCGAAATTCAACAATTGCCTTACGGTGCAGTTGTGGAATTAGAAGTGTACAACAGATGGGGTGCCTTAGTGTACGAAAGTACCGACTACAAAAACACATGGTCCGGTGTGAACAATGACGATGAGTCTTTGCCTTCAGGAGTATACTACTACGTAGTGCGCATACCCAATAAAGGTTTCGAAAAAACAAACCCATTAACCATCTGGAGATAGTTCATTTAAAACAAGAAAAAATGAAAAAGTTAATCATCACTTTATTTATTGCTCTTCCAACTGTTTTCTGGGCGCAGCAAGATCCTCAATATACTTTGCATCAATTCAACACACTTTTGATCAACCCCGCTTTTGCTGGATCAAGAGGTGGAATGGAGGCCAATGTGAGTTACCGCAACCAATGGATGGGGATGGACAAGAGTCCACGCACCTTTGGTGCCAATTTCCAAAAGAGATATTTTGGAGACAAATTGGCCACAGGAATCAGCTATTACGGGGATCGCATCGGTTCGTTATCTCGAAATGTTGTTCAAGCCTCTCAGGCTTATCATTTGACCATGACCAAGTTCAATTTGTCATTGGCCCTGAATGTCGGAGTGGAGCAATTTACTGGCGGATTGGCAGGCATTCAGCATACCATTTCCAGTGAAGTAGACAATGCTTTTGCTTCCGATATTCAAAAGACCAACTTAAATTTTGGGGCAGGTGCATACTTGTATTCAAAAAATTTCTGGGCAGGTTTTTCTTTGCCTCATTTGATGAAATCAGATTGGGGAAAGGCAACAACAGGTGATGTTCAGGTGGCTTATGCCTCTGTGCATAGTTTTCTTACAGCAGGGGGCGTTGTGAATGTTAACCCAATGGTAGATCTAAAGCCATATGTATTGGTGAAATGGACTGAGAACGTTTCTCCGATGATGGAATTGGGAACGATGGCTTTTTGGATGAAGAAGATGGGTGTAGGGGCAGGATACCGTGTGGGTGATGCCGTTGTTCTTAATGCAGAATGGTTGGTGAGTGAAAACTTTAGAATTGCATATGCCTATGATAGAACCATTTCTGGTTTGACTGCCTTCTCCCAAGGAGCGCATGAAATTGGTATAAGATACAACATGGGAGGAACTTTTGGATTGAGATAAAAGTTTTAATACCAATAGTAAAAAGGCGGCCTCAATGGGTCGCCTTTTTTATTTCAATTGTACTCTATATCAATACTGCAATAACTTCTCTAATGATGCAACCAACTTTCGATTGGCTAAATATTGCAACTCCAACACCGCACTAAAGGGTATCGGAGTGTCCATACTGGCGCAGCGCATCACGGGTGCGTCAAGGTATTCAAAACATTCTTCTGTTATGCGCGCTGAAATCTCACCGCCAATCCCACCTGTCATGTTGTCTTCATGTACAACCAAAGCGCGACCAGTTTTCTTGACACTCTCAAAAATAGTATCATAGTCCAGAGGAGATAAAGTGCGCAAATCGATTAAGTCGATATCGGATGGATTGCGCTTGAGATAATCCAACATCCAATGTACCCCTAATCCGTAAGTAATCACGGTGGCTTTGCTTCCAGTTTGTATCATGCGGGCTTTGCCAAACTCCAAAGAATAGTAACCTTCAGGCACTTCCCCTTCAATACTTCTGTACAATGCCTTGTGCTCAATGAACAATACAGGATTGGGATCTTCAAAAGCGCGACACAACAATCCCTTGGCATCTTCTGGGAAAGCCGGATAAGCAATCTTTAATCCTGGAACATGGAAAAACCACGCTTCATTGGTTTGACTGTGAAATGGACCGGCAGCCACACTGGCTCCTGATGGCATACGCACCACGACATCTGCGTTTTCTTCCCATCGATAATGGAGCTTGGCCAAATTATTGACGATTTGATTGAATCCGCAAGTAACAAAATCAGCAAACTGCATTTCCACCATGGCCTTCCAACCTTTGATGCTCAATCCCAAACCTGTACCCACTATAGCCGATTCACACAACGGCGTGTTGCGCACCCTGTCTTTGCCGAAGGTTTCCACAAATCCCTCTGTTACCTTAAACACTCCACCATATTCAGCAATGTCCTGTCCCATCAACACCAAGTTGTCGTGCTTTTTCATAGACTCTCTTAACCCATCGGTGATGGCATCGATGAATCGCATGTTGACTTTATGGCCAACAGGGGATGTTGGAGTTTGATGGAATGGGGCAAAAACATCTCTTTGCTCTTCCATTTCATCAGGAGTTATTTCAGGCAATGCATACACGGTTTTCAATGCATTGTTGATCTTGAGCTTGATTCCCTCACGCATGGCTTCTGCATCGTTAAGAGAAATATACTTTTGTGCTATAAGCCAATTTTCAAAATTGTCTACAGGATCTTTTTTTGTCCATTCATCAATTAATCCTTGAGGATAATATTTGGTCCCGCTGGCTTCTTCATGCCCACGAATACGGAATGTCATCAATTCAAGAATAATGGGCCTGGGATTGTGCCTAATACTCTCGAGTAAACGCTTGACAGTGGAATACACTTCAAGAATATTGTTCCCGTTGATTTGTACAGCATCCTCTGTAGGAATACCGTATCCTATGGCTTTATCAATGAATTGCTTGCAACGAAATTGTTCATTGCTCGGCGTGGATAGTCCCCAGGCGTTGTTTTCTATGGCAAAAATCACAGGCAATTGCCAAACAGCGGCAACATTGAGTGCTTCATGGAAGTCGCCCTCACTGGCTCCGCCATCTCCGGAAAAAACCACGGTGCCTTTGGGATTTTTTTCTAGTTTTTGCGCCAAGGCAATTCCATCGGCTATCCCCAACTGAGGGCCAAGGTGGGAAATCATACCAACCAAGTGATGGGCTTTGGTCCCAAAGTGAAAAGAGCGGTCACGTCCTTTGGTGAATCCCGTTTTTTTACCTTGAAATTGGGCAAACAATTGTTCCAAATCCAGTTGTCGAGAGGTAAATACCCCTAGGTTTCGGTGCATGGGCAATATGAATTCATCATGTTCCATGGCTTCCGTGATTCCTACGGAAATGGCTTCTTGACCGAATGAGCTAAACCATTTGGAAATTTTTCCCAAACGCAATTGACTCAACATTTTTTCTTCAATCATACGGGGAAGCAAGATGGCTTCATAGAGCTTGAGTACCTCCTCTTTGGGGAGGTTTCCTTGCTCAAAAGGGATGGCAATTTCTTTATCCATAATCAAGCGACGAAGATAGGAAATCTATGTGGGTCATTGGACTATCTTTGTTGCTTTCGGTTGAATAGACTGACATGAATCAAACAGTAGAAATAGTAGTGACGCCCGAACAAAGGGACGACGTTCATTGGATCCACCAATTGGCTTGCAAAAAAGCAGGGGTTGATCCAGAAAGTTGGTCGAGCACTATAGTAAAATCCAGTATCGACGCCCGTAAGCGCCCCGTTTTTAGGTTGCAAATGGCCATACATGGTCACCAAGAACAGGGATTAGGCCTTTTGCCCATTCAATATCCCAACGTGTCTCAATCGCCCATTCAGGTTTTGATTGTGGGTTCAGGACCTGCTGGACTTTTTTGTGCTTTGAAGCTCATTGAAAAGAGAATAAAACCCATTGTTTGGGAGAGAGGCCATGATGTGAGACAAAGACGCAGAGACTTGGCTGCCATTACTAAGAACCAAGAGGTGAATCCAGAATCCAATTATTGTTTTGGAGAGGGCGGAGCGGGTACTTACTCTGATGGTAAATTGTACACCCGTTCTACCAAACGAGGTGATGTCAAGTCTATCCTTCAATCTTTGGTGCAATTTGGAGCGGATCAAAATATTCTCATTGAAAGTCATCCGCACATTGGTACCAATAAATTGCCCCAGGTAATAACGCAAATCAGAGAGCAGATAATTGCTTCAGGTGGCGAGGTTCACTTTTCGAAAAAATTTGTTGACTTTAAAGTCAATGAAAACAAAGATGTTCAAGCTGCTGATGGAGAAGGAAATTGGTTTTCTTTTCATGATATTGTATTGGCAACAGGGCATAGTGCGAGAGATGTTTTTGAATTATTGTACAAAAAAGGTTTTGAGATTGAATTCAAGTCCTTTGCTTTGGGTGTGCGTGTTGAACATCCGCAATCCGTTATCGATTCTCAGCAATACCATTGTGAAGTGAGACATGATGCCTTACCTCCTGCGGCCTATGCCTGGGTGGAGCAGGTGGAGGGAAGAGGAGTTTATTCTTTCTGTATGTGTCCAGGTGGAATCATAGCCCCGTGCGCAACGGGCAAAGAAGAAGTCGTGACCAATGGTTGGTCGCCAAGCAAGCGCAATAATCCTTGGGCCAATTCGGGGATAGTTGTTCCGGTAATGTGGGAGGACATACCAGAGTTCCATCAATTTGGTCCGCTGGCAGGATTGCGTTTTCAGCAGCATGTTGAGAACACATGTTGGATTTCCGGAGGCAAAACACAACAAGCACCGGCTCAAAGACTGGTAGATTTTCTTCAAAATAAAACCAGTAAGCATTTGCCTTCATGTTCTTATTTACCCGGTGTGGTGTCCAGAAATCTGCACGAAATTTTACCTCCTTTCATAGCCAAATCTTTGAAAAAAGGTTTTGAACAGATAGGTAAAAAAATGAAAACCTATGTGCATGCCGATGCCATCTTGGTGGCGCCAGAATCTCGCACGTCATCACCTGTTAGAATTCCACGAGATCCAATTTTACTCTCCCACCCGCAAGTACCCCAACTTTATCCTTGTGCTGAAGGCGCGGGATATGCGGGAGGGATTATTTCAGCAGCCATCGATGGAGTGCGGATAGCAGAATCCTTATCTTTGAAGCATGCAGACCGTATCTAAATGGATTGAAGATGCCACTGAGCAAATGGCCACCCTACCGGGGATAGGCAAAAAGACGGCTATGCGCCTCGTACTGCACTTGTTGAGGAAATCAGAGGAGGAAGTGAACCATTTTGCGCAGGCATTGACGGCAGCCAAGCAGAATATTAAATCTTGTCAAACTTGCCATCAGTTGTGTGATGACGATACATGTGATATTTGTAAAAACCCCATGCGCAGTAAAGAAACAATCTGCGTTGTGCAAGACATTAGAGATGTAATGGCCATTGAGTCCACAGGACAATTTAACGGAGTTTATCACGTTTTGGGAGGCTTAATTTCACCAATGGACGGAATAGCCCCATCGGACTTGAACATGACAACACTTTTATCACGGATTGATACACAAGGTGTCAATGAAGTAATCTTAGCGCTGAATGCCACCATGGAGGGGGAAACCACCTCATTTTACATTTACAAAAAACTGGCCCAAACAGAGGTCAAGATTTCCAACATTGCCCGCGGAGTGGCTGTGGGAGGGGAATTGGAATATACCGATGAGGTAACCTTGGGTAGAAGCATTGTGCACCGTACTCCCTATGAAAACACGTTGAAACGATAATGATGAAACTTTCTGTTGTTGTTGTTAATTACAACGTTCAATATTTTTTAGAGCAATGTTTGCACAGTGTGCAACAGGCCCTCAAAGGTATTGATGCAGAAGTTTTTGTGGTTGACAATGTTTCGAAAGACGATTCTGTAGCCATGGTGCAGCAGAAGTTTCCTTGGGTAAAATTAATCGTGAATACAGAAAATGTTGGTTTTTCTAGGGCCAACAACCAAGCCATGCGTGTGGCAAAAGGTGAGTACGTTTTGCTCCTGAATCCTGATACTTTGGTGGAAGAGGATACTTTTAAAAAGTGCATTCAATTCATGGATGAAAGACCTGACGCGGGTGCATTGGGAGTAAAGATGGTGGATGGGAAAGGGCAGTTTTTAGAGGAGTCAAAAAGGGGAATTCCTTTTCCTTCAACTTCCTTTTTTAAAATATCAGGCATTTATAGATTGTTTCCCCGATCCGCTTTTTTCAATCATTATTACTTGGGTCATCTTTCAAAAGAAGACAATCAAGAAATTGAAATTTTATCCGGCGCATTCATGTTTATGCGAAAATCTGCATTGGATAAAGTGGGTTTGTTGGACGAGGAATTTTTCATGTACGGGGAAGATATTGATTTGAGTTGGCGAATTCTGCAAGGAGGATTTAAAAATCACTACCTAGCTGATACGCGCATCATTCATTACAAGGGAGAAAGCACCAAGAAGGGAAGTTTGAATTATGTCTACGTCTTTTATCAAGCGATGGAAATATTTGCCAATAAACACTTCGGAGGTTCTTATGCCAAGTGGTTTCATTGGATGATAAAAGTAGCCATTTGGATGAGGGCCGGCATTAGCTTTGGTAAGCGGATTGTCCAAAAAAGCTTCCTTCCCATTATGGACATTGGGGTTACTTTATCCGTTTGGTGGTTATTGAAGTCATTGTATTCAGATGTTACAGGAATTGTTATAAGAGACAATATTGCCATTCCTGCTTTTTGTATTGCAGGCTTGTTTTGGCTCATCCAGGGATGGATTCAAGGATTGTACGACACACCATTTAAGACACAGGGCGTGGTAAAAGCTTTGGGACGTGCTGGATTTTTTCTGCTTGTGCTGTATAGTTTACTTCCCGAGACTTGGCGCTTTAGCAGGTTGTTAATCATTGTGGGATCTCTATTGGCCATGGTCGTTTTTTGGACCTTGCGCAGGCTGCTTCAGAAATGGCAATCCCGTGGATTAGCCGAGGTAAAAAAAGTTTTGATTATCGGTGAAACAACGGAGTCATCTCGGGTGAAATCACTCCTTTCACATTATGCTGAAAACACCGTTGATTTGTCTCCTTTGAATTTTAGAGAACTGCTGAGTGGTCATGCATTGTCTTCAAAAATTCGAATTGAAGAGTGGAATACCGTTGTGTTTTGTGCCAAAGATTTGACCAGTGAGGAAATCATTTCAGCGATGAGTCAATTGTCCTCATTGCAAATTGAGATGAAAATTGCACCTCCTGAAACGTATTTTCTTATCGGAAGTCAAACCATTGATGGAGTGTACCATACGCCTATTGTGGAGTTGAATAGCATTGCGAGCAAAGAGAATCAGCGGAAGAAGCGATTATTGGATGTTTTGGTCTCTTTGTTTTTAATGACAACGGGTTGGATTTGGATGAAGAAATTTGGATTTAAGTTGGGACATTGGTCCATCCAGGTACTGTTTAGACAAAAATCATGGGTGAGCTATTCTAACCATGTGCCCTCATTACCCTCATTACCCATTGGTTTTTTTAATCCCTCTGCGGCTTCAGAGCCTAATCAAGATAGTGAAAAGGCAGACATGTTGTACGCCAAAGACTACCATTGGTCTAAGGACTTAAGATTGATTTGGGAATGTCTTTCTCGTTGATTTATTTGACAAACTTACTTTCGTAGAGCGAAATCCAATCTTTGGGGGTCATCTTTTTCATCAACTCACCAATAAGATTGTATGGAATTTCTTCGACTTTCTTAAAACGAATACAACTTTTTCCCATGTCCAATTTGCTTTTAACGTGCTTGGGATATTCGTCTTGAAACCATTGAAGCAATTGGGGTTCTGCATAGATACCCATGTGATAGAGGGCAATGAAATTCTTTTGCGAGGCAACGG
Organism: uncultured Chryseobacterium sp.; assembly: GCA_964420985.1. Taxonomy (GTDB): domain Bacteria; phylum Bacteroidota; class Bacteroidia; order Flavobacteriales_D; family Sanyastnellaceae; genus CAMCTV01. The sequence goes on from CAYQUT010000002.1 coordinate 53,206, forward strand.
AAACAAAGGGAAGCGGAATTTTAGGATCACAATGATATCCTTTGGGGTATAAATCATGAGGCACGCAAAATCCAATCATCCCGTAACTGAAATCCATCGAAAATCCTTTGGGAAGATTTTTTTTCATGATGGCAATGATTTTTTCTATCACCACTTTGCGTTCCTCGGGGAGTGCAGCCAAATACGCCTCAATTTTTTCGTTGGACATTACGACTTTTTATTGGATTTACTTTTCTTGTATTGCAATGCAGCCTTTATAAAAGAAACAAATAATGGATGTGGATTCATCACAGTGCTCTTGTACTCTGGATGGTATTGTGCAGCCACAAAATAAGGGTGTGATGGAATCTCAATCACCTCCACCAATCCGGTGTCGGGATTCATTCCGGTGCAGCGCAATCCCGCTTTTTCAAAATCCGCTTTGTAGGCATTGTTGAACTCATAGCGATGGCGGTGCCGCTCTTCAATGATCTCCTGGCCATAAGCTTTATAGGCTTTGGACTTTTTATCCAATTGACAAGTGTATGAGCCAAGACGCATGGTTCCTCCTTTGTTGACGACGGTTTTTTGCTCATCCATCAAGGCAATAACAGGATGTTTGGTGTATTCCTTCATCTCTGTGCTATGGGCATCTTTCCATCCCAGCACGTTTCTTGCAAATTCTATGGTAGCCATTTGCATACCCAAGCAAATTCCAAAAAATGGAATATTGTTTTCTCGGACAAATTTGATGGCCTCAATTTTTCCGTCAATCCCTCTTGAACCAAAACCGGGAGCTACCAATACTCCATCCAAATTTTTGATGGTATTGGAAACGTTTTTAGAGAACAAATTTTCTGAGTGAATCCAATGAACGTTCACTTTGGTTTCATTGGCGGACCCGCTATGATTAAAGGCTTCCGCAATGGATTTGTAGGCGTCCTTCAACTCAACATATTTACCAATCAATCCAATGTTCACCTCATGTTTTGGTTCCTTATAGCGCTTTAAAAATTTATTCCACTGCGTCAAATTGGGTTTTTGTGTGGATTTTACTTTTAACTTTTTCAGTACCACCTCATCCAACTTTTCCTTTTGCATCAACAATGGAACATCGTAAATGGTGGGAGCATCAATGCTTTCAATCACCGCGTCAGTTGTGACGTTGCAAAACTTAGCAATCTTAGATCGAATGGAAGGATGTATGGGGTGCTCGGTGCGACAAACCAAGATATCAGGTTGAACACCATTTTCCAATAGCATTTTGACGCTGTGTTGCGTAGGCTTTGTTTTCAACTCGCCCGCAGCAGCGAGGTAAGGAACAAGCGTAAGGTGTATTACAATACAATCTTCTTCTTTTTCCCACATCAATTGTCTTACCGTTTCGATGTACGGTAAGCTCTCGATATCTCCCACTGTTCCACCAATTTCAGTAATGACAAAATCAAATTGTTTTTTATTACCCAATATTTGAATGCATCGTTTGATCTCATCCGTGATGTGAGGGATAATCTGAACGGTTTTGCCCAAATACTCACCTCTACGTTCCTTTTCAATCACGCTTTGGTAAATTCTTCCGGTAGTGATATTGTTGGCTTGAGAGGTGGCAACGTTTAAAAATCTTTCGTAATGTCCAAGATCCAAATCCGTTTCGGCACCATCATCGGTGACATAACATTCGCCGTGTTCATAGGGATTGAGTGTACCTGGATCAATGTTGATATAAGGATCTAATTTTTGAATAGTGACCTTAAAACCTCTGGCTTGTAATAGTTTAGCCAATGAGGCGGAGATGATTCCTTTGCCCAAAGATGAAGTTACCCCACCGGTGACAAAGATGTATTTAGTGTTATTGGACATTCCCGTAAAAAGAAAATAGTGTTACGGGATTCAAAGATACTGCAGTATGACCCTGTGATTCAATTTAATTTTACATGTTCTTGGTCAGATTCTTTACCCACTTGAATTCTATCAGCCATTCTCGAGCTGCAATTCTTAAGATGGTGTAAACAGGCAGAGCAACCGCCATCGCTGGAATACCGCCTACAGTTGCTGCTGCCATTAACACAATAAATAGCTCCAATGGATGCACGCGAATACTGCCTCCCAAGATCAAAGGTTGAATGATGAAGGCATCCAGCGTCTGGGCAATCGAGTAGACGATGATGATGCCCCAAAACAAATCGGATAGTTGGCCTCCCATGGTCAGTCCAGTAGACATGCCAATGACCATCGCAAATCCAAATGAAATCAATGGCCCTAAATAAGGGATAACATTGAATACTCCGGAGAATAGCGCTATCAACCATGCATTGGACACTCCCGCGATGCTCAGTCCAATACCAACCATCACAATCATCAACAATATTTGAATGATCAAACCTCCGAAATAACGGGACAGCGTTTTTTTGGTATGAACAACAATGTTTTTCATTTTGTCTACATGCTCATCAGGAGTAATAGAGAGCAGAATTTTGTAAAACAATTCCTCATCCTTCAAAAAGAAAAAGGACATGAATACCACAGAAATAAATCCGCCGATAATGCTGAACAACCATCCCAAAAGATTTTCAAAGTATTGCGCATAGTAGTTAAAACTCAATTTCGCTTGCACTTCTCTGAGGAGTTCAGCAAAAGCATCATGCCCATATCCCATTTGCTCCAACCAATTCATTTGCGCTGGAAACTGTTCAGTTAAGTTTTTTTCAATAATAAAAGGATCCAAGGATAAGATCATATCAATTTCAGAACGTACCAATGGCATAAACAGCAATACAATTCCGGTCAATGCCGCAATCATCATGACCAGGGTAATAAGCGCACCAACCCATCTGGGACATCTGAATTTTCCCCATTTTAACTTCTCCCATTGGTCAACGATGGGGTCACCGATGAACCCAACAACAGCAGCCAAAACAACAAACAACAGAATTTTTCTAAACAAATAAATCAAGCCCAATGAGGCAACAATCAGTATGATCCAGAGCCAAAAATTGCGTTCTTTATTCATTGTTTCCGGGAATTTTATAGGCCAAGATAGTGGCTTTTCCTTTGACGATTAATTCAGTATCCGTTTCCCTTTGCAAAAGAGCTACTGTACAGGGTTCAAAAGCGGTCCACAGCCCAGTGAGATATTGGTACAATTCACTAATGCCTGGGTTGTGCGCTATAACAACCAAGTGATTTTCATCCGCATGCTCCTCTATGCAATTCAGGAGCGTTTCCAGATCGGCGTTGTACAAATCAGAAACGATTTTTTGGCGCAGATTAGGTTGTTTCTTAAGCCAATACGATGCAGTCTCAAGTGTTCTTTCTGAGGGACTGATGAAAAGCACGGCATCGTCAGGCAGTGTCATCTTTTCACTTTGCCTTTTTGCCTCTTCCTTTCCTCTTGCAGATAACTGACGATGCAAATCAATTTTATTTATTCCTGCTTCTGCGTGAGCGTGTCGGATCAGTGTAATGGTTTTCATGATGCGATTAATTTGTCAATCAATGCCTGCATGCGTTTGAGCTTTGTTTCTTCCCTTTTGGCTTCTTCAATGAATCTGATATTTTCTTTTTGTTGGGTGTAGCTCCATTTTTTAAAAGTTGCTTCTGTTCCAGAATGCTGAACAAAAACGGACTTTAACCACATGGGTATTTCTATTTTTCGTTCTTGGGTATCCAGGACAACTTGCACCCATACACTGTCTCCAAATTCCTTTCCCAATTGAATTCTGATGTCTTTTAATATCGGAATCATGGGGCCTTTCCCCATATTGGCTATTCGGCCACGGTATTCTATCTTATTGTCATAAGTGACAACAACAGGAATGAGATTCTTTTTACCAAACAATGCCATTGTATCAAATGGAAAAAGAATGAAGGCTCCCCCTCCGCCTGCATTTTCAATGATTCCGTTATACGCTACCATAATGGATCTTATGCACCCAGTCCTACATCCAGCATCATCATCACTAGAAATCCTGCAATGAATCCAAGGGTGGCAATGTCTGTGTATTTGTCTTGTTGGGTTTCAGGAATAACTTCCTCTACCACAACATAAATCATGGCCCCCGCGGCAAAGGCCAAGGCATAGGGAAGAATGGGCAACATTTGCATCACGGCCAAGGCGCCAATCACACCCGCAATGGGTTCAACAATGGCAGAAAGTTGTCCATAGAAAAAACTTTTTTTGCGGGATAAACCTAGCCGACGCAAGGGGAAAGAAACAGCAATACCTTCAGGGAAATTTTGAAGACCAATACCCACTGCCAGTGCTACTGCACCTCCGATGGTGGCCTCTGGAACACCAGCTGCAGCACCTCCGAATAAAACCCCTACCGCTAAGCCTTCTGGAATATTGTGCAAGGTGATGGCCAGCACCAAAAGGATGGTTCCTTGCAAGTTGGTTTTGACACCCTCTTTTTTCTCCTCTGGAAAATTCAAATGCAAATGGGGAAGCCATTTGTCCAATGAGAAGAGAAACAGCGCACCTGCAGCAAAACCAACAGCTGCTGGAATGGCTTTGACAAAACCTTCACCCGGGCTCATTTCTATGGCAGGATTTAATAACGACCAAAAACTAGCCGCAATCATTACTCCCCCCGTAAATCCTAACATGCCATCAAGCCATCTGCGGTGCAGCGTTTTAAAAAGAAAAACAAGCGCGGCCCCCGCGGCAGTCACCAACCATGTAAAGCATGTTGCATAAAATGCCGCCCATACAGGATCAATAGAACTCAGATAATCGACAACCATTTTCATATCTCAAAGTTAATCTTTATTGGATTGGTTGGAGATATTTATGTGATAGTGTGCGTTGAGAAAGATTAATTACGAACTCCAAATCATTGCAAATTTCCTACAAAAGTGAAATGGTTCATCGGTAAATCAGTAAATCAGTAAATCGGTAGATCAGTGAATCGGTGGATTGGAAAATCAGTAGATCAGTAGATTAGTAGATCGGTAGATCGGTAGATCGGTAGATCGGTAGATTAGTGAATCGGTAAATTAGAGAATAAGTAGATCGGTGAATCAGTATATGGGTGGAATTGAATGGGGTATTTAGTTTACAACTTGACGAAATGCTGAAATTCTTCTGGATAAAATACCTGTTTCCTCTATGAGCTTGTCGATATCAAATGCTTGATCATTGAGTTCTTGGATGATTCTGAGTGTGGCTCTGGTTTCCATGCATGAGGCAAATGCAATGGTCAAAAAATGTTCTTTTTCTTTTTTGGTTTTTCTGGACATTCCCTCGGCTATATTCAGGGTAACAGAAGTAATGGATCTTCTTATTTGCTGTATCAATGATGCGTCAGTCCACCTGCTCTTGCGAATATTTTTATAGATGAAAATACTAAGTCTCAAAGACTCTTTCCAAATTTCCAATTTTTCGTAACTTATGTTCTCTGTCATATTGCAAAACACAAGCAAAAAGAGGAATATCGAAATAAATTAAAAATAGGAATATCATATAAGTTATGCCATACACCCATCCACCGATATGCTGATCTACTGATTAACCGATTTACTGATTCACTGATTTACCAATTCACCGATTCACTGATCTACTGATTAACCGATTCACTGATCTACTGATTCACTGATTTACCAATCCACCGATATACTGATCTACTGATTAACCGATTCACTGATTTACCATTCCACTGATCCACCGATATACCGATCCACCGATATACCGATCTACTGATTAACCGATTCACTGATTTACTGATCCACCGATCCACCGATATACCGATCTACTGATTAACCGATTCACTGATTTACCAATCCACCGATATACTCATCCACCTTTCCTTATCTTTGTCCTTCAAATTTTTTCACCATGCATCGTACACATACCTGCGGAGAGCTCCGCGCTGAACATATTGGTCAAACCGTCACCCTGAGCGGTTGGGTGCAACGCAGCCGCGACCTGGGTGGTATGACCTTCGTCGATCTTCGTGATCGTTATGGCATAACTCAACTGGCTTTCAACATGGAAACCCATGAAGCACTCTGTTTAGAAGCCAGAAAATGGGGCCGCGAATTTGTCATAAAAGCCACCGGTATAGTCATCGAAAGACATTCGAAAAATGCGCAAATGCCTACGGGAGATATCGAAATTCAAGTCACTGATTTTACATTGCTCAATACCTCTAAAACCCCACCATTTACAATAGAAGATGAAAGCGATGGCGGGGATGATTTGCGCATGCAATGGCGTTTCTTGGACTTACGCAGAAATCCTTTGAAAAACAACCTTATGCTCCGTCACCGCATGGGAATTGTAGCCAGAAACTTTTTGGATCAACAGGGATTCTTGGAAATTGAAACACCTTATTTGATCAAGTCTACCCCAGAAGGAGCGCGTGACTTCGTTGTTCCCAGCCGAATGAATCCTGGGCAATTTTATGCTCTTCCCCAATCTCCTCAAACGTTTAAACAGCTCTTGATGGTAAGCGGTTATGATCGCTATTATCAAATTGTGCGCTGCTTCCGTGATGAGGATTTGCGCGCTGATCGTCAACCGGAGTTTACCCAAATTGACTGTGAGATGGCTTTTGTTGAGCAACAGGACATCCTCAATATGTTTGAAGACTTGGTCAAAACTTTGTTCCGTGATGTAAAAGGAATAGAATTGGAAAATGTTCCGCACATGACCTACGCCGATGCCATGCAGTACTACGGTTCTGATAAGCCAGATGTGCGTTTTGATATGAAGTTCAACGACCTCTCTGCGCTGATGCAAAACAAAGGTTTCCAAGTTTTTGATGCGGCACAATGCGTTTTGGGAATTGTAGCCAAAGGTGCAGGGAATTACACCCGCAAACAATTGGATGAATTGACTGAGTGGGTCAAGCGACCACAAATTGGAGCAAAAGGTTTGGTTTATTGCTTGTGCCAACCAGAGGGTGCTTTTAAATCTTCCGTGGACAAATTTTACAACCAAGAGCAATGGAAAGAAATTGCTGCGCAAATGGGCGCTGTAGAAGGTGATTTGATTTTAATACTATCTGGCGATCTGCACGCCACCCGCAAGCAATTGGGTGAGCTGCGCTTGCACATGGGCAATTTATTGGGGTTGAGAAATCCAAACGTATTTAAGCCTCTGTGGGTGGTGGACTTCCCATTGGTGGAATGGAATGAAGAAGCACAACGTTGGTTTGCCATGCACCATCCGTTTACTTCACCTAAGCCAGAGCACATTGACTTATTGGACAACAATCCTGGATCTGTAAATGCCAACGCATATGATTTTGTCATCAACGGCGTCGAAGTAGGCGGTGGATCCATTCGTATCCACGATAGAAATGTTCAGGCCAGAATGTTTGATCTTTTGGGATTCACCCCAGAGGAGGCACAAGCTCAGTTTGGATTCTTGTTGAACGCCTTTGAATACGGAGCGCCGCCACACGGTGGAATCGCTTTCGGTTTTGACCGCTTGTGTTCATTGTTTGGTGGTTCCGACAGTATCCGTGATTTCATTGCCTTCCCTAAAAACAACAGCGGAAGAGATGTGATGATTGATGCTCCATCGGTCATCGATCAAAAACAATTGGATGAGCTTTCCATTGATGTAAAGGCACAATGAAAACCCTGTTGGGACCAGTTTACTTTGTCTACAAACTCTGGATAGGGGCTGTATTTTGGGCGACATTACTGTTGCTTTTCCCTTTTTTCTGGTTGTTGTTGCAAAGTAAAAAGACATATTCTTTAGCGTTTTTATTGAAGCGATTTTGGTCTTGGTTGATTAGAACATTGATTTTTTGCCCTGTTGTAATAAAGAACAAATCATTTATTCCCAAAACAGCCTTTATAGCCACTAGCAATCACATCAGTTATCTCGATACGGTTTTTATGTACGCGGTACTGGATCGGTACTTTTTATTTATCGGAAAAGCAGAGTTGCTGAAATGGCCCTTGTTCTCGTTGTTCTTCAGAAAGCAAGATATTCCAGTGCACAGAGGCAATCCCCGTGAGGCTTATCTGTCATTGCAATTGGCAGGTGAGGCCTTGAACAGGGGAGAGAACATTGCCATTTACCCTGAGGGAACCATTCCCGATGAAGCCCCCATCATGCGAACTTTTAAAACGGGAGCTTTTAGATTGGCCATTGAAAAGCAAGTCCCCATTGTACCTGTTGTCTGGCACAACAACCACAAGGTAATGTTAGATCCTAGTAAACTTTTTTCTTTTTCGTTGCCGCAATTGGTGAGGGTTACCGTGTTGAAACCCATTTCAACCCTAGGAATGACAGAGGCAGATGTTGTAAGTTTGCGCGACAAAGTTTTTAAGAGCATTCAAGATTGTTTGAGAAATGAAAATTGACAAAGAAACCGTTGACCGTTTGGCTGAACTGGCCAAATTGGAATTTGATGAAACCAGTAAAGAGGCCATGGTCAAGGATTTGACCAACATGTTGGCTTTTGTAGATCAGCTCAATGCCTTGGATGTAGAGGGTGTGGAGCCTTTGATTTTTGTCAATGAACGCAATAACAATGTTCTGCGTGAAGACAAGATAGAGCATCCCATTACACAGGCAGAAGCACTGAAAAATGCCCCACAAAAGGACATGTATTATTTCAGAGTGCCCAAAGTTATTGGGCAAAGTGAGTAAAGTGACCAAAGTTGCTGTTGTGTAAAGATTAGAATCAGATATTTGTAAAAAATAAAGTAAGATGTATCCTCCAGAATTAGTAGCACCGATGCGTGCGGAATTAGATCAATTGGGATTTGAACAAACCATGACTGTTGAAGCTGTCGATGCAGCTGTCAACTCCACAGGGACAGTATTAATGGTTTTGAATTCAGTGTGTGGTTGTGCAGCAGGAAGCATGCGACCCGGCGTTAGAAAATCATTGGAAGGAACCGCTAAGGCCCCTTCCAAGATGGTTTCTGCTTTTGCAGGTGTAGACAGAGATGCCGTTGTTAGGGCCAGACAGTATATGCTGCCTTATCCTCCTTCATCTCCCAGCATCGCCTTGTTCAAAGATGGCAAGTTGATGCACATGGTAGAACGCCACCACATTGAAGGAAGAACGGCCGATATGATTGCGGAACACTTGAAAATGGTGTACGAAGAATTTTGTTAAAGAATACAACTTGGAAAACATTAAAATCGACTTCGGTCGATTTTTTTTGTGAATAAACTGTTGATAAGCACTATCTTTGCCCCGAAATAATTGTGCGGCTACGATTTCTTTTTTTTGTTTTCCGAGTAAATGTTACGGATAGAATCAGGAAGAAGTTGTTATAACTCGGACAGCAAAAAAATTTATTAATGAAGTCATTTGAAGAGCTAGGACTAGATACGTCTATCCTAAAGGCATTGAAAGATGCGGGATATGAAAATCCCACCCCAGTACAAGAAGGAACAATTGAGTGGGCCATTGAGGGCCAGGATGTTTTGGGTTGCGCCCAAACCGGTACTGGAAAAACAGCAGCGTTTACACTACCTGTATTGCATTGCTTGGCCAATCGCCAAGACAAAGGAATCAAAGCTTTGGTGTTGGCACCAACACGTGAATTGGCCATGCAAATTGGAACATCTTTGCGTGATTACTCCAAGTACATGCGCATTCGCCACACTGTCATTTATGGAGGTGTTTCAGCTTATGAGCAAATCAAGAATCTTCGTCGTGGTGTGGATGTTTTAATTGCTACCCCAGGCCGTTTGTTGGATTTGCACAACCAAGGTCATGTCAATTTGAGTAAGGTTGAGTTTTTGGTTTTAGATGAAGCGGATCGCATGTTGGACATGGGATTTATTCATGACATTAAGACCATCGAATCATTGTGCGCTGAGCAAAAGCAAACGTTGTTCTTTAGTGCAACTATGCCGCCAGACGTTCGCAAATTGGCCATGGGAATTTTAAATGACCCCAAGCAATTGGATATTGCTCCATCTGAGCAAAGAGTGGACAGCATTGAACAGGAGATGGTGATTTTACGCAGAGACCGTAAGCGTGCAATGTTAACCCAATGGTTGGATGACAACGCTGAAGGTCAAGTATTGATTTTCACCAAAACCAAGCGCGGAGCTGATCGTGTTGAGGAAGATTTACAAGAACAAGGTTATCGTGCTGTCGCCATTCACGGGGACAAGAGTCAAGGTGCGCGCACAAGAGCTTTGGGTGATTTTAAAAGAAACAAGGCCAGAATTTTGGTAGCAACAGACGTGGCATCACGCGGAATTGATGTAGATCAACTTCCTTATGTCATCAACTTTGATATGCCAGAAAATGCTGAAACTTATGTTCATAGAATAGGCCGCACGGGAAGGGCTGGAGCAAAAGGTAAAGCAATTTCTTTTTGTTGTGAGGATGATCGTGATATATTGCACGAAATTGAAAAGCATTTAGATTTAGAAATTGTTAAAAATACTGACCATCCTTTCGTACTTTCGGAGAGAGATTTGGCTGACGTGTTGGAAAAACCACAACGTGGTGGAAACAGAAGCGGTGGACCAAGCAGAGGTTACAAAGGAAAAGGCAGAGGATTTGGCGGTGGAGCAAGACGCAATGATTCAAGAGGTGGTGGAGCAAGACGCAACGATGGCAGAGGAGAAAATAGAGGAGAGAGCAGAGGCTTTGGTGGTGGAGAAAATCGTGGTGGAGAAAATCGCGGTGGAGAGCGTAGAAGTGAGCCAAGAGGTGAAGGAAGAACAGAAAACAGCGGAAACAGATCAAGCTACGGAAATAGCCATGGCGGCGGTTTTCAAGGTGGAAGATCAGGTTCAGCTGGACCAAATAAAGGCGGCGTAAAAAAGAAGTTTTTCAGTGGAGCAAAAAGAAGCAACTAGTTTTAACACATGAGTAAATTCACCTACAACCAAGAAGAGCACCCATTTTTTGATCGTTTGCAGAAAAAGGTTTATGCTTATTTTGAAGACAACAAAATTGAAATGACCGGAGGCTGGAAATTGTGGTCCAAAGCAATGTTTTATATTGTTGCAGCTGCAGTTAATTATTGGTTGATGGTGTGGATGGTACCTGCAGGTGTTTGGAGTGTTTTACTTTGTATATCAATGGGTCTACTATTGGCCGGTATAGGTTTTAATGTAATGCACGATGGTGCCCACGGTTCTTTTTCAAAATACGCTTGGGTCAATAATGTTATGGGTTTCAGCCTTAACTTTATGGGAGGGGATGTCAATCTTTGGAAAATCAAACACAATTTGGTGCACCATAGTTTCACCAACGTTGAAGGATTAGACGATGATATCGATATTGAGCCATTCATAAGAACCAACCCCCACCAAGAAAAAAAGAAGATGCATCGTTTCCAACACTGGTATGTCTCTTTCTTGTACGCAGTGACTTATTTGAATTGGATTTGGTGGGCGGACTTTGAAAAATATTTTAGTCAAAAAGTAGGGGGTGTAAAGTTCAGAAAATTGGATTTCAAATCGCATCTGACTTTTTGGATTGGTAAAGTAGGGTTCTTGGTTCTTGCATTGGTTATTCCCATTATTGTTGTGGGTTGGGCAAAAGCCCTGGTGGGCTTTGCAATAGTCGCAGCAACAACGGGCATTCTAATCGCTTTGGTATTTCAAGTTGCGCACGTCGTAGAGTATACATCATTTATGAATGCTGAAGACAAGGCAACCAAGGATGAATGGGCCATAACGCAGTTAAAGGGTACTGCGAATTTTGCGACCAGCAATAGAGTTGTACTCTTCTTTACTGGCGGATTGAATCATCAAATAGAGCATCATTTGTTCCCGCGCATTTCTCATGTTCACTATCCTAAAATCAGTGCCATCGTGAAGGACACCTGCAAGGAATTTGGTATTCAGTATTATGAGTATAAAACATTCATCGGCGCTGTTGCTTCACACTATGCTCACTTGAGAAACATGGGAGTGGCAGCTTGAGAATAAATCATTAAAAAAAAAACCCGCAACTGCGGGTTTTTTTGTTCTATTACAGATGGATTTACAACGTCCCTCTTCTTTCCTGCTCACGTTCTATGGATTCAAACAAAGCTTTGAAATTTCCTTTTCCAAAACTTTTGGCTCCTTTTCTTTGAATGATCTCAAAGAACATGGTTGGACGGTCCAAAACAGGTTTGGTGAATAGTTGAAGCAAATATCCTTCATCATCACGATCAATCAAGATACCCAATTCTTTCAACGGAGCAAGGTCTTCGTCGATTTGACCAACGCGATCCAAAACGTCATCATAATAGGATGGAGGAACGTATAAAAATTCAACACCTCCAGCCTTCAGACGCTTGACTGTCTCAATAATGTTCTCAGTTGCTACTGCAATATGTTGCACGCCTGCGCCATTGTAAAAGTCAATGTATTCTTCGATTTGACTTTTTTTACGTCCTTCAGCAGGCTCATTGATTGGAAATTTAATTCGACCATTTCCATTGGCCATAACCTTACTCATAAGTGCAGTGTACTCTGTACTAATGTCTTTATCATCAAAACTGACCAACTGGGTGAATCCCATTACTTTGGCATAAAAGTCAACCCAAGTATTCATTTCATTCCAACCAACATTGCCCACCATATGGTCTATGTAAAGCAGTCCTGCATCAGTGGCTTTAAAATCTGGATTCCATGCTTGGTAACCAGGAAGGAAAATACCATTGTAGTTTTTTCTTTCAATAAAGTAATGCAAGGTCTCACCATAGGTGTGAATGGCTGAAACTACTACTTCTCCTTCATTGTCTTTCATTACAACTGGCTCCATGTTGCTCTTGGCGCCGCGTTGAGTAGTTTGTTCCCAGCTATATTTGGCGTCATCAACCCAAAGGGCAACAACTTTAACACCATCTCCGTGTGCGTTGATGTGTGCGTTGATGGGTCCATCTTGTTGCAAAGGAGAGGTCAATACCAAACGGATTTTATCTTGCTCCAGCACGTAGGAAACCCTGTCCTTAAGTCCAGTTTCCAATCCAGCATAAGCAACAGGTTGGAATCCCCAGGCACTCATGTAATAATGAGCTGCTTGCTTGGCATTGCCCACGTACAATTCAACATAGTCTGTACCTAAAATGGGCAAAAAGTCTTGCGCTTCAGCAAAGACCTTTTCTAGTTTTAATGAGGTAGTATCTGTTATCATAATTTATTTTTCTAACCAAGATTGTACATAATTGTCTAAGCTCCATGCCACGGCCTCTTGTGTCAATTTTAGGGGTTTGAAAGTGTCCACCATAACGGCCAATTCCAACGTTTCTTTTTGGCCAATGCTTCTTTCGTATGCCCCTGGATGAGGCCCGTGGGGGATACCGCCTGGATGCAAACTTAAAAACCCTTTTTCCACATGGTTTCTGCTCATAAAATCACCGTCTACATAGTACAAAACTTCATCGGAATCAATGTTGCTGTGATTATAAGGCGCAGGGATGGATTGTGGATGATAATCATAGAGTCTGGGACAAAATGAACAGATGACAAAATTGTGCCCCTCAAATGTCTGATGAATGGGAGGTGGCATGTGCACTCTTCCTGTGATGGGCTCAAAGTCATGAATGGAAAAAGCAAAGGGATAATTGTAACCATCCCATCCAGCTACATCAAATGGATGGCTGGCGTAAACTAGGGTGTGAAGAACGCCTTGTTTTTTGATTTTCATCGTGAATTCACCAAGCTCGTCATGGGTTTCAAGATCTTGAGGTCTCCTGATATCTCGTTCGCAAAACGGAGAGTGTTCGAGTAATTGTCCAAATTCATTGCGGTACCTGTGAGGAGTAACGATGGGACTGAAACTGTCTATAATGAGCAAACGATTTTCTGGAGTGTCGAATTCAATTTGGTAAATCATTCCTCTGGGAATAACCAAATAATCGCCGTAGCCAAAAGTTAAGTTACCCAATAAGGTTCTTAGTTTGCCCGTTCCTTGATGAACAAAAATCACTTCATCCGCGTCGGCATTCTTATAAAAATAAGAAGACATGGTTGATGTAGGAGCAGCCACGCTAATGTGCAAATCGTTGTTAAACATAACAACTTTCCTGCTCTCCAAAAAGTCGGCTGTAGGAGCAGCCTGAAACCCTTTGATCATGTATGGGCTTATGTTTTTGTCAACAGCCGCAATAGGTTGAACATTCTGAGCGTGGCCAATGGATTTGATCATTGTAGGGCGATGCACGTGGTACAACAGTGACGCTGTTCCGCTAAATCCTTCAGTGCCAAAAAGCTGCTCGTAATGAATTCCTCCAGAAGCTTTTGGAAACACCGTATGTCGTTTGTGGGGGATGGACCCTAATTGATGATAGATGGGCATGAAAAATTATTTTGTCAAATGTAAAGTTTAGGTTTTTGCAATCAACTGACGATTATCAATCTTTTTGATCATTCGAATTGATTTCAATCCTCGGTGGCTCCACCATATCGTCTACAATAAAAGAAGAGGGTATTTCTTTGCGAACCTCTTTTAAAGCCTCACGTGCTTCTACTTTGGAGAGGTAATTCCCCAAGCGCAAAACATGGTCAGGTATATTTTGGGAAAGGTAAACCAATGCACCAGGATGATTGAAAATATAGTCCTGTCGGAATTTTTTTGCGTCATCCAAACTACCGATGAAAATTTGAATCCTGTAGCCCGGCTGTTCGGATAGCTTTCTTGATTTTAATTCCAATTCCTGAACAGATGAGGGCACTTTCCACGTAACATAACCCGAATTTGTTTCATAAGACAAATTGGGCTGTGATTTGGCAGGTTGAAACAAAAACCACAACACAAGAACACAAATTATTTTGCATTTTTCAGTCATGTTTCAAAGGTAGTTTTTTTTCACTTAGCTTAGTTCATATCCGTTAAAAAAAGACACAAAGCGCACAAAATCAGCACTCTGTGAAATCTTGTGAAAACATTTTTATTTAGAATCATTTTAAATTAGAAAAATGCGTCTCATGACAGTTCTATGATATACGTCTGTGGTTATTTTTGCGCTTGATTCCAAATTGGAAAAATTGTAAAATCCTAGAAATGACAGGCTTTTCGAAAAGATTTTTTAGACTACTCATCGCCGCGGTGTTGATGGTAGGAATGAGTGCTCAGCAAGCTTACGCCTCTATTCACGAGGGTGGTGACGCTGCAAATGGTGAAAAATTGTTCAAGGCAAATTGTGCATCTTGTCACAAGATTACAGAGGAGGTCCTTGCAGCACCAGGTTTAAAGGGTATTGACCAACGCTGGGCGGGGAAAGACGCTTTGCTGATCAAGTGGATTCAGAATCCACAAGCAGCGGCAGGTTCAGGAGATCCCTACATCAAAGGTTTGGTAGATAAGTACGTCCCCCAATTTGGATGGATGGCCGCGCAAGCTGTTGATGAAGGAGAGATCAAAGACATCATGGCCTACGTCAAGTCAGGCGGTGGTTCAGGTGGTGGCGATAAAAATGCTGCAGCTGCCTTGGCCGAAAAATGCCCAACAATTAATGACAAGATTGCTGCAGAATTTGAAGGTGAAAATGACAACAGTACCACCATTTGGTTGATTATTGTTGGAGTCATTTTGGCCATCATTGGAGCCTCTGCTGCTAACATTTCCAAGTCATTGAAACAGGCTGTTCATGAGCGTGATGGCTTGGCTCCTGTTGAAGATAAAACCTATTGGCAATCTGCTAGGTCATGGATGTGGACCAACAAAAAGTTTGTTGGCATTATTGGACTTTTCATCTTTTTGTATCTTGGCGTGGTAGGTTACCAAAAGTTATATAGAATCGGCATTAACCAAGGCTATATGCCTGATCAACCAGTATGGTTCTCTCACAACATTCATGCATGTCAAAATGAGATTGATTGTCAATACTGTCACTCTTCAGCCTCCAAGTCAAAGCATGCTGGTATTCCCTCAGTGAATATTTGTATGAACTGTCACAAGGGGATTAAAAAAGGTGCTATTTCAGGCGAAAAAGAAATTGCTAAGATTTATGCAGCAATCGGTTTTGATCCTGCTACAGGGCAATACATTGACAATTATGAGCAGAAGCCTATCCAGTGGAATAAAGTTCACAATTTACCAGATCACGTAAACTTCAATCATAGCTTGCACGTTACTGGAGCCAAGTTGGATTGTAAACAATGCCACGGTCCTGTTCAAACATATAATGTGGGTCGTTTAGCCCCTGTGGAAGAAATCAACGCACAAGAAGACGTTGTTGGTTTAATCAAATTAACCAAGCCAACATTGACCATGGGGTGGTGTATCGAGTGTCACAATAAGGCAAATATTGATTTGGCAAGTTCTGACTATTACGAAGAAATGCACAAGCGATTCAAATCATCAGCGGTTGGAAAGCGCACCTTGAAAGACATCATGGAAGATGGCGAGGTAACCGTGAAAGAGATGGGCGGATGGGAATGTGGTAAGTGTCACTATTAATTTTTAGGATCTACGAACATGAGTAACAATAAAAAATATTGGACCAGCTTGGAAGAATTCAGCAATCGCGAATCTTTCCAAGAAGCAGTTTCTCACGAGTTTGCTCCTGCAAGCAACGGATTGAATGCTTTTGCTGATGAAAAATTATCAAAAGCCAATACAGGACGTCGTGACTTCTTAAAGTTCATGGGTTTCAGTGTTGCTGCAGCAACATTAGCGGCTTGCGAAGCGCCCGTAGTGAAAAGTATTCCCTACGTTGTGAAGCCCGAGGATATCACGCCTGGTATCCCTAATTTCTATGCAACCACCTATTATGATGGTTCAGATTACGCCAATATTCTAGTGAAGACACGTGAAGGTCGTCCAATCTTTATCAAAGGTAATAAGTCATACGGGTTGGGCAATGGGGCAATTAATGCGCGCATCAACGCCTCTGTATTGGAGATTTATGATGAGGATCGTTTAAAAGGCCCAAAAGCAGGTTCAGCAGACATCACTTGGTCTAACTTAGATAAAGAGATGCTAGAGTTGTTGAATGCAGCTCAGAATGTGAGAATTATCTCCAATACCATTGTTAGTCAAACGACGAAGAACGCAATCAATGCGTTTGCCAACAAATACTCAGGTAAAGTAAAACACATTCAATATGATGTGGTTTCTTACTTTGGTATGACCAAAGCCAATCAAGAGGCTTTTGGTAAAGCCGTTGTCCCACAATACAATTTTGAGAAGGCTCAAGTTATTGTCAGTGTTGCTGCTGATTTCTTGGGTTCTTGGTTAACTTCCAATCTTTATCAAGGGGCATACGCCAATGGTCGCCGTCCGGAAAATGGAAACATGAGCAAACATTACCAGTTTGAGACAACGATGTCTTTGACAGGTTCCAATGCCGATGTTCGTGTAGCCATCAAGCCTTCTCAAGAAGGTCAGGTTCTGGCGGCAATTTACAACGCATTAAACGGAGCGAAGGCACAAGTGGAAGGCATCGAGTCTTCAGTTTTCACCAAGATGGCGGCTGAGTTGAAAGCCAACGCTGGTAAATCATTGGTTGTTGCTGGAAGCAATGATGCGGATGCTCAAAAAGTAGCGATTGCCATTAATCAGATGTTGAACAACTATGGTTCAACCATTGATATGACCAACCATTTGAATCTGTTTGCGGGTAATGATGCCGAAGTGGAGGCGTTGGTAGCTGAGATGAACAATGGTTCGGTTGATGTTTTGATTGTTCACGGTAGTAACCCAGTTTATAATTTAGCTCACCTGAATTTTGGTGCAGCCATGTCCAAAGTAAAGACCAAAGTTTCAACTGCTTTGTTTGCAGATGAGACAGGCGCTTTGTGTAATTTCTTGGCACCAGACCATCATCAATTGGAATCATGGGATGATTTGAGTGCAGTAGTGGGTAGAACGGATTTGGTTCAACCTACCATCAACCCGCTTTATAACACCAGATCTGCTGGTCAGAACTATTTAGCTTGGTCAGGTAGCAATACCAGTTACTACGATTATCTAAGAACTACATTCAATGCCGGTTATACACCAGCAATGATGGAATCAGACTCTAACTGGTACACAGCTGTTCACAATGGTACTTTTGCGGCTAACACAGCTCCTGCTGTTGAGGCAGTGGATTTTGCTACAGCATCAGCCATGGCAGCAGTTGCTACTGCATTGCCAACGGCAACAGCTTCAGTTTCTTCTGTGAATGAAAGCTTGTCAAAGATTTCTAGTAAGAAAGGTGGCAAGTGGGAAATGTCATTGTACACGTCAGTGAATCTTGGTTTAGGTAACCATGCCAATAATCCTATGTTGCATGAGACTCCAGATCCGATTACCAAAGTAACCTGGGACAATTATGTTGCCATGGCACCTGCGGATATGGAGGAAATGGGGTTGAATTTGTACATCGGAGAACAAGAGGAATCATCCTTAGTAAAGGTAGTAGCCAATGGAAAGGAAATTGTTCTTCCAGCTGTAGCAACTCCTGGTCAGAAGAGAGGTACATTGAGTATCGCTCTGGGTTATGGACGTGGAGCCAATGATGAAGTGATTGGAAAGGCGGCTTATCAGGTGGATGGTGATGGTGATTACATCATGGATGGCGAAAAGCGCATGACCATTGGTAAAAACGCTTTCGCATTGATTAACAAAGGAATCTATGCTGCATATGATGTGAGCATTGAAGATACCAAAGAAAAATATCCAATGGCCTCTACACAGTTGCATAGCACTGTGATGGGTCGTGACTCTGTTGTAAAAGAAACAACTTTAGCTGCTTACTTGAAAGAGAAATCAGCCGAGAAAGGAAAAGCTTCATGGAATACAGCCAATACTTTGCCTGTTCATCATGACGTAAATGGTGATGGAGAAATCACAGCCAAGGGTGACCGCGTTCCTGTGAGAGAAATGGATTTGTGGGCTGATCATCCTGTAGAGAATGTTGGACACCGTTGGGGAATGACCATCGACTTGACGAGTTGTATTGGTTGTGGTGCGTGTATTACTGCTTGCCACACTGAGAATAACGTTCCAGTGGTAGGTAAAGATGAAGTTCGTCGTCACCGCGATATGCATTGGATGCGCATTGACCGTTACTTCACTTCCGATTTTACAACATTAGAAGAGACTAAAGAAAACAAAGGTTTGGGAACCATTGCTGCTTACGGCGATATGGAAATCCCAACAGAAAATCCCCAAACTGTTCACATGCCTATGATGTGTCAGCACTGTAACCATGCTCCTTGTGAGACGGTTTGTCCAGTTGCCGCTACAACACATAGCAATGAAGGCTTGAACAATATGGCTTACAATCGTTGTATCGGTACACGTTATTGCGCCAACAACTGTCCATATAAAGTTCGTCGCTTCAATTGGTTCAATTATGTAACCAATGACAAGTTTGCGAAATTTAATCCATCTCAAGACGAAACCATGCGTATGGTCTTGAACCCAGATGTTACAGTTCGTACACGTGGGGTAATGGAGAAATGTAGCATGTGTCAACAGCGCATTCAGGCAGGTAAGATTGAATCCAAGAAGCGTGGTGAAGTTGTAGCAGATGGTGCGATTGTTACAGCATGCGCTGAAGCTTGTCCTACACATGCCATCGTGTTTGGTGACTTGAATGACACGGCCAGCGAAAACACTGCACGTTCTAAGAACAACCGTTCTTACCATGCACTTGAAGAGGTAGGTATTCAACCCAATATCTACTACATGACAAAAGTTAGAAACATTGAAACCGAAGCATAATAAAATCCTATGTTAAAAGAAGCTTCTATCCGTCAACCCCTCATCTTAGGTCACAAGACCTATCATGACATCACGAAGGACATCTGTGGACCCATTGAAGGGCCTGCTCCACGTGAATGGAAAATTGCTATCACCATAGCCGCAATCATTGCCATTTATGGTATAAGCTGTATTGCCTACCTTGTGGGAACCGGTATCGGTGCATGGGGTTTGAACAAGACAGTAGGTTGGGCATGGGACATCACCAACTTCGTTTGGTGGGTGGGTATCGGTCATGCTGGTACTTTGATCTCTGCGGTATTGTTGTTGTTCCGTCAGCGTTGGAGAATGGCGATTAACCGTTCTGCTGAGGCGATGACCATCTTTGCGGTAATCATGGCGGCCATATTCCCCGTGTTTCACATGGGTCGTGTTTGGATGGCTTATTGGACTTTGCCTTTGCCTAACCAATTTGGATCACTATGGCCCAACTTCAACTCAGCTTTGATGTGGGACGTATTCGCAATTTCAACCTACTTCTCAGTATCACTGGTTTTCTGGTACATTGGTTTAATTCCAGATTTTGCCACCATTCGTGATAGAATGGTGAAGCCAGGCATGAAACGATTCTATAGCATCCTTAGTTTTGGGTGGTCTGGTAGAGCTAAAAACTGGACTCGTTTTGAAGAGGTTTCTTTGGTATTGGCAGGTATTGCCACACCTTTGGTATTCTCTGTTCACTCTATTGTATCCATGGACTTTGCTACCTCGGTAGTACCTGGATGGCATACTACCATCTTCCCTCCTTATTTCGTATCTGGAGCAATTTTCTCGGGATTCGCAATGGTATTGACATTGTTGTTGATCATGCGCAAGACCATGAATTTAGAGGCTTACATTCACGTGAAGCACGTGGAATACATGAACATTGTAATTATCGTTACAGGATCAATTGTAGGGGTTGCTTACTTGACGGAGTTGTTTATTTCATGGTATAGCGGAGTAGAGTATGAGGCTTACGCCTTCATCAACCGTTTCTCTGGTCCATACAGTTGGTCGTATTGGATGATGATGACGTGTAACGTTATCAGTCCTCAATTGTTCTGGTTCAAGAAAATCAGAACCAATTTAGCCGCAACATTCGTTTTGTCTATCGTTGTGAATATCGGTATGTGGTTCGAGCGTTTTGTAATCATCGTTACTTCAATTCACAGAGATTATGTACCCGGTGCTTGGGGTGAGTTTCACCCATCTGGAATTGATGTGGGTATGTTCATAGGAACCATTGGAATCTTCTTCACTTTGTTCTTATTGTTTGCCCGATACTTCCCGGTGCTAGCTTTGAATGAATTGAAAACCATCTTGAAGATGAGCGGTGAGTCTTACAAAAAAGAAGCAGAAAAACACTAATTGGTATAAAATACAACCATGGCAAATAAAGTATTTCACGTAATGTACGATGACGACCAGAAGTTAATGGATGGAGCTCGTGCGTTGGTTGCAAAAGGAATTCGTGTAAAAGACGTATTCTCTCCTTTTCCAGTTCACGGATTAGATCCTGTAATTGGTGTTAAGCGTACACGTTTGGCAATAGCCTCATTTATGTATGCCTCTACCGGAACAGCTTTGGCGATTTTGGGGACTTGGTATTTCATGATTCACGATTGGCCAATGAATATAGGTGGTAAGCCCAGTTTTTCTTGGATTGAAAATGCACCTGCTTTTGTTCCAATTATTTTTGAATTTTCAGTCTTTTGTGGTGCACACGGAATGGTGTTGACCTATTTGTTGCGCAATGGAACTTTACCAGGCATGCCAGCTAGTAATCCAGACCCTAGAACCACTGATGATAAATTTGTCATGGAAATTACCACTGATCAAAACAGTGGTATGTCAGAGTCCGATATCGAGGCTTTGATCAACACAACAGATGTTTATGAATTAAGCATAAAGAATTATTGATTATGAAGCGCCCATTGATTAAAATTACAGCAGCCTTGGCTGTAGTATTGGCAGTCACTTCATGCCGTGTAGATCCCAATTCTGCTGGTTATGAATACATGCCTGACATGTATCGCTCCCCCGCTTTGGAAGCTTACGTGGATTACGGAAGCAATAAGCACATGGATTGGACTTGGCAACAGAAATCAGATGCTGGTGTAGTAACCAAGTTATCGAGAAAGCCTGCTGTTGGAACCGTTCCTTTCATGGAGGCAGATATGAAACGCGCAGAGAAATTGACCAGTGCTGGTTCTTCCTTTATGATCATGCCTTATGCTTTGAAAAATACGCCTGAGGATTATGAGCGTGCAGCGTTAGAAATTAAATCCCCATTGTTGAGCAATAAAACAAACATCGAGAAGGGTGCAGAGCTCTATCAAAAGATGTGTGCGCATTGCCATGGAAAGGAAGGAAAGGGCGATGGTGCCATTTCTGCAAGCGGAAAGATTGTTGCTCCAGATTATCCGGGTAAATTGAAAGATTTGGCTGAGGGTAAAATGTATCATTCCATCCAGTATGGAAAAGGTTTGATGGGATCGCACGCTTCTCAAATGACTAAGTTGGAACGTTGGCAAGTTGTTGAGTATGTTAAGTGCCTTCAAAAAGGTGTTCCTGCTCCCACTTATGATAAAAACGATATGGTGGTATTGGCTGCAGCAGAAGCTGCACCAGCTGCAGAAACTTCAGAAACAGCCAAACCCTAATTGATTGACCATTATGACACAAGATAAATTACAATTTCAAATTCCGAGTGGGGTCAGCAAATGGACCAACATCGGTATGGGTATTGGTTTGGTTGCTTTAATTGGCGGCTGGTTAGTGGACCATACAGAACATCATCAGTATTGGTGGGCCAACATCCTCATCAACGGTTTTTTCTTTTTTGCCATTTCTTTGGGAGCAATGTTCTTTTACGCTCTGCAATACGCCACTGAAGCTGCTTGGTCAGCTATGGTGAAGCGAGTTTTTGAAGCAATGTTCCAGTTTATTCCTGTTGGTGTAGCCATTGTTATCGTGGTTGTACTTGCTGGTCAGTTTCATTTGAATCACTTGTATCATTGGATGGATCCTGAATTGCATGATGTCAATTCACCAGCTTATGATGAGATTATTGCCAATAAAAAACCCTATTTGTCAGCTTGGTTCTTCTGGTTAAGAATGTTGGCATATGCAGGGACTTTCATTTACTTCTCACGCAAATTCCGCGAGTGGTCTATTCAAGAAGATACCGAGGGAGGAACTGTTTTACATTACTTGCAATACCGAAAGAGTGCAGTGTTTTTGGTTTTCTTTGCTGTGTTCTCTTCAACCATGTCTTGGGATGTTTTGATGAGCATTGATACACACTGGTATTCTACCATGTACGGTTGGTATATCTTTTCTGGAATGTGGGTAACCACCATGATTTTCGCAACGCTTTCTATCGTTTGGATGAAGAACTTGGGATATTTCCAGAATTTGAACAATTCACATATTCATGATTTGGGCAAATGGATTTTTGCAATTTCTATGTTGTGGAGCTATCTGTGGTTCTGCCAGTATATGTTGATTTGGTATTCGGATATTCCAGAGGAGGTTACTTATTTCAAAACACGTTATGAGCACTATATGGGCATGATGTGGACCATCTTCTTTGTGAACTTTGTCGTTCCTTTCTATGTATTGTTGTCACGTGATGCAAAGCGCAATACCAAGTATTTGACACGAGTGGGTGTTATCATTTTCGTATCTCATTTCTTTGATTTGTATTTGGCTGTAGTGCCAGGAACAAATCATGGACACGAAACTTTTACATATTGGTTCGAATTTGGTTTGTTTATTGGTTTTTTAGGTTTATTTGTACGCATGTTTACAACGGCATTAACAAAAGCAAACCTTATCCCAACGAAACACCCATTTTTAGAGGAAAGTGAGCACCATAGCATTTAATGTTTAAGTAGGAAAGTAAAAAAGAAAAACAATGAATCTATTCATTCTTTTAGTGTTGGTCTTGGCAATTATAGCGATTGCGCAATTGACAAAAGTGTATGACTTATCTCGCAGTTTGAGAAATACACGTGAGGAGGAAATAACTGCCGCGGACAATCGATTGAATGCTAACGCATGGATCGTTTGGATGATTGCGTTCTTTTCAGGAGTAATTTATCTCTATGTGAAATACGGAGATTATTTGCCCGAGTCCGCTTCAGAACACGGCGTCGCTGTGGATAAATTGATGTCTGTGAATATATGGATGATCACAATTGTATTTTTCGTAGTGAATTATTTCTTGTTCACGTTTGCCAATAAATACCGTTTTAATCCAGCAAGGAGAGCAAAATTCTTTGCACATGACAATCGTTTGGAAATGATTTGGACATTGGTTCCTGGTGTTACCATGGCATTCATCATCGTATACGGATTAATTACATGGAACAATATGACGGGTGCTGCTTCTCCTGAAGCAATGCAAATTGAGTTGTATTCTAAGCAGTTTGACTGGACAGCTCGTTACCCCGGAGAAAACAAGGTTTTTGGTGCCGCTGATTTTAATTTAATCGGAACAACCAATGGTTTGGGTTTGGTAACAGAAGAGGGTGTTGCCGCTAAATTGGCAGAAATCGACCACAACATTGCTGAAACTGAAAAGGCAATCGCCAATGGAGTGGCAGAAGGAACAATGCCCGATAGCTACAAAGAAAGTTTGGAAGATCAGTTGTACAAATTGAAGCGCCACAAGCAACGCATTTTGGATTTGAAAGAAAATGAATTGAACGGCATCAGCCAATGGAAAGCGGGTGCAGATGATAAATTGGTAAAAGGGGAGTTCCACATTCCTGTGGGTCAAGAGATTGAGTTTGTTTTCCGTTCGCAAGACGTTATTCACTCAGCTTACATGCCTCATTTCAGAGCTCAAATGAATACTGTACCGGGCGTCCCAACACGTTTCAAAATGAAGCCAACCATTACTACTGCTGAAATGAGAAAGAAGTTGGGTAACGATAAGTTTGATTACATTTTGTTATGCAACAAAGTTTGTGGCGCTGCGCATTTCAACATGAAAATGACAGTGGTAGTGGATACCCCTGAAGATTATGCCGCTTGGTTGGCAGAGCAAAAGTCTTTTGGTGGAGACAAGAATGAGAAGAAAGAAGAAGCCCCTGCTTCGCCTGCAGCGGATACTACAAAAACAATGGCATCAATTAATTAAAAAATAGACAGAGAGAAATGGGAGCACATTCACACGATCACGGACATCACGAGGAAAGCTTTATCTCGAAATATATCTTTTCTCAAGATCATAAGATGATCTCCAAGCAGTTTTTGGTAACTGCTATTTTCATGGGAGTCATCGCAGTAATGTTGTCTATTTTCTTCCGCCTTCAATTGGGATGGCCAGGAGAAAAGTTTGGTATTCTAAACGCCTTTCTTGGAGACAAATGGGCACCAGATGGAATTTTGGATAAGAATGCTTATTTGGCAATGGTGACTATTCATGGTACCATTATGGTATTTTTTGTGTTGACAGGAGGTTTGTCAGGAACTTTTGCCAACTTGTTGATTCCATTGCAAATTGGTGCCCGTGATATGGCATCTGGATTCATGAATATGTTGTCTTATTGGTTTTTCTTGGTATCCAGTTTAATCATGGTAGCTTCCCTCTTTGTGGAAGGAGGTGCTGCATCAGGTGGTTGGACAATTTATCCTCCATTATCTGCCCTTCCTCAGGCTATGCCAGGTTCTGGTACGGGTATGACCTTGTGGTTGATTTCAATGGTTCTTTTCGTCGCATCATCTTTGTTGGGTGGTTTGAATTACATTGTAACCATCATCAATTTAAGAACCAAGGGAATGAAAATGACCCGTCTTCCTTTGACCATTTGGGCGTTATTGGTTACCGCGATATTGGGCGTGTTGTCATTCCCTGTGTTGGTGTCTTGTGTGGTTCTATTGATCATGGACCGTACAATGGGTACAGCCTTCTATTTGTCTGATATTTTCATTCAAGGTGAAGCTTTGGATGTAACTGGAGGGTCACCCATTTTGTTCCAGCATTTATTCTGGTTCTTGGGTCACCCTGAAGTTTATATCGTATTGTTACCTGCACTGGGTATTTCATCTGAGATCATTGCAACCAATTCACGTAAACCCATCTTCGGTTACAAGGCGATGATTGGTTCAATCTTGGCCATTGGTTTCCTTTCTTTCATCGTATGGGGTCACCATATGTATGTGACAGGAATGAATCCCTTTATCGGTTCCGTTTTCGTTTTCACCACGTTGTTGATCGCTATTCCTTCCGCAGTAAAAGCGTTTAATTATATTACAACCTTATGGCAAGGTAATATCAAATTTACCCCCGCCATGATGTTCTCAGTTGGTTTGGTGAGCACTTTTGTAACGGGTGGATTGACAGGTATCATTTTGGCTGACTCTGCTTTGGACGTGAACGTTCATGATACTTATTTTGTAGTTGCTCACTTCCACATTGTAATGGGTATGTCCGCTATATTTGGGATGCTAGGTGGTGTTTATCATTGGTTCCCTAAAATGTATGGCAGAATGATGAATTCTAAATTGGGTTATGCACATTTCTGGTTGACGATGGTTTGTGGTTTTGGTGTGTTTTTCCCGATGCACTTTGTCGGTATTGCTGGTGCCCCACGTCGTTATTATGATTACTCCGAATTTGATTACTTGGATGCTGTGATGGATCTGAACCCTTTGATTTCTACCTTTGCGATCATCGGTGGCGCGGCTCAATTGTTGTTTATATTTAATTTCTTTCATAGTATTTGGTATGGCCAAAAGGCAACTCAAAATCCTTGGAACTCAAACACATTGGAATGGACTACTCCAGTGGCTCATATCCATGGTAACTGGCCAGGAGCACTTCCAGAAGTTCACCGTTGGGCTTATGATTATTCAAATCCAGAGCACGAAGAGGATTTTGTCTCACAAATTGTCCCTTTGAAAGCAGGTGAACACGCGCATTAAAAAATTGATTCTTTTAAAAAAAATCCGCAACCTGAGTTTGCGGATTTTTTGTTTCTGCGCACTGAAACTCGCTTTTTTCAGAGCCGATGCTCAAGTGTACACATTGGGTGACACATTAAAGGCTCATTTGTCAGTGCCCCCTAAACCAACCTTTTATTGGTCCAGTTACAATTCCTTTATGACAGGCAGAAGAATAGGTATTCAAGCCCTAAAGGCTGGGCTTATTTTTAACAAACGACTGACTTTAGGGATAGGTTATCATTGGATGGAGAAGGGTGTTGATGAGTTTGTAAGCAGTCAGAATAAAATGGTACCCCTCAAGATGCGGTACGCCTCTTTGTTTGGAGAATTTGTATTCTATAACAAGAAAAAATGGATTGGTACCCTCCCGGTTCAATTGGGTTGGGGAAGATCATTCTTGCATTGGAAAATGGATGGAGAGAATATAAAATGGAAAGAAGGATGGGTACTCTTGTATGAGCCATCAATTTCTATTGAGTATAAGTTTTCGCCTTGGATAGCAATAGGAATGGGCTATGGCTACAGGATAATGTTAAAAAACAACCGCGAAATTGACCAGAACTTTTATGCTCCATTATATGTTTTCAAGGCAAGAATATTGTTTGAAGACTTGTGGGAGAGATATCAGGATAGAATCTTAAAGGATTAACTTAACTTTGTCTATATGTCTGAATTTGATATCCGTGAGCAGGCGGAAAATGGCGGTGATCGCGATTTTGAGAGAGCCTTAAGGCCCAAAATGTTTGATGATTTTACTGGGCAGCGCCAAGTTCTTGAGAATCTTCAAATTTTTGTTTCTGCCGCAAAATTGCGAGAGGAGAGTTTGGATCATGTACTCCTTCATGGACCTCCCGGTTTGGGTAAAACGACATTAGCCAATATCATCGCCAATGAAATGGGAGTAGGGATAAAAACTACTTCAGGTCCCGTATTGGACAAGCCTGCTGATTTGGCAGGGCTATTGACCAATCTCGAGCCCAATGATATCTTATTCATAGACGAGATTCATCGTTTGAGCCCGGTGGTTGAAGAATATTTGTACTCTGCAATGGAGGATTTTAAAATAGATTTGGTTATTGACACAGGACCCAATGCGAGAACGGTTCAAATAGCGTTGAATCCATTTACTTTGGTGGGGGCTACAACAAGATCAGGTTTATTGACATCACCATTAAGGGCAAGGTTTGGAATCAACGCTCGGTTATCCTACTACGATGCTAAAATTTTGACAGATATCGTAGAGCGCAGTGCTGGAATATTGGGTATACCCATTCATGAAACAGCCGCTTTTGAAATGGCCAGAAGAAGCCGTGGTACCCCAAGGATTGCCAATGCCCTTTTGAGAAGAGTTAGAGACTTTGCTCAGATCAAAGGAGATGGAACCATTGCCTTGGATATTACCCAAACTGCTTTGAGTGCGCTGAATGTGGATACTTTTGGATTGGATGAAATGGACAACAAGATTCTAACTTGTTTAATGGACAAGTTTAATGGAGGTCCAGTTGGTCTCACAACCATAGCCACCGCTGTGGGAGAGGATTCGGGAACGATTGAAGAAGTATATGAGCCTTTTCTTATTCAAGAAGGGTTTCTCATTAGAACACCAAGAGGAAGACAGATTACTGATAAAACCTATTCTCATCTTGGAAAGGGAACGAAGAGAAACCCTGGACAGTTGTTTTAGTTATGGATCTCATTGCGCAGCGGCGGAGTCAACAATTGAAGGCATGGGCAAAAGACCTGGGATTTATCGGTTGTGGCATCAGTAAATCAGGATTTTTAGAGGAAGAAGCTCCGCGTCTGGAATCTTGGCTGAAAAATGGTCATCATGGAAAGATGGCCTACATGGAACGTTATTTTGACGAGCGGCTGGATACAAGAAAGTTGGTGAACGGAAGCCAATCTGTTGTCAGTTTATTGTACAATTATTTCCCTGAAAAGACGATACAGGCGGAAGATGTGAAAATAGCCAAGTATGCCTACGGAGAAGATTATCATGTTGTTATTAAAGACAAATTAAGAGGGTTATTGAACACCATCCAATCCAATTGGGGACAGGTAGAAGGAAGATGTTTTGTGGACAGTGCGCCAATTTTAGAAAAGGCTTGGGCAGCCAAGTCAGGGCTAGGTTGGGTGGGAAAAAATGCTAATTTGATACAGAGGAAAGTAGGCTCATTTTTTTTTCTAGCGGAATTAATCATCGATGTTGCATTAGAACCGGATGGGCCAACTACTGACCATTGCGGAACCTGCACAAAATGCATCGATGCATGTCCTACTGAGGCCATCGTTAGCCCGAATGTCGTGGACGGAAGTAAGTGCATTTCTTATTTTACCATTGAGTTGAAAGATTCTATACCTCATGCTTACAAGGGACAATGGAATGATTGGGCATTTGGTTGTGATATTTGCCAGGACATTTGCCCTTGGAATAGATTTTCAAGGTCTCACGTTGAAAACCGGTTTGAACCCAATGTGACGATCTTAAGTAAAAACCAAAAAGATTGGATGCAAACAACAGAGGAGGAGTTTAAAAAGTTGACCAAAGGAACACCACTAGAGAGGGCAAAATGGAGCGGAATGATAAAAAACATCCAACATTTAATGACATAGACAATTAAAGGTTGCTTATTTGATGAAACTATTTTACATTTATAGCGTTTTAAGACCAAACCTAAATATTCCTGTATGAAGAAAAGATTGATTGGTTTTGTTGTATTGAGCGGATTGGCCATTTCGGCTTTGCAGTTCACCTCTTGTGGAGGATGTCAACAAAGCGCACAGCAACAACCACCAATGGATGCCAAGAAGGATTCCATGGATCAAGCGCGCATTGAGCAATTGAAGAAAATATTTTTCAATATACCTTCTCCCATCGAGATGGCTTCTTTAATCAAAAAAGAAGGCTATGCCTACGATAAGAAGATGCTTAATCCTGTAGAGAACGTAAACAAGTACATTGGCGAAGCAAAACAGGCCATCAATTTGGGTATTTATGGTGCAGACTTGAGCTACGCTTCCATATTTGATCAGAAACAAGAGAGTATGATTTATTTTGCTGCTGCCAAGAAATTGGCTTCGGCGATGTCCATTGATGGAGGAATCAACGATTCAGTGGTTACCAAGCTTGCTGAGAATCAAGACAACCGCGACAGTATTCTGAAAATTGTTACTGCTGCTTATGGAGATCTAAATGGTTATTTGAAAGAAAATGACAGAATTGAGATTTCTGCATTGGTCATTTCAGGAGGCTGGTTAGAGGCTTTGCATTTGAGCTTACAATATGCGCAGAAGGCAAAAGGAGATGCTTTGAAAACCAGAATTGGTGAACAAAAACTGGTCTTGGAGAATCTATTGAACTACTATTCCAGCTTTGATTCAAAACCCGTTCTAAACGAAATGAAGAACGATCTTTTGGAAATTCAAAAAGTTTTGGGTCAAGTGGAAATGTCGTCTCAAAAGACAACTACAACCAAGGCGGAAGATGGCGTAATGGTCATTGGCAACGGCGCAAAAACAGCTGTGAAAGATGATACCTTAAATGCCCTTACTGAAACCGTGAAAAAGATCAGAACCAAGTACACCTCTTAATGATTATTCCAATGAAGAAAATATTTTTCTCTCTTGCTCTAAGTGTGATAATGGCTTCGGCCGCAAGCGCACAATGCAGAGCATTTACCAAGAACAGAGTATTACCCAACTTGTCAGGATATATTCAAAATGAAAATTACAATGCTGCACTTTTCATGGAAGGTGATGAAGCGGAAGTATTGATGACATTTTATGGTGGCAAGGACTATCGTTTGGTGGTTATGGCTCACCCCGTATTGCCTGAAGTTGAGTTTGAAGTTTTGGATACCAACGATGAGTTATTATATACCAATAAAACGGCAACCAATAAATCAAGTTTTGACTTTAGAATGGCCAATACGCAGCAATTGAAGGTGCGTGTCCGCGTGCCTGACTCCGGAGGGACAATCGTCCGTCAAGGATGTGTTACTGTTGTGGCAGGTCACAAAGAAAAGTAAATAAAAAAGTTTTTGAAAAGGACCGTAAGGTCCTTTTTTTATTCCCAAATCCATTGAATCTCGCCGGATTGAAAATGGTGGATTCTTTTCTCGATAGAGAAGATTAATCTTCCCCACTCATCAACGCCCTGAATGTATCCATGAATCACTTGCTCATTGTGTTTTAATGCAATGAGGTCCTTTGAACGGAAAAGGTGGAGAAGGTATTGTTCTCTTATCACAAAAGGGTTAAGTTTTAATTCCTCTAGTTTTTCTAGTAAATTTTTATGGAGTGTTTGGAGAAAGGAATCTGTCGAGGCAATATCTGATCCCGCTAATACCAGTGATGTAGCATGAGGAAATGAAAACTGAGTTTGAAAAATATTTACTCCAATTCCACATAGTGATGATTTAATATCATCCCCTTGAATATAATTTTCAATGAGAATTCCAGCAATTTTTTTATCGTTCACAATGATATCATTGGGCCATTTGATGAAAACTTCTTGATTGATCCAGTCATGGATACTTTGACACACCGCCAATGCAATGGATTGATTGTAAACGAAACCATTGGCAACTTTAAGGTCCTTAAAATGAAAAATCCATGTTGCTGCTAAATTTTGATCAGATGCTCCCTCCCACGAATTCTCACGTTGCCCTCTGCCTTGGGTTTGAAATTGCGCCGTTATGACAGTTCCGTGCGGCAATCTTTCCGATTTCATTAAATTGGAGGCATAGTTGTTTGTTGAATCTATCTCTAAAAGTGAAATGCGGTTAATTTCCATGAAAGGCGAAGATAAACCACATTTTTGAGGCGTGGAAGATTGTACATTTGCACAAATTAGATTATGGCTAAAAAAGTAAAAAAAGCGGGTGATGAGCAGCTCATTGATGTCATCGTACAAGGAATGCAAGAGGTGAAGGCTACCAATATTGTGATAATGGATTTGAGAGAAATTGAGTCAGCGGTCGCCAACTACTTTGTTATCGCCACAGGTAATAGTTCAACCCAAGTGGAAGCCATTAGCAATTCAGTGGATCGATTCACAGAAGAAAATTTGGATGATAGTCCCAGACGCATCGAGGGAAAACGCAACGCGAAATGGATTTTGATGGATTATTTTACGGTGTTGGTTCACATTTTTGATGAAGAAACCCGTACATTTTACAACCTAGAACAATTGTGGGGTGATGCCCAGTTTACAAGAATCGAAGAATAAAAAAATTAAATGGCGACAGACAAAAACAAAAAAGCAAAGCCTAAGATGCCAGAGGCTCCCAAGAATGTCAATTTTTATTGGGTCTATGGTGTTATAGCTGCGATACTCATTGGAACAATGTTTTTTAACAGTTCTAGTGATGGAAGAGAAACGGATTTTGCAAGATTCAAGCAATTTGCAGATAAACATCTGATTGAGAAACTGGAGTATGATGGCAATATAGCCATGATTTATCTGAATGCAAAAGGACAAGACTCTCTAAAAAATGAAATTGGCACAAATAACAACATGTCTCGTTTTTCGAGAAATGCTGATTATTGGTTTAATATTCCTCCAGGGGATGAATTTGTAAAGGAGATTCAAGGCACGGGAGAGAAGAATGGTTTTGTAGTGCGCTACCAACCGCCCAATGAAACCGCTCAGGGATTAATCTGGTGGATTATTATGTTGGGTGTAATGATTTTAGGATGGGTACTCATCATGCGTCGCATGGGCGGTGGTGGCGGTGGCGGCGGGCAAATCTTTAACATTGGAAAGTCAAAGGCCACTCTTTTTGAAAAAGGAAAAGGAACGCAGGTCACTTTTAATGATGTCGCAGGTTTAGAAGGTGCCAAAGAGGAGATTCAAGAAATTGTAGAGTTTTTGAAGAACCCTAAGAAATACACAGAGTTGGGGGCAAAAATACCCAAAGGTGCATTGCTTGTTGGATCTCCAGGAACTGGAAAGACGTTATTGGCCAAAGCTGTCGCAGGTGAGGCGCAAGTTCCTTTTTTCTCTCTTTCTGGAAGTGATTTCGTCGAAATGTTTGTGGGCGTTGGGGCTAGTCGTGTGCGTGACCTATTTCGTCAAGCCAAGGAGAAAGCTCCAGCCATTATTTTTATCGATGAAATTGACGCCATAGGAAGAGCCAGAAGTAAAAATTTGAATTTTGGAAGCAATGATGAGCGGGAGAATACCCTCAATCAGTTGCTAACAGAAATGGACGGATTTGGAACAAATTCAGGAGTTATTATTTTGGCAGCAACCAACCGAGCAGATATCCTAGATAAAGCACTGTTACGTGCAGGAAGGTTTGATCGACAAATCTATGTGGACATGCCTGATGTGAAGGAGCGCGTTCAGATTTTCAATGTCCATTTGGCCAATATTAAAAAAGGTACTGAGTTGGATGTTGAATTCTTGGCTAAACAAACACCAGGTTTTAGTGGAGCAGATATCGCCAATGTTTGTAATGAAGCCGCACTTATCGCTGCAAGAAAAGGCCACACTGAAGTGGGTAAGCAAGACTTTTTAGATGCAGTAGATCGCATCATTGGCGGATTGGAAAAGAAGAATAAAATTATATCTGTTGACGAGAAAAAGACCATAGCTTACCATGAGAGTGGACACGCTCTAGTCAGCTGGTTATTGCGTTACGCTTCACCTTTGGTAAAAGTGACCATTGTACCTCGTGGAAGATCTCTTGGAGCGGCGTGGTATTTACCAGAGGAGCGTCAAATAACGACTACGGAGCAAATATTGGATGACATGTGCGCAGCCCTTGGAGGAAGAGCGGCTGAAGAAGTAGCTTTTGGGAAAATTTCAACAGGAGCATTATCTGATTTGGAGAAGGTAACCAAACAGGCCTATGCCATGGTGAGCATTTATGGTTTAAATGAGAAGATAGGCAACCGTAGTTATTACGATAGTACGGGAGATTCTCAGTTTCAAAAACCCTATAGTGATGAAACGGCAAGAATAATTGACGAAGAAGTCAGTAAGATCATAGAAGAAACGTACGTTAAGGCCAAAGAGTTGTTAAGTGCACATAAAGAACAATTGGATAGATTGGCTGCAAAGCTTTTGGAAAAAGAAGTTATTTTTAAAGATGATTTGATTGAAGTATTGGGCCCGAGACCTTGGGAGGAAGAAATCAAACCTGTAGAGATCGAAAAGACAGTAGAAGAAGGTTTACCAAAGGCAACACCTGAATCCTCTAATGAAGTTTCGGTTGACAATGATGAAATAAAACCAGTAGATCCAATCGCTGAATCACCAGCAAGTAGCAATGAGTAATCTTGTTATAAGATCCATAACCGGACTAATATTTGGACTAGCCATGATTGGTGCCTTTCTTTGGGGACCTACTGCAACGGCTGTTTTATTCTTGCTTTGGGTTTTTGTCGGATCTCATGAATTTTATCAATTGACGGGAGCATCCTCTCATCGCGCCTGGGGAGGCATAGTTCTCGGGGTAACATTTTACATTTTTTTCTTTTTAATAGGCTCAGAAGTCTTGACCTACCGAGATTTGGTTTTTTTGTTGCCTGTATTTGTGTTGCTGATGACCCTGGAGTTGGTGGTTTTAAGGCCTCACTTTGCAATGGATTTTGCCAGGGTATTGATGGGGTGGGTATACGTAGCTTTACCGATGTCTTTGGTGAGCTCATATGCCTTTCTGCCCGGTGAATACACCCCTTGGTTGCCGATAACATTCTTTGCTTTGTTGTGGGTCAACGATTCCGGTGCCTATTTTGTCGGGAGGTCTTTGGGCAAAACGAAATTGTTTGAGAAAGTTTCTCCCAAGAAAACTTGGGAGGGTTTTATTGGAGGTTTATTGGCGACTGTCGCCTGCGGTTTGGCTTTTAGTCAATTCGACATGATTCAAAATGATTTGTTTTTAATGACAACCCCTCATTGGATAATTTTGTCATTGATTATTTCCATATTTGGTACCATCGGTGATCTGATAGAATCACATTTGAAGCGAACGGCCAATGTCAAGGACTCTGGTGTTTTAATACCAGGTCATGGAGGAGTTTTAGATCGATTTGATGG
Organism: uncultured Chryseobacterium sp.; assembly: GCA_964420985.1. Classification (GTDB taxonomy): domain Bacteria; phylum Bacteroidota; class Bacteroidia; order Flavobacteriales_D; family Sanyastnellaceae; genus CAMCTV01. Next base: position 87,799 of record CAYQUT010000002.1, read on the forward strand.
GTATTTAATGGCCATGCCTATGGCCTACACTTTTGTTTATTTAATTTATCGCATATGACCATTCACAAGGAAGGAAGGGGGTTGGTAATTGTTACAACACTCATTTTAGGTTTAGTTGTATTTTGGATCAAACAGACAGAGGGTTTGTTTTGGTTGAAATTTTTTGTCACCGCAGCGGTGGTTTTTTTATGGGTATCCTTTCTGCAATTTTTTCGTTTGCCCAATAGAAAGAACCAAGCCAATTCCAATGAGTTGGTTGCGCCTTGTGATGGAAAAGTTGTTGTCATTGAGGAAGTGGAGGAACCAGAATATTTTCAAGACAGAAGAATCCAGGTTTCTATTTTTATGTCTCCAATAAATGTTCATGCCAATTGGACGCCTATTGCTGGTGATGTGACCTACGTGAAATACCATCCGGGTAAATATTTGGTGGCATGGCATCCAAAGAGCTCTACTGAGAATGAACGCACTACTGTTGTTGTTAAAGCCAATAATGGAAAGGAGGTTTTGTTTAGACAAATAGCTGGAGCTTTGGCTCGAAGAATTTGTTATTATGTTCAGCCCAATCAGAAAATCGCACAAGGTGAAGAGTTTGGATTCATTAAGTTTGGTAGTCGTGTAGATTTGTATTTCCCGCTGGGTACCAATATCCAATGTAAAATAGGTGATGTTACTACTGGAAATCAAACTGTGATTGCCAACTGGTAAAATTTTTTAGGTATAGAGAAATAAAAAGGGGATCCACAGATCCCCTTTTTTCATAGAAACAAAGCAAAATTTATTTGATAAATTCCACGTCTTTAATGGTTGTACTGATGGCATTAACACAAAGCACAGGAATTTGAGCATCATTGTTAATCACTTGTTGTTCTTCAGAGGAGCTAAACATTCCCATAAAGCCGCTGTCATGTGAGTTCACGATACAAATCAAATCAGCCTCGATGGCTGCAGCATATTTAATCATGGATTTGACAAAAGACTTGTTTTCGGTAATTTCAACTTCATAGTCAATTCCTCTTCCCTCCAAGTATTCCGCGGCAAAGGCTAGATTGCGTTCCAATTGATTTTTAAGAAACTCGTCTGTTTCATTTGGTGATACCAAATAGACTTTTGAGTTAAAATATTTTGCCATGTTACCAACAGAAGTCAACTTTTGTTTGGTTTCCTTTTGTAGATCCATTGGAACCACGAGCTTGTGATAACCATGTGTACGAATTGTTCTTTCTTGTGTTACAATAAAGGGTACCAAGGATTCAGTCACAATTTTCAACGCACGGCTTCCTGTTAAAAATTGCATTCCTCTGATACCATGGGTTCCCATGATAATAAGGTCAGCTTCCATTTCAGAAGATACTTTATCGATGTCTTCAAAAATGTTCCCGATGCGAACAATTGTTTCAATGTTTTCTCCTTTCTCTGATCTGACCCATTCCTTCAAAGCGCTCATCTTTGCCTTGGCTTCTGACACTTGAAATTTATTGTCGATGATGTGGGTAACATAAACAGTGGCCTTAATTGTTTTTCCCATGAGCAAAGCATGCTCCAAAGCAACTTCGCTGACACGAGTAAAGTCATATGGGGTGATAATCTTCTTTTCCATAACCATAAATTTCCTCAAAAATACGGATAAAAAAACAAAGATTAATCAGATTTAACGACTTCAAGAAAGGCAAGGATGATGGATAAAAATTCTTGAGGGGCTTCTGCATGAACCCAGTGCCCTGCTTTTTCAATGGATTGGAATGTTGCATTGGGAAATCCATTCTCGATGGATGGATAATCTTCGGGAAGAATATAATTGGATTGACCGCCCCTGAGGAAAAGTGTTTCCAAGTCAACATTTACAGGTGGGACGGCTTGAAGAATATTGTTGATGTTTTTTTCCAAAACAGAAGCATTGAAACGCCAAGCTAATATTCCTTCTTCTATCCAATACATGTTTTTCAGGATAAACTGTTGGGTTGAAACATCAGGAATGAAAGGTGAAATGCGCAACTCGGCTTCTTTTCTGCTGGGGCAATGTTCAATATCCACTGCATGTATGGCATTAAAAATAGGACCATGATGGGGAGGATACGCTTTAATTCCCATATCAATCACCATCAATTTATTGATTTTTTCAGGGTAGATTTGCGCAAAGAACATTGCTGTTTTCCCACCCATAGAATGACCCATAAGATGCGCCCTTGAAATTCCAAGGGACTCCATAGTTTCAGCCAAATCTTTTGCCATCAATGGGTAATTCATTTCATCAGAGTGAGCGCTATGGCCGTGATTTCTTTGATCAATCAGCGTCACCTTGTACCACTGGCTCAGATACCTGGCGTGCGTTTGCCAATTATCACCAGAGCCAAACAATCCATGCAAAATGATTAAATCGTCTCCTTCGTCTCCTATTGTTCTATGATACAACTTCATAAATGGCTTGGATTGAGTTGATGCAGATACATTTTGATGGTGTTGTCTAATCCAAAGTAGAGAGCATCGGATATTAAGGCGTGACCAATAGATACCTCATCGATGAATGAAATCTGCTCTCCAAAGAATCTCAAATTTTCAAGTGATAAATCATGTCCAGCATTAATGCCCAACCCTAATTCCTTTGCTAAAGCAGCTGCAGATAGGTATGGGGCAATCGCGTGGTCTCGATTTTTATTGTAATCGGATGCAAAAGATTCGGTGTATAGTTCAATGCGATCGGTTCCGGTATTTTTGGCACCCTCTATTTGCGCGGAAATGGGATCTACGAAAATACTGGTACGTATTCCATGCTTTCTGAATTCTGATATAACCTCTCTTAAGAAACCTTGATTTTTGATGGTATCCCAGCCTGCGTTTGAGGTCAGCGCCTCTGGAGCATCAGGAACCAAAGTTACTTGATGGGGTTGGGTTCGAATGACCAATTGAATAAAATCATCCGTAGGATTGCCTTCAACATTGAGCTCTGTTTTCACCACACTTTTCAGATCTAATACGTCTTGATAGCGGATGTGTCGCTCATCTGGTCTTGGATGAACGGTTATGCCATGTGCACCGTAGGATTCTATTTTTTGTGCTGCCGCCAAGATATCTGGGGTATTTCCACCTCGGGCATTTCTTATGGTAGCTATTTTGTTGATGTTGACACTCAGTTTGATCATACTGTTGGCAAAAATGCGGCTAAATGCATTTAACTTCAATTGTTTTTTAAAAATTTGAAAGTGGAGACATTCTTTTCCTTTCTTTGCTCTTGAAAATGAAAACGGCATCTCAAATTATCGACGCCCAAGTCCCTACTTTAAGTGAGGATTTTGAGGTTTCCTTGGCTTTGCGTTTGATGGATGAATGCGGCGTGACAGAGTTGCCTATTGTGGTAAATGAAGTATTCAAAGGTCTAATCAGCGAGAGTCAATTATTGGACATTGATGGTGATGATACTTTTATCATGCCCGCTTTATCTCATTGGAACATGGGTTCTGATGATCACTTTTTCACAATGGTTCACCAATTTGCTCGATATCAAACATCCATTGCTCCTGTTGTAGGTAAGGACAACCGATACTTGGGTTGTGTTACACGTGAAGATTTGGTTGATGTATTGAACGATATGACGTCAGCTCAGATAGATGGTGGAGTTGTATTGTTGGAAATGAACCCAAGAGATTACACTCTTCAGCAAATAGCACGAATTGTTGAGGAGAACGATGCCAAAGTTTTGACTCTTTTTGCCTATCCCAATGAAAGAGGTATGACGGAGGTTGTTTTAAAATTGGATGTGAAAAATGTCAATGCCATCATTCGAAGTTTGGAGCGTTTTGAATATCGGGTTCGGGCTACCTTTCAGCACCCAGAAGCCAACATTGATCTGTTGGATCGATATGATACGTTGATGCGATTTTTGGATGAAGATTAAACCATGAAGATTTTTCTCTATTCTCGGAAGTTAGAAATGGACCACTTGGAGTACATCAATCAGTGGGTGGAATTCTTGGTTAGACGTGGATGCCAATTGTTTGTTCAGGAGAATTTCTTGTCTGCTAATCTCAGTTTTTCTCCTTGGAGAGAGCACTTTCATTTGGTGACGGAAAATAACCAAATAGAAGATGTGGATTTAGCCGTTGGTATAGGTGGAGATGGAACATTATTGGAGCTTTCAAGATTTATTGGCAATTATCGCATTCCCATTATCGGGGTGAATACAGGCAGATTGGGTTTTCTATCGGTTGTTCAGTTGCATCAGGCCAAGGAGAGTTTTGAGTGGATTTTGAATCAAGAATTTGAGATTGAACACAGAAGTTTTATTTCTGTTTCCCAATCAGATAATGAGGAAGTTATATTTCCCAATGCGCTCAACGAAATTGTTATTGTAGGGTATCCTCACAACACCATGATTTCCGTTCATGCGTACGTGAATGATAGATTTTTGGCTACTTACTGGGCGGATGGCTTAATGTTAGCTACCCCTACGGGTTCAACCGCTTACTCCCTAAGTTGTGGAGGTCCTATCGTTTCTCCAGATACCAATAGTTTTATCATTACTCCCATTGCTCCGCATAATCTGAATGTACGCCCATTGATTATCCCCATGTCGCAAAAGGTAACCTTTATTCCAGAGAGCAGGGAAGGAAAGTTCATGATGAATATTGATGGCCAAGGTCACGTGATTCAAAGCGGATCAAGAATGGTTATGGAAAGGGCACAAAACGAATTACGTTTGGTAAAGCTCAAAGGGTCCGATTTCTTTGATACCATCAGAAATAAGATGGGTTGGGGTTTTGATCAACGCAATTGATTTTCACAATTTGCGTTACCTTAGTGGCATGAAGATTTGGGGCATTATATTGACAATTTTTATTTTTATCGGTCTCGATCTTTCATCAATTGCTCAGACGAGCAGAAAAAATAAAAGTCACGAGCTAGGATTCAATTTCGGGGGTGGGTATTACATCGGAGAAATCAACCCGCATTATGAAAATATCTTTCAGCAGTCCAAATTTAGTTTTGGGATGAGCTACAAACGTTTTTTTAGCAAGCGTTGGGGGGTGCGGGCTTCTGCAATATATGGCAATACTGAGGCCTGGGATAAGAATAGTGCTGATCCATTGCAGCAATACAGAAATTTGAATTTCAGAAATCGATTCTATGAATTTGGATTGGTGGGTGAAATTAATTTTTTTGATTACCAGATGAATTCAAAGGAGTGGATTACCCCATACATGTTTGGTGGAATGGCCTACTACATGATGAATCCTGAAGGATTTTATCAGGGAGGATGGATTCCGCTTCAAACAATGTATACAGAAGCTCAAACGCCGGCTACTCAATACAAATTAAATGGACTTGCTCTTCCTTTTGGGGTAGGTTTTAAGTTTAATGTTCTTGGGGCATTGGGCTTTTCTTTTGAATGGAGTATGAGAAAAACGTGGACAGATTATTTTGATGATGTCTCAGGTATTTATCCTGATAAACAATTGCAAATGGCGCAATATGGACCTTTAAGTGCTGGTCTGTCTGACCCTTCCTTGCAAGGGCAAATTGCAATGGGTAATGGAGTATACACCAATAACAATATTCAAAGGGGTGATCCGTCAAACAATGATCATTATGGATTCTTTTTGGCATCCCTCATGATAAGATTGGATAAACCCGCCACCAATTGCTTCAAATAGGTGGTTTCTTTTTACTTTTGCCCGTCATATTGCAAGTGAGCCAGAGTTTATTCGATCATATCAAGCCGGAATTCGTTCCTCAGCACGTCGCCATCATTATGGATGGCAATGGACGTTGGGCCAAACAACAGGGCAAAGATCGCGTTTTTGGTCATTTTCAAGGTGTAGAATCTGTTAGAAGCGCTGTAAAAGCGGCCATCAAGTCCAAAGTAAAATTTTTGACTTTGTATGCTTTTTCTACTGAGAATTGGAACAGACCTAAGGAAGAAGTGGATGCCTTGATGGAATTGTTGGTGAATACCATCCTCAGAGAGGTCCCATCACTGAACGAGCAAGGAATACGACTCCGTTTCATTGGAGACAGAGCAAGTCTTCCTGCATCTTGCGTTGCCGCTATGGTTGAGGCAGAGAATTTAACCCATCAAAACAACACTCTACAGTTGATTCTTGCTTTAAGTTATAGTGCCAGATGGGAAATAACCCAAGCGGTGAAAAAAATGTTGGACGACAACGTTAAAAGTGATGAGGTGAGTGACGAATTGTTCTCTAATTACCTTGACACCAAAGATATCCCAGATCCTGAACTACTCATTAGAACCAGTGGAGAATTGCGCATTAGCAATTTTTTGCTTTGGCAAATTGCCTATGCGGAGCTATTTTTCACCCAGGCTTTTTGGCCTGACTTTAATGAAGAATTATTTTTTGAAGCTATACTATCTTATCAAAGCAGAGAGCGCCGTTTTGGCAAAACATCTGACCAAATGAAACCAACAGCATGAAACGATTTCTAATCTCTACCTTTCTGTTGGTAGTACTTGTTTTTTTAAATTATTGGAATGGTGCCGTAAATGCGCAGAAGGTAATTGGTGGTGATATCAATTATGCTGAACCACTCAAATACAAACTGTCAGGTTTAACGGTACTGGGAACGGAATTCACCGATGCCCAAGCCATAAAAGTTTTTTCTGGTTTAGAGGAAGGAAAGGAAATAATGGTACCTGGTGATGCCATTACCGAAGCTGTGAGAAAACTTTGGAAACAAAAGTTGTTCAAGGATATTCAAGTAAAGGTTGCTGAGATTAGGGGTTCAGAGATTTTTTTGGTCATTGAAGTCAAAGAGATGGAACGCTTGGGCACCTTCCGATTTGAGGGCATCAAAAAGTCAGAGGCAGATAATATCAGAGAAAAATTGGATTTAAGATCAGGTCGCGTTTGTGATGAGAATCTTAAAATGACCGCTAAAAATGAGATTATAGACTACTACGTTGACAAAGGTTTTTTTAGTGCCGAAGTAGTCATCAAAGAAACGCCAGATCCCATTGTAAAAAACGGGGTGCAGTTAACCTTTGATATCAAAAGGGGTGAGCGTGTCAAATTAGAGAATATTGTGTTTGAAGGAAATGAGTTGATGGAAGCCAAGAAATTGGCTAGAAGTATGAAAAATACCAAGGAACAAGCTTGGTGGAGATTCTGGAAGGCCTCTAAGTTTATTCAAAAAGATTTTGAAGAGGATAAAGCTGCTATTGTCGCAAAATACAACAAGGAAGGTTTCAGAAATGCCAAGATTTTAAAAGATAGTTTGTACAAGGTCTCTGATAACAGAATGGTACTTGTGCTCAAATTGGAAGAAGATAAAAAGTTTTATTTTGGGGATATCACTTTTGTCGGAAATACAAAATACCAGCGCTCAACATTGGACAGTGTATTGAGTATAAAGAAGGGTGATTTGTATAACTTAGAACTACTCAATTCGAGATTGAGTTTTAATCCCAATGGCAGAGACATCAGCTCGTTGTACACAGATGATGGTTATTTGAATTTTTACGCATATCCATTGGAAACTTTGGTTCTCCCAGATACCATCAATGTTGAGGTAAGAATGGGAGAGGGCAAGCAGTTTAGGATTGGTGATGTAAGTGTAAGTGGCAATACCAAAACCAATGACCATGTCATTTATCGTGAAATTAGAACCAGGCCAGGCGATCTTTTTAATCGTTCGGATTTAATGCGCTCACAAAGAGAATTGAATGCCATGGGTTTTTTCAATCCTGAAGCTTTTGATATTCGTACCAACCCCAATGCAGACAAGGGAACCGTGGATTTAGAGTACGTGGTGGAAGAAAAGCCCAGTGATCAAATTCAACTGAGCGGCGGATGGGGTGGTGGCCGTGTCGTAGGTTCATTGGGACTTACCTTTAATAATTTCTCATTGCGTAATATTGGAAAGAGAGATTCTTGGACCCCATTGCCATCAGGAGATGGTCAAAGATTGTCTATCAATGCAGTTTCTAACGGGATCTTTTTTCAGTCCTATAATTTCTCTTTTACTGAACCGTGGTTAGGAGGAAAGAAACCCAATTCTTTGACATTCTCTGCCTATCATTCCGTTCAGAGTAATGGGCAAAAGAAATATATCAATGATGTTCTCAATCCTAACCGACAATCTTTGATTATTACAGGTGCATCTTTTTCTTTCGGTCAACGATGGCAGCGCCCAGATGATTGGTTTATTTTCCAAAGTGGAATTACCTACCAGCATTTTGATTTGAATAGATATGGTTCATTCTTTAGTTTTTCTCAAGGATATTCAAATATATTATCGGCTAATTTCACCATTGAACGCAATTCAGTTTCAGATCCCATTTATCCTACTTGGGGTTCTAAGATTACCTTGACCACCAAAGCAACCTTGCCGTATACACTCATTGGTGAGCGAATTCAGGGTAAAGAATATGATTACGCCAACATGACCGATCAGGAGAAAGTGGACTGGGTAGAATTTTATAAGGTAAAGTTTACGGCCAAATGGTACACAGCACTGAACAAACACAAGACCAATAAATTTGTATTAAATACCAATGTGGGATTTGGTTTTTTGGGGGCTTACAATCAGAATCTTGGTCAATCTCCTTTTGAAAGATTTTATTTGGGTGGCGTTTTCTTGAGCGGTTTCTTGCTGGATGGGCGCGAGATTGTGAATCTCAGAGGTTACGATGATTTGTCTTTGACCACTCCTTCTGATAGAGTAGGAGCACCTGCCATCACCAAATATAGTTTGGAGTTGCGTTACCCATTGACCACCAATCCAAGTGCAACCATCTATGCACTTACCTTTTTAGAGGGGGGAAGAACCTGGGCTGATTTTTCCAATTATGATCCCTTTAACTTATACAAGTCTGCAGGTGCAGGATTGAGAATTTTCTTGCCCATGTTCGGATTATTGGGATTTGATTACGGTTGGAGATTGGATGAAATCAATAAGTATCCCAATATGGCCAAAGGACAATTCCATTTTTCTATTGGCATGAATCTTGGCGAACTCTAAACAATATCGTAAATTGCAGAACGTTAAGTTGCCAATGAAAAATTTACTACTTTATATCGTTGTCTTTTTTGCCTCGACTGTTTTGTCAGCACAGAAATTTGGTTACGTTGATTCTAAATACATTTTGAGCCATGTTCAAGCGTATGCGGATGCTCAGGCAGAGATTGATCAAATGAGTATAGAATGGCAAAAGGAGATTGAGCAGAAGTATGAGGCCATTGAAAAAATGGAGAAGTCATACCAAGCGGAAAAGATCCTACTGACAGGTGAAATGAAGAAGAAAAGAGAGGAAGAGTTGGAGGAAAAGCGCAAAGAGGCAAGAGAACTGCAAAAAAAACGTTTCGGTGTAGAAGGAGATCTTTTTAAAAAAAGAGAGGAATTGATCAAGCCCATTCAAGATGAAATTTACGCCGCCATACAAGATGTTGCCAGCCAAGGTGGCTTGATGGTTGTATTTGATAAAGCCACCAACAGCAACATTTTGTACTCAAATCCCAAGCATGATGTTAGTGATAAGGTGTTAAAGAAAATGGGATTGAAACCAGGAGAAACCAATGATGGTGGGGAAGAAGAGGATGGCGAAGAAAAGACAGATTCAGGAAAAGAAAAACCAGGAACCGGAACCAAACCTACCGGAAATAAAACTGGAACAACCAATACAAAGAGAAATCCATAATCGTTTTTAAATTAGAATACATGAAAAAGTTAAGTTTAGTCGTAGTCATTTTGTTCAGTGCTGTTGTAATGAGTGCCCAGAAGGTGGGTCATACAGATGGTCAAGTGTTGTTGTTCTCTATGCCAGAAATCACCAAGGTGAATGCTGATTTGGAAAAAATTTCAGGTGATTTTACCAATACCATGAATGAGATGCAAAAAGATTATCAAACCAAATTGCAAGAATTCGAAGGCAATAAAAATAGTTGGCCAGAAGCTATACTTCAGTCAAAGTACAAGGCCATTATGGATTTGGAAAAGAACATGACTGATTTTGAACAAACCGCCAATACTGAATTGGAAAAAAGCAGAAACGACTTGTTACAACCATTGATCGAGAAAATTGGTAAGGCCATAGAAGATGTAGCCAAGGAAGAAGGCTATTCATACGTAATTGATGCCAGTACCGGTGTATTGTTGTACCGTGGTGGTGATGATTTGACAGATAAAATCAAGGTAAAGTTGGGCATTCCCTTGACAGCTCCAACAGAAGCCAAGCCAACTCCCGCTCCTAAGAATTAATGCCGCATTCGGGTCCAATAGGAATATTTGATTCGGGCATTGGTGGAATGACAGTGGCTCAGGCCATTCGAAAAGCACTGCCCAATGAGCGTTTTATTTATTTTGGTGACACCGCGCACTTGCCATATGGTGATAAATCGCCAGAAAGCATTAGGCATTATGCCGCTCGTATTACCCATTTTTTGTTGGAAAACAAATGCAAGGCGATTGTCATCGCATGCAATACTGCTAGCGCTCACGCTTTTAAGACAGTATGTGATGTTGCAGGTCCAGAGGTTCCCGTTATCAATGTCATAGACCCTGTAGCGCAATATGTCGCTGAGAAATTCAGTAAGCAAAACATTGGAGTAATAGGAACCAAAGGAACAATAGCTTCAAGGGTATATGTCAACAGAATTGAGAAGTTGAATAAATCTCTCAAAGTGATTTCTAACGCTACCCCACTATTGGCTTCGATGATTGAAGAGGGTTTTTATAACAACAAAATTTCCCAAACCATTATCAATAGTTATTTATCCAAACCCAACTTCAAGCATATCCATGCGCTCATTTTGGCGTGCACACATTATCCTTTGATAAGAAAGGAAGTGGATTTGTATTACAAGAAAAAAATTGAAATTATTGATAATGGGGAAGTGGCGGCCATGGCTTTGAAAGAAAACTTGGAGCAGCGAAATTTATTGAACAACAGGAAAATCAAAACAAAAGATTTGTTCGTAGTTTCAGATTACACGGATGCTTTTGAGGTTTCAACCAAAATATTTTTCGGTGAGAAAGTTGTATTAAAAACAGCCAATATCTGGAAATAATTATTGGCCAGCGGCGTAATCTGAAAGGTATTCAAAGGCCGGAGTCAGTATTCCCTCATTGGTTTCCGTTCCCCCTTGTATCATGGGATTGTTAGTATCGAGCAGTGCTGGAATAACATGTGTCATGAGTTCATTTCCAAAATCCTCTGATGCATCTCTGGGCAATTCACAAGGTAAGTTGTCAATGGACATTACCATCACGGCTTGTTCCTCTTGCCAGTTGCATTCTTTTTTCTCAATGGGACAAAAACCAAAAAACGGTTCTGCTATTGTACTGGCTTTTATTGTGGACGCTATTGGACCGTTAACATCACAGCTGATATCGGCAATAACCTTGCATTGATTATTAGGTTCAGCTAAATCGTCCGCGGTAATCAAAAATGGATTTCCAGATTTCCAAAGATGACAGGCAAAATAGATATCAGACAATTTTACCCAATCCATTAAAACACTTTTGTACAATTCAGGTGATTGATAAAACTCTTTTTTATCAAATCCGCCGTCTGATATACGTTGGTAATATTGATGGGTATCCAGGTGGGTGTAAATACTTTTTGTTCCTTGATAGGTTTTGAATTCTTCTGGAGAAACGAGCTGGAGATCAAATCGTTTGATCATCTCTTCAGCGCCATGACCAACGCGACCATAGCCAGTGACCACTGCCTTGATGGGTCTTTTGAATAAATCCGAATGAATATGCGATTCCATTTCAGTGCGATCATGACACGAAATAGGAGAAGGCAATTGAAACCAGTTGTATTTTAAACCCAAAGCCCTAAAGCCTTCAAACACCCCAACAATTCCCGCGTATCGACCAAAACCAATCACGCGCTTTCCTTGGCTGTCTTTTAATACTTCATAGTCAATCAACGTTATCTTCTTGTCCATAATTGCCTTAAGCAATTTGGCGTTATAAGGCTGCTTTTTTATGGTGTGGGAGAAAAAAAGATAAGTTTTATTGGGAATCAATTGGTCAATTGGCACTTCTTTTACACCAATGAGGACATCGCAATCTGCAATGTTGTCTACAACATTAACGCCAGCATCTGTGTATTCTTGATCCGTGAATTTGCGTATCGAACTCGATTGGGCTACAATGGAAACGGAAGGGAATGAGCCCTTAATTTGTTGACATTGAGAAGGAGTAAGAGCTACCCTAAAGTCAGGAGGAGTTTTCCCCTCTTTGATTAATCCAATTTTTAAATCTCTCATAAATGCTGTCATTGAGCGTCGCAAAAATAACGTTTGCGACGCTCAGATAGCATATTATTATGCGGCAGCTGCATTCTTTTTTGCGGCTTGCTTGTTGGCATAGGCAACAGCAGCCTCTCTTACCCATGCGCCATTGTCATAGGCATTTTTTCTTGTGGCAACACGTTGTTTATTGCAGGGTCCGTTGCCTTTAACTACCTCATTGAACTCTGTCCAATCGATTTCCCCGAAATCATAATGACCTCTTTCCTCGTTCCATTTCAAATGCGGGTCAGGTAAAGTTAAGCCTAGGTATTCAGTTTGAGATACAGACATGTCTACAAACTTCTGACGCAATTCATCATTGCTGTGACGCTTGATTCTCCATGTCATGTTTTGCGAACTGTGCGCTGATTCTTTGTCACTTGGTCCAAACATCATCAAACTGGGCCACCACCAACGATTCAATGCATCTTGTGCCATTTGTTTTTGAGCTGGGGTTCCTTTGGCCAACGCAATCATGATTTCATAGCCTTGACGTTGATGGAAGGATTCCTCCTTACAAATTCTAATCATGGCCCTGCTGTAAGGCCCGTAACTGGTGCGTTGTAGAGAAACTTGGTTTACAATGGCAGCGCCATCAACTAACCATCCAATGGCGCCAATGTCTGCCCAGGACAATGTTGGGTAATTGAAGATACTGGAGTACTTGGCTTTCCCTGAGTTTAACTCCTCAATCAAGGTATCTCGGTCAACGCCCAAGGTCTCTGCAGCGCTGTACAAATACAATCCATGACCACCTTCGTCTTGGACTTTAGCCAATAGTATGGCTTTTCTTCTCAGCGACGGAGCGCGTGTTATCCAATTTCCCTCAGGCAACATTCCTACAATCTCACTGTGGGCATGTTGTGCAATTTGACGAATCAAAGTTTTGCGGTATCCATCTGGCATCCAGTCCTTGGCCTCCACTTTATTTTCCGCGGCCACATAGGCTTCAAAACGTTCCAAGTTCTCCATGATTACTTAAAATTTTAAGCAATGTTAGGAAAGGAAAGCTTAATCAGGATAGGAATTGGCCAAAATCATCAAAAAAAATGATCAAAGCACTTATTTTCGCAGCATGGCAAGACCCGTTTTTCATTCTCTTCGCGTTCATGAAGTGCGCAGAGAGACCTCAGATTCTGTTTCAGTAGCCTTTCAAATTCCCGTTGAATTGAGAGAGGCCTTTCAATATCAACCGGGTCAGTATTTGACTTTAAGAACAACCATTGATGGTCAAGACATCAGAAGGTCCTACTCCATTTGCAGCGCACCCTTTGAGAGTCTGTGCCGTGTGGCCATAAAAAAAGTGGATGGAGGGGTTTTCAGCTCTTGGGCCAATGAACATCTGAATGCCGGTATGGAATTGCAAGTCATGACACCGATGGGACATTTCACCACACAAATAGAAGAGTCCAATGCTAAGCATTATCTTTTTATTGGAGCGGGAAGTGGTGTAACACCTTTGATTTCGTTGGCAAAAACCATTTTGAGAAATGAACCCCAAAGTAGTGTGTCCATGATCCTTGGCAATCGTCAATTTCACAGCATCATTTTCAGGGATGAACTAGAGGATTTGAAAGATCTTTACCTAGGTCGTTTCAGAATGTTTCATGTCTTGAGCAGTGAGCCCAATGATGTTACCTTGTTGCATGGAAGAATTGACAATGAAAAAATAGAAGGATTCTTAAGAACTTTTCTTGCTTATCCACCCATAGACGAGGTATTTCTATGTGGACCGCAAGCCATGACAGAGGGAGCCCGTGATTTGTTTTTATCTAAAGGAATGAATCCTGAATGCGTTCATTTGGAATTGTTTGGTACTGCATTGCCCCAGGGAGCCGCAAAAAAAGTTGTTCTAGAAGACAAAGGGGAAATGTGTGAGGTGTCTGTGATTTTTGACGGACAACAAACGGATTTTAAAATGCCAAAAACCCAAGCCGTGTTGGATGCTGCGCAGGCAGCGGGTGTCGATATTCCATTCAGTTGCAAAGGAGGAATGTGCTGTACTTGTCGCGCCAAAGTTATGGATGGCAAGGCTGAAATGATAGTCAATTATGCGCTAGAGCCAGGTGAAGTAGAGTCAGGGTATGTGCTTACTTGTCAAGCTTTGCCCAAATCGGACAAGTTGATTGTGGACTTTGATCAATAAAAAATAGTATTGATGCCTGCTCTCCATGTAAATTTGTGACATGGAGATTCCAAGTAAATATGAACCACAAAGCGCAGAAGCCAAGTGGTATGCCTATTGGTTAGAGAAGGGTTTTTTTAATAGTAAGCCAGATAATCGTCCGGCGTACACCGTTGTTATTCCTCCGCCCAATGTAACCGGAGTGTTGCACATGGGGCATATGCTCAATAATACCATTCAAGACGTTTTGATTCGACGCGCTAGGATGCGCGGATACAATGCTTGTTGGGTGCCTGGAACAGACCATGCGTCCATTGCTACAGAGGCAAAGGTTGTTCAAAAGCTAAGAGCAGAGGGAATTAAAAAATCAGATTTGTCCCGCGAGGCCTTTTTGGATCATGCTTGGGAGTGGACCCACAAACATGGTGGAATTATCCTAGAGCAATTAAAGAAATTGGGAGCCAGTTGCGATTGGAATCGCACGCGCTTTACAATGGATGAAAAATATTACGAAGCAGTAATTGACACTTTCATTGACTTATATAACAAAGGAAAGATATACCGCGGAGAGCGCATGATCAACTGGGATCCAGCGGCTAAGACGGCATTATCAGATGAAGAGGTAATTTACAAAGATGTGCAGTCGCATTTGTATCACTTGAAATACAAAGTGGTTGGAACGGAAGAATTTGTTGTGGTTGCCACGACAAGACCAGAGACCATTTTAGGGGATACTGCGGTGTGTGTAAACCCCAAGGATGAGCGATATCAGCATTTGCATGGCAAAAAAGTTATTGTTCCATTGGTGAACAGAGAGGTGACAATCATTGCAGATGATTATGTGGACATGGAGTTCGGAACAGGATGTTTAAAAGTCACCCCGGCGCATGATATGAATGACTTTATGTTGGGTCAAAAGTATCAGTTGGAAATCATCAATATGATGAATGACGATGGAACCATTTCTGCGGCTGGTGGAATGTATGTTGGGCAAGATCGATTTGCAGTCAGAAAACAAATTGCAAAGGATTTGGAAACTGCAGGATTGTTACACAAACAAGAGGCCTACAACAATAAAGTTGGCTACTCAGAGCGCACAGATGTGGTGATTGAACCCAGGTTATCCATGCAGTGGTTTGTGGACATGAAAGAGCTGAGCAAGCCAGCTCTGGACAATGTCATGAACGACAACATTAAATTTTTCCCGCCAAAATTCAAAAACTCCTACAAACATTGGATGGAGAATATCAAAGATTGGTGTATTTCAAGACAACTTTGGTGGGGACATCAAATACCGGCTTATTATACTGAGGATGGCAATTGGATTGTCGCTAAATCATTGGAAGAGGCGCAAGAGAAATGCAAGGTTCAGTTCCCCAATTATACTGGAACTTTAAAACAGGATGAAGATGTGTTGGATACTTGGTTCTCATCTTGGTTATGGCCTTTTGGGGTGTTTGATGGGTATTACCGTGAAGATGAGGTTTCCTATTACTATCCTACAACAGACCTAGTCACAGCGCCGGAGATCATGTTTTTCTGGGTAGCCAGAATGATCATCGCGGGCTACGAATACCGAGGAGATTTGCCTTTCAAAAATGTTTACTACACGGGAATAGTTCGTGATAAGCAAGGCAGAAAAATGAGTAAGTCATTGGGCAATTCGCCTGATCCGTTGGTATTGATTGACCAATACGGTGCAGACGGGGTAAGAGTAGGAATGCTACTTTCATCACCTGCCGGAAATGATTTACTATTTGATGAGTCTTTGTGTGAGCAAGGAAGGAATTTTGCCAATAAAATTTGGAATGCTTTCCGTTTGGTGAACGGCTGGGGTGAGAATACTGAAGTTGTTGATCCGCGCCCCTCAGCCCAAGTAGCCGTGAAATGGATGAACGCTCGATTGAATCAGGTCATTGACCAATTGAACGATGATTACGAAAAGTTCAGAATGAACGAGGCATTGATGAATACCTATAAATTGGTTTGGGATGATTTCTGCTCTTGGTATTTGGAAATGGTGAAACCCCCTTATGGTGAGAAATTAGATGTGTTGACCTATACAGCAACAATTGATATTTTTGAGAAAATCCTTAGTTTGCTTCATCCATTTATGCCTTTCCTATCAGAGGAAATTTGGCAAACCATCCGTGTACGCCAAGAAGGGGAGAGTCTCTGCATTGGCCAGTGGCCTCAGTCTTCAACCGATAATCAAGAGTGTTTAAACGGATTTGAAGCTTTTACCGAAACCGTGATTGGAATAAGAAACATCCGAAAGGAAAATGCCATTGCCAACAAAGAAAAATTGGTACTTAAGGTTTTGAGCGCGGATGGTGAGCTTTCATCCTATCACCCTTCTGTTGAGCATTTGGGCAATATCGAAAGAACAGAGTTGTGTAATGAAAAGCCTACTGGGTGTTATTCATTTATTGTTCAAGGTCGCGAGTTTTTTATTCCCTTTACTGAGAAATTTGATGTTCAAGCAGAGTTAAAGAAATTGGGAGATGAATTGAAATACACCGAAGATTTCTTGTCTAAAGTATTGGTGAAACTCCAAAATGAACGATTTGTTTCCAATGCACCGCAGCAGGTTTTGGATTTGGAACGCAAAAAGGAAGAGGATGCTCGTCACAAAATAGCTTTACTCAAGACACAAATGGAGGCATTGGCCAAATAACTCGGTATAATTACGGATTGGCCATTGAAAAAAAGAAAATAGTTTTGAGAACATCACTAACCGCTTATATTTGCGATTACGACGAAAAATTATGAAAAAGATATATTCTTTGATTGCAGCGTTGCTAACATTGACAACGCTTACTACTTGGTCACAACATGTGCATGATTTCAAATGTGGACATGCCCATCAACATGCCAAGTTGTTGCAGGAAAACCCTCAAATTGCCCAATGGCAGGCTCTTTCGGACCTTTACATTGCAGAGTTTTTGAGGAATAATCCAGGATTGGATCGAAACGATTCAACTCAGATTTACACTATTCCTGTTGTGTTTCACATCATTCACAATTTTGGTCCTGAGAACATTCCAAACGAGAATGTTTACAATCAGGTAGCCATTTTAAACCGTGATTATCAAAAGTTGAATGCGGACACAAGTGTTGTTGTCAATGCTTTCCGTTCAAAGATTGCCAATTGTGGATTTCAGTTTAAGCTAGCCACCATTGACCCTATGGGCAACTGTACCAACGGTATTGATCGCATCGTTTCTCCTTTGACCAATATCGGTTCCGATATTGCCAAGTTGAATCCATGGCCAAGACATAAGTATCTGAACGTTTGGGTTGTCAACAACATGGAAGATGGAGTAGCGGGTTATGCTTTCTACCCTTCCGCTGTAGCAGACCCTTTCTCAGCATGGAGAGATGGAATTATTATTCGTTACAACTACATTGGGGCTTTGTCCCCTTCAAGTCCCGGCACAAGCCGTGCATTGACGCATGAAATTGGTCACTGGTTAGATTTGTCTCACACATGGGGCAATACCAATGATCCAGAAGTTGAGTGCGGTGATGATAATGTTGAGGATACACCTCCAACAGCGGGTCATGACAACTGTGGTAATGTAGTGGATTACGAATGTGATACGGAGACATTGCCTTTGACCAATGAAACCAATCAATCTGTTTATGTTTTCACTGGTTTCACTGCAGCGCAAGGCACTGCTGATTCTGTAGCTGTACCAGCGATGGAAGACGGTGGAATTGTCTTTTCGAATTTCACGGCCAACGGAGTTGCTGAGGCTACTTCAGAAAATGATAAGTTTTCTTTTGCAGGTTGGGATTTGGGAGCCAATAATGGTTTAACCAGTTATCCCAATTTAACGGGAGTGATTAATACAGGGAAATACTACGAGTTTACAGTAAGTGATGATATCACGCAGTTGATGAACATGACAGCCTTGACTTTTGATGTGTCGAGAAGCGTTGATGGTCCAAGAACTTTCTCAGTGCGTTCAAGTGTAGATAATTTTACCTCGAACATAACTGGTTCAATTAATCCAGCCAATCCCGGTTTAAGTGTTCAAGGAAGCAATATTTTCTTCATAACTGGAGATAATGCAACCCAGCAAACGGGTTCAAGAATAACATTGGGTGGAAACAATTTTGCTTTGAATGATGGTTCAATCACCTTCAGAATCTATGCATGGAATGCTGAAAGTTCAAATGGAAATTTTGCAGTGGACAACGTGGCATTGATAGGATCCTACGGAACCATCGAGAATGTTCAAAATTATATGGAGTATTCTTACTGCTCTAGTATGTTCACACATGGTCAAAAAGAGCGTATGATTGGCGCTTTGAATGTGCCCATCGCCAGTCGCAATAATTTATGGAGTGCAGAAAATTTAGCAGCTACAGGTACGGATGGAATCAATGATTTGTCTTGTGCGCCAACTGCAGACTTTTACCCTGAATTTAATATTGCTTGCGAGGGCAGTAATGTTCAGTTCTTTGATTATTCCTCCGATGCTGACGCAACTACTTGGTCTTGGACTTTCCAAGATGCTACACCAGCAACAAGCACCGCTCAAAACCCAACTGTTGTTTTCAACGAGTTTGGTTGGAAGACCGTTACCCTTACTGCTGGTAATGCCAATGGAACGACAACCACTACCAATACCATGGCCATCTATGTTACACCAACTTCATGGTGGGAAATCCCCGGTGTTTTGCAAGAGAATTGCACGTCAAATCCATTCTCCTATTTTGGTTGGAAGTCATATAACATAGCAGGCAACAACACTGATTTCGCTCATATCGCGAGTGTTGGTTTTGGTTCAGCAAACGGAGCCATTATTTTGGACAATGCCAATGCAGAGGCTTCACCAAACGGAATGATTGGATTTGATTCAGACGAATTGGTTTCACCTGCAATGGATTTAAATGTTTTGTCTGGAGGTAAATTGACATTCCGTTACGCCTATTCAACGGGAGCTTTGACAGAAGCCGATATTACAGAATCTTTGGAGGTTTGGTCAAGTCGTGATTGTGGCGAGACTTGGCAGTTGCGTACAACCATTGATGGAACTGATTTGGTAACAGCTGGTGCTGGCGCGTCTTATTTTGTTCCCAATACTTCAACGCATTGGGGATACAAAGAGGTGACCATCCCTTCAACTTATGAAACTGAAAATGTACGATTCAAATTTGTATTTAATTCTTCTATGTTCAGCAATAACTTGTACTTGGATGATATCAACATCACCGGTACTGTTGGTTTGGATGAGTTTGGAAAGCGCCGTCAGTTCAGCGTATATCCCAATCCTACAAGCGATGTATTGAATGTTGAGTTGCCAACTGATGGAGGTGTTTACACATCATTGAATGTGTTGGATTTATCTGGCCGTGTGGTTTATACACAAAACATCACGGCTCAATCGAAATTACAGATTTCTACATCCGTTTTGGCTGCAGGAATGTATGTGATTGAGCTCAATGGTACCACAGGTAAAGTGTCTCAACAATTCATGAAGGGTATTGAATAATGAAACGATAGATATTGAAAAAGGCCGTCACTGACGGCCTTTTTTATTGAGAAAAACAATATTATTTATTGGAAGACAGAGTGAAGAGCCACTTTAAAGGCCTCAATTGTTTTGGACAAATCATCCATCGTGTGAGATGCGGAGATGAACCCAACTTCATAGCCACTAGGGCCAAGATATACGCCTTGCTCTAATAGCGCTGCATGAAGTGGCGCAAAGCGTTTCACTTCTTCAGCGTTGATTTCCTTCATTGATCTTACGGCGTCTGCAAAACCAAAAGACAACCAAAAGATGGATCCTACAGAGAATATTTTGAAAGCATAGTTATGCTCAATCGCAAAGGCATTGATTGCATTGACCATGTAATCTGTTTTCTCTTTGAGATCATGATAAAAATTGGGAGCTAAACAGGCCTTTAATTGAGCGATTCCAGCAGCCATGGCTACAGGGTTACCACTTAAGGTTCCTGCTTGATAGACAGGACCATCAGGTGCTACCTTTGACATGATTTCTGCCGATGAAGCGTAAGCACCTACCGGCATTCCACCGCCTATGATTTTACCGAAAGCCATGACATCGGGTTGAATCCCATAATATCCAGCAGCTCCCTCAAATCCAACTCTAAATCCAGATATGACTTCATCAAAAAGAAGCACGATGCCTTCTCTGGTGCAAATGGTCCTCAAATCCCGAAGAAACTGAACATTTTGAATCAAGAGTCCATTATTGGCTGGAATGGGTTCAATGGCAATTACAGCAATTTGATTTTTATAAGTTTCAATTGCATTTTCAACGGATTGAATGTCATTTAATGGAAGGACAATAGTTTCCTTAGCGTACGACTCAGGAATACCCGCTGAATCAGAAGTACCTAAAGTGGCCAGTCCGCTTCCCGCTTTTACCAATAGACTATCGACGTGGCCGTGATAGCATCCTTCGAACTTGATGATTTTATCTCTTCCAGTGTATCCTCTTGCAAGACGAATGGCGCTCATTGCCGCTTCTGTTCCGCTACTTACAAATCGGATTTTTTCGATGTACCTGTGGTTGGAAAGGATCAATGTGGCCAGCTCATTTTCAAGTAATGTAGGCGCGCCAAAACTGCTTCCTTTTGCCACGGCATTGCCAATGGCTTCCACAACTTGATCTTGTGCATGTCCTAGAATGAGCGGCCCCCATGAACAGCAATAATCAATGTATTCATTGCCATCAATGTCCCATACGTGCGAACCTTTACCTCTATCAAAAAAAATGGGATTTCCTCCTACGGATTTGAATGCCCTAACAGGTGAATTGACTCCACCAGGAAACAAGGCTTTTGCTACTTCAAAAGCCTCATTGGATTTATTTCTAAGCCTCATGCTATTTCTTCAATAACAAAGCGGTATTGCTCCATTATTGCATTGCAGAGCAATTTTTGACAAGCTTGATCAATCATTTCAGCAGCGGCATCTTTTGAATCCGCCTCAATCCATACGGTCATGTGTTTGCCAATACGGACATTGCTGATTTGGTTTAACCCCAGATTACCCATGGCTGATGTAACAGCTTTTCCTTGAGGGTCCAATAATGCGTCCAACGGCATTACATCAATTTCTGCTTTAAATTTCATGATGATAATTTTTTAAAATGAAACATCGACAAAATAATGTACTCTGTTGCGATGATCATTGTGGTGGCAAAAATAGACAATTCCAATCCTTGACAAATGAGTAAAGTCAATGCAGCCATTAAAATTAATATCCATCGGATTTCTTGACCTTTCCACACGAGACCTTTGAACTTTAAATTGAGCAATGGTAGCGTGGAGGCCATTAATAATGCAGTGAAAATCACAAAACATAGGAGGGCAACAGGTGAAAATCGATATGTTTCCTCCCAGGCATATCCAAACACAGCGACCCAAACCAGTGCATTGGCCGGAACAGGGAGACCTTTGAAGTGTTCAACTTTAGAGGTGTCTAGATTAAAACGGCCCAATCGGTATGCTGCACCCACAGCGATGAGAAAAGAAAAGTTTTGTAGGGGATGGTGATCGAGCAATTGGTAAGCCCACAATGATGGAACCACGCCAAATGAAACTACATCTGCTAAAGAGTCTAATTGACCACCTAAAGCGGAGGAAACTCCCAAGGCGCGTGCAGCTAATCCATCAAAGAAATCAAGAACAGCAGCAGTAATGACCCAAAGGATGGAGAGCATGGCATCTTCTTGAAAAGTCAAGATGGCCATGCATCCACAAACCAGGTTTCCCATGGTTATTGCATTGGGAATCCAAGACCTCATGCTTACAAAGTTTGTTTCACTTCAACTTCTTCAAAGGCTTCTATAATATCACCTACTTGAATGTCATTGAATTTATCGATGTTCAATCCACATTCATAGCCTTTGGTTACGTCTTTCACATCATCTTTGAATCGTTTCAAAGAACCTAAATTTCCGGTATACACCACAATGCCATCTCTGATAATTCTGACCTTGTTGTTGCGGTTGATTTTTCCGTCTTGTACAAAACATCCGGCAATTGTACCCACTTTGGTAATCTTGAAAGTCTCGCGAATTTCAGCCGTTCCCACCACTTTCTCTTCAATCTTGGCGGACAGCATGCCTTCCATGGCTTCTTTGATTTCTTCAATGGCCTTGTAGATGATGCTGTATTGGCGGATTTGAATTTCTTCGGCTTCAGCTAACTTGCGGGCACCTGTACTTGGACGCACCTGGAATCCAACAATGATGGCATCTGATGCAGAAGCCAACAATACATCGCTTTCGGATATCTGTCCAACACCTTTGTGAACGATACTGACTTGTACTTTATCAGTAGAAAGCTTTTGCAAGCTATCTACTAAGGCTTCAACAGATCCGTCCACGTCACCTTTCACAATCAAGTTCAATTCTTTGAAGTCACCCAAAGCAATACGACGACCAATTTCTTCGATGGTCAAGTGCTTTTTGGTTCTAACACTTTGTTCGCGTTGCAATTGCTGACGCTTGGTAGCAATCTCGCGCGCTTCGCGTTCATCTTCAAAAACAAAGAATTTATCACCTGCATTGGGTGCTCCTTCAAATCCAAGAATGGAAACAGGAGTAGCTGGACCGGCCTCGTCAATTTTTTGTCCACGTTCGTTGAACATTGCTCTCACACGACCGCTCCATTGTCCGGCAAGGATAGAGTCTCCAATGCGCATGGTTCCGGACGAAACCAAACAGGTCGTCACAAATCCTCGACCTTTGTCCAATGAGGCTTCGATAATGGTACCATTGGCACGTTTGTTTGGATTGGCTTTTAAGTCGAGCATTTCGGCTTCTAAGACAACTTTTTCTAAAAGTTTATCGATGTTTAATCCTTTCTTGGCTGCAATCTCTTGTGATTGGTATTTACCTCCCCATTCTTCAACCAATATATTCATGGCTGAAAGTTGCTCTCTGATTTTATCTGGGTTAGCACCTTCTTTATCTATTTTGTTGTAGGCAAAAATCATAGGAACGCCGGCTGCCAGAGCGTGAGAGATGGCTTCCTTAGTTTGCGGCATAACGTTGTCGTCTGCCGCAATGACAATAATAACCAAGTCAGTAACTTGAGCACCACGTGCACGCATGGCAGTGAAGGCCTCGTGACCTGGCGTATCAATGAAAGTAATTTGCTTTCCTGTCGGTAACTTCACGCTGTAAGCTCCCATGTGTTGGGTGATTCCTCCAGCTTCTCCTGCTACTACATTGGCTTTACGAATAAAGTCAAGCAACGATGTTTTACCGTGGTCAACGTGACCCATTACAGTGACCACCGGGGGACGTGAAACCAATGCATCTTCCGTATCACTTTCCTCAAACGACGCCTCTGATACTTCTGCACTTACAAATTGTATTTCAAAACCAAACTCTTCCGCGATGATTTGAATGGTTTCTGCATCCAACCTTTGATTGATCGAGGCAAAAATCCCCAATTGCATGCAGGCTGCAATGATCTCTGTCGGTTGACGATTCATCATCGTGGCCAATTCAGAAACGGTTACAAACTCTGTGAGTTTAAGGATGGCATTTTCTGCTTGCTCGCGAATTTTTCGCTCCTCGTGCTTTCGGGCAACGTTGTCACGTTTGTCTCTTCTGTTCTTAGAAGCTTTGGACTTTCCTTGACCTCCAAGACGAGCAAGCGTTTCACGAATTTTATTTTGAATGTCTTGCTCACTCATTTCAGCCTTTGGCTGAGCGGCCTGGCCAGGTTGTCCTGGTCGAGGCTTGTTTTGATTGCGCTTGTCTATCTCTTGTTGACGGTTGATATCGACTTTTGAGACGCGCTTGCGCTTGCGCTTTTCTTTGTTGTCATCAACCTTTTGCTCAGGCTTTTTCTTCTCTTGCTCAACAGGTAGAACAATGTGTCCCATTACTTTGGGACCGGTGAGTCGTTCGACATTCACGCGTATAAGCTCTTTTTCCTCAGGCTTAGCAGGAGCTGCGGGTTCAGCTACAGGTGCATCGACCACTGCAGGAGCTGTCTCAATAATGGGTTGATCAACCGTTTCATTGACTACAGCAGCTACTTCTTCTGCTGTCTTTTTACCTTTCTTAGCAGGCGCAGGTTCTGGAGCAGCCTCCTTCTTTTTCTTTCCTTTTCCTTGAATGGTCGAAAGATCAATTTTCCCAATGATTTTTACCTCATTTTGACCTTCTGATTTTTCAGCCACCGGCTCAATGATGGGATCTTTGGAAATTTCTTTTTCTGTGTTGTTTTCTAAAACAACTTCAGTTTGGGATTCTACAATTTCTTCGGGCTTTGGCTCAGGTCTTTTTCTTTTGAATTGAGAAAGATCAATTTCGGAAATTTCCTCTTCTTGATGGTCAGACTTCTTTTTAGAATCTTGAATGGTAACGGTTTCGCGGGACTCTTTGATTTTGGTTGCAACCGCTTTGGTTTTTTCTTTGGCAATTTGATCACCGGCAAACTCTGCGAGCAACATATCATACACCTCAGCCTCAATCTTGGCCATTGGATTGCTATCGATAGAGACGCCTTTTTTAGCTAAAAACTCCACGATGGTATCCTTACTCACGTTGAGTTGAGTAGCGGCTTTCCCTAATCGTTGTGGTCCTTTTGTTTCTGACATTTTGTTGTAATTTAAAATAACTTATCTATCCCCTCAATCTCCTTTTGTGAAAAAATATGGCTGAACGATTATTCGAACTCAGCACGCAAAATTCCCAATACTTCATCTACCGTTTCTTCCTCTAGATCTGTGCGTCGAACCAACTCTTCTTTCGATAAATCCAATACTGAACGTGCGGTATCGCAACCTACAGACTTCAATTCATCAATGATCCAGCTGTCGATTTCATCTGCAAATTCTTCCAAATCCACATCATCCAAATCGGTATCTGTTTCACGATATACATCAATTTCAAATCCGCACAATCGACCAGCCAAACGGATGTTGTGTCCACCTTTACCAATGGCCAATGAAACTTGATCGGGCTTTAAGAAGACATCTGCTTTTTTGTTTTCTTTATCCAAAGTAATGGAGCTGATTTTGGCAGGGGCCAAAGCACGACTAATGAGCAATTGCTCATTGGTAGTATATTGAATAACATCAATATTTTCATTGCGTAATTCGCGGACAATGCCATGGATACGGGATCCCTTCATACCAACGCAAGCACCCACTGGATCGATGCGATCATCGTAGCTTTCGACAGCAACTTTGGCGCGCTCTCCTGGTTCGCGAACAATATTTTTAATGGTGATCAAACCATCAAATACTTCAGGAACTTCCTGTTCAAATAGCTTTTCCAAAAACTCTGGGGCTGTTCTGCTCAAGATAATTTGTGGTGTGTTACCACGCATCTCAACTTTAGAAACCACAGCGCGTAAAGTGTCTCCTTTTTTGTAGAAGTCAGCAGGAATCTGTTGCTCTTTTGGTAAAAGCAATTCATTGTTCTCGTCGTCCAATACCAAAATTTCCTTTTTCCACACTTGATATACTTCTCCAGAGATGATTTCTCCAACACGCTCACGGTATTTTTGATAAATATGGTCTTTCTCCATTTCAATAATTCTGGAAGTTAATGTTTGGCGCATGGCCAAAATATTACGTCTTCCAAAATCTTCAATTTTGATCTCTTCGATCAATTCCTCTCCAACCTCTAAATCAGAAACCACTTTTTGAGCCATAGAAACCTCAATCTGTGCCACTTCATCATCTAGTTCTCCGTCTGGAACAACTTCTCTTGTTCTCCAGATTTCCAAATCACCACGTTCTGCGTTGATGATGATGTCAAATCCATCATCGGCTCCCCAACGCTTGATAATCATATTTCTAAATACATCTGCCAAAATGTTGGTGATGGTCTCGCGATCGATATTCTTGAATTCTCTGAATTCTCCGAATGATTCTAAAAGGTTAACTCCTTTCATGGGTTATGGGGTTATTATTTGAAGCTAATTTTAATTATGGTTTCTTTTATTTCGTTGTAGGGAAGTACAATTTTCTTCTCTACCCATTTTTTGGTTTTTTTACCCGGAACGGTTTCTTTTTCCTTGTATTGAACCTCAATGTTCTGTTCATCTGCTTGAACCAGTTGTCCTTCTATTTTTTGTCCTTCAGTAGTTTTGATGGCTACTTCACGGCCAACGTTTTTAAAGTACTGGCGCTTTATAACCAGCGGCTTTCCAACACCGGGGGAAGAAACTTCCAATGAGAAGTCTTCAACTTCACGGTCTAGGGCTCCTTCAACAGCTCTGCTTACTTTCTTACAATCGTCAATGCTCAGGCCACTATCACGGTCTACCAAGACTTCGATGGCATTACCTGGATTAACATGTATGGAAACAATAAATAGATCAGAGTCCACTGTCAATGGTTGAACCAAGTCTGTTATTTGGGCTATTGTGATCATGTTATTCAAAACAAAGAGGGGCTTTCACCCCTCCTTTCTTTTCTCGTTTACGCTGCAAATATAGGTTATTCCTCTAAGTCATGCAAAAATTATTTCATGCTATCTCCATTGGACTTTCTGAATGAGTTCATCCATATCCCGCTCTATGTATTGGTATACAGGGGCAATGGAGTCAGGATTAGGGGCGGATTCAAAATACAACGCACAACGTAAATAGTGTTGGACACTGTCTGTTACAAAGAATTGGAGGGGTGAAGCCGCCTCACCTTCGATGCGGTATCGAATTCCAAATACTTTTCGATTTTCTTCTTCTATCAATGTTTTTTCTATGGCACTGGCTTTCATTTCATGTTTGGAAGCAAAAGTGTAGGCATCTACGACAAGATCATGAATGTTCCCATTGACGGGCAAATAGGTGCAGTGAATGCGGGCCTTGAGCTTGGGATAGAAAATATTGAATCGGCATGAATCACTTTTTGTTTTGTCCAATTGTTCAATGGTTGCAAATTGGGATACGGGAATGGAGAAGGAGCATGGAGCATCATAGGTTCTATATTGCGGCTGTGGCAATGCAATCCTAAAATAGCCTACGGGTTTAGGAAATGAAGTTTCTGGCGTTCTTAGTAAAAAAGCATAGGCTAAAATCCCGAATATTAATAAGATGGACGAGACGATAAATATTTTTTTCATGCTCTCAATTTTTGAACTTTCACCCGATCGAGTTTTCTGTGGTTGGCCGTTTCTATGGTGAATTTGTAGTGATGAAAATCCAAATGTTCTCCCTTTTGTGGTACCCTTCCTAAAATCTCAATGATGAGTCCAGCTAGGGTGGAACTGTCTCCTTTGGCTTCTTCAAACAGATGCTCGTCCACATTAAAGACACGGTAGAAATCTACGAGTGAAATTTTCCCTTCAAAGAGATAACAGTTTTCATCGATGATGGAATATTTAAGATCATCGACATCAAATTCATCTTGAATATCACCTACGATTTCCTCAATAACATCTTCAAGGGTAACAATACCCGAAAGGCCGCCATACTCATCCACCACCATGGCAATGTGTTTGCGGTCTTTCCTGAAGTCGGCTAGCAGGTCATCAATTTTTTTGGTTTCTGGAACAAATTTTCCGGGTCTGATAACACCATGCCAATCAAAAGTTGGATTGTCGATATGGGGCAGCAAATCTTTGATGTGCAATACACCTTGAATGTCATCAATGTTTTGCTTGCAAACTGGCCATCTTGAATATCCTTTTTCTCTGATCTGTCGCATGATTTCATTCATGTCCCACCCTTCATTGAGCATGGCCAAATCTGTTCGAGGGGTCATGATTTGACTCACGTTTTTTTCTCCGAATGTCACGATTCCCTCAAGAATTTTTCGTTCTTCTGGAGAGCGCATTTCATTCTGTGTTAAAGCCAGGGCATGTCCCAATTCATTGACGCTTATGGTTTCTACTCGGGACTTGATGTTTTTCTGTAACAAGTTTCCGGCTTTGATGAGTAACCAACTGAGTGGAGCAAACACTTTTTGCAAGGCCACCAGCGGACCTACCATTAGAGAGGCTATTTGCAGGTTGTTGGAAGTGGCGTATACTTTTGGGATTACCTCACCAAACATAACAATCACAAAAGTTACCAAAACAACATGAATAATAGTGGCCATCAAAGGGCTGTACATTTCAGGTGGAAACCACTGCTCCATAAGGGAAGTGGAGAGCAAAACAATGGCAATATTAACGGCATTGTTGGTGATAAGGATGGTGGCCAGAATATTGCGGGTGGCTTTTTCTTTATCCGGTATGGAGGTCAATTGTTGTATTTTAAGCAGTGCTCCATTTTCTGCTTCATCAATTTTTTTTCTTTGCTCTGGTGTAAATGAGAAAAGTGCAACTTCACTGCTTGAGATGGCAGCGGAGCACAACAAAAGCAACAGCACCACGACCAAAGTCATGGGGCTGTTCACTTGCAAAAGAATCAATCCTAAATGATAAGGGTCACTCATGCTTAGAAAGGTAAATCATCATCGGCCGTTTCCGTTGACATGGCCGGAGCAGCAGGCATGGGCTCATTGAGTGCCATCGGTTGTCCGCTGGCGTTTTCAATGGTTTTTGGTGACAGCATGGTAAACTCATCTACATAAATCTCAGTAATGTATTTGGTTTCATTGTTGACTTGGTAGCTTCTGTTTCTGATTTTACCTTCAACATATACCTTCATTCCTTTTTTGAGATATTGTTCACCGAGCTCAGCCAAAGCGGCTCTGCGAATAACGATGTTGTGCCAATCGGTGATGGAGGTTCTTTCTCCTGTCTTGGCATCTTTCCAAGATTCAGTTGTAGCGAGTGGAAAAGAAAGAATCTTTCCGCCGTTTTCAAATGATCTCAATTCTGGATCCTTGCCAATGTTTCCGACAAGCATCACTTTGTTAACTGTTCCTGACATAAAAATTGTTTTAAGATTTCGAAGGCAAAACTAGGTTGAGGGTTAGGTCATTCACAAGCTTCATATAAGGCGCTATAAGTGCCCTGTATACGTTAAAAATTTTTCAAAAACCCTCGGAAAACCCAAATTTTTGGCCTCCCTTTTAGAAATCCATGAACCAAATTTATATGCATTTTGCGGCATAACATCCAACAAATTAGAAAAGATATACACGTGCATGCGGCGGTGGGTGAGAAGATGTATGATGGGTTCTGGTGTCTCTAGTTTCCAAGTGTTTAGATTTGGGAATGTTCCATTCAGCGTTTTCATTGCGCTTTCGAAGGAGATAGATTCAGGGCTTTGGAAAAATGGCAGGGTGTACAGATTGCCCCAGATTCCTTGTTGAGGGCGCTTTTCAACATAAATGGCGTTTTCAACATTTTTGATGAGCGCTGCATAGAGGTAGACATCAGTGCTTTTGGTCTTCTTTTGCTTTACGGGAATCTCATCCACCCATCCATTGAGAAAGGCTTGACATTCTCCTTGAAGAGGGCATTGTGGACACTGCGGTTTTTTTGGGGTGCACAACATTGCGCCAAATTCCATACTGGCTTGATTGAATAAATGGGGCGGAGCCAATTGTATCCATTCGTCCAGTAAGTTTTGTATTTGTTTTTTTGCAATAGGCAAATCGATAGGGTCTTTTGAACCCAGATATCTTGAGACCCAACGAAGGACGTTCCCGTCAACAGCGGCTTTTGGAAAATTGAAAGCAAAAGAGGAAACAGCTGCTGCAGTGTAGGGACCGACACCAGGTACTTTGAGCCAATCGTCAAAGTTCTTTGGAAAATTTCCATGGAGATTTTCCGCAATGAGTTTGGCTCCCAATTGCAAATTTCTAGCGCGTGAATAATACCCTAGACCTTGCCAAACTCGAAAAAGCTTATCCTCAGGCGCTTTGGCCAATTCCTGAACGGTGGGAAATTCTTGTAGAAGCGAGTGGTAATAGCTCAATCCTTGCTGAACGCGGGTTTGCTGGAGAATGATTTCAGAAATCCAAATGGAATAGGGGTCAGTCGTATTGCGCCAAGGGAGATCTCTCTTGTTCTCCAAATACCAGGGAATAACAAGGCTCACAAAGGAAGGAATGGCTCTTTTTTTCATTTTCACAAAAGTCGATACAAAAATTGGTAAACTATACATATATTTGCAACCCCTAAAAAAACTGATATTCACCTTTTTAGAAAGATACGATGACGAAAGCAGATATAGTGACAGAGATTTCCAACAAGACCGGGATAGACAAGAATGATGTGTTGGCGATTGTAGAAGGATTCATGACTACCCTCAAGAATTCAATGGAAAAAGGTGAGAATGTTTATTTAAGAGGCTTTGGGAGCTTTATTGTTAAGAAGAGAGCAGAGAAATTGGGAAGGAACATTTTGGCCAAAACCACAGTGACCATACCAGCACATTATGTCCCTTCTTTCAAGCCATCCAAGGAGTTTGTAGATGCAGTGAAAGAAAAAGTTAAGGTTGCGCAGAATGGATAAAAAATGGCTCAAACCCGCTTTGATTGTAGGCCTGGGTTTGGTGCTAGTTGTTCTTTTTTTATGGATGCCTCGTAAGCCCAGTGCCAAAGAGGAAAATCAACAAATGCCGGCATTGTCAGCAGAGGAGTCTAGGTTACAACAGGCCATTGAATTGGTCAATGGACCTAACCCAATGCAAGGCATTATGATGCTGAGAGAGATTGTTGCCAAGGACACCAACAATGTGGAAGCGCATTATTGGTTAGGTGTTTTTGCAGTGCAATCGGGTCAATACGATAAAGCCATTCCTCGTTTTGAAAGGGTTATTCGTCTGGATCCAAATTATTTGAACGCATACATGGATTTGGGGGCAGTTTACAAAGAGTTGGGAGATAAGGTTCAGGCTTTAAGGTTGTTTGAAAAAGCGGCTGAACGAGATAGTGCCAATGTATATGCATTGTTTTTCTCTGGAGAAACAGCTGCTGACATAGGAGAAAAGCAAAAAGCAAAAAAGTATTACAATCAATTGTTGCGTCACACCGCAGATACCGCAGTAGTGGTTCGGGTGAAGGAACGAATTGAGAAATTGAAATAAAGTATTAACGTTTAAAATTTAGAAAACATGCCTTGCGGTAAAAAAAGAAAACGCCATAAAATGGCTACTCACAAGCGTAAAAAGCGTTTGAGAAAGAATCGTCACAAAAAGAAAGTTCGCTAGTTTAATGGGGCCTAGCCCCATTTAGTGAATACCATTGTCGGGGCAGTTGTAAAACTGCTCTGGCCAATTGTGTTTTATTGTGAATGTTGAATTAGTAATAAGTAAGTCACCCAAGGGGGTTCAGCTTGCTGTGCTGCAAGACCGCCAATTGGTGGAATTGCACCACGAGGACGCAACGCAGAATTATGCTGTGGGTGATATCTATTTGGGAAAGGTTCGTAAAATGGTTCCTCACCTCAACGCTGCTTTTGTTGAGGTTGGTCACGAACGAGATGCTTTCCTCCACTATTTGGATTTGGGTCCGCACTATGCCACGACCAATCAGTTTGTTCGTGGGGTATTGGCCGGCCAAATTCAGTCAGGTCACCTTTCTACGGTGAAAATGTTACCGGAAATTCCAAAGGATGGGGGTATCAAAGACCAAGTGGGTCAATCCAATCTCATCTTGGTACAAGTAGCCAAGGAGCCTATCTCCAACAAAGGTCCTCGCATTACTTGTGAAGTTACTCTAGCGGGTAGATATTTGGTATTGGTTCCTTTTTCCAATAAGGTTTCATTGTCCAGTCGAATCGAGGATGACAAAGAACGCGATCGTCTCAGAAAATTGATTCAAAACATCAGACCCGCCAATTTCGGAGTCATCATCAGAACCCAAGCTGTGGACACCACTGTCCAAGAGTTGGATCAAGATTTATCCGAGTTGGTGAAGCGATGGGAGCAAATGGTAAAGGCCTTGCCCAAAGCCAAAGCACCTCAGAAAATTTTGGGGGAGTTGGACAAGACTTCGGCTGTGTTGCGCGATATCTTGAGTGATAAATTCACTGCGATTCATGTGAATGATCCCGCATTGGCGACATCTGTAAAAAACTTTCTTGACTCCAATGCGCCAGACCTGAAGGATATTGTCAAAGAACACAAAGTGGACGACTTGTTTGACGCGTTCAATATTCACCGACAAATCAAATCTTCATTTGCTAAGCAGGTCAATCTTAAGAGTGGATCCTATCTCATTGTTGAGCATACCGAGGCCATGCACGTTATTGACGTGAATAGTGGTAATCGCAAACAAGCTTCAGTTAAGGATCAGGAGGAAAATGCGTTGCAAACCAATTTGGAATGCGCCGCGGAAGTCGCTCGACTGCTCCGTTTACGAGATATGGGAGGAATCATCTGCGTGGATTTCATTGACATGCAGAACAAGGACAATCAGAAGAAATTGCACGATGCATTGCGCGATGCGATGAAGGGTGACAAGGCCAAGCACAATGTATTGGCGCCAAGTCGTTTTGGTGTGGTTGAAATCACCCGGGAGCGAGTGAAACCAGTGACCCAGGTAAAAACGACCGAAAAATGCCCAAGCTGTAATGGAAAGGGAACCGTTGAAGCTTCTGTTTTGTTTACGGATCAGCTCGAGAATCAAGTGAGAATGGTTTCGCAAGAATTCAAGCACAAATCAGTACAAATGGTGGTTAATCCACTGGTTGAAGCCTATATCAACAAAGGCTGGTGGTGGAATACACTGCGCACACAGTGGCAGAAGAAATATGGTATTAAAATACAAGTCGAAAGTTCTACTTCTGCAGAACTTTTAGAGGTGCATTATTTTGATGCACAAGGAGAAGAAATCAAATTGTCTTAACGCGACAGATAGCGAAAGACCATTACTCCCAAAGCCAATAAAAACATCACCAAAGAAATTCTGTTGATGCCATGCATAAACTTTAGGTTGGTGTCATGCGTTGACTTTTTGAACCAAGTCATTGGATTCAGATAGTGTGCGATTTTTTGAATGATCATGATTCGAATATCGGAATTTTTGGAAGAAACAACACTTAAATCTAGAATTTTATGGAATCCGATTCCATAAAATTCTAAAATCAACTGAAATCCACGTCTATCGTGCCTTACACAATATCCAAATGCGCAATGACGGAGATTTCAACTTTGCAATCTCTGGGCAATTGAGAAACCTGAACCGCTTCACGAGCGGGCGGTACTTCTCCCACATATTTTCCATACACTTCATTGATTTTTCCATAATCAGCCATGTCTTTCATGAAAATACTGGCCTTCACTACATGGCTCCATGACATGCCAGCTGCGGTTAGTAAGGCCTCTATGTTCTGCATGACGCGCTCAGTTTCTTCTTCAACAGGAAGGGGTCGGTATACTTGTTCTATGGGATCCATGGCAATCTGACCTGAGATGAATAACAAGTTGCCCACTTGAATGGCGGGACTGTACGGAGCTATGGGTTTTGGTGCTCCTGAAGTATTGATGGCTGTCTTTTTCATGTAGTTTTGTCAATTGGAGTGCAAGATGCGAATAATTTTAATTGACAACTACGATTCTTTTACCTACAACATCGTTCATTACATGGAACAGTTGAATGTAGAAGTGGATGTTGTTTTTAATGACAATGCAATTTGCCCTGATTGGAATGGCTTTGATGCAGTACTCATCTCGCCAGGTCCCGGTTTACCGCACGAATCAGGCTTTCTAATGGATTGGTTGTCCACAATTCCGGAGAGTAAGCCGGTCTTGGGAATTTGTTTGGGATTGCAGGCCTTGGTGCTTCATTTTGGAGGCGCATTGCGCAACTTGGAATCTCCGCTTCATGGACATTCGGGTAAATTGCTGGCTATATCTAAAGGAAACATTTGGTCGTCTGTTCCAGTGCCCATCAAAATTGGACATTATCATTCATGGGTGGCAAATGAGCACAGTGTCCCAAGTTGTATGGAAATATTGGCTCGGGATGAAGAAGGCAGGGTCATGGCTGTGAGACACTCAAAAATGCCATGGTACGCCTTGCAATTTCACCCTGAGTCCATTTTATCAGAGAATGGTATCATTTGGTTTGAAAGATGGATAGAACATTGCGTAAGACCAAATTCAATAACTTAGCAACATGCGTAATATCACTTTTTATTCTTTTCTAATCTTGTTGTTTTTTGTGACAACTTCAATGGTTAATCCACCGGGAACTTTTCGCATTGCGGTGATGAAGTACAAGGGTGGAGGTGATTGGTACGCCAATCCGACGGCTCTGCCCAATTTGGTGAAGTTTGTTAACACGCAGTTGCAGACCAAGATTGATGAGAATGTGGCTCAAGTGGATGTAGGCAGTTCAGAAATTTTTGATTACCCCTTTGTGCACATGACCGGTCATGGCAATGTGGTATTTTCCTTGGATGATGCACAGAATTTAAGAACCTATTTACAAGCAGGTGGATTTCTTCATATTTCGGACAATTACGGAATGGATATGTTTGTTCGAAGGGAAATGAAAAAAGTTTTTCCTGAGTTGGAGTGGGCTGAGGTGCCCTTTGATCATGCTATCTATCATGGTAAGTTTGAATTTAAAAATGGGTTGCCCAAGATTCATGAACACGATGGGAAAAACCCCAAAGGTTTGGGATTGTTTTGGGAAGGTAGATTGGTTTGCTTTTATGACTTTGAATGTGACTTGGGTGATGGATGGGAAGATGCCCAGGTCCATAATGATAGTGAGGAGAATCGCCAGAAAGCCTTGAGGATGGGAGCCAACTTGATACAATATGCCTTTATTGGACAGCCCTGAATTACAGGAATGGGAGGTCAAGGAAATTCTTGATGAGTGCATTGAGCGATACAATCAATCCGCTTTCATTGAACCCGACCCCATATCCATTCCACATCGCTTTAAAAAAAGACAAGACATTGAGGTTAGTGCTTTGATGACGGCTTTGATTTCGTGGGGCAATCGAAAAGCGATACTTCAAACGGCAAGCGCTTGGATGGAAATTATGGAGGATGATCCTTTTCGTTTTATCTGTGAAGCCAACGTCTCTGAAATCAGAACATTATCCAAAAAAATCTACAGGACCTTTCAATCTTCTGATATGGAGAATCTGGTGCTTGCTCTGCGTAATATTTATCAGCAACACAACAGTTTAGAAGAGTTGTTTGCACCGGGATTTGCTCAACAGGGTTCCAAAGAGGCCATCATTGGTTTCCGCAACGCCATGTTGACATTTGATCACCAAAGTAGATTTGAAAAACACATTGCCAATCCGGCTCAGAATGGAGCGGCCAAGCGCATCAATATGTTTTTGCGTTGGATGGTGAGGCGGGATTCTCAAAAAGTTGATTTTGGCATTTGGGACAACATTCCGATGTCTAAATTGTCCATTCCACTGGATGTTCACACCGGAAATATTTCGCGCAAGTTGGGCATTTTAAAACGCAACCAGGATGATTGGAGGGCTGTTGAGGAGTTAGATGCATTGCTGAGAAAATGGCGCCCAGATGACCCGGTGGCTTATGATTTTGCCCTTTTTGGGATGGGGGTAGAAGGGATTTTTAAGGATTAGCCCTGCTCAAGGCGAAAAATTGTTCGTTTTCTACCTTTTTTTTACGATATTCGCAAACCTTAAAAATGTTTTGTTATGGCAATGATTGAGAAAATTAGAAGGCAAGGATGGTTGGTACTCGTTATGGTGGGTGTCGGAATTGTCGGCTATTTGGTTCCTTATGATGCGGTGATGGCGCTGTTTGGAAAAGGCGCAAAAGACGCAGGAGAAATTGATGGTGAGACCATTGATGCAGCCGCTTGGCAGCAGGCTGTCGAAAAGCAACGTGTTTTGTTCAATTACACCTCAAATGAGAGTGCATTGTCCAATGACACTTGGAATGCCCTGACAGAAGAGCGTTTGTACGCTGATGAATTGAGCGCCATGGGTATTGAAGTTTCTGACGATGAGTTGGATGAGGTATTGTTCGGAAAGAACTTGTCTCCTTTTGTCAAGAGTACCATCTACGGCGGAAAAGATTCCACTTCAATGAAAGAGCAAATGCGTCAACGTTTCGAGACGTTTGATCCACGTGATCCAACTTGGACCATGGAAAAAGCAGAGATGTGGAAAGAGTTTGTCCGCTACAAGCGCAAAAAAGAGAAGTATGACAACATGATCAAGTTGGGTGCTTATGCCAACAACTTGGATGCAAAATGGGCTTTCAAAGCCGGTTCATCCAAAACAGCTGTTGACTTTGTTGCCAAAACTTTTGTAGAAATACCAGACTCTACCGTTGCGGTTTCTGATGATGATATTCGTTCGTACTATAACAAACACAAAGGTGAGCGTGAGTACAAGCAAGAGCGCAGCAGAAGTTTGGAGTATGTGAGCATCGCTATTCAAGCTACAGAGCAGGACTTGGCTTCCATCAAATCCAAAATGGACGGTATGGTGCGTGATTTCCGTTTGGCCAAGAATGATTCTGCTTTTGCAGCTGCGGCCGCTGCCACACCTGGCATGGCTAAAATGAGATATGTTCCTGGTTCTATCGCAGAACCATTCAATGGTCAAATTTTGAATGATTCAATAGGAAAGGTTATTGGTCCTTTTGCCGATGCTGGAGCCATGAAGTTGGTTAAAATTTCAAAGCGTGTATCAGAGATTGACAGCGTTCAAGCCCGTCACATCTTAATCCAAGACCAAACACCAAAAGGAAAGGCCAAGGCGGATTCCATCATGAATGTCATCAAAGCCAAAAAGAACTTTGCAGAAATGGCCAAGCAATTTGGAACAGATGGAACCAAAGACAAGGGCGGTGATTTGGGAATGTTTGCTCGTGGTGCAATGGTTCCTGATTTTGAGAGGCCTTGTTTCAATGGTACGGTAGGTCAATTGCAAGTGGTGAAGACGCAGTTCGGATATCACGTCGTTGAGGTGACCAAAAAGAACGCTCCTAAAATGAATACGTATGTGGCAGTGGTGGACCAATCGCAAGAGCCAAGTCCAAGCACGCGCAAGCAGGCATTCAACAAAATGCGTGAGTTAACCATCAACGCAAAGGACACTGCCTCTTTCCGTACTCAGGTGAAGGCGTTGTATCCAAATGCAAACATTGTTCCTGCGCAAATGATTGTTCCTAATGCACAAGCCATTGCTGGAATCCAAAAAGCAGAGAGCATTGTTTCTTGGGCTTATGGAGCTGAGATCAATGAAATTTCTCAACCTTTCTTGGTAGAAAACAATTGGGTTGTGGCTGTTCTAACAGAAATCAGAGAGCGCGGAGTGCCAGCATTTGAGGATGTCAAAGATGCCATGAAGGCCAAAGTGATCAAAGAAAAGAAAGGCACTATGCTGGCGGAGAAAATGAAAGGTTCTTCTTTGCAAGCCATTGCCTCCGGAAACGGAACAACAGTGAAACACTCAGAGTTGTTGTGGAGAAGCATGAACTTGCCTGAGGCAGGTGTAGGTGAGCAAGAGTTTGCTTTGATTGGAAAGTGTTTTGGTATCGCCAAAGGCCAGGTTTCTGAACCCATCATTGGTGAAGGTGCTGTATATGTTATTCAAAAGACAGCTGAGGTTACCGATGCGCAAAGCATGGACAATTACAAAAATGAAAAGCGCATGTTGCAACAAAATGCAAAAGCCTCCATGGCAGGCCGCGTATTTGGTGCATACCGTGAATCAGCGGACATTGATGACCGTCGTTTTATCAATGAGTAATTAGGAAATGATATATTTAGAAAAGGGTCGCGGAAGTGACCCTTTTTTTTGGACCTTATCCGGCTATCCGCTACAAGTCCTCGGGACGCGCAGCGTCCCTGTGGGCTTTTCGCTACTATCCGGGGTAGGGGTTTCCTCAAACACTCAACCAAGAACTATCTCCATAACTCAGAAAACGGTAGTCATGGTCCAGTGCACTTTGGTAAATTCGCTTCCAATCCTCCCCAACAATGGCATGCACCAACAGCAACAATGTACTTTTGGGTTGATGGAAATTGGTGATCAGGGCCTGAATGGTTTTGATGGTGTAACCAGGTCCAATAAGGATTTGTGTCGTGCCTGCGATAACATCTAGATTTTGCTCTGTTGACTTTTGGTACAAATATTCTAAGTTATCCAATAGTCTGTTTTCTGTTTTTTCTTGGTAAGGTGCCCACTGTCCTAGATGATAGAGACCATGCTCATCAGGAACTGAACGCTCATTGCCCAACCAATAAAGACTTTCCAAGGTGCGCAAGGCTGTGGTGCCCACCACAATGGTGCGGTGGCCTTTTCTCAACTTATCAATCCATTGTGTCAGAAAGGCTAAGGGGACTTCAAAATATTCGGCATGCATATCATGCTTGCCCAACGTATCTGCGCTCACAGGCTTAAACGTTCCAGCACCCACGTGCAAAGTGAGCTGACCTTGTGTCACTCCTTTTTGAAACAATGATTCAATCACCGGTTCATCAAAGTGAAGAGAAGCCGTTGGAGCGGCAACCGAACCTTCCCATTGGGCAAACAGCGTTTGGTAACGATCATAATCCTCCTCTTCTGTTGCTCGGTTGAGGTACGGTGGAATGGGCAATTCTCCAATGGCCTCCAAGACCTCACTGAATTGCCCTAAATCCCAAGTCCATTCAATCACAAAGCCATTGTCTCCCCGATGCACGCATGAAACCGCAACAGTTCCGCTTTTCCCTTGTAAAGAATATGTTTTGAAAAGAGATCCCTCTTTCCATTTCTTGGCCCCTCCGACAAAACACAGCCAGGTACACTTTTCTTTGGCAGTCAGCGCAGAAGTGTAGTCCATGTCAATGGGCTCCAAACAGAAAATTTCAATGACACCCCCAGTTGATTTTTGAAAATGTATCCTGGCCGGAATCACTTTGGTATTGTTAACCACCCAAAAATCGTTGGGCTCAAACAATTCAACTATATCAGTAAATCGACGATGTACAATGTTCCCTTTTTCGTAATGCAAAAGTTTACTATCACTCCTCTTAGCCAACGGATGCAGCGCAATGCGCTCCTCTGGCAAGGCGTAGTCAAAGTCAATCATGGAAATGTCCTGAATCTTCTTCACGGTGCGAATCTACAACAAGGAATTGTGCATCTTTGCCATATGAAGAATACTTTTTTACTGTTCGTTTTGGTGATGGTTCAACATTGCTGGAATGCACAAGTTTACGATGGTATATGGTTTGGAAAAATCGAGACTCCCGGCATGACCATCCCCATTGAAATGCATTGGAACGTCAACAATGATGGGCAATATTTGATGTACAGCAAAGAACAAACCCCAAAGCCATTGGTGATGTCGGTGCATGAGATGAAAAAAGGAAAAATCCATTGGGAAATTCCAAGGATCAAGGCGCAATACGATGGAAATTACGACCAAGCTTGTGATTGTTTCAAAGGAACCTACCAACAATCAGGATATGAGAATGAACTGAATTGGTACCGACAAGCCCCGTCCATGGAGAATGCAGTTGTCCCAAAAGACAAACCGCAAACACCCCACGCCCCTTATCCATACCCGACTGAAGTCATTGATTTTTTATCATTTGATCAAGATGGAAAATCACTTTCCATGCAAGGAACGTTGAGCATTCCCAATG
Organism: uncultured Chryseobacterium sp.; assembly: GCA_964420985.1. Classification (GTDB taxonomy): domain Bacteria; phylum Bacteroidota; class Bacteroidia; order Flavobacteriales_D; family Sanyastnellaceae; genus CAMCTV01. The sequence continues at coordinate 127,625 of CAYQUT010000002.1, forward strand.
GGGATGGACCTTTCCCTTGTCTGGTGATGATTACCGGTAGCGGTCCACAGGACCGAGACGAAACTTTATTGGGGCACAAACCCTTTGCGGTGATTGCGCATGAATTGGCGCAAAAAGGATGGGCTACTTTTAGATACGATGAGCGAGGTGTAGGCCATTCGACAGGGAATTACGAGCTTTCTACCTCCGCAGATTTTGCTGATGATGCCTACCGCGCTTTGCTCACTGCCCGTTTACACCCCAAAATAGATCCCAATCGTGTGGGTTTGATTGGACACAGTGAAGGCGGAATGGTAGCGCCTATGGTGGCTGCTGCGCATCCTGACGAGGTGTATTGTATAGTCTCGTTGGCGGGAACTGGGGTAAGTGGCAAAGATGTGTTGGTCAAGCAAAGTGCAGATATTTCAATAGCAGAAGGACAGAAAAAGGAAGATGCTGAGCGTGATGCGGCATTTGTCGAATCATTGTGCGACTTGATGATACAGTCCAAGGACTCAACTGAAGTGGCCAACGGCATCAAGAACAAAGTGGTGATGGACAGCAAGGATGATCACAATGATGCCACCATTGAAGGGCAGGATTTGTTTGATCAATACAATCAACAGTTCAATACCGCTTGGATGCGATTTTTTATCTCGCACAACCCGCAAGAAAATTGGCAAAAAGTACAATGCCCCACTTTGATTTTGAGTGGTGATTTGGATTTACAAGTCAATGCCGATGTCAACACCAAAGCCATATCACAAGCACTCAATGCCAGAGGAGTGAAGAACAATATCGTTATTTTGGCCAACCACAATCACCTGTTTCAATATACGGAAACGGGTAGGGTTAGTGAGTATGCCAAATTGGATGAAACCATCAGCCCGGAAACTTTGGAGGAGATTGTGCTTTGGTTGAAGAAATTGACCCCATAATTGGCGGCTCTGTTGTAAGTTTGGGCTAGATTTATTCGCAATGAACGAGAAAATTTTAATCATCGGCGCATCGGGTCAGATTGGCATTGAGTTGACGGAGCGATTGCGCGCAGAGTATGGTAAGGAGTCAGTGGTGGCCTCTGATGTCAAGGCTACCAGTGAAGTGGATCCTATTTTGTTAGAAGGCCCTTACGAGGTGCTGAATATTTTGGACAAAGAAGCCTTGTGCGACGTTGTCAAAAAACACAACATCAATCAAGTCTATTTGCTGGCCGCATTGTTGTCTGCAACGGCTGAGAAAAATCCAGCCTTTGCCTGGGAATTGAACATGAATGGATTGTTCTATGTCCTAGACATGGCCAAGGAAGGAATATTGAATAAAATTTATTGGCCTAGTTCCATTGCCGTTTTTGGACCATCTACTCCGCGAATCAATACTCCGCAGGATACCATCATGGATCCCAATACGGTGTATGGCATCAGCAAATTGGCAGGAGAGCGTTGGTGCGACTACTATCACCAAAAATTCAATGTAGATGTGCGGAGCATTCGTTACCCAGGATTGATTGGATACAAGAGTGCTCCAGGGGGCGGAACGACAGATTATGCTGTTGACATATTTTACAAAGCGCTGCAAGAGGGCAGCTATACCTGCTTCTTGTCAGCAGATACCGCATTGCCCATGATGATGATGAGCGATGCCATTCAAGCTACTGTTCAATTAATGCAAGCAGATCGTTCTCGTCTAACGGTTGGCGGAGCTTACAACTTGGCGGGTATGTCCTTCACGCCAGCTTCGTTGACAGCAGAAATTCAAAAACATTTGCCTTCTTTTACAACGCAGTACGCGCCTGATTTTAGACAAGCCATTGCCGATTCATGGCCGGGCTCAATAGACGACAGCATTGCGCAGCGCGATTGGGATTGGAAGGCAGAATACGATACCCCAACCTTGGTGACCAAGATGTTGGAAGAAATTAAAAAGAAGATTTAGTGCGTTATGACCAAAGAATTGTACATCTACAATAGCCTATCGCGAAACAAGGATTTGTTTCAACCATTGAATGCACCACATGTGGGCTTGTATGTTTGCGGACCTACTGTTTATGCCAACGTGCATTTGGGCAATTGTAGAACTTTCATGTTTTTTGATGTGGTCTACCGTTACCTGACCCACCTGGGTTACAAGGTGCGTTACGTGCGCAACATTACGGATGTAGGACACATCACTTCCACCTTTGATGATGGTGTGGATCGCATTGGTCAACAGGCCCGTTTGGAGCAGTTGGAGCCGATGGAAATTGTACAGAAGTACACCAATTATTTTCATGAGGTGATGCGCGTGTTCAATAACCATTCTCCGAGCATTGAGCCCACCGCAACGGGTCACATGATTGAGCAGATTGAGATGATCAAAAAGATTGTAGATCAGGGATTTGCGTATGAGGTCAATGGCAGCATCTATTTTGATGTGCAGGCGTATCGGTTAAAATATCCCTATGGTGAATTGAGCGGAAGAAATGTGGAGGAGTTGTATGAAAATACAAGGACATTGGATGGACAAGACGAGAAGAAATTCTTTGCCGATTTTGCATTGTGGAAAGCGGCTTCTCCAGAGCACATCATGCGTTGGCCCTCTCCATGGGGAGAAGGATTTCCGGGATGGCACTTGGAGTGTTCTGCCATGAGCACCAAATATTTGGGAGAGCAGTTTGATATTCACGGTGGAGGAATGGATTTGAAGTTCCCACACCATGAGTCGGAAATCGCCCAGAATACAGCATGCTGTGGAAAGGGTCCAGTAAAATATTGGATGCACAGCAATATGTTAACCGTGAATGGGCAGAAGATGTCTAAGTCGTTGGGCAATTCTTTCTTGCCTCACGAATTGTTTGCTGGTGATCATCCCTTGTTGGAAAAAGGCTACACGCCGCAAGTGGTTCGCTTTTTCATGATGCAGGCGCACTATCGTTCCACATTGGACTTCAGCAATGATGCATTGAATGCAGCGGAGAAAGCCTACGAGCGCATGATGACGGCTTATTTGAGCATCGATGAATGCAAGCCTTCAGATGAGGGTGATGCGGACATTGCAGCGTTGGAGGCGCGTTGTTATGCCGCCATGGGAGATGATTTTAATACGCCCATTTTGATTGCTGAGTTGTTTGAGGCGGTGCGGTTGATCAACGGTTGTAAAAATGGACAACAGGCTTTGACGGCTGCGCAGTTGAACCATTTGAAAACCATCATGACGCATTTCTTGATGGACGTGATGGGATTGCAGGCACCTGAAGCATCGGCAGATCACGAGCTGCCCAATGTGATGATGGATGCGGTATTTGCGGTTCGAAAGGGATTAAAAGAACGAAAAGATTATGCAACGGCGGATATGTTGCGCGATGCTTTTGCAGAAAGAAATATTGTACTAAAGGACACCAAAGAGGGTGGAGAATGGACGTATGAAAAAAAATAGAATAATAGCCATCGTATTATTGGCACTGATTGTTTTGTGGGCTGTGGTTCAATTTCTTCCCAAAGGAGGAAGTGGTTCTAAAGTACAACGGGAGGAAGGTCAGAAGGAGGAAGTCAAAATGATCACACCACCCCCTTTTTCAGTAGATTCAGCCATGGCCTATTTGAAAAAGCAAGTCGAATTTGGACCGCGTGTTCCAGGAACCAAAGCGCACAGTGCGTGTTTGGATTGGATTGTATCGGAGTGCAAAAAACGTGGAGCGGCTGTTGACATACAATACACCAAGATGACGGCTTGGAATGGTGATGCTTCACCGGTGCGAAATGTGATTGCCGAGTTCAATAAGGACAAAAAGATGCGGGTCATGTTGGCAGCACATTGGGATTCTAGGTTCGCAGCGGACAAGGACGCCAACAAGTCCAATCAGAAGAAGGCCATTGATGGGGCCAATGATGGGGCCAGTGGAGTAGCCGTATTGTTGGAGATAGCGCGTTTGATACAACAGCAATCACCAGAAGTGGGAGTGGATTTGGTCTTTTTTGACAACGAGGACCAAGGGGCGCCGGAGTGGTCGGACATGGATCCACAAGCCTCCAATGCCACGTGGTGCTTGGGATCTCAGCATTGGGCCAGACAGCCGCACAAAGAGGGATACCAGGCCAAGTACGGCATTTTGTTGGACATGGTGGGAGGCAAGAATGCACGTTTTAACAAGGAAGGCACGTCCATGGCAGCAGCGGGAGATGTCATGAATTGGGTTTGGGCGCATGCGCAGAAGATGGGGTACGGACATTTGTTTGTCAACGAGGAAATAGGTGGCATCACGGATGACCACGTATACATGAATCAAGGGGGAGTTCGTTCCATCGACATCATTGACATGCGACCCAATACCATTGCCATGGGCATGGGTAACTTTGAGTTTGGATCGTTCCACCACACCATGGAAGACAATTTGAGCAACATCGATCCGGAGGTGTTGACTGCTGTCGGTCGGGTAGTGGCCATGGCGGTTTACAATACGAAGTAGGGGCGAATTGATATTCGCCCAGGGTAAAACGGGACATGGAAAGCGGAAAGCGGAATAGCCTGGCGATTCGTTAGGAAGGGACATCTCCCCTACTACTCGAACGAAGTGAGAGTCCCGATGCTTCGGGAGGAGGGGTGGCCCGCAGGGCCGGGGTGGTTTGCATTGCGCTAAATTAAAATACATAAAACGCAGAGCACGCTAGGATTTCGCTACGTGCGCGAAGAGGATACAGTTTAGGGTCGATTGGATATTCGCCCTGAGACAAAATGCGTCAAAGATGAAATCATTGGATATTAAATTGGAATACAAATCAAGACTCATTGAAAAGTGCATGTAATTTTTTTTGTAGCCATTGTTTATTGGGCAAATGCGTTTTGTACCTTGCTATCAAAGCCGGGGACAGGCTTCTGCTTAAGGCATACTCCACTACTTCGAGATCTTTATCTTTACACAATAATATTCCAATACTAGGATTTTCATGCGGTTTCTTCACATCCCTATCCAGGGCTTCAAGATAAAAATTGAGCTGCCCCAAATGTTCGGGCTTAAATGATTCAGCTTTCAGTTCAAAGGCCACCAAACATTGCAAATCTCTTTGATAAAATAAGATATCTATAAAGAAATCATTTTTTCCAACTTGCAGTCTGTACTGTTCCCCCATGAAAACAAAGTCTTTTCCGATCTCTAAAATGAAATTTTTCATTTGATGCATCAAGCCTTTTTGCAGATCCCTTTCATTGTAGGCATCTGGTAAATTGAGAAATTCAAAGACATAGCTGTCTTTCAATACATTCTTAGGCCCTGATTTTTCTCTGCTAACGGGTAATCCCTTTTCTGAAATCATAGTACGTTCAAAAAGGCTTGCGGAAATTTGCCTTTCTAATTCTCGCTTGTTGTAATGCTCCTGAATGGTTAGTCTCAAATAAAATTCTTTCTCTTCAAGGCTTTCGCACCTTGAGAAAATGATAAGATTATTGGTCCAGGTAGTTTCTCTCACCAATGGTGAGAGTTTTGTAAAGTCTTTGTAACATTCATAAAACTGACGCATTCTCCAAATATTCTTATCAGAGAATCCTTTGAGATTTGGCTCATTTTTTTGAATGAATTGTGCCAATTCAGAAACAACACCAACACCCCATTCAGATTGAGTAATTTTTATGTGTACGTATTTTCCAATTTCCCAATAAAGTTGAATCAAGTGTTTATTCACCAATTGCAAGGTGTCTGAGCGAGATTGCTGGATGATGGCAATGACTTCTTTGAATTGATCTACTTGGTGTGAAGATTTAATTTTTTTCATCCTGCAAATCTCGGTTTCCTCAAGAGCTAGCGCAAGAATCACATAAGGCGCATATAAAGTAGAATAACGCTATTTTCTTTTTTTTGGTTGTATTGATAATGGATTGAAAAAAGTATCTTTTTCTGAGACATACGCCCAGGGTAAAACGGGACATGGAAAGCAGAAGCGGGAAACGGGAAGCGGGAAACGGGAAGTGGGAAACGGGAAAGGGGTGAAGGTTTGAGTTTCCTATAAAGTATGTGTTTTTCCTATTTTTATAGGCCCAGTAGGATTACGGTTCATGGTAGTTTTGCCAAATGAACAGAAAAGTTTTGGGCTTTGAGTCTCTAGAAGTTTGGCAACTATTCTTGGTGCACAACAAGTTTGTTTACACATCCATTAAAGCGGGTCCGATGATTGATTGGGACTTAATCAGACAATTGAGAAGAACGATGGTCTCCGTTGGATTAAATATTGCTGAAGGATACGCTAGAGATCATTTGAAAGAAAAAATTCAGTTTTTTAATATTGCCAAATCATCGGTAAATGAAGTCATGGCTTGTTTACTCATCATTCAGAGTTTAGAATGTGAGAACAAAACCTACGCGGAAATCAACCTTCTCATTGAAAATCTAAATGTCCTGAATGCCAAGTTGGGAAAATTTAAAAAATACTTTGAGTCGAAATTATTGAAATAAACACGGCCTTCATAGGATAACATCCCCTTTCCTCCAGCGAAACATAGCTGCCCCTTTCCCCTTTCCCCTTTTCTCTTTCCCCTTTCCCCTTTCCTCCAGCGAAACATCGCTGCCCCTTTCCTCTTTCCGTTTTCCCCTTTCCGTTTTCCCCTTTCCGTTTTTATTACAAACCGTATACTCTGCTTACACAAACTTTTGGTATATTTGTTTATCCAAAAACCGAAGCATGAAAAGGCTCTTTGTCACATTGCTATTTGCGGGATTTATCTCTTTCATCCCCTCATCCCTCCATCCCTTCATCACCTTTACCCTTTCCGCTCAGATTCCGGCTGACGGATTAGTAGCTTGGTATCCGTTCAATGGCAACGCCAATGATGAGAGTGGGAATGGGAATCATGGGGTGGTGAATGGCGCGACGTTGACGGAGGATCGGTTTGGGAATTTTGGGAGTGCTTATAGTTTTATAGGTGCTAATGATAACAAAATAGTAGGAAATTTCTCTCAACCTCTAGGTAATGTTCATTCTTATTCTTTCTGGGCTAAGAACAATAATTCAATTATCGCTTCCAAACAGTGGGTTTTTGCTTCCGGTACCCCTACTATTGGTAACGCTGTGCATTTTGGTGTTAGTAGTAATATTGTGCGTATTGGATCTTGGGGGGGGGATGGCTTGGGAACAAATGGGTCCATTTCAACGAATTGGAAACATTATGTTGTGATTTGTGATAATGGTATTTTTAGTCTTTATGAGAACGGAAGTTTAATTAATGTAGGATTAGTAAAATCAACTAACATAACAGGATCGTCTTTTGAAATCGGAAGTCAATTGGGGCTTATAGCTGAGTCTTGGGATGGACTTATAGATGATTTGGGAGTTTGGAGTCGTGTTTTATCCCCATCTGAAATCCAACAACTTTACACCACCACCAGCACAACGGTGGGTTGTAATTTGGGACAAATTGCATCCGTTCCCACTTCTATCTGTTCAGGTGAGAGCGTCACGTTGAATGCCACTCCCGGTCAGTCCACCCAGTCCAATTGCTTTGCCCCTGCAGTAAAGAGCATTGGCAATGCACCGCAAGGATCTCACAAAGTGGTGACCGATGTGCAGGGCAATTATTACACAACAGGAACTTTTACCGGAAGTATCACCTTAGGCAATACAACTTTGACCAGCAGCGGAAACCGAGATGCATTTTTGGTGAAATACAACAATTGCGGTGTCGTACAATGGGCCATCAAAGGCGGTTCTACCGGCGAACAAGATTATCCCTATTCCATGGCGGTTGATGCATCCGGCAATGTGTATTGGGTGGGTCGTTACAACCAAACCTTTACCATCAACGGAACCGCGGGTAGCTTCACTGCGCCCTACACGTCCACCTCCAACGGGAATCACCAAGATGGGTTTTTGGTCAAGTTGGATTCAAATGGAGAAGTAGTTTGGGGCGCTTCTTGCAGAGGAACTTCCAACGATGGTTTCAATGGCATTGCGCTGGACAATAGCGGCAACCCCATTGTTACCGGTGGATTCAATGGTTGTTGTCCTTCCTCATTTGCAGTAACCATTTACGGTCCCAATGGCAATGTGGGCATCAGTTCTTTTGGTTCCAATTATGGTTCAGGACTGATCGTGAAATTTGATGCCAATGGAAATATCCTTTGGAAGGGTAGTATGTATAACAGAGATACGGGTTTGGGAAGCATTGCGGTGGACAACAATGACAATATTTATTTGACCACGAGTTTCCGCTCTTGGAGCAATGGTACAGCAGCGCAATTCATTGATGCCAACAATGCCACCTATTCCATTTTCAATCCAGGAATTGGTTTGGGTTGTTTGATCAAGTTGAACGCCAATGGGGTGTATCAATGGGGACAGTCGTTTGGGAATGTTGGAGACGGAGTTGGCTCATTGACTTCAGGAACCGATGTTGCCATAGATGCCAACGGCAATCCATGGATTTGTGGATTTTATAAGGGCAATGCAGCAGTATTTTATTCTACCAACAACCAAAATTTAGAACTCCCAGCAGCGGCAACGTACCGCGGATTTTTGGCGCAGTATTCAGCAGCGGGTGTTCCCTTGCAAGTGGTGGGCCATGAGCGCAGCACAGGCGATACCTATTTTTATGGATTGGCCCGTGGCAATGGCAAGTGGGGAGTAGTGGGTACCTTTAGTGGACAAACCAATGGGGGATTGGATGCCATGTTGGTTGAATTCAATGACAACTTAACGGTTGCAAACGCAGAGAATACCGGGTCCAGTGGAGACGACAGTTGGAACAGTGTGGTGTACAACGGAACTGATTTTGTTTTGTGGGGAGGAATGGGAGGAGCGGTTATCATAGCCAATGAGAGCGTTGCATCGGCCAGTGCCGTATTGTGGAATAGTGGAGGAGGAAGTGTTGTATCCAATAACAACTACGCTTGGTCCACAGGAGAGAGCAACACCAGTGTTACAGTGTCTCCAACACAAACCACTACTTATACCTGTACCTTCAGTGATGGCACCAATAGCTGCAGTGATGAGGTAACAGTGATAGTGTTGCCCAATGCGACCAACACCGTCAGCGCAAGTATCATTGAAGGAGATTCTTACACTTTGGGTACGCAGACATTAACCACCGCAGGAACTTACACCGAGGTCTTCACTTCTACCAATGGTTGTGATTCAACGGTGACCTTGACGTTGGCGGTTGAGCCGTTGTTGACTTGTGAGATTAGTACATCAGGTAATAACCTGTGTGCGGGAGAATCAATAGAACTTTCAGCTAATGCATCCTTCATACTTATTGACTCACATGGTGGTGCGGTTACGAATCAATGGAATCACACTTTTAATACTGAAGTCAGCAGGCAGTATAAATTGGTGATTTCAGGTTTGTATTCAGTAGGTACTTATTGCCCTCAATTGGTTAATGATCCTGCATATCAACTTCCAGGATTTTATGGTGATAGTAATCCGGTGATAAGAGATATTGGTGGTATACAAGATGGATTGTATTGTACTGCTTTTGCTCCAAATAACTTTGTTAGACCCACACCTGATGTATATAACTCGAATCATATTTATGAATATTTCTTTACAGCTGTTTCAGGAAGTTTCGATGTAGGTTTTACTGATTGTTGTTGGGGAGATAATTGCGGATCCGTGACTTTTGAGCTCTATGAATTAGCAAATAATTTTACAGCTTTATGGTCCACCAATGCCACCACCCCCAATATCACCGTCTCTCCAACCCAAACCACCACTTACACCGCAACGGTCACCACCGCCACTCAAACCTGCACCGATAGCATCACCATCACGGTGAATCCACTATTGAACTGGTACGCCGATGCAGACGCAGATGGTTTCGGGGAGAACCTTACGACGGTTGAAGGCTGTGATCAACCTGTTGGATTTGTAGCGGATAATACAGATTGTAACGATACCGATGCCTTGGTATTCCCCAATGCAGAAGAGATCTGCTTTGATGGAATGGACAACAATTGCGATGGTGTAGTGGATGAGAATTGTGACATTTTTGGTTGCACCAACCCTGAGGCATGTAATTTCAATGCCAATGCAACCGCAGAGGATGGCAGTTGTATTTTGCCACAACTTTATTTTAATTGTGATGGCATTTGTATCAACGATACTGACGGTGATGGGGTGTGTGATGAATTGGAAGTTTCGGGTTGCACAGATTCAACAGCCTTTAATTTCAACCCCCAGGCCACTAATGATGATGGTAGTTGTGAGGCGGTTTTGACGTGTGATGTTAGTGCGATTGTAACTGAGATATGTGAAGGTGAGTTTTCTACTATTACCTTAAACTCAAATCTTAGTAATTCATTAATCGAGATGAATTTAGACCTTAATGTTACATCGGTAAATCTAGTTTTAAATTCTTATGGCCAAATTCAGGGAGAGTATTCTATTGGCGCAACTGCTTTGAATATTCAGAATAGTAGTGAATTTGGAGTTGGTGATTACCTTTTGATACATAAAACACAGTCAGCACTGGATCCTGGAAGATATCAATTGAATAAAGTAATTGGATTAGAACAGAACTCAGTTCTGTTACAAGATGTTTTGAATTTTGATATCTCTTCAGGAGAAAAAGCACAAGTAGTTGGAACGAAAATGTATGGAAAGCTATCAATATCTTCGGGTGCTTCAGTTACGTCTTTAGGTTGGAATGGCTCAGTTGGTGGAATCGTTTTCTTGGTATGTGATACACTAGAAAACCACGGTGAAATTAATGTAGATAACAAAGGTTTCAGAGGATATTCGCATACTAGTCTTTTTAGAAATTCTCCTGGATATCAGGGAGAGTCGGCTTATGCAATTGGTATTCCTTCCGTTTTAAATAACTACTCAGGAGGCGCGGGTGGTGATGGAGGCCCTCCAGGTTGTGCAGATGCTTCAGGAGGAGGAGGAGGAGGTGGAATATCTTCTGGAGGAATAGGTTATGGCGACTGTGGTTTACCATCAATTCCTGGAAGTGCTGCAGATTATACCAACAGATTTTTATTGGGGGCTGCAGGTGGAGAAGGTGGTGCTGATGAAGATGGAGGTATACCTGGATTTGGAGGAAATGGAGGAGGTTCAAGTTTCATTTTGGCTTCGAATTTAATCGGAGGCGGTATTGTGAGTATGCGTGGTGGAAACGGCGGCAATGCTTGTCAAAGCTGTTACGGTGGTTGGGGAACGGGTATGGGTGGTGGTGGTGGTGGTGCAGGTGGACAATTGATTCATAATAGCGCTATTAATATTTTTAATGTAAATGTTTCAGGGGGAACAGGAGGAGTGAATCAACCTTGCGGCGGCTGTTCTCAGAAATATGGAGGAAATGGTTCTCAAGGTGAAGTATCTGCAATAGATTGGTCCAATCAAAATGGTTTTTCACAAGTAATATGGTCCACAAACGAAACCACCCCCACCATCACCGTCTCCCCAACCCAAACCACCACTTACACCGCAACGGTCACCACAGCTACCCAAACCTGCACCGATAGCATCTCTATCACCGTCAACCCGCTGTTGACTTGGTTTGCCGATGCAGACGCAGACGGTTTTGGTAACCCAAATGACGTTGTACAAGATTGCAACCAACCTTTGGGGTATATCGCAGACAACACGGATTGTAACGATGAGGATGCAGCTACTTATCCCGGAGCTGATGAGATCTGTGACAACAACCGTGACGAAAACTGCGATGGTGCTGATTCCCTTTGCTTTGTCGCTATTTTGGGTTGTACGGATGTGAATGCTTGTAACTTCAATCCTGAAGCCAACACTGAGGATGGCAGTTGTGTTTTACCACAACCCGAAACTTGCAACGGTTTGGATGACAATTGCAATGGGCAAGTGGATGAAGGTTTTTCTGTCGCCTCCATCAACGCTGTTTCAGCAACAACAGCTTTGTATCCCGTTTGCTCGGGCAACAGCATTCGCCCTGCAAACTTGAACAACGGTGCTAATTCTGCAGTGATTGATGGCAATGGCAACGATCTATGGTACAGCTTTACTGCGCTGTACAATACCTTCCGAGCTGGTCTTTCTGCCGCAACGGGCGACAATGACGTACGACTTTACACTATGACTCCCGGCGGCTGTCTCGAACTCATCGAGACGGAACATGAAAACACCAATGGTAATCAAACATTGTTGAGCGATCAATTGACCGTTGGTCAAACGTATTACGTGGCGGTGCACAACATCAGCGGCCCAATGAACGCTAGTGCCAAGATCTGTTTCAATCACTTGACGGGTTCTTCTTGTGATCATTACTACAGCAACAACACGGGAATCTACTCTTCCGTTTGCAACAGCTTTAAGGCCCAATACCGCGCCAATGCAGTGGCCTATACTTTTGACATTTTATCGGCCACACAAAACAACGTGAACCAAAACATCACGCCGTGGTCTTATACGACAACCAGCGCGAGCACAGTGGTGGCTCGTTTGGGTGCTTTGTTACCCGCCAACCAAGGAACAGCACCGGTGGTGTACACCTTGAGAGTTCCGGTATTGTACTCCCTATTTGATGCTGCAGGAAACTTTGAGAATCTTTTCGCCCAAGCAACCACAAATTGTACCGTCACGCTGAATGCAGAACCGACCATCGCACTCAGAAGCTCTGACCGCTGTCCCACCAACAAATCACTTACCTCCACCATCGCTCCGGATAGAACGGTATGCGGTGCCATGCGATACGATTGGGAGTTCACGGAAGTATTGCCCAACCCAGGCACGGCGCAGGTAGTTCAAGGAGGCAATTACACAACCGTATTTTTCTTGAGCAACATACCCGGCATCACAGCCGGCAAGACGTACAGCGTGCGAGTCAGACCGGTTCACAGCAGCGGGATTGCAGGACAGTGGGGAAGTGTGCAGTGTTTGAGAGTGGGAGCGGCGGGAATGGTGAACCACCCCGGCTCTGCTGACGCAGAACCACCCCTCCTCCCGAATCATCGGGACGCTTACGCAGCAGGAGGGGAGATGGATGCGCTTTATGCAATATACCCGAATCCCACATCAACAGGTAGTTTTGTTCTACAGTACAACGAGCAAGAGACGGGTAATGAGGAGACGAGTGATGAAGAGAGAATGGAATTGGTGATGATGGACATTACGGGGAAGGTTGTGTTTAAAACCAATGTGGTTTTGAATGGCAACATTGCTGAAATCCATTTCGGAGATTTGGAAGCAGGGTTGTATTTGGTTGATTTTGGTGGGGAAAGGAGTAGGTTGCATGTGGTGAAGTAGCACGGGAAGAGGGAAGAGGGAAGAGGGAAGTGGAAAGAGGGAAGTGGAAAGAGGGATATGGAAAGCGGAATAGCGTCCATTGCAAGCGAATATTGATTTAAAGAAATTGCTTTCCGAGATCTTTGCCAGAGGTGCGGAAATGGGAAACCGCTTGTGCGCCATTTTTTTGGAGTTGCGCATTGGCTTCTCCTAAAGTCATATTTTTATAAGGCGTATTGTCAAGTGCCTGCCACGAATAATCTCCCTTGAACAAACCAAAAAGCCCTTTTTCTTGTATCCTGCAATTGATGTGACATCGGATACCAAATTGCTTTTCAATTTCAGCTTGCAAGGTGGAAATAAGCGTATCTGGCGTAATGTCAATTTCAGCTCCCTGAGTAGGTGAATATCCTATAATATCCTGACGAATCGATCTGGCCCTTGCGTTGGCGATGGTGGAGGTGGTATCTACTTCCCCACCACCGATGGCAGTAGGATAGAAAAGAGCAGGATTCAAGAAGGGATACATCGCTTCAAATTTCTTGTAGAAATTATCAACGATGATCCTTCCATTGAGTCGAATAACGTCCATGTGCCTCTACAATACAATCTCTTCTGCACCATCCGCTTTCAAGGCAGCGTTGGCTTCATTCAAGGACATGGCATTGTACTTGGCACCTGTTGGATACCATTTCCCCGCTTTTTTGAAATGAATTTCACACTTGATAGAGAATACCTCCTCGAATCTTTTCTCAAAAGTGCCGACGCCTAAATTGCCATGAACAGAGATTTCTCCTTCTCCTGTAGCACTGTAATTGCCATCGATAGATTTGCCTCGTGCATTGGCGATGGTGTTATCCGCGTCCACCGCTTTTCCATCAGGATATCGTAAACTGGCATGCAAGTATGGATATGCTTCAATGAATGCGTTGTAAAATGATTTGACTTTTATTCGTCCGTTTACTTCAATGTTGGCCATAATTTTTTTTGAGCCAAATTAGCTTTGAGCCAGAATACTTTTTTTGGTCAAGTTTGTTCAAGTATTGCGGTGGGCGCTTTGGAATTGCTTTTGCAATTAACTTGCGTCATGCCCAAGCCGCTGCATTCTATTTCGGATTTTGCTCTTCAGCAACTCAAAATTGACCTGCAAGAACAGTATGGGATCTTGGTCAAATCCAGGGCCCATTGTGAAGACATGTCCACAAGCATAGATCGAAGTAAGAATATTAAAATTTCATCCTCTACCTTGGGTAGACTTTTTTTGTCTGATAACAAGAGTCACCACTTCTACCTCAGTACGTTGGATGAATTGGTCAAAGCCATTGGGCAGGGCGCATCATGGGAATGTTATCAAAATGACCAAGAGAATTTATTGTTTCAAAAGTCAACATTGGGTTGGCATGGAAACGACTTAAATAATTCTCTGTTTGCCAAGAATATTGCGCATCGCACATGGAAGCCTATTACAGATTGGATGAGTGACTTCTCCGCTTTTTCTGACCAGTCGGAATACTTGAGATTTAAGCATGCCTTTGGTTTTGGATTGTATGGCTTTTTGGTGCAGCATCCACAATATCAGCGCGAAGTGCTAAAACGTTTTTCTGTATTCCCTTTTTTCCAAGAGTCGTTTTTGGAATTGAACAATGATCCTGATTATCAACTTGAGGCCACGGCAGTAGGATATGAACTGTATCTAAAGGACATGGTTGCTCATAATAAGGATGATTTGAATAAGCGAATTTTTGCAGCTTCCAATATCTGCTTGGGTTTGTTTAAAAACGGCAATTCATTATTTCGGCGCAAAGCCAACAAAATGATTGCGGATTATTCAGGTTGTGAAGAGGAATTGTTGGCCATTCATCCATTTAATTTTGCTCGATACCATTTGATCCATTTGCTACTGCAATGGGATAAGGAGCAAAAGATTTCTACGCAGTATGAAGATTCTTTTTTTTCTTTTTTGCAGATCATAAATCGTGAGAGAAGCGATTGGGAAGTGCGGATTGTATATTTTGTCCTTTTGGACAACTTGTTGTTGTTGGATATGGATGATGGATTTATTCAACGATTGATAGCGGTCTCGCCATGGGGTTCAATTTTGTCAGGAAGGACAAGAAAAGACCAGTGGAGAAGCATCAGACAGTATGATGTGAATAGCTTACGATGGCGAAAGTATTGGGAATCCATTAATGGTAAATAATGGGGTAATGACATAATCGAGTTAATACTATTTTTAGAACATATGGCTACAATTTCAATCAAGGACAAGCCGATTTTGGCTTCACAGGAGGATTTATTGAACATCAATAAATATGCGCAGGCCCTGGTGCATTTTATTTTGAATAGTGACACCCCAATTACCATTGGTTTACAGGGTGAGTGGGGTACGGGAAAGACATCGATGATGTATCTGTTGAAAGAGGAGTTACAAGCCAAATCTGTGGCTACGTCATGGGTGAATACTTGGGAGTACAGCATGTTTAGGGGAGTGAAGGAGACCACACCGGCTATACTGAATGGATTGTTAACCTCACTGAAAGAGTCATGCGGAAGTCAATGGACGTTGGGGAACGACTCGGAGAAGAAGATGAAGAAAATAGGTAAATTTTTTGGGAACCTTATCAACCAAGTCGCTGTGAACCAAGTGGGATTGGACGTTAAGGATGCCTTGAATGCTACGGTGGAGGAGAGCGCGGTTTTGCGCGCGGAGATTGCCGAGATCAAAAAGGATATTGCTGATGTGATTGAACAATTGGTGAATGATAGTAAAAATCCTTTTCAGCGGGTTGTTTTTTTTGTTGATGATTTAGATAGGATTCAGCCCTCAGATGCAGTGGAGGTGTTGGAATCATTGAAGAATATTTTTGACATGAATCACTGCATTTTCATTTTGGCCATCGATTATGAAGTAGTGGTGAAAGGATTAGAAGGAAAGTTTGGTCCCAAGACCGATGCCAATGAAAGGGAGTTCAGATCATTTTTTGATAAGATCATACAAGTTCCTTTCAGCATGCCAACAGGCGCATATGACATCGAGAAATTCTTAGACGAAAAATTCAAGGAGTTAGGTGTCAGTGTGGATGCAGAGTTAAGTAAATTGTACTTGGATGTAGTGAAGCACAGTGTGGGATTTAACCCTAGAAGTTTGAAGCGTTTCCTGAATTCGTTTAGTTTGTTGAATACCATCAAGCAAATGCAGGCTGAGGATGTACAGGAGAATGACCAGCAAGTGACATTGATGTTGTTTGCTTTGTTAGGAATACAGATCACCTATCCAAAAATATTTAGGTTATTGGTGATCAACAGTGATTACAAAAGTTGGGACATTGCTTTTGCTACCAAAATGGGATTGAACTTTGCACAAGTAACCGAGCAATTGCAGACATATGGGGAGAATGAATTGATAGATGAGGAGTGGGAGCAAGTGGCTTGGGGATTTTGTCAAAACGATACCTATTTGAAAAGTAGGGCGTTTAATATATTGGAATTGCTCAATAATTTGGCGGTGCATTTCGGCGACGACCAATTGGTAGATTTGACCAATGATGCATTGGTATTTGCCTCGATTACTTCTGTGGATGATCATCAAGAAAGCAGACAAGCGGTGCGCAAGGTGGGCAATAAAACATTGTTTGATGGTATTGATGCCAAGTACACTGATATTCAAAAGGGAGGGGGGCATGCCAAAGGTTTAGAGATATGGAAGCGCATCTGGACAGATATCAACGGCATAGCACCGCAATGGAACGCCCAAATTAATTTTGCAGGAACGGCGTCAACGCTGAAAATAGCCAATAAAAAAGATTCGCATTGGATATATTGGAAGAACCCAGCCAAGAAATCCCACGGAATGAAAATATGGATCAAATGGGGTGAGCAGACTTGGAATGAAATCCAAACCATTTGTAATGACTTTGCTATAAATGCCAATGATGAAATTACGCAACAAGAAGGTGGAGGATTGGTATTGGAATTGAAATTGGCCTCTATTTTAGATGCTAAGAAATACGAGGAGTTTTTGATTCGCGTTGTGGATTGCTTCAAGAAGAGCTTGTCTTAACAGTGATTGTAAGCTTTCAAAGAGAAGACTTAACAACGTAGCGATGCTTCGCTAATTGCGAGAGCCCTGCGTCCATAGCGTTAAATGAGAATTCATAAAACGCAATGATCGCTCAGGCCCTGTGCTCAATCAACCTTCAGAGTTGTGCTGTGATGTCAAATCTTTTAATTCTTTTTCAATGAACGCTTGTAATTTATCTTTCTCAGGAAGTTCAAGCAGGTATTTGGATACAAAGAGTTGATTATCCATACCTGCGGTAGCAAACTCAACCAAAGCTTGATTTTTATCTGTCACCAATAATATACCTACAGGTAGTTGGTCATCCTCTTGCCTTACTTTCTGCTTATAGTAATTAAGGTAGGTATTTAACTGGGCAGTCTGAAAATGTTCAAAGTTCCCCACTTTCAACTCAACCAATACATGGCATTTTAGAATGCGGTGATAGAAAACAAGATCGACAAAAAAGTATTCATCTCCAATTAATAATTTTTGTTGCCTAGATTCAAAACAAAATCCATGTCCCATTTCTAGCAGGAAATGTTGAATATGATCGAGAAGCGATGAAATCAATTCATTTTCTTCTATGGCACCTTTGGGATCTATATTTAGGAATTCAAAGGCATAGACGGATTTAATCAAGTTTTCAGGCTTCTCAGTTGGAATTTTAGCATTTGTGATTTCTTGCAGTGATTCTGGATTTCGACTCATTCCCATTCTTTCAAAATACAAGCTGTGAATTTGTCTTCTCAGCGTCCGGACACTCCATGTTCCTTGTATGCATTGCAGCTCGTAGAAGGTTCTTTTAAGTGGATCTTCAATTTTAATGAGTTCGACAAAGTGATTGAAGGACAATTGCTCTGTAAGTATTTGGGATTGCAATGTATACTTTTTGTGATCTGTATCAAGATGTTGACTTTGCAATATGGATTTACCTTTTTTTCTTGGTTCCGCTAAATGAAAGTGTCCAATTTTCGCGTGTGGCAATTCTTGGGACACTGTCCCAAGAATTTGCGGATAGCAATGATAAAATTGACGACAACGCGAGAGTTCAGCGCTGATAAGGCCTTTTATTGCTAGGTGTTTAGCCAAATGATGCAATAGCCTTTGACCGTATTGCGCCCTATTTTCTCCGCGTTGCTCAAATTCCACAATGTACCAACCTATAATCCAGTTGCGGAGGGTTAGTGAACGATTGATGGCTTTGAAGGCTTGATGCTGAAAATGCTGATGGGTCGAGGTAATGTTTTCCACTAATGCATGAAAGTTCATTGCCCTAGGTGTTTTCGATGTTGACTTCATATTAAATTTTTTCGGAAAGTTCAAATGAAATCTGCAGGGTGCTGACGCATAATTTATGTGTCAATCTGAACGCTGAAATTACAGGTCGTTTTTTTTATGAATAACAACCACTGCGAGATTCTTGTTTGGCGATGCTTTACTACTTGAGTTACATTAAAATACAAAAAATCAATTCTTGCCAAGTTGGCGCAGGGCGCGCAAAGAGGATACGGTGCAGGAGCAAATGGATATTCTCCCAAGGTAAGGCGGGAGACGGGAAGCGGGATATGGGAAAAGGTGATGAAGAAAAGAAGTGATGAGTTAGCGAAAAGCGTTACCCGTATGGACGAATTGATATTCGACCGTGATAATAATGGAAAGGGAAATGGGAAAACGTCCTTTGCGATCTTTGCGAGAACTTTGCGTCCATAGCGTTAAATTAAAAATACAAAAACGCAATGCTCGCCAAGTTGGCGCAGGGCGCGCAAAGAGGATACTGTGCAGGAGCAAATGGATATTCTCCCAAGGTAAGGCGGGAGACGGGAAGCGGGATATGGGAAAAGGTGATGAAGAAAAGAAGTGATGAGTTAGCGAAAAGCGTTACCCGTATGGACGAATTGATATTCGACCGTGATAATAATGGAAAGGGAAATGGGAAAACGTCCTTTGCGATCTTTGCGAGAACTTTGCGTCCATAGCGTTAAATTAAAAATACAAAAACGCAATGCTCGCCAAGATGACGCAGGGCGCGCAAAGCGATCAGTGAATGGCACAAAACGTTTAACTCATCTATCTTATCCCTCAATCCCTTCATCACCCCATCCCTTCATTACTTCACCCCATCTCAAATCCATTACAATCTCCTACCTTTACTTTGCAATTATGTGCGGCAGATATATCGTTGTTACCAAAGTAAAGGAGATTGAGAAAAAGTTTGGTGTTACCATGCCCAAAGGGTTTGACTTTGCACCTACCACCAATCTGGCGCCCGGGGCGCAGGGGCTGGTCATTACCAATGATCAACCCAAATCTTTGCAGACTTTTCGTTTTGGTTTTACGCCTTCCTGGTCCAAGGATGGGAAGCTCTTTATCAATGCGCGATCTGAGGGGGATCACAATCCAGAGAATAGAAAGGACTACCGAGGCGCTAAAGGCATCATCGATAAACCCATGTTCAGACGTGCCATCCGCAGCCAACGTTGTTTGGTCCTTGCCGATGGTTTTATCGAAGGACCGCAAGGTGTAGGGTTGCAACAGCCCTATTGTGTTTATCCCACCACAGGTAATGGCCCAATGGCCTTGGCGGGTATCTGGGACACTTGGCAAAAGGGAAATGAAACCATTTATTCCTTTGCTATTTTAACCACAGGACCCAATGCGGTGCTCGAGAAAATTGGACACCACCGTTGTCCTTTAATACTACCAGAGGCATATCACGCTACATGGCTCAATGCCAGTGCTGCCTTAGCGGACATAACGGCCATGATGCAACCTTGTCCCGACGGTTGGCTCAACGCCTATCCCATTTCCAATGAAATAAAAAGTCCAGCTGCCAATGGTAAAGAGTTGCTGAAGCCAATAGGGGAGCGTGTTTTGAAAGAATATGATTACGAGGTATACCAGGACATTGAGATGTTTGGAATGGGCGAGACCCGAGGAAGGAAGCGCCGGGATGATCAAATGTCATTGTTTGATTGATTATGGTATTGTTGCATTCTTATTACTCTTTGCGCTACGGAACGGTACCACCGTTAGAGGCTGTTCAAGCGGCACGCGATGCGGGTTGGGAAACTTTTTTGTTTGCGGATGTCAACAATACTTCTGCCACTTGGGATATTAAACGATGGTTGAAAAAAGAGCGTTTTCCTGGTGTTATCGGTGTTGACTTTAAAAACAATATTAAGACTGTTTTTTTTGCCCTTCCATTTAATGAAGAAGGTTTCAAGGAGGTCAACGAGTGGTTGTCTTTTCATCTACATGAGAAGAAAGATTTTCCGGAACGCGCTCCAGCATGGCAACATGTCGGTGTGATTTATCCGTTGGATCAGGTTCGAGATTGGCCCATGGATATTATGCGAGACAACGAGTGGGTGAGTATTGCACCGCATGAGATCAACCGTTGGCGCATTTCTCGTTGGAAGGATTTTGATCGATGCCTTGCTTTGCCTGTTTTTAGTTTTAGGAACAAAAGAGAATTCAATGCGCACCGCCTACTGCGCGCGGTGGAGAACAATGTGCTGCTCAGTAAATTGAGTGTGTTAGATCATGCAACAGAAAAAGAGATTTGGAAAACCAAGGAAGAGGTAGAGGCTGTTTACGCTGATTTTGATTTGTATCAAAAGACAAAAGATATTTTTCGCTATTGGTCAAGCTTGTGGCCGATGGAAGAAGAGGTGAGCATGAAGAATCAATTGATTTATGGTTTGAATGCTGCACAGGATGAGGAATTGCTGGAGCAACTGTGTTGGGAGGGTTTGCATTATCGGTATCCGACAGTGAACAAAGAGGACGATGAGAGTCCTATCATTGTTCGCATTCGTAAGGAGTTGGACATGATCAAGGAGAAATCCTTTGTGGCCTATTTTCTAATCAATTGGGACATCACGAGTTATGCCCAAAGCAACGGATATTTTTATGTAGGTCGAGGAAGTGGTGCCAATAGTATTGTGGCGTATCTGCTGCGTATCACGGATGTGGACCCCATAGAATTGGATTTGTATTTTGAGCGATTCATCAATTTGTACCGTCAGAATCCCCCTGATTTTGACATAGATTTTTCATGGACGGATCGGGAGGATATGACGCAGTACATATTTTCTCGTTTTCCCAATGTGTCATTATTGGGTGCCTACAATACTTTCCAGTATCGCGCTGCAGTAAGGGAGTTGGGAAAGGTGTTTGGTTTGCCCAAGGAGGAGATTGATTTATTGGGCGATGGTAAGTTTAAAATGGAGCAGTTGGATGAGATGCAGCGATTGACATTGCGCTATGCGCAGGTTATTCAAGATTTCCCCAATGCATTGGCCATTCATGCCGCAGGAATATTGATTACCCAAAAACCAATATGGTATTATACAGCAACTTTTTTACCACCCAAAGGATTTGCGACTACACATTTTGACATGTTGGTAGCGGAGGATATTGGTATTTACAAGTTTGATATTTTATCACAACGGGGATTGGGAAAAATCAAGGAGTGCATGGAAATCATTGCCTACAACCAACCAGAGAAGGCCAACTTTGATATTCATGATCTGGCTAGATTTAAGAAAGACGAGGCTGTAAAAAGTTTGATTCGGTCAGCAGATGCCATTGGATGTTTTTATGTGGAGTCGCCTGCGATGCGTATGCTGTTGGGCAAATTGCAAGTGGATGATTATTTGGGATTGGTTGCGGCGAGTTCTGTGATACGACCTGGTGTTTCCAAGAGTGGAATGATGCGGGAGTTTATCCTACGGCAGCGCATACCAGAGCGCAGGAAGCAGGCCAATCCTGTGTTGCTTGAGTTGATGCCAGAGACCTATGGCGTAATGGTGTACCAGGAAGATGTCATCAAGGTGGCGCATTATTACGGAGGTTTGACTTTGGGAGAGGCAGATGCGTTGCGACGAGGAATGAGTGGAAAGTTCAGGGGCAGAGAGGAGTTTGATCGCGCCCGGGATGCCTTCATAGAAAAGGCCATGGCCAAGGGAAGACCATTGGAAGAAGTGGTTGAAATTTGGAGGCAGATTGAAAGTTTTGCGGGTTATGCTTTTGCAAAAGGGCACTCCGCTTCCTATGCCGTAGAAAGCTTTCAAAGTTTGTTTCTCAAAGCTTATTTCCCATTGGAATACATGGTGGCGACACTGAACAATGGTGGTGGATTTTATTCTGTAGAATTTTATGTTCACGAAGCACGGCGCAAAGGCGCAGTGGTGCATCCCCCGTGTGTGCAACAAAGCAGTGCTGTAACCATCATCGATGGAAAGGATATTTATCTCGGATTGGGTATGGTCAAAGATTTGGAGCATCCACTCATTGAGCGCTTGCTATTGGCCAAACAAAATGGTGGACCATTTCAAAATTTCGAGGATTTTTTGGATCGGGTGCGCATTGGAATAGAGCAGTGTATTTTATTGATTCGCGTGGGAGCCTTTCGTTTTTTGGGTCAAACCAAGAAGCATTTGTTGTGGAAGGCGCAGTTGTATTTCACCCAGCGATGGGACGTGCAAGAGCATTCACTGTTTGGTGTGGAGCGCAAACAGTTTGATTTTCCCACGTTAGAGGATTTGCCTTTGGAGGATGCTTATGATCAAATGGAGTTGTTGGGATTTCCACTGTGCAGTCCTTTTGAATTGCTTCCCAATACTTATACAAATTTCGGTACAAAGGCCAAAATGCTTCCGTCATTGTTGGGTCAGCATGTCGAGGTTTTGGCGTATTACATTACCTGTAAGCCCACCAGAACCAGCAAAGGAGATAGAATGTATTTCGGAAACTTTATAGATGCGGAGGGAGAGTTTGTGGATACAGCACATTTTCCCGTTGTAGGAAAAGACAACATGGGATGGCGGGGTCAAGGGATTTATCACCTACAGGGTCGTGTAATCGAAGAGATGGGAGTCTATAATATTGAGGTGGATGGGATGAAAAAAATAGCTTATCAGGACGATCCCCGCTATGCTGATTTGAGAACAGGTGAGAAGAACAGAAAGGAAAAAAAGCGTTAAATTGCTCTTCAAAATTTAACGATTGAGAGTATTTTTCCTTGTGCTGATTATCCTGTGCTGTTCTATGCTTCATGCACAGCAAGATTTTTCGTTGTTTGTAATGGATGATGAGACAGAGCGACCTATCCCAGGGGCTTTGGTTTTTGTTTCACAAAAAAGTGTTGGAATAACCCATTGGAACGGTACGCTGACGGTACGTGCGGCGTGCAAAGAAAATGTTACGGTGAAGATGATGGGATATGCAGATGGGTTCATCTCATTGCAATGCAATGAACCATCGCCGGTTGTGTTGCGAATGAAATCAGTAGCCAAAGAATCAGCTACTCTATTGGTGAGTGAGTCATTGTACGGGCAATCCAAGAGTCAAGCCACGCAAACGTTGTTGTCCATTGACAAGGGAGATATAATGCGCAAACGCACACCAGATATTTCAGCTGCCTTGGAACGTATTCCCGGCATTACGGTGTTGGATGGTCAAGCCAATATTAGGGGTGGAAGTGGTTATGCCTATGGTGCCGGAACACGGGTGCTCATGGTTTTAGATGACGTCCCCTTAATTACAGCAGATCGCAACGATGTCAAGTGGAATTATATTCCCATTGAGCTGTTGGATCAAATGGAGATTGTAAAGGGCGCTTCATCTGTACAATATGGATCGGCTGCGTTGAATGGCGTTGTGCATGTTAAAACGATGATGCCAAAGGAGAGCGCGCAAGGGATGATTCAAACCTATTACACCGGTTATAGCGCGCCCAGTGTAAAGGGATCTCAATGGTGGGGAAAAACTTCTGCTTCTAATGAGCAAGCTCCTCATCAAATTGGCTATTTGTTCAGAGTAGGTGAGGGCAATAAAAATTTTAAATGGTTAATCGGTGGAGCCGTACACAGCGCCATTGGATTTATTCAACGTGAGCGAGAGCAACGACAGCGGTTGTCTTTTAAGACCATTTGGAATTTAGGAAATGGAAATAGAACAAGGATGGGCATCAATGGTGTCGCCATGAATCAGCGCCAAGATCAGACCTTGTTTTGGATGAATGATACAACGGGCGCTTTTACAGCATCAACGGCAATGGCTGGTTACAATGATTTATGGCTGAACATTGATCCTTGGTTGGAACATTTTGACAGGAAGGAGGGAATGCACCAATTGAAAACGAGGTATTATGGATCGTATATCCCGCGAACGGGTGGATACAATAAGGGTTTGCAGTTGCGACAATTGCAGTACCGGTATTCCATTAAAAGTCAATGGGGATTATCACTGTTGTCAGGGGTCAATATCAGCAGATTTACATTCACAGATGGTGCATTGGGAGGAACCCAGGTGGGTGGATTTGGAGGGGCTTTTTCACAATTGGCATGGACCAGAGGAAAGTGGCATTTGACTGGAGGGGTGAGAGCAGAAATGTATGGATTGGATTCGTTGCGTGTAGGACCCATCCCTGTGGGCAGATTGGGAGCTTCATTTGTCATGAATGACAACAATATACTGCGAGCCTCCTATGCCCAAGGGCATCGTTTTCCTTCTCCAGCGGAGCGTTTGGTGCGCTATTCTATTGACATTATCAATATTTATCCCAATCCGGATATTGCACCAGAGGAAGGTTGGGGAAGTGAAGTGGGTTACCAACATGTTTGGCAGGGGGAATCCGTTCAAGCTTCAATGGATGTTGCCATTTTCTTGACCCGTTATCGCAATTTAATTGAATTTACTTTTGGACGTTGGGGTACCGTTGAGGATACATTGTTTGGTTTGGGATATAAGAGCACGAATGTCGCCGATGCGCAAATCGGTGGTTGGGAATGGACAGGTGAGTTGAACGGGAATTGGAAGGACATGGAGTGGCACGGGTTGGCGGGGTATACTTACATCCTTCCAGTTGACTTATCGCTGTACAATGCGCAAACGAATGTTTTTCGTTATTTTCAAGATGTTGCACAATCATGGACGTCATCCGATACTGCCAATTACATTTTGCGTTATCGATTTAAGCATATGGCCAAATGTAATTTGGATGTTCAGCGCAATCAATGGGGATTGGGCATAGGATGGCGTTACTACAGCTTTATGGAGCGCATTGATCCCGTTCTTGAGTTCTTTATTCCTGGATTGAATCATTATCGAGAGGTCAATTGAAAGGGAACACACATTTGGGATTTTAGATTGAATTATCAGCCTGCTGAAAATTGGGGCTGTAGTCTTCAAGTACAAAATGCATGGAATGCTTTTTACGCAACAAGGCCGGCCAAACCGGATGCTCCACGCAATGTGTCGATACAGCTTACTTGGAAGTGGTGATTAAGAGGCGTTGACAATGTTCATGGCCCTTTCCAAACCCATCTGAACAAAATGAATGCATCCTTCCGCGGCCTTTTCAATTCGCATCTCAAGTGTTTTTAGCTCTTCTTCATTCCAAACTCCCAATACGTAATCCACTTGTTTTCCTTTTGAAAATTCAGCTCCTACACCAAATCGCAATCGTGGATATTGATCGGTGTTGAGAATGGCTTGAATGTGTTTAAGTCCATTATGTCCCCCATCACTTCCCTTGGGACGCATTCTCAATTTCCCAAAAGGCAAAGCCAAATCATCAGTAATGACAAGGCATTGGGCCGGAGTTAGTTTTTCTTCCTGCAGCCAATAGCGCACGGCATTCCCAGAAAGATTCATATAAGTAGAAGGCTTGATGAGAACGAGTGTTTTTCCCTTTACTTTGATTTCAGCGACATCGGCATAGCGAGAAGTCTTCCATTGTCCTCCATGCTTTTCGGCCAGAAAATTCACCACATCAAAACCGATATTGTGTCGGGTATTGTTGTATTCAAAACCAATATTGCCAAGGCCAGCGATAAGAAACTTCATGGGTGTAAAAATAAAAAAGGGTAGCGCAGCAGGCTACCCTTTCGTCATATAAATATTTTTTAGGGCAATACTACTTTTTGAACCATTACCTGACCATTCTCGTTGGTGGCTTGCACTAGATAAACACCTTTGGCAAAACCATCTACATCCCATTCCCATTGAGCGGTTGACCCGTTCCAGGATTGAATATTTTTTCCCAAAGCATCCATGACCATTACCTGTGTCAAGGTTTGTCCTGCATTGCGCACCACCATTTGCTGACGACTGAGGAGTACCTCCAATTGAGAGGCATCGCCGGTCAACTCGGAAGGATTGATGCAACCACCTTGAGGACAATAGGTCAAACTTCCTATTTGTCCATGCATTTCAGTTTGAATGGGAACACTCAATTGGGTGGTTTCGAAAAATTGTACAACATCGCCTGAGTGAATTGTATTCCATGATTGTCCATCTTGGCTGTATTGCATGGTGGGCAAGGCAACGGTAAAATACCATTCGCCTTCAACAAATCGATTCACACTTAAAATAGCTTGATCTGCACCATCTGCCATCACATCCAATTGCACACTCATCTCCACGTTTTTATCAGGATGAATAGAGTTGGCAACCAATACATGATTGTCATTTGTAACAAAAGAGATATTGGCATGAGCGCGATCGGCGTCAAACATATCGGGAATGTCTAAACCTTCGTCATAACCTTCTTGTGCTTCTGGATTTAGGATGATATTGGATTGATCTTTAAAACGATTATCTGAGGTGCTGATTTCCATTGCGAAAACAGGGAAACCACCTTCACTTCTTTCAAATGCTTTTGGAGAACATCTGCTCACCTTGGCCGACTCAGGGAAATTCACGATTTGACCTCCTGAGGTGGCAATCACAAAAAAGCTTTGGCTGTGCGGTATGTATTTTCCAATGCCATCAGGATAAGCAGCGGATGTATTGAAAGTGCCGTCATTGTTGTTGTAATAAAGGTAATTAGAACTTTGGTAATCGTATACAAAGTAGGCGCCAATATTAGAGCTATTGTTCTCTACTACGCTCCAATCAATTTCGGACGGAAAGGGATTGGAGATAAGATTTCTTCCATAGGATTCAACTGCGCCACTGGCTGTGTAGGTGAGTGATGCCGTTCTTGTTCCTTTACCAAAGTATCCTGTGGGATTGATGGTTTTGGCGGATGAGTTGGTGAATACGTTGTAGCCCAACATGGGGTTCAATTGTCCAGAAGTAGGGTTTACGACAGTGAATCCAAAATTAGAAACCCCGGAAAGCGTCTCATTGTACCACTTGACGGTATTGGAAGTCATGGACAAGGCAGGATAAGAAACACCATTGACTGTCTTTGCTCCCCAAGCTACTGAAGGAGAAAGTCGGCTGCTCAATGCGCTATTGGAATACAATGGGCAAGACAAGAATAGCCAGTTGCTGGCAGAGTTTGAGGGAATGTAGCGCTGTAAGGTTACGGGCCCTGACACATCTGCACCGCTTGCGATGGTTTGTATGGAGCCGGAGCAAGTTGTACTAGATAACAATGACAAACTACCACCTGAACCGTCAGTAGTGAGCGTTCCTGCGTCAGGATAGACAGCATTGGACACAAATACTGGGGCATTCAAAGTAACTCCAGCGGCATTGTTGATGGTAAGGTCCATGAATTGGGTTCCTACAGTTCCTCCGATCGTTTGAGCCGAAGAACCTGCCATGATAACCGCACAACCTTCAGAGCAACAACTGCTGCTGTATTTAGGAGCAAAAGAGTTGGTTGCGTTGTTATTGGTCCAATTTCCGCTTAAGGTAAGGCTTTGAGCTGTTCCACCAGCGGTTAAGCTACCACCAGTGGAAATGGTGACGTCTGATAAATTGTAAGATCCATCGATGGTAACGGCATGTTTGACAATAATATCTGTATTGATATTGAATGATGGGGTAACGGCTGCGCCACCATCCGTCAATGACCAAACAGAACCACTGCTCATGTTACCAGAGGCAATGCTGTAGTAGGTAGCTGCAGTAGAAGTTTGCGAAATACTCAAATCATCAAATGAAAAATTATTGTAGACAGAGTTGGCCACGGGAGTCCCAGAAGAAGTGGTATATAAAGTAGTTAAACCAACATAGCTCATGTCAGAGTAGGTTAGATCAGTCAAAGCTGTACTGCTCGCGTCAGTGGCTCCGTTGCCATCAAAGTCAACATCAACAGTCCATGAACCCGCTGCATCACGCACCACTGTAATACCCACTGCATTGGGTATACTTTGTGCGCCGTAACCCCAAGCAGACGTTGATGTCCAAGAGATGGTGGTGGGGCCTGTGGTAGAGTTAATGCCACCCGTGATTTCTGTTAAACGCGTAGCAACTCCAGCATCTACTCGCATCAATTGTAATTTTCTGGTATTGTTGGGGGTGGTTCCGTATGGATTGATTCCAATGGCATAACCAGAAAATTTTTCTGAAGGAGTGCCATAGGCCACGTTACTGGTTGAACTTACAAAAGGTGTAGGCACGTCAGAGGCCAAAACCACCCAGAACTTAGACCCTGCACCAACGCTTTTTGCAAAGGTGTTGACCTTAAAACTCCAAGTGGTATTAACGCCGGAGATATTGCTCATGCTGCCATCAACGGCTGCTGATGCGCATGTGTATACGGAACTACCAGAAGTGTATCCATTGTTATTGTGACGGATAGAGCCTGCACCATTGATGGGAGTGCTGGTATCATGGGCCCATTGGCTATTGGTGGTCCACCCTGCTGGAATACCACTATTGAAATCAGCTGTCATTTGTGCAGTGACTTCCAATGTGATTGTGATCATGAAGGTGGAAATGATCAAATGCAACAAAGGTAAATTTCTAGTCATCCTAAAATCTTTTGCCCGAATTTACGAATAAATAAACGAAAGGTTGCAATTTTTGGTGTTACTGATTTCTGAATAAGCGTTTTATGCTTTCATTTGTAAGGTGAATACAGCAAAGAGATGGGCCGTGATTGTTGCCGCAGGCAGGGGCAATAGGTTTGGTGGAGATTTACCTAAGCAATTTGTGTTATTGCGTGATAAGCCTGTTATCGCATATAGCATGAATCTTTTTTCCAACTTGGGATATGAATTGTTGGTGGTGATTCATCCAGATGATGCGAGCTATTTTCAGGGTATAGCCAGTGAGTATAATTTACCGAATCATCAGACGGTTTTTGGAGGTGCGGAGCGTTTTCATTCAGTTCAAAATGCATTGAAGGTTATTCCCGATGAGGCTGAGATTGTAATGGTACATGATGCCGCGCGCCCAAATATTGATGGGGCGTTTATAGAAATGCTGGCGTCAGAGTCACTTCAAGTAGGTAACGCTATTCCTGCATTGCCCCTCAGCGATAGCATCAGAATGCGGCATGGGAAAGACTGGGTGGCCGTCCCGAGGGATGATTATAGGGCAATTCAAACGCCCCAGTGTTTTAATGCAGCAGAGATTAAAAAAGCCTATGAGCAACCATACAGGACGACCTTTACAGATGATGCATCTGTTTTGGAATTCGCCGGAAAAACCATTCATGTGGTTCCAGGTAAAGTTGGAAATATCAAAATCACCCATGCTGACGATTTGAATTGGATGTCCTATTTGATCACCAAGAGTCATGAAGAATAAAATTAAACCAATCGGTATCGTCGTCATTTGGTCAATTTGGGCGATTTTAGCGCCTAACAATTTACTGAGTCAAAAAAATAGAAATATGAGTGCACCCAAGCCTACCAAAAAAGATGTTGTATTGGAATACAAAGTTGGAAATGAAGTGAAGGACACCCGAATCGATTCTTATTACTGGATGCGTCTAACGGATGAGCAAAAGGAGGCCGCACAGCCTGATGATCAAACCCAAGAAGTGCTGGATTATTTGCATGCAGAAAACGCTTACACAAAATCTGTAATGGCTCCAACTGAGGCTTTGCAAGATAAATTGTTTGCAGAAATGAAAGGAAGGGTCAAAGAGACCGATCAAAGTGTACCTACCAAGGACAACGGATATTGGTATTATACCCGGTTTGAACAAGGTAAGGACTATGCGTTCTATTGTAGAAAAAAAGAAAGCATGGAATTGGGATTGGAAGAGGTGTTGATAGATGGCCCGGCTTTAGCCGAGGGTAAGTCATATTGGGCTTTGGGTGGCATGACCATCAGCGATGACAACCAATGGATGGCTTATGGTGTAGATGAAATTAGCAGACGTGTGTATCAAGTGTATTTTAAAAACTTGAATACAGGAGAGGTGATTGCTGACAAGTTGGAAGGTACTACGGGTCGCGCTACTTGGTCAGCCGACAACAAAACGGTGTTTTATTCCAAGAGAGATCCGCAAACTTTGCGGGAGTTTCAAATATGGAGACACGTCGTTGGTACAGCGCAGTCTGAAGATGTTTTGGTTTTTGAAGAGAAGGATGAGACGTATTCCTGTTTTGTATTTAAAACCAAAAGTGAGCAATACCTCATCATCGGAAGTAGTCAAACCCTGTCAACGGAATACAGGGTTTTGGAGGCCAATAATCCAACGGGTGATTTTAGAATCATTCACTCCCGAGAGAAGGATTTGGAATACGCAGTAGATCATTTTGAAGATTCATTTTACATCACCACGAATTGGAATGCAAAGAATTTCAGATTGATGAAGTGCCCATTGGACAAGACATCCAAGGAGAATTGGACAGAGGTGATTCCGCATCGCGTTGATGTGCTCTTAGAGGGAGTGGAGATGTTCAAGGAATACATGGTCATTGATGAACGTCAAAATGGACTGACCCAATTGCGGATCAAGCGTTGGGATGGAACTGTGGAATATTACATGCCCTTTCAGGATGCCGCATATTCTGCTGGAGTAGGAGCCAATCCGGATTTTAATACGGAGATTCTTCGCTATGGATATTCATCTATGGTTACCCCTTCTAGTACCTATGATTTTAATATGCGCACCAGGGAACAAGTATTGTTGAAGCAACAAGAAGTGGTGGGTGGATACAATGCTGCAGATTATCATTGTGAGAGATTAATGGTTCCGGTTACTGACGGTACATTGGTTCCAGTTTCCTTGGTGTACAAGAAGGGTTTTGAAAAAAATGGACAGGCTCCCCTGTTGTTATACGCATACGGAAGTTATGGATACAGCTTAGACGCCGGATTTAGCTCAGGGCGTTTGTCTCTCTTGGACAGAGGATTCGTTTATGCCATTGCGCACATTCGTGGAGGTCAAGAAATGGGACGCGAGTGGTATGAGAATGGTAAACTATTGAAAAAGAAAAATACGTTCACCGACTTTATTGATTGCGGTAAGCATTTGGTCAATCTTAAATACACCAGCGCGGATAAATTGTTTGCCATGGGCGGAAGTGCGGGCGGTTTGTTGATGGGTGCAATAACAAATATGGCCCCTGATTTATTCAAGGGAATTGTCTCAGCTGTTCCGTTTGTTGACGTTGTGACTACCATGTTGGATGAGACGATTCCATTGACCACTTTCGAGTATGATGAGTGGGGAAATCCAAATGACCCTATTTATTACGATTACATGAAGTCTTATTCGCCGATTGATAACATCGAGCGCAAGAACTATCCCAATATTTTAGTTACCACAGGTTACTGGGATAGCCAGGTTCAATACTGGGAGCCGGCCAAATATGTAGCTAAAATGCGGGAATTGAAAACCGATAACAACCAGCTTTTGTTTCATATCAACATGGATGCTGGACATGGAGGTAAATCAGGTCGTTTTGAAGCCTTGAAAGAGGTGGCTTTGGAATATGCCTTTATGATGCAATTGGTGGGAATCAAAGATTGATTTAAAAGTCAATCTTTCTTTTTTTCAATTCGTCCAACAAGTTCAACTCCCCTGTGAGATGAAGGGTTTGCAGTCCAGCTCTTTCGGCTCCTTTGACGTGTTGAATAGAATCATCAATGAACAACGTTTCCGCTCCATTGAGTTGGTGTAATGTTAAGAGGTGTGTAAAGGTTTCAGGATGCGGTTTTCTTTTTCCAAGCTCTTGACTGTAATGGATGGTTTCAAATCCTGCGATAAAGTAATCGTAATCTCCACTATCCTTCATCATTTGTTCAAAAGCAGGAACGTGAATCGCGTTGGTATTGCTGAGTAAAAATGTCCGATAACCAGCTTTTTTGATCAAAGGGATTGCTTTTAATCGATCGGAAATGGGGTGCAATAAAATACTGTTCCAAGCCTCCATCACTTCTTCTTTAGAAGCGTTGGGCATTTGCTGATACAAATGTTGCATGAACACATCGGGCTCGATGGCGCCTATTTCTAATTGATCGTAAATGGGATTTTGATTGGCCTGAGAATATTCAGCAGTGAACCCATCCCATCCTAGTTGAGAAAAACCGACTGCCGGTGCGTTGTAATCTATATCAAAAAGAACCCCACCGAAATCGAAAATAATATTCTTGATGTTCATTATCTCTTGGTCCAAGCACGCGGGTCAACGGTTAAAACTTTGGCGCGCAGTTTTGCCTCATCTTTTTCGTTGTTGGTTGTACCATAAACAGCGTAGAAAAAATCTTGGAAAGGGATAACCTTGGCATTAGAAAAACCTTGGCCTTTCATCGTGTTCACTTGGTCTTGTGCGTTGCTTTTGGATTTGAAAACCCCACCAACTACCCATGACTTTCCCCATTCAGAGTGGTTTTGTTTGGTGTCAACATTTGTTATCTTAGAAACGATGGTTTGGTCTTGCTTTCGTTCCTTTTCAACACGCTCTGACTTTTGAACCGTCATCTTGTTAACGACAATGGGTTCAGCATTCCAAAGGTCAATGAATTCTTGTTGGAAATTATTTCCAGGAATAGGATTGACGATGTTTGGGACTGACGATCTATTGGATTTTTGCTCAGATGGGGCAGTTAGCCCTGGGTTCCATCCTGCAGTATCCGTTTGGGTTGAATGGTTATTGAAGACAAATAATCCTGAGGCAAGGAGTACAGCGATTGAAGCTGCAGCTGCTATTTTCTTCCATGAACCTGTTGTTTGGACCACCCCGGTTGGTGTTTGTTTATTGGCCGTCAATTGGATATTGGCTAGACCAAATGCTGTGAAATCAGCAACAAACTTTTCACTAGGAATAAATTGTATCTGACCTTGTGCATCAGACCACAAAGTACCAATTCCATTCAAATGTGACTTTTGACCATTGGCCAGTTGATTTTGAATTTGCTTGGTCCATTGATCCAATTGGGCTTGGGCATTTTGCAAAGTTTCCCCTGTGCTCTTCACAAAGTTGTTCAACAACAAACCATCATTTGCCGTCAAATGACGATTAAATCCCAATTGCTTACTGGGGGGTTGAATGGAGTGATTAATTGGGTGAATAACCGCACTTTTATAAAAAGTAACAAAGCCGCCCAATTGCGGAACAATCACACAATCATGTTTGAGCAGGAGTTGGGATATGATAACTTCAAACTTCACCTTTCAAAAATACAAAAAATGATCAAAGGAAAAGACTTAAAATGTGCTGCAAATCTTCTGGTGTATCCACTGAAGGCGTTTCTACTTGAGTTTCAATAGTTAAGATTTTGTATCCATTGTCCAGCCATCTCAATTGTTCCAATGATTCTGCTTTTTCGAGTTTGGAAGGGTTTAATTGATGGAGGTTTCTTAAAAAGTCAGTGGAATAGGCGTACATGCCAAGGTGTTTGAAAAAACCTGTGAAATGCTCTTCATGCTGAAAGTGCGGAATGGGACTTCGAGAAAAATACAACGCGTGACCATCGAGGTTGCGCACGCATTTCACACGATTGAAGTTCCGGTAATCTTCGATGTTGTTGTTCCACATGACCAGAGTGGCAATGTCTGACGTGTTTTGTTGCATGGCTTTAGCAAGCGCGTCAATCTGAGAAATATCCACCAGAGGTTCATCTCCCTGAACATTGATTACGGCATCAAATGTATTGTCCAGCGATTGAATCACCTCTGCGCAGCGGTCTGTGCCGCTTTGCGCTTGGTCACTGGTCATTACCACTTTACCTCCAAATGACAATACCGTTTCCTCAATACGATGATCATCTGTAGCCACAACCCATTCTGTAACTTGTTGTGATAAAACACAACGATCCCAAACATGTTGAATCATGGTTTTTTCTTTTATCAGGACCAAAGGTTTTCCGGGATAACGTGAACTGGCATATCGCGCAGGAATTACGCCTAAAATTTTCATAAGTCGATGCTGTATTGCAGGTTGATGAGACGAGTGGATTCAATGGCCAATGGACGAATGGCATATATTCTGTTCAAGATGTTGTTTACGCTGAGGGTCACCTGTTGTTGGTTCCACTTGAGTCCTGCACGGGCGTCAAAAATCCAATCACCGGATTGGTGTGATTCACGCCATTGAATAATACCGGGGTTAAAGTCATCAGGGAAATAAAACTCCAATAGTTCAAATGCGTTGTCGATATTTTGCATGTGACTGTTGTATCTGGCGCTTACACCCACGTGCCAAGCCTTTGCATGCAAAGAGACGTCACCACGAAGGAGGTGTTGCATTCTGTACTTTAAAATATTGTTGGCAGGGTCAGATGAGGTGCTGGAGTAATTGGTTGACGCAAATAATGGAAGTACAAATGGATTGTTCATCGGGCGGGTGGCGTAATTGTAGGATGGGGAAGTTGAAGTAGGAAGGGTATAGGTGTATCCCATCAAGACGTCCACATGCATGTCTTTTTTGATCTCACCTGTGCCCATGATGCTGAGTTCAGCACCTTGCACTTTAGCCGATCCAGTATTGAGACTTTTAAAACCCAATCCGAGCATGTTGTTCAATCCTGGATTTTCCGCCCATTGCCCAAAAGTAAATTCGATGAATTGGTCAAACGTTTGTTGAAATACAGCAGCGTCCAAGTACCCATTGAATTGACCCAATTTAAACCCTTGTTTGATTCCCAATTCAATATTTTCTGATGACTCAGGTTTTAATTCAGGATTGGCATACACCTTAACCGCTCCTAGAGAGGTTATAATGAATTTCTCAGCAATGCTCGGAAAGCGAAAGCCTTGTCCAAAAGAAGCTCTCAAATGAGTGTGCTCAAACAATTTATAATTGATACCGGCCCTAAAAACAGGTTTTTGTGATTGTTCTTGGTTAATGGTAAATTGTTCTAAACGACAACCAGCAGATATGAATAATCTTTTTCGCCATTGGCCATCTGCTTGAAAAAATGCCGCGCGATTACTGGCGCTATTGATTCCATCGGGGTTACCACCAATATACAACTCACCCTTAGCTTGGGTTATGCTATTCACTGCCCCTATCGTTGTTCTAATTCCAGGAATTCCCCAGCTTTCCCAATCTTGCTGGTATTGGTATTCTGTGTAATAAACATCACTGTAATTTCCCTGCGCATTGTCGTTGTAATTGTCCAGTGATTGCCAGCGTGATTTGAGAGTATGTTTACTTCCTTTTTTGTTGTAATATTCCACAAAGGGATCAATGGCCGATACCAATTGGTAGGTGTAGGTATTTGAACCGCTGTATGCACCAAAAAGGCCATCATTGCTATTTTCCCAAATTAAAGTAGAAAGGCTTTGACTTTGGGCTACAATGCCATTGATGCCGTAGGAAAGACCTTGGATTTTTGGGTTGCGGTGTCTTAATTGAAAATTGATTCGGCTTCTGTTTTCACTGCTGTACCGATCTACAGTAAAGGGATTTTGATCGTAGGCCAAAACATTTCCCAAACTGTCTTTATTCGGGCCCATGTGTCCATCATCGGCTTGAAGAGTGGCGGCCAAAAGCCATTCCCAATTTCCATTTTTCTGACTGTGATTAAAAAAATATCCCGCTTTTTTGTTGAGCCCTTGCCAATAATGTTGCGGGCCTTTGGGTGCACTGTATGCCCCTGACCAAACTTGTAATCTCGTCTTTGGTGTGGAAGTGGGGTAGGCCGTCCTGAAATGGATAACCCCGGACAAGGCAGAACTTCCGTAAAGCACGCTGCTTGCTCCTTTGATGATTTCCAATTGCGCAATGTTTTCCATTGGCATAAATGCCCATGAAGCTTTACCGGCATCGCCACTCAGAATGGGAATGTCATCAATGAGGACCTGAACCCTTGATCCAGCTCCAAAACTATAACCACTTCCGCTTCTGATTTGCGGCTCATCATCGACAATGATTACACCGGGAACTTGCTGCAAGCCATCCTCCAATGAGGTTACATTTTTATCTTGTAATAGCCGAGGTTGAATGACTTCCATGCTCATGGTGACATTAGCAATGTCTTGCTGAAACTTGCCTGCTGAAATAACCAATTGCTTGAAGTCCATTGATTTTTCTGTGAGAAAAATTACCCCAATGTTTCTGTTCTCTTTTAGATTTTGGATGGTCAAATATTTGTCATGATACCCAATACATTTAATCGTCAACTGATGATTTCCCTCGGGAAGACCAAATTGAAAATTTCCATTTAAATCAGATCGCACTCCTTCTTCACCATTGGAAATCGTTACTCCCGGTATAGATTCTTGTAAATGGCTACTGTCCCTGAAAGAGCCTTGGATTATAAAAACAGCCTTTTTCGAGGCGTTTTGGGCTGAGACGTTGAGGTAAATCCCCAATAGAAATAAGGAGGTGATAAAAATTCGAATCAGTAAGTTTCTCTTCATAATGGTTTTGGGTAGTGTTAGAGAATTCAACATTGGAAAGATAATAATTAGTGATAAGAAAAGCGGTAACATGCCTTTTTTTTCTTTAATTATGCAACTACTACGTGTATCCGAACGTAGAATTTAAAAACCATAGCCATGAAAAGAAGTTTATTCTTGTTCGCCACCTTATTGACTACCGTGCTTAATGCCTTTTCTTATGACATGAAGCAAGGATTTATTTTGAATAAAGGTCAGTGGAAGGGCGGTGATCGGACGGTGTATTTTGAAAACAAGGACATGCAGCAGGCCATTCGTTTAACCAACAAAGGAATGGAATATGAGTGGATGCAATTGGAAGGAAGTGAAATGAAATTGCAACGCGCCTTGTTGCGTCCAGTCAAAGGCAACCTAACCCATTTTGAGTCAAAGGAATCCATGGGGGAGGTAAACTTTTACACGGTAGATGGGGAATTTAATACTGCCGGATATGGTGAGGTTTGTTTTAAAAATGTTTATCCTCAAGTAGATTGGAAGATTTACCAGACAGAAAAGGGATTGAAATACGATTGGATTGTTCATCCAGGTGGAAAAGTAGAAGACATCCAAATGGAATGGACAGGACTGGAAGAAATGGGGGTGAAGAAAAATGGAGGTTTGTTTTTTAAGTCAACCCTTGGAGCTTTATCTGAAGAAAGCCCTGTTAGCTTTCAGAACGGTTCAGAGATTGCCACGCGTTTTGTTGTAAAAGACAATGTTGTTTCTTTTCAGCTAGAGTCATTTGATGGTCGCAAGGATTTAATCATCGATCCTGAGGTTATTTGGTCATCCTATTATGGCGGTGAGTCATACGATGAGGTCAATGGAATTGCAGCGGATGTTTCTGGAAATGTCTACATCACAGGTACTACCACCAGTACGACAAATATTTCAGGCAATGCGGCTGGCGCTTTGATTCATCAGACCAACATGAATGGTACACGAGATGCTTTCTTGGCTAAGTTCAACGCCAATGGCCAACGATTGTGGGCAACTTACTACGGCGGAGAGGGTCAAGACGAGGGAAATGCTATCGCCATTGATGAGTTTGGATTTGTTTATTTGGCAGGAACCACTACCAGCACGTTTGCGGTAGCTTCCTTTGGTTTTCAAACTTCTCTGATGGGTATTCGCGATGGATACATGGTTAAATTCAGCAATAATGGTCAGCGTGTTTGGGGCAGTTATTTGGGAGGTTCTGGAACAGAGAATGTGTTGGGCATGACAGTGGACAATGATGGTCGATTGATTTTGTTGGGAGAAACCACGTCGAATGATTTCTTGATTTCTGGAACAGGAGATCAAGTATACAGCGGACAAGGCGATGTATTTGTTACTTGTGTTGCTGGTATGGGAGCTATTTATTGGAGCGTATATTTTGGAGGTGAGAATTTAGAAAATGCCGGGGGTATAGGTTATGATGCTGTTAGCGATCGTGTTTTTATCACGGGAACCACCGCTTCCGTTACTGGAATTTCATCAGGAAATGGTCAGCAAATGAATTTTGGGGGAGGTTTAAAGGATGGGTTTTTGGGCGCTCTAGATGAGCAGGGTAATTTGGTTTGGTCTACTTATGTTGGTGGCTCTGGCATTGATGAAGTGCGCAACAGCAGCTCAGATATTTATGGCAACATTTACATTGTTGGAACTACTTCCTCTACTGGTATGGCGACAGTAGGGGCGCACCAACCCAATTTTGGGGGTGGGGCGACAGATGCTTTTATGTCTCAGTACAATGTGAATGGAGGGATGATTTGGAGAAGCTACTTTGGAGGACCCGGAACAGATGAAGGTTCTGCGATGGTCGCCGATAAATTGGGAAACATTTATTTCGGAGGTCAAACCAATTCACAAGGTCTATCGCTGAATAACCCCTTTCAAAATAATGTGGCAGGAGGTACAGATGCCTTTTTTAGCAAGTTTACCGTGGAGGGTTTTCCTCAGTGGACCAGCTATTACGGGGGTACGGGCAACGAGGAGTTGAATTTTTTGAATGTAGATTTTACTCAAAAATTATTGTTTGCCGGATCCGCAGCTTCAGCCAACTTATCGGATAACGGATGGCAATCAGCCTTGAATGGAGGACAAGATGGTTGGTTTGGTAAACTAGAGGATTGCCCCAATCCCTACATCACCATTGCTTATGATGGAGATTTGGAGTTTTGTGAAGGAGAATCTATCATGCTGGGCGCAGGGGGTGCAGATTGGTATGTTTGGAGCACTGGAGATACCATTCCCTTTATCAATATTGAAGAAACATCTGACATCACGCTTCGTGGCGTTTTGAATGGCTGCCAAGGGATTTCTTTACCCTTGCACATTGAAGTGAAGCCCGTTCCTGTTGTAGAGATTTTGGCATCTGGTCCTACGCTTTATTGCACCGGTGAAACCATCAGCTTGGAGTTGTATCCTTCAATCTCCCCGGATTCATTGGTGGCGTATTGGGAGTGGAATGATGGTACTCAAAATGATGTGCAATATGTAGAGGGCGAAAGTGAATGGACCATCGAGGTAACGGCCATCAATGGTTGTGACCAAGATGCGGGAATGAATATTGCTTATGCGGAAATGGAGGAAATTGTGATGGCTATTCCCAATGAAGCGTTGTGTATATCTGATGAACCTATGCAAATGATTGGTTATCCTTTCGGTGGGGAATTCATCAGCAGCACAGGAATGGGAATTGATGGAACTTATTTTGATCCAGCGCAAGCAGGTGGAGGGTTGCATGATGTACATTATGAAATCATGGACAATGCATCTGGTTGTGCCTCCATGACTGATCCCGTCACCATCGAAGTATTGTATGCCCCTACAGAACTTTTTATTCCCAATGACACGATTTGTGTAGATGCTGAGCCCATGATCATGATGGGGTTACCCATTGGGGGTTTTTATACTGGACTGGGCGTTTCAGGCTCTAACTTCTATCCCAATTTAGCAGGGCCAGGATGGCATGAAGTTTCCTATAACTACATTGACCCTCAAGGTTGCGACAACCGCGCATTCCAGAGTATTTATGTAGATCCTTGTGGGTTTGTATCCCAACTGGAGAATTTGAACATTCAACTTTTCCCTAACCCAGCTCATCAAACTTTGAATATAAAATCGAACGGATTGTTGTCCGCTCCATTCCATGTTGTGGACATGCAAGGTAAGGTTGTAATGCAAGGCGTAGTTCAAGGTTCAGAAATATTGGATATAACGAAACTTGAGTCAGGATTGTATCGTATCAACCTATATTCGCAAGAAGAAACAATCTCATTGCCTTTTGTTAAAGAATAAATTCAATACCGCTTGTTACCTGTTTTTGATGACCTTTTTCATGGTGTCATGGTCGGGTTGTGATCCAAAAACAGGTGGCCCCGACGAAGGGGATACCAATACGGAGGATCCAACTGAACCCGCGCCAACCTCTAACCAAGCGCAGTTGAATTTTATTTGGATGTCCACAACAGATCCTGCACTCAATACAATGGTCGGTGCCATATTGGAGATTTATGACCAAGATGGAAATCTGATGAGCATGGGAGTAGATGTGCGATCTAATACAGATGTTGTTTTTGATTGGAATCCCGGAGTGGTCTTCGACGTAGGGAAAACTTATGTTTTCAAGTTGAAAGATCCGGTGGGTAATTTGGTAGATTCGGGCACGTTTGACCCATCGGTGGCCATTGATCAGGATGAGTTTGCGTTGGTTACCACCAAATGCATTTTCTTTCTTCAACTTTCTTGGCAAATTGCCTAATATTTCTGCGAACAATCCGTTTACCTTTGTGTTATTGGTAAATACAACCATTCTGAAATGACCGAATACAAAGCTGGACCCTTATTATCTCAAATCCTTGAACCCAAAGACCTCAAAGAGAAGGTAAAAGAAAAGGATTTGCCACAATTGTGTCAAGAACTGCGTCAATACATCGTTGACATCGTTTCAGAAAAAGGAGGGCACTTTGGTGCCAGTTTGGGTGTTGTGGAAATGACGGTAGCCTTACATTATGTGTATGATACACCTTATGATCAGTTGATTTGGGATGTAGGTCATCAAGCCTATGGGCACAAAATCTTAACGGGCAGGAGAGATCGTTTTCATACGAATCGTAAATACAAAGGAATATCTGGCTTCCCAAAGCGATCTGAGAGTCCGTTTGATACCTTCGGTGTGGGGCATAGTTCAACCTCCATTTCCGCGGCCGTGGGTATGGCCGTGGCGGCCAAAATAAAGGAAGAGAAGGATAGGCACGTTGTCGCTGTTATTGGTGATGGAGCCATGACCGCGGGCCTGGCGTTTGAGGGATTGAATCATGGCGGTATAACGGATTCAAATATTCTGGTTGTGTTAAATGACAACTGCATGAGTATTGATCCCAATGTTGGAGCATTGAAGGAATATCTCACGGATATCACCACCAGTCATACCTATAACAAGGTTAAAGATGACATCTGGCAACTATTGGGTAAGGTCAGTAAGTTTGGTCCGAATGCCCAAGCTGTGGCACACAAGATTTCAGAATCTCTGAAAGGATCTTTAATCAAGGAGAGCAATTTATTTGAGTCATTGAAGTGGAGATATTTTGGTCCCATTGATGGTCATGATGTCAACCATATGGTCAAAGTGATGGAAGATTTAAAGGATATTCCAGGTCCAAAAATATTGCATTGTATAACAAAGAAAGGAAAAGGGTATGCCCCTGCAGAAGCGGGTTCACCTACCACTTGGCATGCGCCAGGTATTTTCAATAAAGAGACAGGAGAGATTGTGAAGGTGGTGCCTAAAAACCCTCAGCCCCCTTTGTATCAGGATGTTTTTGGTCACAGCATTATTGAGTTGGCTGAAAAGAATGAAAAAATAGTTGGAGTTACTCCTGCTATGCCCTCTGGAAGTTCATTGAAGTTTATGATGGAGGCCATGCCAAAGCGTGCATTTGACGTGGGTATTGCAGAACAGCATGCCGTAACATTCAGTGCGGGTATGGCAACCCAAGGATTGGTCCCATTTTGCAATATTTATAGTTCCTTCATGCAACGAGCCTTTGATCAGGTTTTGCATGATGTAGCCATTCAAAATTTAAATGTTGTTTTCTGTCTAGACCGGGGCGGATTGGTAGGTGCTGATGGCCCAACGCATCATGGAGCATACGATTTGGCTTATATGCGTTGTATCCCGAACATGGTGGTGTCATCACCGATGAATGAACAAGAGTTGCGCAATCTGATGTATACAGCACAATTGGAAAATCAAGGGCCTTTCACCATTCGTTATCCAAGAGGCAATGGAGTGATGACCGATTGGAAAACGCCTTTTGAGGCAGTGAAAGTTGGCCAAGGTAGAAGATTGAAAAATGGTTCTGATATCGCCTTTTTATCGCTTGGTCCCATTGGAAATTATGTAACCAAGGCCATTGAAGCATTGGAACAAAATGGATTGAGTGTCGCTCATTATGATATGCGTTTTGTTAAGCCCATTGATGAAGTCATGCTGCACGAAGTTTTTGGAAAGTTTAAGCATGTCATCACCATTGAAGATGGATGTATTCAGGGTGGTATGGGTTCGGCTGTATTAGAGTTCATGGGAGACAATGGCTACACGAGCCGCGTAAAGCGATTGGGAATCCCAGATCAATACATTGAACACGGAACACAGGATGAATTGTATGCGGAGTGTGGATTTGATGTGAACGGAATGATTTCCGCAGTCAATGAAATGTTGGAGTTGTCGATAGCTGTACAGACCGCGTAAAAAATGGAAATTGTCAATAAGGTTGCTGCAAGTGGATTAATCACCATTGATCTGCAAGAGATAGTGGATCAAGTTGATTTTGAAGTGGTGGATATTCGTCCAGCTCTGTGGCAAGGGTTGGCACTAAGAGAGGCGGATTTAAAATCGTTTACTGAACAGTTGCTAACACAAGATTTTTCTGGTAAAGTATTGTGGTTGGATATTCCAGAAGATATTGTTGTTCCTCAATGGGCATTCATATGGATGCAATCCAAGTTGTATGGAAAGACAAAGGGTTTCTTTTTAGGTCCGTTATTAGAAGCGCAACGATCTTTCTTGAAGAGTCACATTCTCCACATGGAAACCTCCGATTGGGAAGGGAAAAGAGTTGTGATTAAAGGCTGTACTGATCACCGTGTTACGTCCGAAATTCAAATGATGCTGGTCAACCGTTTGTTGCCATGTGTGAAAAGCTTGATGTATGGTGAACCGTGTTCTACGGTTCCGTTGTTTAAGCGATAACAAAATAATGATTTCGCTCCTACGGAGCTTTTGATTCTATTTATGGGTAAGTGGTTATAGGCTATATATTCTTTGCTTATGCTTTGTAACCACTGAATGGCTAGAGGATGATCTCATCTTATGCATTTATATGCCCCTTATGTGTTTCTTCTTTTTGAAATTGAATTGATATAACGTTGTCTCATGAAACAACAAATATTTTTTGAATCCGACCAAATTTACCGGGTAACTTGGGTCGCTCCAATGGATGGCTTATTTTATAATCATCTGGAGAGTCAATCACTGAATGCAGAGTATTTGCAGGAGCAATTGGAAGCTGCGGGTAGGTTATTGGCTTGGGTTATGGTTCCAGGTCAATGTCATATTTTAATACAACTGCGCACAATGAAGAAGGGCGAA
Organism: uncultured Chryseobacterium sp.; assembly: GCA_964420985.1. Classification (GTDB taxonomy): domain Bacteria; phylum Bacteroidota; class Bacteroidia; order Flavobacteriales_D; family Sanyastnellaceae; genus CAMCTV01. The sequence continues at coordinate 170,992 of CAYQUT010000002.1, forward strand.
GGAGTGGTTGTATTTTCTGAGAAACTTAAAATGATATTTGGATTGGCTTTCTTTTTTGAAACAGAGAGAAGGTATAGTGCTCGGTGGGTGATGCCCAAGTATATTTCTTGTCCTGCGTATGGGGTCACGCGCAGTTTCATGCTGAGAGATCAGTTGAGATTCATACATGAAGTGCCAGTGGCATTGGGATATGCGATTGACCAATTTGATTGGCCTTTGAGTTCAGCCCAATACGTGCACAATGCAAAATGGAAACATCCGTTGTTACAATGGTGGAATGATGAGATTACAAATTTGACCTGCAATGATTCCGCATTTAGCAATATTGATTAATTTGGTTCAATGAATCTATATAGCAGTAAGCAAAGATGGAAGTGGTTTTTGGTGTTGTTGGCGCTGCTGTTGGTGCTCTTTACTTTGGGTTACACGCAGATTATTGTCAATAGAATCAAGGAAGATGAAAAGCAAAAGGTAGCGTTATGGGCACAAAGTATCAGTAGGAATGCTCAATCCACTGAATACATTGATTCTCTTTTGCATTTGCTCAGGAGTGAAGAAGAGACAAAGGGAAAGCTTATTGGTAGAGCGCTTAGCATTATCTCAAATGGAGACCCAAATCTGGATTATTCCTTTCCATCGGAATTTTTAAAGGAGAATAATTCCATTCCTATTTTGCTCTATGATAAGAGTAACCATTTTCAGCAGGGAAAGAACTTACCAAAAGGAAAAGAGCTCAATGCCCAATTTGCGGATTCATTGCGCGACAAAATAGTGCAGAAATATGATCCTATTCTGATACCTGAGTTGGGAATGAAATTGTATTTTGACGATAGTGAGTTGTACAAAAGCATTGAGCAAAAGTTAAATGAACTCAATAACAGTTTCTTAAATAACGAAGTAGTGGGATCAACGGCGGTACCCATTTTGGTTGTTGAGCAAAAGACTGGTAAGGTCATAAAATATGCACGTTTGAAAGAGGAAGACGTTTCCAATCCCCAGCGATTGGAGGAGATTAAATCATACAATGCTCCCATCAGTGTGGTACAACCTGATGGAATGGCGGTAAATATATTTTATGAGGACTCATTGGTATTGCAGCAAATCAAATATTTTCCGATTGGACAGTTGGTCTTGGTCGCTGTTTTCCTACTGGTGAGCTACCTTATCTTTTCAACCTATAGAAAGGCGGAGCAGAATCAAGTGTGGGTGGGGATGGCAAAGGAAACGGCGCATCAGTTAGGGACACCGTTGAGTTCATTGATGGGATGGGGAGCTTTACTGGAATCCCAAGGGGTGGAAAAGGGTTTTATAGAAGAATTGAATAAAGATGTCAATCGATTGCAGATTATCACGGAGCGCTTTTCTAAGATTGGTTCTCAGGCGGAGCTGAAGGAGGTAGATTTACGACACACCATTCATGAAGCTGTGGATTATGTTCAAAAACGAGTTTCTCGTCACATTCAATTTGACCAGCATTTGCCCACTCAACCCGTTGTATTAAAGATCAATGAACCTTTGTTTGGTTGGGTTATTGAAAATTTGGTACGCAATGCAGCAGATGCTATGGGAGAATCTGGAATTATCGAGATACGGGTGTTCACAGACGAACAGTGGGTGCGAGTTGAATTAAAAGACACGGGAAAGGGAATTCCAAAGCACAAGTGGAAAACAGTTTTTAAGCCGGGATATACCACCAAACCCAGAGGATGGGGTTTGGGACTATCTTTGGTTAAACGCATTGTAGAGGAGTATCACAGAGGACATATCTATGTATTGCGCTCTGAAGAAGGTGTGGGAACGACTTTTAGAATTGATTTAAAGCGATAATTGTTTGACCATGACATAGTCATTCATCTGATAACCATTACCAATTTCGATGTCTTCTGATTTTTCAATCACAAATCCGATGTGCTCGTAAAATCCAATGGATTTATTGTTTCTGTTGACATTTAATTCAATTTCCTTTTTATTCTTTTTCTTTCCCTCTTCAAAAATGTGGTTTAGCATTTTAAGTCCCCAACCGTTTTTTTGGGCAGCGGGATGGACGTATAGTTTGTGCAGCCTCACTCTGGTGTCACTGTGGTGAATACGAAACGATGCGAAACCATGTGGAATGTTGTCTTCTTTGAGTAAAATAAAAATATCTCCCTCGTCCATCTGATTTTCTAACGAGGGAACGCTGTACATTTTATCGAGCATGAAATCTATTTGGTCTTTGGAGATCATGTAATCATACACCAAAGGCCAAATCACATGTGCCAGATCATGAATTATTTTTAATTCTTCTTTCTTTACAATTTCTATTTCAGCCATGCATTGTTTCCTTTTTTCCGTATTTGGTCATGAGAGAGGCTTCAAAATCCAAAAATTCTTGCCAACGGGTATCAACATCAACTCCTCTGCTGTATTTGCGCGCAAAGCTTATGAAAGTGGCGTAGTGTTCAGCTTCACTTGCCATAAGGTCAAAGTAAAAAGTTCTTAATTCGGAGTCATTGATCTGTTGTGATAAAATTTTAAATCGTTCACAACTTCTGGCTTCAATCATCGCTGCAAAAAGCATGCGGTCTACAAAGTTTTGTTCTTTGCTCCCCCCCTGTTTGATGAATGAAGCAAGGTCATGTACATATTCATCTTTACGTTCCCTTCCCAATTTCAGTCCTCTTTTCAGTAGCTGTTCGTGTACTTGACCGAAATGTTCCATCTCCTCTTGTGCTATTCTTACCATTTCTGTAACAAGATCCGGAAATTCAGGATACCTTACAATACTGGAAATGGCATTGCTTGCAGCTTTTTGTTCGCAATAGGCGTGATCCGTTAAGACCTCTTCAATATTTTTTTCAGCGATGTTCACCCAGCGTGGGTCGGTGGGTAATTTTAGACCCAACATTACCTTATCAGACATGCTGCAAAGTTGCATTGAAAAGCGAAAAATTCAAAACCTTGGCTAAACATATTGTCAATGGTTCTTAAAAGTATTTACCTTCGTTAGGATGAAAAATAGGAAGAAAAATCCCGGAGGCGGGAATAAGAGAGTGCTGATGGATCAAGTGATGCAGGTGTTACAGTCCAATCCCCATCAACCAGTTAATTACAAGCAATTGTCTGCAGTATTGGGTATACAGGATTCTGGAGGAAGAGTGCTATTGATGGAAGTGTTGGAAGATTTGAAGCGCAATGGGATGGTAAGAGAGCGAGACAGAGGTAAATTTTTACCAACTGTTTTGAATACAACTTTGGTTCAAGGAGTTCTGGACATCAACCGTTTTGGAAAAGGGTATGTCAGAATTGAAGGAATGGAAGAAGATGTGATGTTGGAACGCGGACGTTATGGAACGGCTTTGCCAGGAGATACCATTGAGCTGTCCATTACTGGAACGGCAAGACGGCCTAAGGTAGAGTTTAAGCGCATTGTTCAGCGTGGACGTGAGGAATATGTAGGTGTATTTTATGACAAAGGAGGTTACGGTGAAGTGCAACCAGTCAATCGTCAAATGCCTATTTATTTTGTAGTGAAAGCTGAAGGGAAGTCTACTGCTGTTACTGGAGACAAGGTTTCTGTGAAAATCAAGCAATGGACGGATCCCAAGCGCATGCCCTTGGCTGAGGTAACGAAAGTTTTTGGTCAACAGGGTGTCCATGAGGTGGAAATGCATGCGATTCTCGCTGAATTCAACTTGCCTTATGAATTTCCAGATCACGTTGTGGATGCAGCCAATAAAATAGATCCTGGATTTACGCAGGAGGAAATTGCCAGAAGAAGGGATTTTAGAAATATTACCACCTTTACCATTGATCCATTTGACGCCAAGGATTTTGATGACGCGCTTTCATTGCAAAAGTTAGATAATGGAAATTGGGAAGTCGGTGTTCACATTGCAGATGTAAGTTTTTACGTTCAAGAGGGTTCTGTAGTTGACCTTGAAGCTCAGCAACGCGCCACTAGTGTTTATTTGGTGGATAGAACCATACCGATGTTACCTGAGCGCCTTTCGAATGAGCTCTGCTCACTTCGACCGAATGAGCAGAAGATGACTTTTTCTGTTGTCTTTGAGGTCAATGATAAGGCTGAAATTTTAAGTCACTGGATTGGAAGAACAATCATTGAAAGTGATCGCAGATTTACCTACGAGGAAGCACAAGCCATGATTGAAGGGGGGGAGGGCGATTTTAAGTCAGAGATTTTGACATTGAATGATTTGGCAAAGAGGTTTAGGAAGAAGCGTTTTGATCATGGTAGTATAGATTTTAGCAGTGAGGAGGTTAAGTTTCAATTGGATGAAAAGGGTACACCGACGGGCGTATATGTCAAAGTGATGAAGGATTCTAACCAGTTGATTGAAGAGTTTATGCTTTTGGCCAATCAATATGTAGCGATGTATGCAGGTAAACCCAAACAAGGATCACCCAAACCATTTGTATACCGAATACATGATTTGCCAAGTCCAGAGAAAGTACAGCAGTTGAGGACTTTTCTGAAGCATTTGGGTTATAAGTTGCCTCGTCCTACGGATAGTGTAAGTGGCAATGCCATAAAAGAGTTATTGGCACGTGTAGCAGGTGAACAAGAAGAAAGTATGGTTCAAATCATGGCCATTAGGGCCATGGCCAAGGCTGAATACAGCACCAACAACATTGGGCACTTTGGTTTGGCTTTTTCCTATTATTCCCATTTCACATCGCCCATCAGAAGATATCCCGATGTATTGGTGCATCGATTGTTGGACCGATATATTCAAGACCAAGGTTTGCCCAACGTGGCAAAGTTGGATCTTCATTGCAAGCATGATTCCATGATGGAAAAACGGGCTGCCGATGCGGAACGGGCAAGTATCAAATACAAACAAGTGGAATACCTATTGATGCGGAAGGATCAAATCTTTTCGGGTAAAATTAGTGGCATTACCAATGGCGGTTTGTTTGTAGAACTAGAAGGCAATAAATGTGAAGGTTTCTTACCCATTGAAGATTTGGGATTTGGTTTCCATTTTGATAAAGCCGCTTACATCATGGTCAATCAAAGAGGTGAGGAAATCCATCTCGGAGATGAGCTAGAAGTTAAAGTGAAGAGTGGAGATTTGTTGGAGCGACAAATTATTTTTTCATTGGTAGATTGATTTAATTTTGAATCATGGCCCAATTCAGTGTTGTAGTGATAACGTTTAATGAGTCGCGGAATATTGCACGATGCATTCAAAGCGCGTTGAAAGTATCGGATGACGTTGTGGTATGGGATTCTTTTTCAAAAGATGATACTGTTGCTGTAGCGAAAGCTTTGGGTGCACGCGTCTATCAACATGAATGGCAAGGTTATTCTATTTCTAAAAATGCGGCCAACAAAATGGCCAAATATGATTGGGTATTGTCATTGGATGCCGATGAGTGTTTTGATGAAGCATTAGAAAAATCATTATTACAGTGGAGAGATGGAACTCCCGTTCCAGCATCCTTTCATCGTTTGACCAATTATTGCGGATCTTGGATTCGGCACTGTGGATGGTATCCTGATACAAAGTTCAGGTTGTTCAACAGAAATGAAGTTCGCTGGGAGGGTATCATTCATGAATATCTTCAGTCAGATATTGAGATAACCCCGGTTGTTTTAAAGGGCAATTGTTTGCATTACAGTTATTATGATAGAGAGGGACATTATGCCCAAGCTAAAAAGTTTGTTACTCTGATGGCCAAAGAAAAAGTAATGGCTGGAAAAAGAACTTTTTGGTGCATGCGGTGGTTGTCTCCTATTGCAAAATTTCTGAATATGTATTTGATAAAGGCGGGTATATTGGATGGTGTTGCAGGCTGGCATGTTTGCAGAATATCTGCATGGGCGGCCTATCAGAAATATGTCATGTGGTATCAATTTCAAACGGAGGTTAAGCCATGATGGCCAATAGTCGAATCCTCATCGTTCGGACGGATAGTATAGGTGACGTGATGTTGACATTGCCCATGGCTTATTACATCAAGCAATTGTTTCCTCAGTCAACGGTTGTTTTTTTGGGGAAATCATACACGCAAGATATTGTTTCAAGGTGCTTATGGGTGGATGAGTTTCTCAATGCTGATGCGGCTGTGGATGATCAATCGGCATCGGATTGGATGAAATCTTTGGAATTGGATGCCGTTGTGTTTGCCCTGCCCAATGCTTTTTGGATGAAGGCTTGCGCAGCGGCCAGAATAAAAATGAGGATTGCGACAGGACACCGGTTAAGCAGTTGGAAATGGGCTACGCATCGACCCATGTTTGGAAGGAAGAATTCTGCTTTGCATGAGGCTCAGTTGAATTTGAAATTGCTTTCTGTTTTTGGATTTAAGAAACTCCCCACTCTGCAGGAGTTGAATCAGCTAGAATTGTTGTCTTTTAGGGTAACAGAAAAAAAGAGGCGTTTGATTATTCATCCCTTTTCACAAGGAAGCGCATTGAATTGGACATTGCAGGAGTATGATGAGTTGGTGGGTTTATTGAAAGGCAATGATTGGGATTTGGTGGTTTCGGGTACTGCAAAGGATCAAGTTTTGTTATCCGATTTTGGCGGTGAAAATTTGAACAGTATTCCTTCTATTTGTGGGGAATTGACACTGGATGCATTCATCGATTATATCGCTGAAAGCGAAATGCTTTTGGCATGTAGCACAGGACCATTGCATCTTGCGGCCTCCGCAGGGATTAAGGCTGTAGGACTGTATGTGAATCGCCGACCAATACACCCAGGGCGGTGGTCACCTCTTGGGCCACAGGTTTTTCTTATGGAAGAGAAAGATGAAGGTCAAGACACCATTTTAACTACGCCAACCGAGGTCGCCACTTTTCTGAAGACCATAATGGAGCGCCCAACCACCATGCGCTAAAGAAAGCAATGAAGGTAATTCCGGCTTGCGTTTCTAGTGTGTCTTCTGTAATCATGGAGAAAAGAATAATCATGACATAAATACTTGCGATGAGGGAGCATCGTTTGGCCGCTTTGATGATGTTGTATAAGAATACAATACAGAAAATCAAGCCCAATATTCCGAGGGTAAGAATGATGGTCATATATTGGTTGTGCGTTCTGAGTTGGTACTTTTCCATTAGACCATGGTTGTTGGCCGTATAGTTTTCTTTGATGACATCATTTAAATCACCAGTTCCTGTGCCCAATAACCAATTTTCTCCGATGAGATGTATGGCGTTTTGCCAATAGATAAATCTTTGAAACAAAGAATAGCCATTGGGAGCATCGCCGAGTTTGATCATTTGATATTCAAAGAACAGTTTATCAAAACGTCTTTCAAAACCGTTCATCTGGGTGTAACGACAATTGGGGATTCCCATCTCAATTTCTCTGATTTGCTCATCGCTAAGGGCTTTCACAGACAAAAGATCTTTGGGTTTGCCCATTGAGCTGATATACCGGATCAGGGTTTGATGGATGTCTCCACCTGATAAATCCTTTTGATTATAATCGATGGCACTGCGTTGATTCCATCCAGCAATGAGTTCCTTTTCGCATATATTGAGATGAACCAAATAACCGTTTTCAATTTGAAGATTATTCCAATTACTGGAATATTCATTGCCTTCACTTGTTTTGTACAGCGCGGTTTGGTTGGGTTGGATGGTGTTGTAATTCTTAAACAGATGCGTGACATAAGCCAAACTACAGATCAAAAAAACACCGAGGGTGCCCAATGTCCAGATTTTGTAGCGATAAGAAAAACGCAGTTTGAGGTATCGAACAACGAAGAAAAGACCAGTAACAGCCACCAAAAAAATGCCCGTTGCCGATTCGATTAATACAAGGTAGTAGATAAGAAAAAGGGACAACCCAAATCGCATGAGGGTTTTCCACCATTGATGAAAGGGATAAGACCAAAGCAAGGCAATGCCCAATGCGCTGAAGAGCCCCATACGCACGTGGGATGTAAAAACGCTGTATTCTCGAATTTGCGAAGGGCTTAATTTTTTGGATACCACCCAATGGGACAATGGCATGGCATCATGCACCAAAAGTATTGAAACGATTGCTGAAACGACAATGCCGAAAATGAAAGTCCATTCAATGATTCGTCTTTTTTCTTTTTTTAAATCAATCAAATAGGAGGGAAGCGTTATGGATAGTAGAAGCAGTGGTAACTTGATACGAAGGTCATTGATACCAAAATTCCAGTTGCTGGACCAGGTCATTGCGAGCAATAAAAGCACATACAGAATAACCCAATTTCTGGTGGTCGAAAAAGTGATAAATACCCATGGTTTAATCTCTTTACGTATCAAATCGTAAAGCCACTGAATTGTCATCCCTATCGTGCCAATGGACATTAAAACCGGGGACAATGATAAGCCTATGACGATGAAAATCATCCATGTCATGAGTAACCAGTGGTGAATGTTTTGTTTCAAGGTCATGGAAGCATTAAAATCTTCTTGTATTCGTTTGACAATACTTCAAGTGATTTTTTCACTACAGGATCGTAATGAATAATTTGTCTGGAATATGCTCTTGGATTTCCGGTTCTTCTCACCAGCTCTCGCTCCAGGAGATATTTTAATGTGTATTTGTTCTTTTCAAATTCTTTGTTGTTTTCAAAGTAAACCTTTTTTTGAAGGGCATTTATTTCGTCTAAAAGTTCAGGTTTCGCTTTTTTTAGTAACTCAGTTTGTTCATCCCAAACTTTGAAATCGTCATTTATCGCGAAAAAGTTCGTTTTTTCCAAATAGGATTTAAAAGCTTCCAAATCGTTTTGTTGAATATTGAAATTTCCCATTGTGTCAATGGAATTGAAGTCCAATGTGCTTTGGGTAACAAAGTCGAACAGCGCAAATTTCTTATTGAGGTTGTCTATCCAAGGATTGGCGGATTCTGTGTCTACAGTAATGTCTGGCAGTACACCACGACCATCAGTGACGGGTCTTCCTCTTTTGGTTTTGAACTGTTGAATTTTTTGATCCTCCACTGCATTTACTTTTCCAGTTTTTTGATCCCGGTGACTGTAATCCAATCTTTGCACGCATCTTCCACTTGGTGTGTAGTATTTGGCCACAGTTAATTTCATTTTTGTATTGTATGCCAAATCAACGGTTTGTTGTACCAAACCTTTTCCAAAGGATTCTTTACCTATGATTACCGCACGATCTAAATCTTGTAGGCTGCCAGAAACAATTTCGCTGGCCGACGCACTGTGATCGTCAATCAAGACAACCAAAGGAATATTGACGTCCAACGGCTCTGCGCTGGCCATATAGCTGTTTTTCCACTCCGCAATTCTGCCTTTTGTCTCGACGATGGGTGAGCCCTTGGGAACGAAGAAATTCACAATCGATACCGCTTCACGCAGCAACCCACCACCATTTCCGCGCAAATCGAGAATGAGTCCAGTGATTTCCTGTTTCTTTAAATTCAAAAAAGCCTCTCTGACTTCAGACGCTGCGGTTTGGGTAAATCCCTCCAAAAGGATATATCCTGTTTTGCTATTGGGTACAACGCCATAAAATGGGACATCTTTATTTTTAACCGATTCTCTTTTGACTTCCAAAGTCTCTTCTATGCCTGTTTTTCCGCGCTTTAAGGTTATGGTTACTGTACTTCCAGGTTGACCTTTGATGAGCATGGCTGACTCATCGTCGGTGAGATCCTTGATCCATTTGTCACCAATTTTAATGATCGCATCACCAATTTTAATTCCTGCCTTATCTGCACCAAATCCATCATAGACATCAGTAATCAATACGACGTCATTTCTTCTTTTGGTATTTATACCAATACCACCGTATGCTCCCGTTTGCATGAATGTGGCTTCTTCAATTCTGCTCTCTGGATAGTACACTGTGTAGGGATCCAAAGAGGCCAGCATGGCGTCAATGGCTTTTTTCATCAAGAATCCAGGCTCGGGCTCATCCACATACGCTTCCTGTAGATTGCGGTAAACATCTGTAAAAATCTCTATGTTTTTGGTAACTTCAAACAGCGTGTCTTTATAGTAGGCTGCAGTAGTCGAGATAAAAACAACAAGGGCCAAGGTTATTTTACTGGCGTTATTCCAATACTTCTTCATGTCAATTCTTTTTGTTGTCCATTGAGATTGCTCAGCAACTGCCCAATTTTTTCATAAACGTAATGATAGGTGGGCAATTGCTTTCCGGTGAAGGTAAAACACAAATGATGGCTTTGAAAATCTTCTGTAAGTAAGTGACGTTGTAATCTGTAAGCCTCACGCATCAGACGCTTTATTCTATTGCGATCATGTGCGCGTTTGTAATTCCTTTTGCTTACGGTAAACATGGCTTTCAAACCTTCTCCCTCCTCTGCCTTGCGATGAATCATGATCAGCGCAGGATACTTGATGGCTTTTCCTTTATCAAATAAGAGCTCAATGCTCTTTCGCCTTTTCAAACGCTCGTTTTTTGATAAGGTAAATGGGCCACTCATGTAGACGATTTTAAGGATTCAAAAACTGATTGAAATTTTTTCCTACTTCAATGGCCTTTAATATTTCATGATCGGTGGGGTACAACACTTTGAATGCTGTGCGGTCTTCATACAAGTACCTTCCCAACGTTGATTTGATGCGCTGCTTAATATCTAATTTTGCTCTATTCCATTCTTTCGCGTTGATGCTCAATTTTTTGTTTTTGGCCAATCTGAGAATTTCATTGAGCATTTGGTCCGTTGTCTTGAATTGGGCTAGAAAGTCATCTTCTGACTTGAACTTTTTAAGTTGGGTGTAATTTTTGTCGAAATAATCAAAACAAAAATCTCGTAAAACACCCGACCCAAAAAGACTATTGAGCACTACGTTATTGGCAGTGTCAAGGGCAACAAAAACCTCTGGAGTAATACCTCCAGATCCATAAACAATCCGTCCTTTGGGGGTTTTGAATTGCAAAGTGTCTATTTTTTTGATGCTGTCAGGATGAAACAATTCACCATGAATATACCGCTCGGAAAATTCATCAAAGTAGTTGGTAGAGTCATTGTAAGGTTTTTGAATGCAACGTCCTGTTGGTGTGTAATAACGTGCAATGGTCAATCGAAACGCGCTTCTATCGGGCAATTCAATTTCATGTTGTACCAATCCTTTTCCGAAAGTTCTTCTGCCGACTGTCACGCTCTTATCCCAATCTTGCAAGGCTCCTGCAAAAATCTCACTGGCTGAAGCAGATTCTTGGTCTACTAGAACGACCACATTCATATTTTTAAATTCCCCGTCTTTGGTGGTAAAGTATTGTTTTTTTCCGACGTGTGTCCCGTTGGTATACAAGACCAACTTGTCTTTGGGTAAAAATGCTTCGGCCATTTTAAAACTTTGATCCAAGAGTCCCCCCCCGTTGCCGCGCAAATCAACAATGATGGTTTTGCATCGTTGGCTTTTCAGTTGTCGAACAGAAAGCTCAAATTCATCAAATGTATTTTGTCCAAAATTTTCTACTTTAACGTATCCAATTTCTTTGTCAACCATAAACGCTGCAGGCACGCTTTTCAGAGGGATATTTCCTCGTTTGATGGAAATATCCAAAGATTTATTGTTGTTTTTTCTGACAACGGATAATTTGACTTCTGATCCAGATTTTCCTTTAATCATTTTTTGGACTTTGTCATTGTCCAATTTTTCTTGGACAATGTCTTTTCCATCAACTTTTACAATCCGATCACCAGGAAGTAGGCCAGCTCGCTCTGCTGGACCTCCTGCAATTGTTTTTACTACGCGCAGCGTGTCCTTGTAAACGATGAATTCCATTCCAATCCCCTCATACTCGCCGTTGATTCGTTCCTGACTTTCCGCGATGGCCTCAGGTGAGATGTAATAACTGTGCGGATCTAGATGCGATAGGATGGATTGTATGGCTCCTTCAATGAGCATTTTCTTGTCTACGCTATCGACGTAATTTTCCTCGATAAAATCAATTAGACTGACCAATTTGTTGGGGTTTTCTTCAGCTCCGGTTTTGATGGTCAACAAATTGGTGTCCGCCAAGTAGGTTCCGATGAGAATACCGATAACCAAAACAATTCCAAAGTACAATGGTTGGGCAGAAGAGGGGCGTATCTTCTTTCTTAAAGGCGCTGCGGTGGGTGTTTGTGGAGTATTCTCGTTCATTAGGGCTCGGCAATCTGTACTACTTCAATTCCAGCATTTTTTAAAAAATGCACGGCAGTGTTGTCTTTGTATTCTTCAATGAATACCATTCTCTTGATTCCAGACTGTAGAATTAATTTACAACAGTCTTTACAAGGGGATAAAGTGATGTATAAGGTTGAATCTTTTGCATTATTCGTGGACTTGGCAATTTTGGTGATGGCATTGGCCTCTGCGTGAAGCACGTACCAATGCGTTTCACCCAAATCATTCTCGCACGTATTGGGAAAGCCACTTGGCGTACCGTTATAACCATCGGAAATAAGCATCCCATCTTTTACCAACAGTGCACCCACTTTTTTGCGCTGACAATGCGATAATTTGGCCCATTCTTGCGCCATCTTCAAATATGCTTTATCATACCGCTCTTGTTTTTCCGCCGTCATCATTATCTCATTGCAATAGCTACAAAAATAGGGGTTGCGGGTTATATTCGCATCATTATTTTTTAGTCTCAAGAAAACATGAAAATCTACACCAAAACAGGCGACCAAGGAACCACGGGCATATTGGGTTCAGAGCGTCTGGACAAGTTCAATATCCGAATTGAGGCCTATGGAAATGTCGATGAACTCAATGCCCAGATAGGAGTTTTGAATGCCCAGTACTCGGATGTGAATGGAGATTGGATTCAAGATCGATTGTTTGTTCTGGGGAGTTGGTTGGCCGTAGAGCCGGGGCTAGAGAATCAAATTCAAATGCCCAAAATTGAGATCTCTGATATTGAGCGTCTTGAAAATGCCATGGATGCCATGGATGCAGAATTGCCAGAACTCAAAAATTTTATTCTGCCTGGAGGTCAATTGGCATCTGCACAGGCACATGTAGCACGTTGCATTTGCCGTCGAGCGGAACGTTCCGTATGGGAACTGAACCAATTGCATCCTGTACAAGCGGAGATTCCTGTTTTTTTGAATCGCCTGTCCGATTATTATTTTACCCTTTCTCGTTGGATTTTACAAGAAAATGGACTGGCTCCCAAATGTTGGATTCCCAAGAAATAAATAATATTTCCACAAAGGCTTGTTTTTTTGACTTAAAATTTTACTTTCGCACAAAATAATACGTTCAACCCTTTAAAAAGAAACTGTTATGTATTGGACGCTAGAACTTGCCTCTTACTTGGAAGATGCCCCTTGGCCAGCTACCAAAGACGAATTGATTGACTATGCCATGAGAGCGGGTGCTCCGTTGGAAGTAGTAGAAAATCTTCAGCAAATTGAGGACGATGAAGAAGTATTTGAAAGCATTGAAGATATTTGGCCGGACTATCCTACCAAAGAAGATTTCTTCTTCAACGAGGACGAGTACTGATTGATCTCTCAAAATTATTGAATCACCCACCGGACAGTAGTCCGGTTTTTTTGTTCCATAAGGACCTTGGTTGATTCCATTCTTTCCAAATCTCGGGTTTGATAGTGTCTAATGGTGAGCAATTTCACTCCTTCATTATAACGCACGTTGTATTTGCCTTCCAAAATCATTTTGAATGCTAACAATTTGTGGCTTTCGCACTGAATGCACATGGTAAAACTCAAGGCACTGTTTTCCATCATTTGCACTTTGATTCCCAATTGATGAAGATGGTTGAATATTTCGACAATATTGTCCTCTACAACAAAAGAGAAATCTTTTGTTGATATAGAAATTAATGTCTGATTTTCTTTTTCAATGTAACAACTGGGATATTGTATTCCTGTGAAGTGTCCGATGAAAGTCCCAGGTAAACCAGGGTCAACAAATGAAGCAATCCTTAATTGAATATTCTTGGATTCTAACGGTTGAATGGTTTTGGGATGTATAACACTAGCGCCATAGTAGGCCAATTCAATGGCTTCTTGATAGGATACTTTATCTATAATTTGTGCATCCATTCGTTTTTTAGGGTCTGCATTGAGCATTCCCGGCACATCTTTCCAAATGGTCAGTTGAGTAGCGTCAAGGCAATGAGCAAAGACGGAGGCTGAATAGTCACTTCCTTCTCTTCCCAGTGTTGTCCATTCCCCTTGAGCGGTGCTGCCAATAAAACCCTGGGTTAGCATTGGTCCGGAGTTGTTTTTTAATTCAATTATTTTATTTTTTGTTTCTGGCCATTGAATCCTTGACTCGCGGTGTAAGTTGTCTGTAATAACAAAATCCGTGGCGTAGATAAAATGATGTTTTAAACCAATCTTTTCCCAGAAATCATGAAGTAGCGATGTTGAGAGAATTTCTCCGAAAGGAATAATTTGATCATAAGTATAGTCAAATTCAGTGCGTGATAAAGTTGTCAGCTTCTCTCGCAAAGATTCCATTTGTTGATACCACATACAACTTTTTTCATCTAATCCCAAAGCTTTAGAAATGGAAAGGTGAAAATCTGAAATAGTTAGAAGCGTCTCTTCAATGGATTGACCATCATACCAATCTTGGTGTAATTTTTCAAGGGCATTGGTTGTCTTTCCCATTGCGGAGACGATGACACAGAGTGAATCGTTTGCAGATGAAACAATCGTTGTTGCGTTTTTGATGGCGTTGGCATCTTTTACGCTGGCTCCTCCAAATTTATAAACTTGCATTGGGTTCGTTGATTTGTTGTAATTGTTCGTGGGATAGTTTTACATTGAACCATTCCCCGTCAAATTGAGCGTTGAATTTTTTATAAAATTGGATGGCAGGTTGGTTCCAATCCAATACTTGCCAAAGCAAACCTTTATAGTTGTTTTCTTTTGCAAAACCAATGACGGTTTCCATCAATGCTGTTCCAATTTTTTGACCGCGTTCAGATTCCGTAACTACAATGTCTTCCAGATACAACATTTGACCTTTCCATGTGCTGTATCGAACGTAGCAAATGGCAATACCAACAATTATGTTGTTTTTTTCAGCTACCCAAAGAAAATAAATGGGTTGTGGACCAAACCCATCTTGCTCCATAGATTCTAGTGTGTTGGTCACTTCCTGCGGAGCTCGCTCATATAAAGCCAATTCTTTTATCAAGGACAATACTTGGGGCAAATCATCTTTGGTACCCTTTCTGATTTTGAACATGCGCCAAATTTAGTGGTAAATTGTGGTTTACATTGGCTACCTTTGGAACATGGCAGGAGTGCGCTTAGAAAAATTTTCGGCTTTGATAAAAAAGGAACTTTCCACAGGCTTTCAACGGAATGGAATGGAATGGTTTCCTGGCGTTTTGGTGACGGTTACATTGGTTAGGGTTAGCCCTGATTTGGGCTACGCCAAAGTATATGTTTCCATTTTTCCCCCTGAAAAGCGAGAAGAGATAATGGATTTTATCAAAGAGAATAATGGAACCATCCGTCACTATTTGGCTGGGGTAGTTGGAAAGCAAATGCGCAAAGTCCCCGAGCTTCAATTTTTTATTGATGACTCTTTGGATTACTCTGCTGAGATTGACCGTTTATTGAAAAGTTAAATGCATTACGACCCTATCAAAAGAAAGTTGGGAGTGGTTTTTAATACCGCTGCTTGGACGCGTGTTCTGTTCTATCAATTGCTGGATTTGCTTCTTTTACGTTCATGGCATATTCAACGTGCCTTAAAACAATGGAGCGCAAATCAGACAGAGGCTGTGAAAATTCTTGACGCAGGCTTTGGCTTTGGTCAATACACCTACAGAATGGCCAAGTCATTGAACTATGAAATGATTGATGCGGTGGATTTAAAAGACGAGCAGGTGGCCGATTGTGATGCTTTTTTCAAAAAAGTTAATATTCAAAAAGTTCATTTTCAAACAGGGGATTTAACCACCTTTGTGCAAACTGAAAAATACCATTTGGTGCTTTGCGTGGATGTTATGGAGCACATTGAAGACGATATCCAGGTGTTAACCAACTACTGCAATAGTTTAAAGAAAGGGGGTATGCTCCTCATTTCTACGCCATCTGACCAAGGTGGAAGTGATGTGCATGATGATGGCGAAACCAGTTTTATTGAAGAGCACGTGCGAGATGGATATGGGGTAGAAGATATGGCCCATAAGCTGAAAGCAGCAGGTTTTTCAAAGTGGGATATACAGTATTCTTATGGAAAGTGGGGAAGAATCTCCTGGCTATTAAGCATGAAGTATCCCATGCTAATGCTCAATAAGTCTTCTTTGTTTTTTGTTGTCCTTCCGTTGTATTATTTGATAACTTATCCATTTGCATATGCCTTTAATGCAGTTGATGTTCGAATGTTAAATACCACTGGGACGGGTTTGATTGTCAAAGCCTGGAAGTAGTATGCGGTTGGAGTTTTTCTTTGCCTATCGCTATTTGATTTCAAAGAAATCCAAAGGTATTATTCATCTCATATCTATTATCTCAGCCGCAGTAGTAGCTTTTGTTACTGCCGCTATGGTATTGGTCATGTCCGCATTTTATGGGATCGAAAAATTGGTGGATGATTTGTTTGCTCATTTTGACGCACCGCTTGTGGTGCAGCACACCCGTCAAAAGTTTTTTGATGAAACTGACCTTCCTCTTGCGCAGTGGAGTGATGATCCACAGATTTCGGCCATCGAACCTGTTGTAGAAAATGATGTATGGATTCATTATGGAGATGCAGATGCCGTGGTGACCATGAAGGGAGTGAGTCCAAGCTATGGCAAGAATAGTGGAATGGACCAGTTGGTAAAAATGGGTAGGTTTCTCTTACAGGATACCACACACATAGAAGTGGTTCCCGGTTTAGGTGTTTGCGGTGAATTAAGAATGGCCGTAGAAGAAGGACTCGGACAACGTTATGCCATCAGGGCTCCTATTCCAGGACGAAAGTTATCGAGGTACAAAGAGGAAGCTTTCAGAACCATGGATGTTTACAATTCAGGTGTTTTTTCAGCCAATGCGGAATTGGATGTAAAATACGTTTTTGTTCCATTGTACAACGCACGCGCTCTACTTGAAAAGAAAGACTCTGTTACTGCAGTGGAGTTGTTTCTAAAAGATGAGGAGCACATGCAAGATTTTCAAGAAAAGTGGATGCCCATTTTGGCCGAGAAAAATTTGAAATTGGTCAGTAGGTTAGAGAAGAATGCGTTGATTTACAAGACAACGCAATCTGAGAAATGGGCCACCTTTGCCATTTTATTTTTTATTCTATTGATAGCCTGTTTCAACATTGTCGCATCTTTATCCATGATGATGATAGAGAAGAGACATGATATGTTTGTTATCCGGGCAATGGGTGGTAACAAGGAGATGATCAGACGCATATTTGTTTTACAGGGGATACTCATCAATACCATAGGAGCATTTATTGGAGTGGTGTTGGGCTTAACCATTTGTTGGTTACAAATATCTTTTGGATTGGTAACGATGGAAGGCGCTGTCGTCGAAAATTACCCTATTGCAGTAGATGCGATGTCTATTTTTGGTATTTTTTTTACCGTGATAACCACAGGCTCTTTGTTTTGCTGGTTGATGGTAAAACTCTTGTGGAAGTCCTTTTCAAAGAGTGATAATTAACATTGTTTTGTGTTCAATTGTCTGTGCGCATTGAATAGATAAAACATGCTTGGACTAACTTTGGTAGATGCAGGAAAAGTCAAGAAAAGCACTGCGGTGGTTAGGGATTTTGATGGGTACTTTGTTGCTATCTCTTGCAACGCTTTCTGTTTTTGCTTGGATGTACAGAGAAGAGATTGTATCCAAGGCTTTGGATATTTTGAGGCAAGAATTGAAGGTTCCGGTGTATTATGAATCAGTTGATGTTTCTATTTGGACTTCATTTCCCTTATTATCGATCAATTTTCAGCAGCTGGAAATTTTAGATCCCGTCTCCAAGGAGCGTCCATTGATGGACGTTGAGCAATTTTCACTAGCATTCAATTGGTTGGATGCTTGGCAAGGGAATTACCACGTTCATCAATTGAAATTGAAAGAAGGGCAGATTAATATGCGCCTAGATAAGAAGGGAGGTGCCAATTGGGAAATTTTTAAGCATGATTCAACATCAAAGGGAGATGTGTCGATGCGCCTCGAGAAAGTAATTTTGAAAGATGTCCTGTGGAGTTATGTGGATAAGAGCAATGATTACAATCAAGTTGTTTTTTGGAGCAACCTTCAATTGAAAGGGGATTTCTCTTCAGTAGAGTCAAAATTATCTTTGAATGCCTCTGGTGTATGTGAAAACGTGACCACGGGGAATCGAGAAATTATTCAAAATTTATCCTTTGATTGTTCAGGTGATTTGCTGTATCAGCGAAATACAGAAGTGTTGACTATTGATGAAATTGAATGGGTTGCTTTGGATGCGCCAATGAAAGGAAAGGGGTGGATTGACTTTAAAAAGGAGCGCTGTGAGATTGAAGTAAAAGCTGAAAATGTTGAAGTTCAACAATGGGTAAAAAATATGCCGGGCTGGCTTTCTGATGCACTGCATTCATATGAACCTGAAGGGAATTTTCAGATTCAAGGAATGATCAATGGCAGTTGGAAAAGCCCTACGATCACCGCATCTATGAATTGGAGGGAGGGGGCAGTAAAAGAACCGGTATCAGGGGTTGAGTTGGAGGATGTTGATTTTCAATTGAATTATCATTTGAAGAATGGACAAGATCTGTGGACTCTAGAACATCTCAACGCAACTTTGGCCAATGGTCAATGGAAAATAAAGGGAGAAATAAGGAATACACTTTCACCTGAAATGGATTTAGATATAGAGATGCATTCAGGTATTCAAGAGATGGTTGATTTTTTGAAATGGGATTCATTGCTAACAGCCAATGGGGAGTTAGATATGAAAGCCAATGTTTCAGGAAAGTGGAATCCAAATGATAGCATTTGGAGATGGGATAATTGGAAGGCTGAAGGTAATGTAGCGCTGAAGGCATCCTCATTTCAATGGCATTCTATGCCTTATCCCATTCAAAATGTTCAAGCCTTGATACAATTGCATGAGGAGAACGCAATTTTGCATCAATGCATGGCTCAGTATCAACAATCTGACATTGATCTTACCGGCAATTGGCATAAGGCAGTTAGTTGGCTATTCAATACGAGTAGTGGTATCGAAGCTGATGTTGTACTAAAGAGCAAACATATTCAGGGTGAAGATTTTATTCAATCAGAAGGTTCTGGTTTTGGATTACCTGCTTTTTCAAATCTTAAACTACGTTGTGAAGTGGAGTCATTTTCTTATCAGCAGTTTGAAGCGAAGAAATTTAAAACTCTTTTATCTGTTCAAGAAGGTCTGATAAAAGCAGAAGGATTGCAGTGGGAATTGGCAGAAGGAAAATTGGATGGGGAATTGGAGTTGTTTGCCAATGAGAAATCCCAAAAATGGGAGGTGGATATTAACGCAAATATTGAAAATGTAAATTTGCCTAAGTTGATGACAATGTTCAATGATTTTGGACAGTCGGCAATTAAGTCAGATCAGTTAAAAGGCTTGATAAATGCCGAAGTGGACTTGGACTTCAAATTGAGAAATGACTTGAAGTTGGATAGATATTCCGTCAATGGAGTAATGGTTATGGATGTCAGAAATGGTGAAATTATTCACTGGTCTGTATTAGAGGATGTGGCGGGCTATTTGAATAAAAACAAATGGATAGCACCTTTGGTGGATGAGGATTTATTAGCCAAGAGATTATCATGGGTCAAGTTTGAAGCATTGCGCAATACTATTTCTGTATCGCAACAGGTCATAGAGATACCATGGATGGAAATCAAAACTTCAGCGTTGAATATGGTTTTTAAAGCGACCCATACATTTGATAATGAGATGGATTATCTAATGGGCTTTCATGTGCGCGACTTGCTATTGCGCGATCCCAATCAAGCACCGACAGAGGATGGGAAAAAGTTTTTTATCTCCATGACGGGACCCATGAATAATTTACAATTTTCAGTTGAAAATGACAAGGAATGGAAAGCACTTTTTGACGATGATGTCAGTCACAAGGGTCGATCTGTAAAGAGATGGTTGGATGACAGGAGAAATGGCCTTATTCAGCGCCGAGAAGCCAAAAAAGAGACGAGGGTTGAGCAACAAAGCCTACGCAAGCAAGAGCGAATGGAAAATAGATCAAACCGAGATGCCGGCGTTGGAAAGAACAAAAGGCAGGTAAAAAAGAAAGAGAAATAACAAATAGTGATGACGGCATTGCACCCTCAATTTATCGAGCGAATAAGATTACAGTTTCCTCAGGAGTGGGAGATTTTTATTGAAGCAATCGATAAAGTTCCCAATCATTCTATCCATGCCAAAGGTGATGCACTGAACGAAGTAAGGATGATGCCAGTTGCGCATTATGCCAATGGATTTTTTCTTAAATCACGTCCGCAGTATACCATAGATCCGTTATTTCATTTGGGCCATTATTACCCTCAAGAAAGCAGCTCAATGGTCATCGGTAGCATGGTGAAACAAATTGCTGATGAATCGCATATCAAGATGGCATTGGATTTATGTGCTTCTCCTGGTGGAAAGTCCATTTTATTGCATGAGAATTTACCCAATGATGTTGTCATTTATTCCAATGAGATTCATCCAAAGCGCAATCAAGTTTTGCAAGAAAATTTGATGAAGTGGGGAGTGAAGAATAGTGTGGTTTTGCAATCAGATGTCACGCAGATCAAGGGGGATGAGAGGTGGGATTTGATTTTATTGGATGCTCCATGCAGTGGTGAGGGATTGTTCAGAAAAGATTCAAATGCACGGAAGGAATGGACACCTGAACAGGTCGTGAGGTGCGCAGGAATTCAGAGAGAACTGGTTCAAGAGGCTGTCAGATTGTTGGCTCCAGGGGGAGTTCTCATTTACTCAACCTGTACTTTCTCAGAGGCGGAGAATCAAGAGGTTATTTCATGGTGTATCGAAGAATGGGGTATGACGGGTTATCAACCTTTGGACATGCCATTAGAGGCTGATGAGGTGGTGGTGAATGGAGTGTCATCATGGCGATTTTTACCGCATAGATCAATGGGTGAGGGCTTTTTCTGTTGTGCATTACAAAAGCCTTTTGAAGCCAGTTCAGGAAAAGTGAAATTGGCCAATGATTCTTTTTGGCAGCCCCTTCACAAGCGTGATTGGGAGAGTGTATCGGCATTTGTTCAAGACGAGTATATCGAGCATTATTGGCAAAATGGCAAGGGGGAGGTTTTTTATACCACCTTGAAACAGAATGAAGTTTTACCGGTAGCCAAGATGGTTCAGATTGGTCTGCACATTGGGACGTTGAACAAAGACATTTTTTCACCGCATCAAGGTTTGATCTTATCTTCCAATGCGTCAAAAAAGATACCGCGATTCAAGGTCAATGACCAAGAGGCTTTGGAAATATTGAGAGGGACAGATTGGCGAATAGAGAATCAATCACTGAGCGGTTGGCATATAGTACAATGGAATAATTGGGATTTGGCTTGGGTTAAGATGGTCAAAGGCAGAGTGTCCAATCATTATCCAAAAGAGTGGAGGATTAGATTTTTGTGATGAAACGGGGCTATCAGACCTTCCTTCTCAACTCAAAGTTTTGACCCAAATACACTTTGCGCACTACTTCATCAGCTGCCAATTCTTCAGCAGTTCCTGATTTTAAAATTTTACCATCGTATAATAAGTAGGCGCGATCTGTAATGGATAAAGTCTCCTGCACGTTGTGGTCTGTAATGAGAATGCCAATATTCTTGGTCTTGAGTTGCTCTACAATGCGCTGTATATCTTCCACGGCGATGGGGTCAACCCCCGCAAAGGGTTCGTCCAAAAGAATGAATTTTGGATTGGTGGCCAAGGCACGCGCTATTTCTGTTCTGCGTCTTTCACCTCCAGAAAGATGACTGCCGATGTATTTTCTTCTGGCCGTTAAACCAAATTCTTTTAATAGTGATTCCAATCGTTCTGATTGTTCTGCTTTGCTCAATGTTGTAAGTTCCAGTACCGCTTTGATATTGTCCTCAACACTCAAAGTTCTGAAGACGGAAGCTTCTTGGGGTAAATAACCTACTCCCAATTGCGCTCTGCGGAACATGGGCTCCTTGGTAATGTTTTGTTCCTCCA
This sequence comes from uncultured Chryseobacterium sp., assembly GCA_964420985.1. GTDB lineage: Bacteria > Bacteroidota > Bacteroidia > Flavobacteriales_D > Sanyastnellaceae > CAMCTV01. The sequence goes on from CAYQUT010000002.1 coordinate 193,090, forward strand.
ATAAAATTTCACCAGAATCGGGAGTTACCAGTCCGACAACCATGTAGAAACTGGTTGTTTTTCCTGCACCGTTTGGCCCCAACAACCCCACTATCTCTCCTTGATTGACCTCAAATGAAACACCATTGACGACAATCCGGTTGCCGTATTGCTTGATGATATTGTTGGCAGATAATTTCACAGGGCTAAGATAAGGTTAGAATGTGAATTGAACCTTTGCCCTTAAACCAACTTTAAAAATGTCGGGATGATCCAAATAGGAAAGACGGTATACCATGTCCACACGAAGCACCTTGAAGATATTTTCAATACCCAATGCCGTTTCAAAAAATGGTTTGGTCAATGTATAGACATCCGTCTGTCCATCATTGTTCCAATCACGTTGCATGAAGGCATCATTTCTGATGTCATAACCTCCTACCACCGCTTTCATGCTGGCCACCTCACGCCACTTTAATCTGCGCAGCAATGGAATTTTGTTCAAGAACAATCCTTCAGCATGGTAAGTGGCCCAGAGGTTAACCCAACGGTCCGAGACAAACTCAAAATAATTCATGGTATTGTATGATGACTCATCATAAAAAAAGGTCTCATTGCCCTGATGCATCATGAGCAGAGGAAAGGGAAGTTGTCCATATATTTTCCCTGCTTGGGATGCAATATCAACATATCCAAAGGGTCCAAATTTCCATTTGTCTTTTAAGGTAACTTGTGCTTTTTCGTAGTTGTATTCTGCACCAAAAAGTCCTGAGATACTGCGGGTATAGGCAAACTCTATAATGGGCCAATTGCTGCCTATACTGAAACGTTCAAACTCTCCATAAACATATTTTTCCTTGTAGGCCCATCGCAACGATAATGTCATTTCAGCACTCGTTATATTGGGAACAAAGGATTTTACTTGGGGTTCAATGAAGTGATAATATCCACCAATGGGCTGTAACTCGCGGTGTTTAAAAATCAATTTGTTGGAGATTCCATGCACCCACTCTTTTTCCATAAACATAGAATACTCTGTGACCATGGTAAGCTTATTGGCAGGGTTTCTTCGGAAGAGGGAAGTGAGCACATTGTCTGTTCTCAATTGCCCGGTGCTTTGGCCAATTTGTTCTACATCTTGTTTGGTATGCACATCAATGGCAAAACGTGGATTTTTATTAATGACCCATAAAAACCCACCTCCGTATTTCCACTGTTCATCCAACAAACCATAAGCGGCATATCCATCTAACATGATTTTCTTGGAAAAGGCATTGCTGGTTCTTCCGCCAACTCTGAATCGATTGCCTTCGATGGGATTGTAACTGTAAGTGGTGTAATAGGGACCGTATTCAAATTTCCCAATTACTTTGTAACCATTGATGAACAGGTTGATAATGTCCACGACAGTGCTGAACAATGGGATATTTTGCAAGGTGTCAACCATCTGATAAATCTCTTTCTCATCCTTGGTCAGCTTGAGGTGTCGGTGTTCATCCCAAAAGGCATCGTCGTAATCAGACGCGCCTTCTGCGACAATGACATCGGTGTAGCCTTGAAAGAATTCAGTAGGTCTTTTTTGGTTGATGATGAAATTTTTGTAGGACGACTTTTTTCGTCCATACATCCCCATTTTTTTATCGGATAAATTGAAATCTACCAGCAACTCATCACCTGTCATCATCCAAACCTCTTTCTCTACTTCATCAAAGTATTGGGTGACTTTGAAATGTTTGATCCAATTGATATTGGCCGACTCAGTGATGGCGGCTTCAATTTTTTTCAAGGCATAAGAAGTATCATTGATCCACAAAGTCCCTTCAAATAAAAGCTCTTGTCTTCGTTTGGGTTCAAATTTTACCTCATAACAGTATTTGCCATCCATGACAACAGTATCCAAAATGGTGTAGTCATAGAATCCCAAACAGTAACTGGCAATAGGGCTGGTGAAACTTTTGTTGAAGGCTGCTAAGTCATTTTGATAGACATTGAAATTTTGATACATGTCTCCCAAAAATTGATTGATGCTTTCATTTTTTACCCCGCTTACTTTGGCCGCTTTGATGATTTCTTTCGAAAATTTAGGCTCTCTTCTGAAGTAAAAGTCAGAGAGACTTTCTGTCATGAAAATGGGTAAGTAATTCTTTTCCGCAGTAGTATCAATTTGGTCAAAAATAAATTCTACCGAGCGTAGCACTCTTTTGTCCGCCAGCTCATCTTTGATGTTGTTCAAGTCAAACTCAACTTTGTTGTAGGCCTCGTATTCATAGGCATCCAGTTTTTCTTTGTTGTTGATTTTTTTATTGTTCAATACTTTTTTAATCAAGGCAATGGCGGGATCTTCAAGGTCTTTTGCCTTGATGACCAACTCAGTCATTTGGGTATTGGGAACCAATGCTAGGGTGATGTTTTGCGCCTTTCCCTGTTGAATTTTGACTTTAAAAGGATTGTATCCCACCATCAAACAAGCCAAGGTATCTGAGCTGTAATAGGTTTCAAACGTGAAGTTACCATTTAAATCTGTGGTCGTACCCGTCTTGGTTCCAATAAAAAAAACAGGAGCAAACGGCACTGCCAGTTGATTGGATTGGTCTATAACCTTTCCTTTGACAATTGTTTTTTGTGACAACACCGTTGTACTCATCAGCAATGAGCACAAAGTAACGACCAGTAACTTAATGATTCCCTTTAGCATTTTTCCAATTCTCGTGTGCTTGAATACCGCAATTTAACCAATTGCTGTATTCCTCCACATCGGGATTGTAATCTTCTGTAGGAATCAGTAAAGTGCTATCCGCAGAAATGACGGCGTAGAAAGGCTGGGCTTGGTTTTGGAAAGTTTCAGATTGAAGGGTGGCCCACTTGTTTCCGACCGTTTTGATTTCTTTTAATCGTCCATCATGTGTTTTGTACAACATCTGTTGATTGGCGGGCAATTCAATTTTCTCGTCAACATACAGCGATACCATAATATACTTATCTCTTAATGTTTCTGCAATGATAGGATCAATCCAAACCGTTTCTTCCATCTTTCTACAATTTACACAAGCCCATCCCGTGAAATCGATGAAGATGGGTTTGTTCTCTTTTTTGGCAACAGCAACTGCTTCGGCCAAATCACGGTAAATTTTGAATTCCGATTCGTGGTGGTAATATGAATAAGAAGAGGGAGGTGGGAAACCACTCAAAAAGGCAAACTTATTTAAATCACTCGGAGGCATAACGCCAGGTATGATGCGCAGGGTAAAGGCTCCGATAAGAATGGCAAAGGTCAATTTTGTTTTTGACAAAGTCTGACTGCCTTGGTAAGGCTTGAATTTGAATTTACCCAATAAATAAAGGGTCCAGAAGATTCCTACAATGATCCAAAGGGCAAAGAAAGTTTCGCGTTTCAATAAGCCCCATTGTTGTACCAAGTCGGCATTGGAGATAAACTTGATGGCCAAGGCCACTTCCAAGAATCCCAATGATACTTTGAAGTCTTCTAACCAACCACCACTCTTGGGTAATTTTTTCATGAGACTAGGGAAGAAAGCGAACAATCCAAAAGGAAGGCCCAATGCAATTCCAAATCCGGCTGTGGCTGCCGTTAATTTTGTTGGTGCCAAGGACAGCGATAGTCCCAAAAAGTCAACAGTGCCCTGAGAGTTGCTGGCGTATATCTGTCCCAACATTCCGCCTAGGATAGGGCCAGTGCAGGAGAAGGAAACAATCACCAAGGTAATGGCCATGAAGAAGACACCAAAGATGCCCCCTATTTTGGAAGCATTGTTGTCCATCTTGTTGGCCCATGACGAGGGTAAAGTGATTTCATAGTATCCAAAGAAGGAAATGGCAAAAACGACAAACACCACAAAGAAGGCAATGTTGATCCATGGATTGGTGGCAAACTCATTGAAGACCTCCGGATTGGTAGAGCTGAAAATATGAAAGGGAACGGAAACAGCCACGTAGGTGAGGAATATGAACAAGCCGTACAAGACCGCTTTGCTTTTACCAGAGCCGTCGCCAGAAGATTTGGTAAAGAAAGAAACGGTCAATGGAATCATTGGGAAAACACAAGGTGTTAATAAGGCAAAAAGACCCCAAAAAATACCTTGTAAAAATGCCCACCACATGGTTTGCTCTTCTTGTTCTATTTGACAATTTTCTTGGGGTTTGTTGGGATCCAGTTTCCAATGGAAGGGGTCGTTGTCATTGGATTCAACAACCTTTTTTCCTGCGGTGTCTATTTTAGACTCTAAACTTTGTTCCGTTTGCTCTGTCAAGCTATTTGAAGTTGGATCAATTTTTATTTCAAATTTGATTGGATCTGGGAAGATACATTGACTGTCATTGCAAGACATGTATTCCAATACTCCTTTTAGGACGAAACTTTGTCCCGAGAATACTTCTATGATTTGTTTGAAAGCGACAGCGTTTTCATAATAATTGAGATCGGCATCAAAGTTGGGATCGAAATGGGTGATATACTTGCCATCCTTTGCTTGTGAAATAATTTTAAAATTTTTTTTGTCCTCATTGAGTTTTATGGAGGTTGGGATAGGTCCAATAAAATCGGGGTTATCAGATACTTTAATGGCGTATACATGCCATCCTTTGAGAATCTTAGCAGAGAAATTTAATTCAAATTGATTGTTTTCAAGTGCTTTTGCAGAGTAGCTCCACTTAACAGGCTTATCAGCAGTCTGAGCCACGCCGATGGCCACAATGCAAATGGCCAAGATTGTCATCAATAATTTCCTCATGTTCCAAAAATACACATCACTTCAAAGAATTAAGTGATCTGCTTCACAAAAAAATAAAAGCATCATTGAAAATGATGCAATTTTGCGGCATGTTACAACGATTATTCAAACGTTTGATTCAATATGTGTTGAACGGCTTATTGATCAGCCTTCCCATTATCATGACGGGGTATGTGATTTATAAAATGTTTACTTGGTTGGATTCAATTTTGCCCATTGAACACCGATATCCTGGAATGGGTATTTTGATGCTACTCTTGGTATTGGCCGTGTTGGGTTATTTAGGCGCAAAGTTTATCAATGATACCATCAAATTTTGGTTCAATAAATTTTTGGATCGCATCCCGCTCATTAAGACCATTTATAAAAGCATCACGGATTTGTTGGGCGCTTTTGTTGGTCAAAAGAAGGCCTTTAATCAACCCGTTTTGGTCAAGTTGAGTGATGCCAATGATCTTGAGGCCATCGGATTTATAACGGATGAAGATTTGCAGGAATTGGGCAACATCAAGGAAAAAGTTGGAGTTTACTTTCCCATGAGTTATAGTTTCTCAGGCCATCTTTTGATAGTGCCTGTTAAAAATGTGAAGCCCATTGATAAAAATGCGGTGGATGTGATGAAGTACATTGTATCGGGTGGAGTAGTGGACATTGATCACAACAATGAGCAGAAGTAGCGCACTTTATCTATTGCATTTTATTGTGTTCATCTGGGGATTCACCGGAATATTGGGTCATGAAATAACTTTATCCTCAGTTCCTTTGGTTTTTTGGCGAACCCTCATCGCCTTCGGTGGGATAGCCATCTGGGTCCTCTATAAAAGACAATGGTCTCCCATTTCCAGGCGTCATTTTTGGGGATTGGTCGTGGCAGGTGTGTTCATCGCCATGCATTGGATTTCTTTTTTCACCGCCATCAAAGTGTCTAACATTAGCACCGCATTAACGGTCTTGAGCACCAACGCCATTTTTGTCTCCTTTGTAGGACCTTGGATAATGGCCAAGAAGTGGGACTGGAGGGAAATGGCTTTTGGCAGTGTGGCGGTGGTGGGGTTGGTATTTATATTTAATTTCGAGACCCGTTTTACTCAAGGTATCCTTTGGGGACTATTAGCGGCCTTCCTATCTGCCACGTTCTCTGCCATGAACGCGCGATTGGTAAAAGATGTCCCCAGCAATCAGATGGCGTTGATTGAAATGGCAGTGGCTTGCTTAGCAGTGTTTTTGTACATTGTATCGAATGACAACGAGCGTTTCCAATTGGATCAGTTGAATCAACACAATGTAATGTTGTTAATCATACTTGGTATTGTGGCTACATCTTTCCCGTTCATAGCCAGTATTGCCGTGATGCGTCAGATATCACCTTTTGTATGTGCGATGGCCATTAATATGGAACCTGTTTATTCTATTTTGTTGGCCTTGTGGCTGTATGGTCAATCAGAATTCATGAGTTTGGGATTTTATCTTGGCGGTGGGTTGATTATTTTGACCACTTTTGTCTCCTCAATGATGGGTAAAAGAAGTTGATTTACAACGAATTAACTTTTTGTTGTTCATTACTATTTTCATGATGGCGTCAAGTCACATCGAAAAAAAATCAATTTCGGGTAAACTCAAAAACAAATAATTATGAAAAAAACATTAGCAATTATTGCAATGGTGGTAGGCGCAGGCACAATGAATGCACAGCTTACTTCAAAGAAAGGAGAGAACTACCTTCCTCAATCTGGTGATTGGTCAATTGGAGTGGATGGATCCTCTGCGATTGGTTATTTTGGTAACATGTTAAACAACAGTGCGGACAACGGAATGTCATTTGATTATTCTAACGGTGCCAACATGATTACTGGTAAGTTGTTTATTAGTGATACTAAAGCTTACCGCGCAGGTGTTAGAATTGGAATGAATACTTCAACCATGCAGGTCGCTAGCGAAGATTCAGTGGGTGTTTATGATGAAGTAAAGATGTCTGAAAATTTCATCGGATTGAGTGCGGGTATGGAATACAGAAGAGGTTCAACTCGTCTGCAAGGTTATTATGGTGGAGCAGCTACTTTGGCTTTCGGGAGTGGAGGAAATACCACTACTTATGCCAAGCCTAATGTGGTTGGACAAGTTACAGAGACCAAAACAGGTGCCGCTATTGGTTTTGGAGTTCGTGGATTCATTGGTGTTGAGTATTTTGTTTTGCCAAAAATCTCTATCGCTGGTGAATTTGGTTGGGGCTTAGGTTTTGTATCGCAAGGTGCAGGGTCGCTCACTCAAGTTACGGAGGATGCCAATGGAAATGTGGTTACAACGACAACAGATGGCCCAACTGGATCTGATTTCTCTTTGGATACCGACAATGCCGGTGGTGCATTAATGATCAACTTCCATTTCTAATTGGAAGTTAAGAAATAACAAAAGGGCGGTCATTTGACCGCCCTTTTTCGTTTTCACAAGTTGTATTATGCTTCAACTTGTTTGTTCAACCTTTTCTTCAATGCGGCCTTCCAAGTCTCACTCATCATGTACATGACAGGGACAACTATTAGCGTGATGAATGTCGCAAAGCTCAATCCAAACACGATAGTCCAAGACAACGGTTTCCAGAAGGCTACGCTGTCCCCCCCGAAGTGAATCTTTGGATTTAACTCAGTGAATAAGGTCACAAAGTCAATGTTTAGACCTATTGCCAGAGGAATCATTCCCAGAATAGTAGCGGTGGCGGTCAATAAAACAGGCGTCATCCTTACACGTCCAGCTTCAATCACAGCCTCCCGTAGCTCCATGCCTTGTTCACGGAGAATATCGGTAAACTCTACCAATAAGATTCCGTTTCGAACCACAATACCCGCTAATGCTACAATACCCACTCCCGTCATGACTATCACAATGTCCATATTGAAAATGGCCAATCCCAGAAGAACCCCAATGACGGAGAAAATGATTTCGGAAAGGATAATGACAGTTCGACCAATGGAGTTGAATTGCATGATCAAAATCAAAACAATCAATGCCAAGGATATCATCAATGCCGAACCTAAGAAGGCTGCTGTTTCTTTCTGCTCTTCTTGCTCACCAGCGAGGTTTACGGTTACACCATTGGGCAGGTCGGTAAATTGCGCCGCCTTGGCTTGAATTTTACCCACCACCTCGTTGGGGTTAAATCCTGTCAAGACGTTGGATTCAAGGGTAACGACACGCTTTTGATTTTTACGTTTGATACCTGCATAGGTACTGGTGTACTCAACATCTGCAAAGGCAGACAAAGGAACTTGGCGAATCATTCCACCCATGTTCATGTCGCGGTAGGTGATGATCAAGTTGCGCAAGGCTTCAATATCATTGCGTTGGTCTTTCTTATAACGCACTTGTATGGGATACTCGTCCGAACCATCTCTGAATTTGGATGGATTGTCCAATCCAAAGACGGCCTTTCTGATTTCACTTCCTATTTGTCCCATGGAAATTCCCTCTCTGTTGGCACGTTCGCGATCAATTTTAATCTTGATTTCAGGTTTGTTCAATTGTAAGTCCGTTTTCAATTCCTCGACACCTGGAATCTGAGCCGCATCCAAGAAATCTTTCATGCGCATACTGGCAACAATCAAATCGTCAAACTCTTCACCACTGATTTCAATACTGATGGGTTTGGCAGTGGGTGGACCATTTTGCTCTTGATCGACGGCAATTTGAACACCGGGAATTCCTTTCACTTCTGCACGTACTTGGTCTAAAATTTCTGTTGTCGATTGTCCATTTCTTTTGGCAAACTCCACAAAACCAATCCCCACTTTTGCTTTGTGTGAATAGGGAGCGCGGTCCTCTTGACTTTCATTGGCACCAATGGCCACATTGGTGATGATGCTTTCTACTAGTGGATTATTCTCTCCAATAACTTTGTAGATCTTTTCCTCAATGATGTGGGCTACACTGTCCGTGGCTTTGGCACTGGTTCCAACCGGAAGGGTGGCATAAACGTATACAAAGTTAGGATCCGCTTTCGGGAAGAAAACCACCTTGGGTTGACGCAAACCAGTGACCATAAAAGACAACACCAATAATCCAAGCGTACTGAACAATATGGTTTTTGGTCTGGCCAGCGCCCATGTTAGGAAGCTTGCATAGCGTGCCTGAACACGAGGCCATGTTTTGCCCTGGAAAACAAGAATCGCATTTTCCAAAACAAATTTGAATAGCAAATAAACCAACAAAAGTGTGATGGTGAAGTTACCCATGCCAAAGCTTCCGCTGATGTAAAATAAGGTCGCTAAAGCGATGAATACGACTGTGGTAATTTTGGTTCCCTTGTTCCATTTGGGTTTGTTGTGATTGTCCTCATGAGGTTTCATGAAGTCCACAGCAAACACAGGATTGATGATGTAAGCCACAACCAAAGAGGCTGTAAGCGTAATGATCAAGGTAATGGGCAAGTAGTGCATGAACTTTCCAATCACACCGCCCCAAAACGCCAATGGAACAAAGGGGGCTAGGGTAGTGGCCGTACCACTCAAAACAGGAAGGAAAATTTCACCCGCTGCTTTTTTTGCAGCAACCTTGATGGGAACTTTTCCATTGTCAAAAATCCGGTGGGTGTTTTCTATGACAACAATGGCGTCGTCCACCACAATTCCCAATCCCAATAGGAAGCTGAACAATACAATCATGTTCATGGTGAAATCAATTCCCGGAAGAATTAAAAAGGCGATGAACATGGACAATGGAACAGAAAGCCCAACAAAAATGGCGTTGGTTACCCCCATGAAGAACATCAGGATAATTGTAACCAAGATAAATCCAATGATGATGGTGTTGATCAAATCATGCAGCGTAACCCGCGTGGTGCGGCTTTGATCTCCAGTAATCACGACTGACAAATCTTTGGGCAACTTACTTTCTTTCATCTCAGCCAAAATGGCGTTGATTTTATCTGATGCATCGATCAAATTTTCACCACCGCGTTTGATGACGTTGAGCGTGATGACATTCTTTTTGTCCAAACGTCCATAACTCTCTTGCTCCTTGAAACCGTCCTTGACATCGGCAATGTCCTTCAAATAAACTTTGGATCCGGATTGAGAGGTAACGACCAAGTTTTTGATTTCATCTACACTTTTGAACTCACCGCTAACGGATAAAGAGCGCTTGACATTCCCCATGTTTACTCCACCTCCAGAGATGGTCATGTTCTCATACATCACTGCTCTTTCAATATCTCCCATAGTGAATTTAGAGGCTTGCATTTTGTAGATGTCTACATCGATTTGGATTTCTCTATCCAATGCACCAACAATATCCACACGGGTAATTTCCCTCAGCCCTTCAATTTTTTCTTGCAAATCTTCTGCATAGGTTTTTAGGTCAGAGAGGCTGTAATTTCCCGCTATGTTGACAAAGAGAATGGGCATTTCTGAAAACTCCACCTCCATCACATTGGGATCTGCAGGAAGATTGTTGGGTAGATCTTTTTTGGCTTTGTCCACCGCATCTTTTACCTTTTGTTTGGCAATGGGTACATCCACACTGGTGTTGAACTCTACAATCACATTGCTGAAATCTTGTATAGAGTTACTCGTAATTTTCTTTACACCTGCGATGCTCTTCATTTGTTTCTCCAAATGTTTCGTCACCAAATTTTCGATATCTTCAGGAGAGGTTCCAGGATAAACCGTGGAGACATATATCGTTGGGATAACAATATCAGGAAATTGTTCTTTGGGAATACTTTGATAAGACAAGATACCCGCTAACGTGATAAATATCGTTAGTAGATAAATGGTGGTTTTGTTGTCAATGGCCCAACTAGAGGGTTTGAACTCTTTGAATTTTTCTAACATAATCTTGCCTTATTATTTGATGACAGAGCCATCCACAATATTGAATTGACCAGTCGTAATGACCTCGTCTCCAGCGTTCAATCCAGAGGTCACTTCAGCCATACCATTGTATGTTTTTCCGGTTGCAATAACGGTCTTAACCGCAACTTTTTTATTGTCTTTTTTGCCAACTTTGTAAACATAGGTTTCATTACCTGAACTTAACAAAGCGTTGATGGGCAGTACAAAAGCACTTTCATTTTTGTAATCCACTACTTTGAGCACAGCCACCATATTGGGACGGTATTTGTTTCCGTCACCACTAATGTTGGATTCCACCGCAAAGGTTCTGGTCATAGGGTTGATAAAGCGGGCTACGTAGGAAGTTTTTCCTTGAATGGTTTCATTGATATCAGGGAAATAAAGTTCCACTTCATCCCCATTTTTTACTGTAGAGGCATAAGATTCTGCAAACTCAGCTTTGACTTTCATTTTACTGGAATTGATAACCCTGAAAGCTGGATCAGGCATGCCTGGTGCAGAATATTGACCAATTTTAGCACCGATGTGGTCAATTACGCCAGCAATTGGAGCGGTAATTTTGGTCATGTTGATTTGCTCTTGAATCGCGCTGATTTGCTTCTCAATGGCTTCCTTGTTGGTTTTTGCCTGTAGAAATTGTAGCTCAGAACCAATCTTTTGATCCCATAATCTTTTTTGACGATTGAATACATCTGTTGCCAATGTTAATTGGGGTTGTAGTGCATTCAATTGAGCTGACATGACACTGTTGTCGGTCTCTCCTAAAATTTGACCTTTACCAACGGACTGGCCTTCCGTTACGTAGATCTTGGTCACTACTCCTGGCATTTGCGGTTGGACTGCTGCTTGTGACTCTGCATCCACTATACCTTGCACATCAATAAAGTGTTTGAATACACTGGGTGTCATGGTAGTGGTCAACACTTCTTTTGATTTTACCTCTACCGTTCCATTTTGAGCCAATTGGGCCTCTAATTCTTGGATTTGAACATCCAATGCAGAACGTTCTGCCTTGAGTGCTTCTAATTGCGCTTGAGGGTCTTTGCTGCCGCATGCGGCAAGGATAATGGTTGAAATGACAACCAAAGAAAAATACTTTTTCATGGAATTATTGATTGAGGGCTTTTTGAAGTTCGTCTTTTGTGTTGAGCAATTGCAATAAGGATTGAACATAGTTTCCTTGTGCTTGCAATACTTGATTGTTGGCCTGGGTCAGTTCAAAACTGGATACCAAACCTTCTTTGTATTTCTCGTTGGTTTTGGTAAATATTTTTTCTGCCAAAACCAAACTGGCCTTGTTGTTTTTTGTGGTGGCCAATGCAGACATGTAGTTAGTTTTTGCACTATTAAAGGCCAGTAGTGCACCTTCTCTGGCCAAGGTTGCCGTAGACTTCATTTTTTCTACTTCTACTTGAGCGTATTGAATAGACTTGTAGCGTTGTCCGCCTGAAACAATGGGGATGTTCATTTGCACTCCCCAAAGTTGAATAGGGTACCATTGTTTTTTGGTATCTGCAAAGTTGAATTCATAGCGCAAGGCTTGTGTTTGCAAATTGTAAAAGGCCGCCAGGTTGGGTAATGCAGCGGCCTTTTTATTTTTCAAATTCAACATTTGTAATCCCAAAGCTTGATTGGTCAATTGCACGTCGATATTGCTTTCAACACTCAAGGGATTGGATAACAAAGCTTCATTGGCAGTGGTGGCCAATGTTTCGCTGTTGTCTTCTAGTTCAATTTCATTTTGAAGCGGCATGCCCATTTTAAACTTTAACAAATCCAATGTTAGCTTAGCGTTGGCTTCTGCTACAACAATTCGGGCTATCCAATCATTCAGAGTCAGCTGCAATTGATCTACATTTTGCTCTTCTAAAAATCCTTCTTTATGCAGGGCCTTCGTTTCTTCCAATGATCTTTCTATCAGCGTTTTTCCGTTGTTCAATAATACAATACTTTCTTTGGCAATGATAGCAAGATGGTAGGCTTGAGCCACCTCATGTTTGATCAAAAATGCTGATTTCTTAACCTGTGTACTGGTTAGTTTAGCGTACTCTCGAGAAGCCTGCAATCCCACCAGCCAAGATCCATCAAATAGCAATTGAGAACCACTTAACCCGGCTGTCATCTGATGCGGTACACCAAACTTGATTTTGGTTTCTGTTGGTCCAAAAACTCCAGCAGGAATCACGGAGGTGGGTAAGTCAATAAAATTTTGATATTGGACAGATCCATTCAATTGTGGTAATCCAATGGCCAGCAATTGATCAGCTTGTAACTTGGCCAACTGCTCGTCATACAGGGATTGTGTGACACTATTGGCGTTTTTGGTTGCGAACTCTTGCGCTTTGATCAGCGTTAGCTTTTGCTGACCTGATAGGTTGTTGTAAAAAACAACAAGTGCTATCAAGAGTAATTTTAATTTGGTACTCATGAATTGTTTTTTCGTTTCTGCTTATTTTTTGTTTTCGGTTGTTCTAAAATTTTCAGACCTTTTTCACTGGCGATGCCACGGATGTGATAATGGAATGACTCCAAATAAACATCTGACACCAAAAATTGTTGGGGTGGAAATACATTCTGATCCAGTAACATTTCCATTCTTCCAATGTAAATGCGAGATACAATGTCAGCGCTGATATCTTTACGGTACAGGCCTTCTTTTTGTCCTTTGATGATGTTGTTGTAAATGCTCTTATAGACCACCTTTCGGCGATTCTCTTGCATTTTTTTGGATATGGAAGGATAGTACTTCTCTAAATCAAAAGCTACGGCTGGATGCACATTCTCTATGACAGATAATACCCATTTTTTGATGAGTAAACTCTCGTCGATTGCATTGACTTTTTGAGAAGAAATTTCTTTGATGGCCTCAATCTCTCTTTGACCAAAAAGATCGGTGGCTTTCTCTACCAATTCCTCTTTGTCTTTGACAAACAAGTACAGTGTTTTTTTGGAGATACCAAGCGCCTTGGACATATCATCCATATTGACACTTTTAATTCCTTGACGCATGAAGACACGAAGCGCTTTTTCAATGATGTGTAGTTCTTTGTCTTCCATTTGGCCGCGCGAAGATAATTGAAAAAAACACATTGGAAACGAAAAAGTGTTAAAAACGTTTCCTTTGTGTAGTAATAAGATGAGAAACAAAAAAAGGGTGCTGAAACAGCACCCTTTTTAACTTGTAGAACAAGATTATTTCTTCTTTCCTTTTGCTGGAGCTTCTTCTGCTTGAGAAGCAGCGATAGAAGCACGAGTAGCTTGGATAGCAATGATGGCAGAGGCATCTGCTTCCAAGAATTTAACACCAGGAATTTGCACTTCACGCACACGAATCATATCACCGATGTTCAATTTGGTGATGTCCAAAGTGATGTCATTGGGAAGATCCTCAGGCTTGGCAAATACACGTACTTTTCTGTAGTTGATCGCCAAACGACCACCCGCTTTAACACCTTCAGAGTTACCTGTTACACGAACGGGCAAAGAAGTTTTGATGGCCTTACCAGGAACCAATTCCAAAAAGTCAACGTGAACAATTTTGTCAGTTACAGGATGACGTTGTACTTCTTGAATAATGGAAGCGTATTTTGTACCGTTTACATCCAAGTTGATTTGCAAAGTATCAGACATGGCCATGATTTTGTCCATCTCAATTTTACCTACTGAAAAATGCACTTGGTTTCCTCCACCATACATAACGGCTGGGATACGGTTAGCAAGGCGTAAGGCGCTTGCATCTTGTCTTCCTACGTTCTCTCTGGGAGAACCGCTCAATTCAAATTGCTTCATTTTGTTATTTTATTTTGGTTTCTATTTAATTTCTTTTTCTCATCGTGGCGAATATCAATTCGCCCCTACGATCCTTCTTCTCTTCATTTCCTCTTTCCTCTTTCCTCTTTCCTCATCCCCTCATCCCTTCATCTCCTCATCCCTTCATCTCCTCAAATACTGATAAAATGCGAGCTAATGCTCTTGTTTTCTATCAGATTGTGAAGGACATCTCCAAACAATTGCGCCGTACTCACTACTCTTATCTTATCTTGGGGTTGATCCTCTTTCAAGGGGATACTATCCGAGACAATAACTTCCAATAATTTGGAATTGTGAATGCGTTCATAAGCCTGTCCGCTCAATACGGCATGGGTGCACATGGCTCTCACGCTCAAAGCTCCATTCTCCAACATCATTTCCGCAGCTTTGCACAAGGTGCCTGCCGTGTCAATCATGTCATCAATGAGCACCACATTTTTGCCTTTTACATCACCAATCACGGTCATGCTTTCTATTTGGTTGGCTACTTTTCTTTGCTTGTAACAAATGGCCAAATCAACACCCAGTAATTTGGCATAGGCGTTGGCACGTTTGGTTCCGCCGGTATCCGGGGCTGCAATGACCAAGTCGTCAATGTTCATTTCCTGCAACAATGGAGCAAACAAAGTGCTGCAGTACAAGTGATCTACGGGAACCTCAAAGAATCCTTGGATTTGTTCAGCATGAAGATCCATGGTGATGACCCTATTCACACCGGCTGCGGTCAACAAATTGGCTACAAGCTTGGCTCCTATTGGAACACGCGGTTTGTCCTTACGATCTTGACGGGCAAAACCAAAGTAGGGCATAACAGCGATGATTCTTTTGGCAGAAGCGCGTTTGGCAGCATCAATCAAAAGCAACAACTCCATAAGGTTATCAGAAGGTGGGAAAGTGGATTGCACAATCACCACATCTTTCCCTCGCACCGTTTCTTCAATGGAAGGAGAAAATTCACCGTCACTGAAGCGTTGGATGATGACGTTGCCTAGTTGATCCCCAAAAGCTTTGGCAATGCCCTCTCCAAGTGTTTTGGAGCCAGAGCCTGCTATGATTTTTACCATGTCATTCATTGTATACCGCTTATGGGGCGGCTAAGATAAATCAAAACCTTTTATGCTTTGTTGAAAACTTGGGTTTTTCTGAAAAATAGAAAGCAAGTGATTCCCCACAGCGCCACGGACCCTGCCCAAAATGCGGGAGAAGAAGTCCAATGCCCCTGTGGAGTGCTCAATGATTGAAAATAATGGTATAAAACGATGCTCATGAGGTTGTTGCCGACATGTGCCAAAATGGGGTACCATAAATTGTGGGTTAGGCTGTACAAATAACCCAATCCTGCACCTAGCACCCAACGGGGGATAAACCCCTCCCATTCAAAATGGATAATGGAGAACAACAGCCCTACCAGCCAGATAGCGAGATGCAGATTGATTTTTTTCTTCAAGTGATGAAGAACTAGCCCTCGAAAAAAAATCTCTTCTAAAATCCCGGGTAAAATGGACATGATGAAGACGCTCTGAAAGATCCCTGATATTGTTTTTTGAGACAATATCTTCTCTTGAATGATTAAAGCCGTGTTGTCTTTTGATACAAGTAGATTTTTCAATGCAGGCAGTGCATTGAGCGCTTTTTCATTGATCCAGCTTAAGGTTTCGATTAACCCAAAGGATGTGACGGTTAAACCAACTGTGAGTAGTAGAAGAGGAATGTGAAAACTGTGTAAACTTTTTATTTGTTCTGTTTTAAAGTTGCGCGAGCGGTATACCACCCACATATAAGGGGCTAGAAAGAAGCAAATCTGTTGAATGGCATTGGCCCAACCGAGCAAAAGTGCTTGATTTTCAGTCAAGTAGGGCAAGGAATCAGGGGTAAAGGGGATGTTCCAAGCAGCTAGCCAAGCTGCACTGAGTGAAGTTCCCAATCCGAAGCTGATAAATACCACGGCTAAAATTTCAGAAATATTGATTTTAATGGGGTTTAAAGACTTTGACATGCTGCAAAATTAGGTCAAGGTTAAATTTTTTTTAAAAGTTTTTGGGAAATCAAAAAACTCGTTTCTATATTCGTAATGACGCAAAGGGCGTCGCTTAACCTAAATAACTTAATTATTAATCTATGAAGTACTTGGATTCTATTCCATGGGAAAGCCCGACCAAAAAGGGTTTTCTAAGCAAGGAGGTTTGTACTAAACAACAATTTAGTATTAGCCAACTTGGTTTCAAGAGGTCAATCATTTTGACACTCTTTGCACTACTATCAATTGCGTCAGATTCCTTTGCGCAATTGACTCCCACAACTTGGGATTTCAATGCCAACTCAACGGGGTGGACAGGTAATATTACAAGGACTACAGCTACATCAGCTTGTGGTTCAGCCTCTATGCGCAGAAACCTGTACTCAAGTGTAACTACCGGTAACCTGGTTTCACCAGTTCTCCCAGGTACAAACAATGCTGGATTGGTAACAATCAGTTATAAGTACAAGGCAGCCAATTGGAGTGCAAATACTGTTGGTACAAATCCTTGGGGATCATTTAATGTGCAATACGGTGCAACCTCTACAGGTCCATGGACTACGTTTGCAACCGTTTCTCAGGAGACCCAAACGGGTGCATGTATAACCAAAACGCACACATTCACTCCCCCGCTTGGTGCGGTATACATCAAATGGGATGTATTGTGGTCTGCGGGTGATTATTACATTAATTTTGATGATGTACAAGTGGTATCGCAAGGTGCCGCTCCTTCATGTTTCGCTCCAACGGCTTTGACCACTTCTGGGTTGAGCACAACAGGAGCGACAGTGAGCTGGACTGCAGCCTCTCCTGTTCCTTCAGGTGGGTATGACATCGAGATCCGCACTTCAGGAGCCGCTGGCTCTGGTGCTGCTGGTCTGGTAGCGAGTACTGGTACAACCAATACAACCTACACTTTCAGTTCATTGACAGCCAATACAAATTACACGGTTTACATCCGTTCTAATTGCGGTGGTGGTGATTTGAGTGCTTGGGCTTCAACCACTTTCTACACAGGCTATTGTGTATCCACTTCTACTTCTGCTGCCAACGGGCACATTGCTAGTTTTGCTACAGTAGGTGAGGTGCAAGACATCACCAACAACGCTACCGGCGGTTCAGCGGGTGGTTACGGAAACTATACTGCACAGGCAGTAATGGCAGCTCCTGGAGATGCTGTAAATTTCACGGCAACCATCAACTCTAGTTCTGGTTTCAGAATTTGGGTGGATTACAACAATGATTTGACTTTTGCAGATCCCGCGGAGCGTGTTTATGCAAGCGGAGCTTATGTCACATCAGTGACCAATTCATTCACCATTCCAGTAGGGACTGCACCTGGTTCATACCGCATGCGTGTTCGTTCTGATTGGAACTCTTCTACTCCATCACCTTGTGGAAACATTTCTGCTGGTGAAACGGAGGATTATACATTGACTGTAGTAGGTCCTT
>CAYQUT010000002.1:211041-215455 GCA_964420985.1 uncultured Chryseobacterium sp.
GGAAACATTTCTGCTGGTGAAACGGAGGATTATACATTGACTGTAGTAGGTCCTTGTTCTGCTGCGCCCAATGCGCCAACAGTGGCTGCTACTGTATCAACTTTCTGTCAAGGCGGTGCTACAGTATTGAACGGTAGTGCATTTGGTCCTTATTCAGGATTTACCCATCAGTGGAAGTCTTCAACCACTGCTGGTGGTCCTTACTCTAACGTAGTAGCTCCAAACCCTTTGGTTACTTACACCTTTACCCAAGTTGATACCTATGGTGATGGATGGGATGGATCAACGATGCAATTATTAGATGCATCAAGTAACGTTGTCGCAACGTTTACAGGGCCAACAACATCTACTGTCAGTACTCCTGTCCAATTGACCATGGGTCAAACCTATTCCTTGGTTTGGAACGTTACAGGATCTTTCCCTGAAGAGAAGTCTATTACCATTACAAATAACTCAGGAGGTCAAGTTTACACCATGCCAGGTAATTCTCAAGCTTTGGCTGGAACAACATTATCTACATTTACTGTTGCGAGCACATATGGTGTGGCTGCTTCTTTTGATCCAGGAACACTTTCTGCAGGTACTTATTACTATGTATTGGAATCCACTTGTCCCAATGGTGGAGCTTCAGCTACTTCAAGTGAGTTGACCATTACCGTTAATGCATTGCCCAACGTTGTGATCTCTGGTCCTAACGGCGGCGCTTTCTGCGGAACACAAGAGATGACTGTGACCGGTGCTTCCACTTACACTTGGGCTCCTGCCAATAAAGTGAGTGCTTTGAACGGTTCTTCTGTATTCTTTACAGGAACGTCTAACTCAAGCATCACCGTAACAGGGGTGGATGCCAATGGTTGTACTGCTACTTCACCTGCTTTTGCGGTGACTTATACGGCTCCAACCGACATCACATTGACTTCTGATGTTACTAACTTCTGTGGAACAGGTGGAACTGCTATAATTACCGCTTCTTCAGGTGCAGCTTACACCTATACCTTTGATGTGGTGGGTGGAGATGCTACTTTAAGCAATACAACAGCAACAACAGTTGATGCGGCAATGACTGCAACCAGCGCCATTCGTGTCACGGGTAATGAAGCTTCTACGGGCTGTTCTGCACAAGCAGTGAAGAGTGTTGGTGTATATCCTTTGCCTTCTGCAACGGTTACTACCACAGCTTCTGGTGTTTGTCCTGGAACAGCAGCTACCATCAACTCAGGTTTGAGTGCCGGTAACTTTACCGTTTCTTCTATTCCATGGTCTGCTGCAACTCCTCCTGCCAATGCTGGTGTTTTGATGAACAACGGTACAGCAGTTACTCCTTTGTCTGGAGGTTCTTTGGACGATGGAGGTTGGGCTGGTATTCCAATTGGATTCAACTTCAACTTCTTTGGAAGCAACTTCAACAACATCGCTTGCGGAACCAATGGATTGGTGATGTTTGGTACAGTTCCCGGTTACGGAACCACTGGAGGTCAATTGGGACAGTACAGTTTCAACGGTAATGCTTCTGCTTGTACACCTGCGGGTCCTGCAACTGGAAGATATTTCCCCAACTGTAACAACCCAGGAAACGTTATCGCTTTGATGGCGGCTGATGGACATGCGGGTACTTCTACCAACGGAAGCATCAAGTATTGGACTGAGGGTTATGCACCCAACAGAATTTTCAATTTGAAATATACCAATTACAATTTCTACTCTGCCAATCCCCAATACACCGCTTCATTGCGTTTGTATGAGACAACTGGTATTGTAGATATCTTGATTGATTCTAAGACTTATTCCAACACTGCTATCGTAGGTTTGCAAGATGCTACCAAAACCATTGGTGCTGTTGCTCCCAACCGTCCAACTAGTGCAACCAACACTGTAGCCGCTTGGACTGTTGCTGCAGGTAGTGGTGAGGCTTGGAGATTCTCTCCTCCCGCTAACTACAATGTTAACTGGTATGCTGATGGTGTTCAATTGCCTGCTCAGGTAACTGCACCTAGCGCTGGTTTCAATGAGTTTTCATACAATGTTGCTCCATCTGCAACAACAGATTATAGCATCATTTACACCAATACTTTGACTGGTTGTTCCAATGCAGTTGGTTCTGCTGAAGTAACCATGGAAGTTTTGGGCAACACTGCACCAACTGGAGTAACTACCATTGCAACAGATTCTACTGTATGTAGCAACATTGCTTTTGATTTGAGCACTTCATTCACTGGTGTAACAGACGGTCAAACCTACCAATGGCAAGTTTCTACCGATGCTGGTTCAACTTGGAATGATATGTTGAATGATACGTTGATTACCAATGCAGCAACTACTCAAACAGCTGCTTCACAATACCGTGTAGGTATTGCGCAGTGCGGTGGTACAGTTGAGTACTCTTCACCATTGACCGTATCTTTGAATCCTTATCAAGATTGTTATTGCACACCTGCGTATTCTTCTGGAACTTCTTTCGGAGATTTGATCTCTAATGTGGAGATTGCAGGAACTACGTTGTCCAATAACACTGGATTTGTTCAAGGTACACCTTCTTACACATACTATACAGGACAAGCCAATTACACAGCTTCTTTGTTGCCTTCTTCTTCTTATACGGTTAACGTATCAACAGGGGAGTGGGGTTCTCAAGGTTTTGCTGCATGGATTGACTACAACGATGATGGAATTTTCACAACTTCTGTTGATCCATTGTTGAACGAGCGTATCGGTTTCACACCAACAACCATCGGTTCTGGTGTAACAACTGGTCAAATCAATGCCTCTGCTTCTTTCACCATCACATTGGCTTGTACGCCTCCTGCTGGTGACCACAGAATGCGTGTACGTTGTGCTTATGCTACCAATGGCGTAAACATTGATCCATGTGCTAGCTATGGTTATGGAGAAACGGAAGACTATTTGGTAACCATCCAAGCAGCTCCTACGTGTCCTAACCCTGGTGCCATGACGGTTCCTTCAGCTACAACCAATGCTAACGATGTTACATTGCAATGGTTGACAGGATGTTCAACAGCAACGAGCTATGATTTTGAATATGGTCCTGCAGGATTTACTCCAGGTGCGGGAACAACCGTTTCTGGTTCAGTTACTTTGAGTGTTACAGGTGATACAGCTACTTACTTGTTGAGCGGTTTGAATTCATTGACGGATTATACTGTGTACTACCGTGCCAATTGCGGTGCTGGTGATTACAGTGCTTGGTCTTTGGTTCCAACCAACTTCACTACAGCTCCATCTTGTTTCCCTCCATCTGCTGTAACTGTTACCAACGTTACTACAAGTGGAGCGACAGTAACTTGGACCTCTAACCCATTGAGCCCATCGGCTACCTATCAGTATGTATTGTCTGAAACCAATACTGCTCCAGCCAATGGTGTAGTTACCTCTGCTGTTGATTTGGCGGATACTACAGTTACTTTGACTGGTTTGACATCAATGACGACTTACTACATGTGGGTGCGTTCTGATTGCGGTGCTGGTGATCGTTCAGTTTGGACTTCGGTAGCTACTATAGCGGTTAATCCATGTATGCCAGCATATACTTCTGGTACTTCAGCTGGTGATATGATTGCTCGTGTAGCTATCGTTGGTACTACGCTTTCTAACTACAGCGGATTTGCTGCCGGTGATCCTTCTTATGAGTACTTTGCTCCCAACGTGGATAGCACTACAGCTACTATGAATGCTGGTGGAACTTACACAGTTAATGTTTCAACAGGTGAGTGGGGTTCTCAAGGTTTTGCTGCTTGGATTGATTACAACGATGATGGTATCTTTACTACCTCTGTTGATCCAACTTTGAACGAGAGAATCGGATTTACGCCAACAACCATTGGTACAGGATATACTCCTGGTGAGATTAATGCATCAGCATCATTCACCATCAACTTGGGTTGTACACCTCCGGTAGGTACGCACAGAATGCGTGTACGTTGCGTATACGCTCAGAACGGTGGAAACATCAACCCTTGTAACAGCTACACTTGGGGACAAACCGAGGATTACATGGTGACCATCGCTGGTTTGATTCCATTTACTCCTGCTTTCACTGCTACCAATGCTACAGCATGTACAGGTTCTGCCAATGAAGTTGCTTATGCAGCTACAGCAGGTCAGACTTCTTATGCATGGGCATATTTGGATGGATCAAACAATGCTTTGGTGGATGGAACAGATTACACTGTTGCTTACAACACCGCTAATGATTCAGCTTACGTAACTTGGTTGACTGCTGGTGCTAGAAAAGTTCAATTGAACTACAACAACCCAGCTGGTTGTACTTCTACAGGAGCAACAGTTTCAAACACTGCTGTAACCCTTGAAACAGTGCCTGGTTCATTGTTATTGACTGCTAACGCAGCCAACACTGGTGGAACCATCACTTACAACGCCGCTGGATCTGTTGGATCTA
>CAYQUT010000003.1:0-128477 GCA_964420985.1 uncultured Chryseobacterium sp.
CTCTCGCTACCAAAGTTTAAACTCAGAACCCCATATTTTATGGGGTTTTTTGTTGGTATACGTATGAGTTTCTCTTGGTGAGCGTGATGATGAAAATGAGGAGATTTTGGGGGTGGTTTGAGGTGAGTACCTGCAAATTACATGTACATGATTTAGCATGTGTCTGTCATAATACTTCATTATTATGGCGAGTATAAAACTGTCATTAGACACAAGGAGACATAGACAATCAGGTAAATATCCCATTGTACTATCACTCTCACATAAAAGTAAATGTCTGACCATCTCCACTGGAGTCCAAACATTAGAAAAGAACTTTGACACCATTAAGTGCACCATTATAGGTAATAAAGCACTGAATGAGCAGGTGCAGAAGATCTTGTCACACTACCAAAACAGATTGCAGGACTTTCTTCTGAAACGTGCCGGAGAGTTCACGGTGAAAGAACTCAGAGACTACCTGATACAGAAAGAGAAACAAGATCACACCATCCGTTCATTCTGGTTAGATGAAATAGCAAGACTCAAATCTTGTCACCGTTTAGGAGGTGCGGATGTCTACCAGATGTCCTTGAATGTTTTGCAGCTGGTGATGAATGTTGATCAACCCTTTAACATGATGAATACAAAGTCATTATTCAGCATAGAAGAAAAGTTATCGCTGAGAGGTATGAAGGTAAACAGTATTGGTGTGTACATGAGAACTTTGAAAGCACTGTGTAACAAAGCCATCAAACATGAGATAGTAGATTATGCATGGTATCCATTCCGCAGTTTCAAAATCAGGAAAGAGAAAACCACACCGCGTGTATTGACACAAGAAGAAATCAAATCCTACTTTGGGTTAAATCTCCCACGTGCACACAAGCATTACAGAACATGGTGTATAGGTAAAATACTGTTCTTGTTGAGAGGAATCAATATCAGAGATCTCATGTTACTATCACCTCAGAACATCAAAGCAGATAGAATCATCTATAAGAGAGCAAAGACGGGAAAACTCTACAGTATCAAACTGCTACCCGAGATACAACGCATCTTTGAAGAACTGAGTGACACACATACTCTCATCGGTTGGCTCTCCCCTACTGAAATAAACACCAGTAATAGAAAAATAGCAGTGTACAGACAGCGGTCAAAAGTGCTCAATAATCACCTGCATCAAATTGGTAGAATGATTGGTACACAAGAAGAACTGTCCACCTATGTATTCCGATATACGTATGCGAATGTTGCGAAACAACTTGGATATAGCAAAGATCTCATCGCGGAAGCACTCGGACATGAGTATGGAAATAAAGTCACCGGAATTTATCTCGAACAGTTTGACCAAGAAGTCATTGATCAGATGAACCAGTGTATAGCAGACAAAGTGTGTAATCATACTACCCCTCTACAAGTAGCAGTTTAATCTTGTGAGGTTTAAAGCTCCTGTTGTAAGTACAGTAATATATAGCTAAAAACCCTAGAGATGAATCTAGGGTTTTATTTTACTCAATGTCCAAGTTAATATTGTACAGAGTTTAACTATCATGGTTAATATGCTATCCAGTTTTATTTTTCTCAATATTGACTTCAACACCTGAGAATACTGTATCACAACATTTTTCTTTACACTTACCATTCCTTTTGCTGTTGGAAAAACCAAATAATCATTGTAGTTTGAACGTTCTATGTGTCTTTCCTTTTCTAAAAAATTCAATGCATCTTCAAGCTCTTGTAGGTGTTCAAAATCTGACAATTGTCCCTGCTCAAAGTACCATTCAAAATCAATAGGTTTATCAACACTTTTGAAGTATTGATTCATTAACTTAATGTATTTTTTCTTCATAAAAACAAAACTACCTCTAATAACAGCGCTATACAAATACAGCATTCTTCTATAAAGCACATTCAGATAAAAATATTTTTTAATCTCCCAATCTTTACAAGGTTTTTAAAAAAAATTTCTGTTTATAAATACTCTCTAATGTTGAAAGATTCTGGTGTACTAAAAAACAAAACACATCGAAACATCAAACTTTAGGTTTCTCCTTATATTTACCTCTATAAAATCATTAGTATAATCAAACATTAAAATGACTCAGGAATCAAACTGCAACTCTAACAGAACGCAATCAACATTGTAAAAATTAAAAAAATAAATTCAGTAAAAATGATTTTCCCATTTATCCAATACCCAGATTCATACAAGCGCATTTTGACAAGCACACCTAAACTACCTGAGTCCCCAATTAAACCAATAAGACCTATTGAACCAAGTGGTACTATAAAAAACGATGGAAACTTAGGTTGTAGTATTGTCTTTTTAATTGGTTCTTTCATCCTTCTATTTTATGGATTCTCAAACACAAAAGTCCTATTACCTGCTATTGGTCTGGTTATTCTTTCATTATTTTTTATCATGACTTCCTCCTCAGACAATAAAGCTGCAGAAGAAAAACTATATAAGCAAAAACAAGATTATCCTGGTCTGTTGAAGCGATATAATATCGATACCGCAACTTATGATCAGAAGTTAAAAGCTCATGAATTGGATTGCATGCTAATGACTTCCCCTGCATATATTGAGGACTTCAGAATCAAGCTTTTTAAAACTAATTTCTCGGTATTAAAGTTCCCTGAAAATGCAGATCGAGAAGTAAAGCAAGGAGTTACAGAATCCTTTTTTCAAAATTACCTTCAAAAGTATTTTAGTAACCAATTACTAATAAATCAAATGATTAAGACAACCAAAGGAACTTTCTTTCCTGACTTCGTTGTACATGACAAAATAAATAACTTATTCATAGATATAGAGATTGATGAACCCTATGTTGGATCAACAGGTGACCCTATTCACTATGACATCTCCTCAGATAAAAGAAGAAACCAAATATTCTCCGAGCAGAATTGGGTAGTCGTCAGATTTTCAGAAGAACAAATCATAAAACAGCCCAATGAATGCTGTCTATTAATTAGAGACGTTTTAAACCATTTCCCCAAACTACAATTGATAGAAAGTAATCAAGGACTTGTAACACCAATGAATGTTTGGTCATATACAGAAGCTGGAAGAATGGCATTTAAAAAATACAGACATAGTTATTTACCCATTGACCTAAAGAACAAGCTGAATACAGAAACATTTGAGGAAAGTAACATTATTTTTGATGACGTAATTCAGGACTGGATGATACGCGCCCCATCTGAGGAGTATTCAGACGACGATGACCTTCCGTTTTAATTTGAAATTACAAAATATTACATCAAAAGAATAATCACATACAACAACTAGTTTTGTAATTTACACTACAACATTTCAAGTATCACTAAACAGCTAAATATAACAATGGCCAAAACAAAGAAAGAAAAACCTGCAGAAGAGAAACCATTTGAGCAAATGCTCTGGTCTGCTGCAGATAAGATGAGAAAGAACATTGATGCCGCTGAATACAAGCACTATGTATTGGGTCTGCTCTTCTTAAAGTATGTATCTGATGCATTTGAAGAGTTACATGCTAAGGTTGTCAATAAAGAAGGTGTTTATGCGGATGATGATCCAGAAGACAGAGATGTTTACAGCGCTGAGTACGTATTCTTTGTTCCCAAAAATGCACGGTGGTCTTACTTAGTCAGTAGAGCAAAACTTCCTACTATTGGTGAAGACATTGATACCGCTATGGATCTCATAGAGAAGGATAACCCCAAGTTAAAAGGTGTGCTTCCCAAACAGTTTGCTAGACCACAACTGGACAAAATGGTGCTCGGTGATTTGGTAGATCTCATCAACAACATTAATCTGGGTACACAAGCTGCTAAGATGAAAGACATGCTGGGTGTGGTGTATGAATATTTCCTTGGTCAGTTTGCTCTTGCAGAAGGTAGAAAAGGTGGTCAGTTCTATACTCCCAGATCTGTAGTACAGTTACTGATTGAAATGTTACAACCCAACAAGGGTAAAGTATATGACCCCTGTTGTGGTAGTGGTGGTATGTTTGTCATGAGTGAAAAGTTTGTGCTGCAACACCAAGGTAGAATTGATGATATCACCATCTACGGACAAGAGAGTAATCAGACTACATGGAGACTTGCGGTAATGAATCTTGCCATTAGAGGTATAGATCCTGAACAAGTAAAATGGAACAGTGAAGGTAGTTTCTTGAAAGATGCACACCCAGACTTAAAAGCAGATTTCATCATTGCTAACCCACCCTTTAACATCAGTGACTGGAGTGGTGAGTTATTGAGAAATGACGGTAGATGGAAATACGGCGCACCTCCAGTAGGTAATGCCAACTACGGATGGTTGCAACACATGATCCATCACTTGACACCCAAAGGTAAAGCAGGTGTTGTCCTTAGTAAAGGAGCATTGACTACCAAACAGTCTGGTGAATATGAAATTAGAAAAGCCATGATTGAAGATGGTGTGGTAGACTGTATTGTTAACCTACCCACCAAGTTGTTTTTAAATACACAGATCCCTGCATGCTTGTGGTTCTTGAATAGA
This sequence comes from uncultured Chryseobacterium sp., assembly GCA_964420985.1. GTDB lineage: Bacteria > Bacteroidota > Bacteroidia > Flavobacteriales_D > Sanyastnellaceae > CAMCTV01. Next base: position 4,493 of record CAYQUT010000003.1, read on the forward strand.
GACAAGAACAGGTTGAGAAAAGGAGAGATCTTGTTTATTGATGCTAGAAACCAAGGTCACCTCATCAATAGAAAAACACGTGAGTTCACAGATGAAGACATTGCTTCTGTATCAGACACCTATCACCACTGGTTGAACAGCAGAGATGCCTACCAAGATGTTCCTGGTTTCTGCAAGTCTGTTACTATCACGGAAGTTGCAGCCATGGACTATGTACTTACCCCGGGGAGATACATTGGTTTACCAGATGAAGAAGATGATTTTAATTTCTCTGAAAAGTTTGCTACCCTGCAAGCTGAGTTAGAGAAACAGATGCAAGAGGAAGTTACACTGAATGAAAGAATACGTTTAAACCTAGCAAGTTTAAAGGAGGTTGGTGATGAGTGATTGGAAAAAAGAAAAACTAGGTAAGTACATAAAAATAAAACATGGATTTGCATTTCCAGGTTCAGGAATTACCCAAGAAGAAACCACATACATTCTTGTAACACCCGGTAATTTTAACATCGGAGGTGGTTTTAAATTTGATAAGTTTAAATATTTCAATGGCACAGTTCCCGAAGATTACATCTTTCAAGGTAGTGAAATAATTGTTACCATGACAGACTTAAGCCAAGAGACTGACACACTAGGATTTTCAGCTAAAGTTCCTCATTCTTCTAAGAAAAAGTATTTACACAATCAACGAGTAGGACTAGTGAACTTTCTTAACAATGAACTACACCCAGATTATTGTTATTGGCTAATGAGAACTAGAGACTATCAGGAGAGCATTGTAAATAGTGCTAGCGGAACTTCAATCATGCATACCTCACCTGACAGAATTGCGAATTATGACGCATTAATTCCCCCTCTCCCGGAACAACAAGCTATTGCTGAAGTGTTATCCAGTCTTGATGATAAGATAGATCTCCTACACCGCAACAACAAGACCTTAGAGGAGATGGCGGAGACTTTGTTTAGACAGTGGTTTGTATCATGTGAAAATTTAGAAACCTCTAAAATGATGAAAATAGAAGAGGTAGCAGAGTTTCAAAATGGATATTCTTTTAAAAGTTCAGAGTTTGTTGATGAAGGACCTGATACCATTGAGGTGATGAAAATGGGGCATATTTCTCCTGAAGGAGGTTTGAGATCATCCCCAAAAAAAGATTTCGTAAAAAAAACTAACAAGCTTAGCAAATGGACATTGAATAAAAGAGACATAGTGCTATGTATGACTGACATGAAAGACAATGTAGTAGTTTTGGGAGTACCCGCTTTAGTGGACATGGATAATAAGTATGTCTTAAACCAAAGAGTTGGGAGGATATTTCTGAAACCTGATAGTCCGATATTAAATATTCTAATTTTGTTCATGCAAATGCGAGAAAGCTCTTTTATTCATGAACTTCAAGCTAAAGGAAACTCAGGAGTACAAGTAAACTTAGGAACAGATACAATAAGAGAATCTCAAATTTTAGTTCCTGATTCTAAACAGCAAAATAACATCTTACCGCATCTTCAGAGTCTAACTAATAAGCTTGAGTTAAACAAAGTTCAAATCTCACAATTGGAGAAAATAAGAGACACCCTTCTACCAAAACTCATGTCAGGACAAGTAAGAGTTAAAATAGATAAATGAATTCCGGCTCTCCATATATAACTCTTGGGTACAACTTTCTTCAGTTGTCTATTAACGCAATTGATGAAATGGAAAAACAAGGTAATCATGTAGCAATAATTACAAGTGGAGCAAGCGATGATGATGAATCTTGGGATAACTATCACGAGAAGACGAGGTGGAATGATAACAACATTGCTTTACCAGTACTATTTAATTTTTATCATGGAATTGAACTTATACTGAAAGGTCTAATACTCATATGTGAAGGAGATCTACCTAATACAGGAAAGCACAGTTTACCAAAATTATTAAGTTGTTTGGAGCAAAGTAAATTTCCTCCTAGTGAAACTCTACTATCTTTTTTTAATAAGATATTACAGTTTGACCCTAACAGTTTCTTTGAGACAAACCATAAAAACTTAAGTGTATACAATGAATTATTAAGGTATCCAGAACTACAAAATAATACTCAGGTTCATAAATCATGTTTGCAAGGTCAAGAGGAGTTAGGATTAAAAAACTTCATACATATTAGAGATTTTGCAACAGGGGTAAAAGAGAATATTATTCTCTGGAATAAAACCAAAAACCTAAATCAATGACCAAGATATTTGAAGATGATATAGAGCAATGGATGGTAGAAAAACTAGAGCAAGCTGGTTTTAACTATATCAATCCTGAGTTGTTGGACCCTGATCAAAACAGTGATCTTAGAACAACTTATTCAGAGGTTGTCATAGAATCTCACCTCTCCTCTGCCATAGCAAGAATAAACCCTCATCTTCAATCTCAGGTTATTCCTTATGCCGTAAAAGAAGTTTTACGTGCAGCAAGCAACGGAGATCTGGTGCATGCTAACCAACAGTTTCATGTCTTGCTCACAGAAGGTGTTGATGTTACTTATATAGACAAAGGTGAAGAACGCACGGTGAAAGCAAAATTGGTAGATGATCTTAACCCCAGTAATAACTTCTGGTGTGTTACCCATCAACTTACTATCATAAAAAATGGTCAGCACAAAAGACCTGATGTTATTCTGTATCTAAATGGAATTCCAGTTGTCGTAGTAGAACTAAAAAACCCTACTGATGAGAATGCTACTTTGGAAAAAGCATACGAACAACTGAAGACCTACCACAACACCATTCCTTCTCTGTTTGTATACAACTGTTTAGAGATCATCTCTGATGGATTAGAAGCAAGAACTGGAACCATTACCAGTGATATATCTAGGTTCATGAGTTGGAAGACCGCAGATGGTAAAACAGAAGCATCTCTCAGATCCAATGAACTAGGTGTGATGATGGAAGGCATGTTGGACACCCAGGTGCTCACAGACCTAATCTTAAACTTCATAGTTTTTGAGAGGTATCATCAGGAGGACTTAAAAACCAAAATCATCAAGACAGGTGTCATCAAGAAAATTGCAGCATATCATCAATACTATGCTGTTAAGAAAGCGGTAATAAGCGCACAAAAAGCGAGTGACATTGGTGGAAACAAAAAAGGTGGTGTTGTATGGCATACACAAGGTTCTGGTAAATCCTTGTCCATGGTATTCTTCTCAGGTTTGTTGGTGAAGACACTCAACAATCCTACTGTCATTATCATCACCGATAGAAATGATTTAGATGACCAATTATTTGAAACTTTCGCCAACTGTTCGCAGCTCCTGAGACAAGTACCTGTGCAAATAGACAGCAGAAGCAACTTAATAGAAGAGTTAAAAAACAGACAGTCTGGCGGTGTGTTCTTTACCACTATACAAAAATTCTTACCAGAAGAAAACAGCAACACATTTGATCTGCTCTCTGAAAGAAGAAACATCATTGTTATAGCAGACGAAGCACACCGCACTCAGTATGGATTTGATGCTAAAATTAAATACATCAAAGATGAAGCAGGAAATGAAATCGGTACTGATCTGGGTTACGGTTTTGCAAAACACATGCATGATGCACTTCCTAATGCAACATTTGTAGGATTCACTGGCACACCTGTTTCGAGTGAAGACAAAAACACACAAGCTGTATTTGGTGAGTATGTAGATATATATGACATAGAACGTGCAGTGATTGATAAAGCTACTGTACCCATATACTATGACAATAGGTTTGTAAAGTTAAAACTAGACACCTTCTATATAGATGATTTAGAATCCAAACTCAGTAAAGCTTCAGAAGGAATACCACAATACTTGGTTAAAAATGCAATAGAGAAAGCTACCCGTCAGGAAGCGATTGTTGGACACAAAGACCGTCTTGACATTGTAGCAAAAGATATTGTAAACCACTACGAGGACAGAACAAAAACACAAAAAGGTAAAGCGCTGGTTGTATGTATGACCAGAAAGGTTGCTGTTTCTCTTTACAATACCATTATCTCTTTAAGACCCGAGTGGCACAATGATGATGATGAAAAAGGATCGTTAAAAGTTATCATGACTGGAAGTTCATCTGATGAACAGTTTTTACAACCTCACATACGCAATAAAGAAAAAAGATCACTCATCGCTAACCGCTTAAAAGATGAGGATGATCCACTACAAATGGTTATAGTAGTTGATATGTGGTTAACTGGTTTTGATGCACCTGTGCTCCACACCTTGTATCTGGATAAAGACATGAGTGGACACAATCTCATGCAAGCAATAGCACGTGTAAACAGAGTATTTAAAGACAAACCTGGAGGACTGATAGTTGATTACGTTCCTGTTACGGGTCACCTCAAAGAAGCTCTTAAAACATATACAGAGAGTAAAGGAAAAGGAAACATCACCGTTGATATACACGAAGCCGCAAATCTGATGTTGAGCAAACATGAGGTAGTACAACAGATGTATCACGGTTTTGATTATGCATTGTACTTTGCTGCTTCTACAGGAGAAAAGTTAGACTTGATACTAGATGCAGAAGAACACATACTATCACTAGAAAACGGAAAAGAGAGATACTTGCGAGAAGTTACCGCATTGAGTAAAGCATACGCACTCGCTAAATCAGAACCAGAAGCACAAAACATCACACATGAGATTGCTTTCTTTCAAGCTGTAAGAGCTCGATTAGCGAAATATGACATACAAGTAACAGGACAGCAGAAGAAAGACTTTGAGAACACCGTTAAAAGCTTGGTAGAAGGAGCAGTAGCATCTGATGGTATAATCAACTTGCTCGATCAAGCAGGATTAGAGAAACCACAGATCAACATATTCAGTGAAGACTTCATGAATGACATCAGAAACATGAAGCAGAAGAATGTTGCCATAGAGTTACTAAAGAAGTTGCTGGCTGACCAGATCAAGCTCAGGTTTAAAAGGAATGCTGTTATAGATAGAAGCTTCTCCGAGAGACTTCAAGAAGCTATATATAGGTATAATAACAAAAGCATCACAGCGCTACAGATGATAGAGGTGTTGCTGGAGATAACCAATGATGTCAATAAAGAAACTGCTAGAGGTAATGATCTAGGTTTAACGGAAACAGAGAAAGCTTTCTATGATGCACTTACCTGTAACAAGTCTGCCATTGACCTGATGGGAGATGCTAAGCTAGTAGAAATAGCCAAGGAGTTGGTAAAGAGAGTCAAGAACAGCACTACTATAGATTGGACAGTAAGACAATCCGCAAAAGATCGTGTGAGACTAGAGGTGAAAAGAGTACTAAGGTTTCACAAGTACCCACCAGATGATCAACCACGTGCAGTGAGTACCGTGATAGAGCAAGCTGAGATGCATGCTGAGGAGTTGGTGTAATACTATACACTTCTAAAGCATCAACTACCGGTAATTGCAGACATTGGGTACTCCCGTACAAATAGCAACACACGTTACAGAAAGAAGTTATTCATTCTTGCACTCTCGTTTCACCCTTCTGCATGCGGTTTGAAACACCAATTTCCTATTTAATCTCTCAACTTTCGCTTGAAGCGCTTTGTACACTGGATGCTGTAGCGACAGTGAGCAACTCGCTTCACTCGGGAGAATCACCGCATTCTTTGTTCTACCTTTAACTGCATTATAGAGAGCTACTGGATCTTGTGCTATCCATTCATTCACTGTTTTGGAAACGATCTCACTATTGATTCTGAGGTGAGCAACGTGCATTCCGGAAAGTTTACTATTTCTATTGGTATTTGTATGCATGAATCATTAACGACCACTAGTTGGCGCACGCTCAAAATTAATCGTTAAAGCACTGATTGTCAAGTGTTTTTATTCACAATTTATTAGCTACACTGCACATTTATGCGCATTATATAGCTAAATACTATTATAAGAATTCAATGATTCTGAATAGAAGTAAAAAAAATCACGTTCTGTAAGATTATCCATTATTAATCATACCTTCTTAGTAGTACAATAGTACAAAATGTTGTTATATTTGATTCATGAAAAATCTCACAAAACTATTTTTTGCTGGATTATTAGTTTTCTCATCATGTCAGCAAGAGGAAACTCCAACCGCACCAGAGTCAAATATCCCAACTGTAAATAACGAAAACATCGCAAATCAACTTGTTGGTGTATGGTATTTGGATAGAACTGAAACTATGAAAAAAGTATGCGTAAACGAAGCTACTTACACAACCGATATACAAGTAAACAATTTAGCATATACCAATTTCATAATAGAGTTCACCAATTCTGTTTCAACATCGCTTCTATCCTACATAGATGATGATTACGGGAATATGACTGACATTGAAGTTGCATATGTTGGAGGAGGCTCAGGAATAGTTGATTATTCAGTTTTCACGTCTAACGAAACTGGATACAACTCATCATTCTATGAAATTCCTTTAGGAAGCACCGGTTTAGCATTTTTTGGAGATGATGCAATTGCCTCTATCTTACCTATTCCGTTTTACTGGGGTGGAGAGTTGATAGAAATTACAAGCAGTAATTTCACTATTGAGACCAAACTTAATGATTATACCTATCGAGCAATTTTCAAAAAATCAAATCAATCTTCACAACCCTACAATGAAGCAGCAATCGAACCAGGAACTTATAATTTAAACATAAAAAGATACATTGATAATGGCGTTTTACAAACTGAAGAGACTTTTGATAGTGAGTATCAATTATTCTTAAATTCTGATGTAAACACAACCACATCACCGCAATATCCTGGTTATTCAGCCACCTATAGTGATCTCTTACAGTATGTCATGGATTTGAATTTATCTATTCCCGGTGAGATATTATGGTCAAGTACTTCAAACTTTTTATCGCTAAATTCGCATTCATATAAAATTCATTTCAAAAACCAAAATAACCTAACTCTAAGGGACTATTTTTCTTGTAATAACTATTATGAATACGAGTTTATAAAAGTTAACTAACTTCACATTTATGAAAATCGTAGCAAAAATTTTCACTCTGCTCTTCACGATTAGTGCGAACATATTTTTCTCTCAAGCACCACAAAGTATTCCATACCAAGCGGTAGTTCGCAATACAGATGGAACAGTCATGAGCAATACACCGCTCTCCATGACTTTCAAGATTCATGATGTTTCAGCAACAGGAACTGTGGTGTATGAGGAGAATCACACCACTTCTTCAAATGCGCAAGGATTAGTTGTATTGAATGTTGGAGGAGGAACACCTATCACCGGAACTTTCAATTCTATCAACTGGGGTAATGGTGCGAAGTTCTTACATGTGCTTATGAATGCTGGTAATGGTGCTATTGATCTTGGAACACAGCAGATGATGAGTGTGCCTTATGCGTTATATGCCAATGACATTACCCTCAGAGTGAGTTTGACTGGTGACAGTTTGTTTATTGGTGATCAAGTATCGATTGTACCGGGGGTGAGTGAAGCAAACGAGCCACCACTTTTCACAAATGGAAGTGGTGCTGTTGACGCACAAGGCAATAGTTACAATACAATCATCATCGGTGAACAAGAATGGTTCTCAGGATATTTGAAATCAGATTATTTCGCAAATGGTGAGCGAATAGATATGCATGACCTAGCACAGTGCTTTACACCTGATGCATTAACCCCTATGATTGCCGACTATTGGTTAGAGGATGGAAGCAGAGCGCTACCTGATTCAATTTACGGACACTTTTATAACCCTGTATCAATTACAGAAAATAAGAACGTATGTCCTGTGGGATGGCGAACACCAAACTCAAGTGACATATTCACTCTTTTTAAAAGCATAAACCCAGATTTTGACTCAACAACAGCAGAGTTTGCATTAAACGCTGAACAAAAAAATCTTTTTTGGAATTTATTAGGTTGGAAAATTACTCCAATTAACAATGTTGGATTAAACTCAGTAGGTCTAGGATATCCTAACAGCTTTGACTTCAGCAATGTAGTTAATCAAACTAGTTATAATTGGACGCAATGGTTACTAAAAGATAGTATCATCATCGAATTTTATGATTTAAACCAGAACAACTTCACTTATTATAACCTCAATAATTTCTCTTCATCAGAGATTATCAACGTCAATAGATATGCCTATTTCCCAACAAAGTGCATAAAGGATGTTAACATGGAAAAATCAGGTTGCACAAATTCGAATGCTTGCAATTTTCATGCATGGGCAACAATCGATGACGGTTCATGCGTTTTTACAGGTGATAATTGCGATGATCACAACACAAACACCGCAAACGATATCATTAACCCAAACTGCAATTGTGAAGGAGAAACCGCTCCACTCAATGGTGTATTAAACTGCAACATAAATGACGTTGTAATTAACGGTTGTGATGGCGATTCAACTTTAGTTTACTTCGAAAAAGAATATCCAATATTTGAAATAGATGGACAATGTTGGTTTGGTGAAGATCTACAAACTTCTTTTTCTAATGACTCGTTATCAATAAATATAATATCGGAATATGAATGCTTTGACGTCACTAAACCTGCAATGGCAGGTCCTAGATTGAGTGATTCAACTCAATGCTGCTTTAGCATTATAATTAACGAGCAAAGACGATATAACCCATACGCCTATAATAAAATTGCTGTTATAAACGATAACATCTGTCCTAAAGGATGGCATGTTTCAACTGAATGCGATTGGAAACTATTATTAGGAGGTCTTGGTGCAACCATTGACGAGTTAAACTCTGATGAAATTGGCTGTTATAACAACGTTAATGGTGATTTAAGATCCTTTAATTCACACATTCCATCAGCTCTTGGCATAGATGACAATACTGTTAAAAAAGAAAAATCACCATTTAATGCACTAGCAAATAGAGCGAACATAGGAGCAGATGGGTTTGATTCTAATTGGTGGATAGGTAATGATAAAAGTCTTGTATCACATGCTTCTAAAAGATATCTAGTAATAGAAGATACTTACACTTACTTTATACCAATTCGATGTGTAAAAGGTGCAATAGCTGCTGGTTGCATGGATGTTAGTGCTTGCAATTATAATTACAATGTTTCTTTAGATGACGGTAGTTGTCTGCATGTAGGTGATGCATGTAATGATAGCACTTTACAAACCATGAATGATGTTATCAACGATGCATGCGAATGTGTTGGTCAATTAATCATTGAAAACCCCGTAAATCTGGGTGGTGGTGTCACCGATATTGATGGCAATTTGTATTCCACTGTCGTGATTGGAAATCAAGAATGGATGTCTGAAAATCTAAAAACCACTAGATTCAGAAATGGAGATCAAATAGAAAGATTTACCGACGTTAGCTCATGTTGGTGGTGGGAAATTAATTACAATCAACACCTACCCATCTATCTGATCAATAACAATGATATGATCAACAATTCCATCTACGGAAAAATGTACAACTTCTATGCAGCAAATGATCCAAGAGGTGTTTGTCCAACGGGATGGAGACTCCCAAATGATTCAGACATTTACGAACTTGTGGATTATATAACGCCTTTATCTCCTATTATTACTGATGTCTATGGACAACGGTATAGCTCACTCGCTGGAGGAAAATTAAAAGCTATCAACGGATGGAGCTCTCCAAATGAAGGAGCAACCAACGAGTTTGGATTTTCAGCTCTCGGAGGTGGTGAAATCTATATACCAAATTCTACCCTACAATTTACTTTAGGAAGTAACTCATCATGGTGGCTTGAAAACCCTGAATATAACGGTGTTTTAGACATCAACATGAGCTATCGCGATAGAAACTTTTATTTAGTCAACTCATGGAATAGCCTAAATCTCAATTCAAATTGGAATAGCTCATTGGGAATTCCCGGTTCAAATGCTCACTACATCCGCTGTATCAAAGATTAAACATTCCTCACTCACACAGTTCACCTTATCAACTACCCCACTCTATTCGTTCATTGAGGATACCCCCCGTGTCTATCTCGCAATTTGAGTACATTGTGAGGTGCTGTCTGAAAATGCATACTCTGTATACAAAGTGAAATCTTCCTTTGTTTCATGGTAATCCATATCATGAAAACAAACCACTATCAGGTGCAGGAGATCAAACTGAGTTATTCTCCGACCAACTTCACTTGTATTCCTCAAAAGGTACAATGCTCCAATGATGCAAAAGACATTCTGCTTCCATTCTACAATGCAGATACGCTTGCCTGTCAAGAAGAGTTCCTATTGCTTCTGTTAAACCGTTCCAACAAACCACTGGGTGTTGTTCCCATCAGTAAAGGTGGTATCAGCGGCACAATTGTAGACATCAAACTCATCATGAGTGTAGCGCTGAAATCGCTCGCTTCGGGTATCATTCTGTCACACAATCACCCAAGTGGTAATCTCGATCCGTCAGAAGAAGACATCAAGATCACCCAACGCATTAAAAGTGCATGTGAGTTGTTGGACATCAAACTGCTTGATCATATCATCATGAGTCCTACAAAAGATTACACCAGTTTCGCAGACAAAGGAAACCTCTAAACAAGTAAAAAACATTCACAACGACAGACACATGCAAATTACATGCAAATGAAAATCACTCAACTACCGAAAGTCTTGATACATCTATAACTCAGCTGGTTAGAGCGCATGATTCATAATCATGAGGTCGAGGGATCGTGCCCCTCTCTCGCTACAAATATTTAAAGCACAAGCCCCTTCATTTTGAGAGAGTGAAGGGGTTTTTTGTTTTCCGTCGTTGCTGTATGAGGGCGTGCAACGACAGTGCAGATAAATATTTGGGGAATTTTAGGATGTTTTTGAGGTTATCACCTGCAAATTACCTGCAAATGAAACCCTGTAGCGTTTGGAAGGACTTCCAATTTTATAACAAGTCTGAAATTTCCCCTTGTTCTTATTTTCAGTTGCGCGAGTTAAAGTTTCATTCCACATTCTGTATCATCTCCAAGAAAAATCTAACGCTAAGAAAACAAGCCTATATTTGAAAAAACCACTGGCAATGAAAAAACAATTGAATTTGTCCAATGCTACCGTTTCCTCCTTCACTTTTCTAAAAAAATTAACCTCCCTTTTCTTGCTCCTTCACCTTACGGGATGCGGATTCCAAAGTCGAAAGTACACCACCGGACATTTTTGGAACGGACGCAATGAAATCGTTTACGAAACAGAGAAACAGAGCTGGAATCAGAATGAGAAAGAGAGCGAGAAACAGAGCTGTAATCAAAATGAAAAAGAGAGCGAACAACTGAATGAGATAAAGCCGGCGGAATGGGCGGTAAGACAGCGTGCATCTGACGCATTGAGCAAGGATACGTCCCTCGAAAATTGGGAAAACAAAAACAGAGTAGAATGCATCGCGAAACCCGCAGAAGATGACTCACTGAACAAGGAAAAAGATCCGGATGAATCAGAAAAGAAAATTCGTCGATCAACCATTGGTTTCTTAACCTTTTGGAGCATCGAGAGTTTATTCTATCTCGGATTGCTTTATAATACTTACTCTCCAGATGTATGGGGATTTTTTCTAGTCATATTCGGTTTTTTCACCGTGTTGTTGTTGATCCCCACATTGATTTACCTCCGTGTTATGAATGTACGTTTTCACCGAAGTAAGGAATCAATACAAGACGAAAAAGTCAAGAAACGCACACCGAAATGGCCCCGAATTTTTGCAATGGTGATGTTGGCAGAGGTAATCATGCTTCTCCTTGCTTTGGTGTTCGGCAGAAACTTTTAAATCGCTCTAACCAGCTTGGTTGCGCATATATCAAGATTTTCAGTGAAACAACACCTCAATATCCAAACTGTTCTGAACCAACAAACCAAATCACTCCTGCACCTCATTTCTCAAATTATAATCCGCCAAATGTGTTATTTTTCATGAGATTTGGCGAAATACAATGTGTTGTATTGAATAACAAATTGATCTACGACGACAACATTCTTTTGATTCGAATCTCTCTCAAGCGTTTCGGTTTTTTTTTAAAGTCTCGGATCCAACACCCTATACAATCTGTTCATCAGAACATCAATGACCATAAAAATTAAGGCTATCATGATCACACCTCCCATCAAGATGGGGAGGTCACCTTTCTCAATGGCTTGAAACATTACCTGTCCCATTCCGCGCCAACCAAATACAAACTCCACAAACAAGGCACCTGCCAACAATGAGGCAAACCATCCCGAAATGGCCGTGAGCACAGCATTCAATGAGTTGGGTACTGCGTGTCGCCACAAGATTCTGGTTTCAGACAATCCCTTGGCCCGAGCCGTGCGGATAAAATCCTGCTGGTAGATGTCCAACAATGTTGATCGCATCAATTGCACCACCACGCCCAAGGGTCTTATCATTAAGGTCAATACAGGCAATACCATATTGCGCCAAGCCAATTGTTTTCCCTCCCAAGGATCCAGGTCATACATGCTCCCCGTCAATGGCAATCCTGTCCAATCTCCCCATTGCACCGCGAGCAACCATGCCAAAATGATGGCCATAAAAAATGACGGCGCTGACATGCCCAAAGAGGAAATCGTGAGCAATGCCTTATCCAAAATGCTGTTTTCCCACTTGGCTGAAGCGACTCCAAACAAGACTCCCAATATCAATGAAAAAAAAATAGAAACGGTGGCCAACAATAACGTGGCTGGCATCACAGACATCAACACTTCCGAAACTTCTTGGTCGTTGATGTAAGAGCGACCCAAGAAAGGCCACTTGATTCCCCAATCAACTACACCCAAAGAAACGTGAACTCCAGAAAAATCATCTTGCCAAGCCCAGCGAGAGGCTTCATCCAGGGCATGAAAAGAAATAGGGGACATGCCATTCAGGAACAATAAATATTGCTCCGTTAAGGTTAAATCCAAATTCCATTTCCTTCGGGTATTTTCAATGATTTCAGCATTGGTATTTTCTCCTAGAACATTTCGAACCGGATCATTACCCGATAAATGAAACAACAAAAAGACGAGAATGGATACCCCGAGAAAAATCGCTAACGATTTGCCCAACGTTTTAATCATGGGCTGCCGTTTGCTTGGCTTCTTCCATTTGAATCAACGCAAACACCGCATAGTTGAGGATATCTTGGTATCCACTTTCAATGCCCTCACTCACAATGGTCTTTCCTTGGTTGTCCTCAATTTGTTTGATGCGCAACAACTTCATCAATATCAAATCAGTAAAGGAAGAAACGCGCATGTCTCTCCAAGCTTCCCCGTAATCGTGGTTCTTATTCATCATCAATTCCAATGTGGCATTGACCTTGGATTGATAAGCTGTAACCGCTCTATCGACGGGCCAATCAGTATCAGCAGGATCATTGTCCTGCATCTGAATCAGCGCCATCACTGCATAATTCACAATACCAATGAACTCATCCTGTATACCTTCTCCTACTTTGTTGGTCCCCGTCTCTTCCAATGTTCGGATGCGTTGTGCTTTGATAAAAATCTGATCGGTTAAACTCTTGGGGCGCAAAATGCGCCATGCTGTTCCATAATCTTTGGTTTTCTTGGTAAAAAGCTCCTTGCAAAAGGAAATTATCGATTGATATTGTGTAATTGTCTTTTCCACGTCTGATATTTGAGGACTCGTTCAAAATTAATCGCATTCCCGCATACGATGATAAAAAAATTGGAATTTGTTTCCCACGGCACATCCTACTCGTTAGAAGTGCCAGCCATCATGGGCATTGTCAACTGCACCCCTGATTCCTTTTTACCGGAAAGCAGATTCAAATTAGACATGCAAAAAACCATTGAAAATTGGATCCATTTGGGTGTTGACATTTTGGATGTCGGAGGGCAGAGTACCAGACCTGGTGCAACCTACATCGATGCGGAAACAGAATGGTCAAGAGTTGAGCCGGTGCTGAATTGGATAAAACAAACTTTTCCTTCCCAACTGATTTCCATTGACACCTTTCATCCATCAGTAGCTTCTCGGGCCCTGAAAATGGGCGTTCACATCATCAACGATGTATCAGCAGGAGATTGGGAAGAAGGGATGTTTTCAGTACTGAATCAATTCCAAGCTCCTTACATTTTGATGCATGCCCAAGGAAAACCGCAGACCATGCAACTTGCGCCACAATACAATGACATCATTTCGGAGCTCATTGCCTTTTTCAAACAAAAAATTTCCATTGTCAAACAAGACAATCCTAAAGCTCAAATATGGATCGATCCAGGATTTGGATTCGGTAAAAACTTTGAGCACAATCAATCCATCCTTCAAAATTTGAGTGAACTTTCCATTCTAAACTGCCCTATTTTAGCAGGACTTTCAAGAAAGAAAATGATACAAACAACATTAGGCTGTTCAGCAGAGGAAGCGCAAATGGGGAGCACACTTGCTCATCTATTGGCCACCGTGAAAGGGGCCAGTATTATTCGTACGCATGACGTCGCTGAGTGTATCGAATTAAAAAAAATATTCAACACCTTTAATTGATAACAATGAAAAAACAATTTGGACTATTCCTTTTAGCCCTGGCTGTGCAGTTGGGCGTGGCGCAGGAGAAGCTGACATTAGAAGAAGCTGTTAGACAACAATTCGGAAAGTTTTATCCGGAGCATTTACAGGAGTTGAATTGGATCAACGGCACGGACAACTATGCCTTTACCAAAAATGATACGCTTTGGAAAGGGAATGCGCTTAAACCTGAGTTGGCTTTGCCCTTGTTTTCAAAAACAGATTTATCGAAATGGTCTGGATACACCCTAGCCAATATGCCGCATATGGAGTGGATCAATGAATTTGAATTCTGGTACGAGGCCGATGGCAAATACTTTAGTGGCTCAATTCAAAATAAAAAAGTAAAGCAGACCAATCAATTGCCTGATGGTGCTGAGAATGCCAGCTATCATCCTAAAAATGGACACTTGGCCTACACCATTGGCAATAATCTTTTTGTCAAAACCAATCAGGTGTATGCTGTCACTGCTGATCCTGAATTCATTGTGCACGGACAAAGTATTTCACGCAATGAATACGGAATAGAAAAAGGAATATTCTGGTCCCCCGATGGAAACTTTGTTGCTTTTTATAGCAAAGACGAATCTGATGTAGCGGATTATCCATTGACCAATTACAAAACAATGCCCGCCACCGTCAACATGATCAAATATCCTATGGCTGGGGGCAAAAGTGAAAAGGTATCCTTGAGTATTTTCCCGATCAAAAACGTTGGTGTCAAAGATCCCGGAACAGGATACATGACGCTAGAGATTACAGATGAGCAAGGAAAGAAAAGTGATCAATTTTACATTACCAATGTGGGATGGACACCCAATAGTGAATCTTTGCTTTTGGCGTGGATGAATCGTTCTACAGACAAAATGAAATTGATGCATTATAGCAGCAAGGATGGAAAATACTTGGGTGAAATATTTCAAGAAACAGACTCCAAATGGGTCGAACCAGACCAAGCGCCCATGTTTATTCCCGGCAAGAGAGATGAGTTTTTGTGGAGATCCTACCGCGGAGAGTGCCATGAATATTTTCATTTCAATTTAAAAGGAGAGATTCTTGGGAAGGTAGATGGCTGGGAACAAGAAAAAATCAAAGGCTTTGACAACAGTGGGAAATGGATGCTGGTTGAAGGAAGATCAAAGGACGGATTGAACACCACCGCCTACCTATATAACACTCAAGATAAAAAAACTTCCCCCATTTCACTAGCTCCTGGCATGCATGACCTATCCATCTCCGCCGATGGAAAACAGATATTGGACACCTACAACCATTTGAACACCCCCAATAAAAGCGTTGTATTGAACAACAACGGAACCATTAAAAAAGAACTTTTAACGTCTTCCGATAAATTGAAAGACAAGAAGATTGGCATCACTGAAATTGGCAGCATTAAAGGTCATGACGGAACGATGCTCAATTATCGACTGATCAAACCGACGACATTCGATCCCAAGAAAAAATACCCGGTGCTGGTTTATGTGTACAATGGGCCGCATGTGCAATTGATCAACAACGGATACTTGGGAGGTGCTTCATTGTGGATGAACTATTTTGCAGAAAAAGATTATTTGGTATTCACCCTAGATGGAAGAGGAAGCTCCAGTAGAGGTAAGCAATTTGAACAGGCCATTCACAGACAATTGGGAACAGCAGAAATGGAAGATCAGATGGCGGGTGTCGAATGGCTGCGCAGTCAATCCTTTGTGGATGAAAGCAAAATGGCCATCCATGGTTGGAGCTTTGGAGGATTCATGACCACATCAATGATGCTCCGACAGCCTGGAGTTTTTAAATGTGGTGTAGCAGGTGGACCTGTCTTGGATTGGAACTTGTACGAAGTGATGTATACCGAACGATACATGGATACACCAACAGAAAACCCTGAAGGATACAAAGCCAATAACATGAGCGAGTACGTGAAAAATTTATCCGGTCCACTCCTCATGATCCATGGAACAGACGATAACGTCGTTGTCATGCAACACAACATGCGATTCCTCAGCACTTGCATAACCAACCTTATTCCTATAGACTTTTTCGCTTACCCAGGCCACGAGCACAATGTAAGAGGAAAAGACCGCGTGCATTTGATGCATAAGGTATTGGATTATGTAGAACATGAATTACATCACTAACCTATCCTTATCTTTGCCTTATGTCAGAAATTTTAAAGAATACAGCACTTACAAAAGTGCATGAGTCCTTGGGAGCGAAAATGGTTCCGTTTGCAGGATACAACATGCCCGTTCAATATAAAGGTTTGATTGAAGAGCACCATTGCGTGAGAAAGGCATTGGGTGTTTTTGATGTGAGCCACATGGGAGAATTTTGGGTGAAAGGTCCAAAAGCCTTGGACTTGATACAAAAAGTCACCTCCAATGATGCCTCCAAATTATTTGATGGAAAAGTGCAATACAGCTGCCTGCCCAATCAAGAGGGAGGAATCGTTGATGACCTATTGGTATACCGATTTGGTGAAGAAGAATATTTCTTGGTTGTCAATGCCTCAAACATCGACAAAGATTGGAATTGGATTCAACAATTCAATCAGGAGATTGGTGCAGAAATGAGCAATGTATCTGACGATTACTCTTTGTTGGCCATTCAAGGTCCTTTGGCATTGAAAGCCATGCAAAAATTGACCAACATGAATGTTGTTGACATGGAATATTACACCGTACAGCGCGGAACTTTTGCAGGAAAAAATAACGTCATCTTTGCCACCACTGGTTACACAGGTGCTGGAGGTTGTGAAATTTATTTCAAGAATGAAGATGCTCATGACATCTGGAATGCAGTGATGGATGCTGGTGCTGAATTCGGCATTCAACCCATTGGATTGGGAGCACGTGATACATTGAGATTGGAGATGGGATTCTGTTTATATGGCAATGATATTGATGATACCACATCGCCCATTGAGGCAGGATTAGGTTGGATTACCAAATTCACCAAAGACTTCACCAACTCAGAAGCATTGAAATTGCAAAAGTCCAATGGCGTTAGTAAAAAATTGGTAGCCTTTGAAATGATTGATAAAGGCATTCCGCGTCATGGATATGAAATTGCACAAGCCGATGGAAGTGTTGTTGGTGTTGTAACCAGCGGTACCCAATCGCCGAGTTTGGGCAAAGCCATTGGAATGGGATATGTCCCCACTTCCATGAGTGCCGTGGGTTCTGAAATTTATTTATTGATCAGAGGAAAGCAATTAAAAGCCCAAGTAGTTTCATTGCCTTTTTACAAACAATCCTAGTGTCGTGATTCAAGTTGAACGCAAGCTCGTAGAAGTATGCTACACCCCAGGGCAATACGCCTTGTACAAGGGTGATTTCGACATTGTTGTCGTTATCGACGTATTGCGTGCAACCAGTGCAATGACCACTGCCTTGCATTACGGAGTAGAAAAAATCATTCCTGTGGCCACTTTAGAAGAAGCCATCGATTACAAAGCCAAAGGCTACATTGTTGGTGCAGAGAGGGATGGACAAGTAGTGGATGGTTTTGATTTTGGCAATTCGCCCTACGTCTATATTGACAATGATATGCGCGGCAAAACAGTGGTGCTCACTACAACCAATGGAACCAAAGCCATTGACATTGCTAAAAATGACGCCACCGTTGTTATTGGTTGTTTGAACAATCTGCAGCATCTTTGTGATTGGCTTATAAAACAACACAAGAACACCCTCATTTTGGCATCGGGGTGGAAAGATAAAGTGAATTTGGAGGACACCATTTGCGGTGGAGCCATTGCGGATATTCTCATTGAATCCAGAAAATTCAGGGCCAATGAAGACAGCACTGTAGCGGCCAAATTCATTTATAAAAGTGCCAAAGAGCATCTGTGGAGCTTTCTCAGAGCCTCTTCGCACCGCAGAAGACTTATTCATTTAAAGATTCAGAAAGATGTCAAGTATTGCTTGACATCGAACACCGTTCCTTGCATCCCCATCCTCAGGAACGGAGCGCTTGTAAAACTTGAAGAATAGATTTTTATGGCTGTTTTGGGTGTTGATGGTATCGTCAGCACCCAAAGCTTCATGTCCTGATCACGCCACTGAATGGGGATTTTTTGGGCACAAAAAAATAAACGAGCTTGCTGTCTTTTGTCTTCCCTCTCCCCTATTTGAATTCTACAAAGAAAACCAGGCCTATTTGATTGAACACAGCGTTGATCCCGATCGTCGAAGACACAGTGTCAAGGGAGAGGCGGAAAAACATTTCATTGATTTGGACCACTATTACTTTAATGGGAAGTTGCCCGTCATGCCGACAACATGGAGCAAAGCCATTTGTCAGTTTGAAGAGGACAGTTTGCTGGAAAACGGCATCGTCCCTTGGCACATTCAAAAGCAATTGCACCAACTTACAGAGGCCTTTGTTACAAAAAACAAAATGCGTGTTCTGCAAATCAGCGCTGAATTGGGGCATTACATCGGTGATGCCCATGTTCCTTTGCACACCACCAGCAATTACAACGGACAAAAAACCAACCAATATGGCATTCACGGTTTATGGGAATCTCGCATTCCTGAGCAATTGTTTGATGAATACCGATTTGCCTACCACACCGCGGAAATAGAAAATCATCCTGATCAGCGCATCTGGTCTATCATCTACCAAAGTCATTCCGCATTGGACAGTGTGTTTGAATTTGAACGCTTGGTTCAAAAAGAACTTGGGGAGAAGAAAATGGAAGTCGACTATCGAAATGGAGCCATTGTCTATCAATACAGTGATGCCTTTACTCTGGCTTATTCGAAAAAACTACAACATCAAGTGGATCGACGAATGAGAAGTGCCATTGCCTGTATCGCAGACTTCTGGCTGACAGCCTGGGTCAATGCCGGACAGCCTGACTTGATAAATTGGAGCCAATCCATTCATTTAAAAAAAGAGAAGGAAGAACGACCTCAAGGAACCGTAAGATCACATGAATAAAATCAATCGTTTGAAATAAACACCCGCTTTACAACACGTGTATCATCCACCAACCATTGCAAAAAAATCACTTGCTGCATTTTTGCCAATTGGACACTTTTGGGGGATAGGAAATGATGGTTTAATTTTCTTCCCGTCGCATCATAGGCCCCCAACCATTTCGCATCTCCTTCCCAATTTATCGCACCATTGCTGATGGAATAATCAAAATTAGAAGGATTGATTTCTAACTCGCCGACAGTAAAACAAGGAACAATGGTGTTTTCAATCTGAAAAGTACTGGGTTGTATGAAAAGACAACCATTCCCTCTAACCAACCAAGCCTGTTGTGACATCCCTTGAGAGTGGCTATTGTCTAAACCAACAGAGTGAAGATGGTTGTTTTTATCAAACACCACGTCATTCATTTTGCACAACAGATCACCGCCGATGAATCCATTCCCCATCCATTGATCATTGGTATCAAAATAATTGTAAAAACCTCCTCCCATGCCAAATCCAAATTCGAAAGACCAACCCACCGCGCAATAAACAAGGCTATCTTGTGAAAATCCCACACCATGAAACATGGTCTCTCTTTGATAATTGGGGTAATTAGAAATGGACCACATGCCAGCACCGGATTGCCATTTCATCAATTGCGGTCTAAACTGATTGTTGTGATAAAAGCCCCCCACCATTACCAATGCATCCTCTTTTACAATGGCATCGTGCATAAGGACAGAATCGCCATTGATAACATTAACAGTATCCCATTGAAATGACCACTGATTGTCCAATTCAAAAGTCCTTGTCAATGGAATAGAATCCTCATTCCAATAACTCGCAAAGCCAACCCAACCTTCGTTCCCTTGATGAGTGATAAAAGAAGATTCTAGATTTGGCGTGTTGATGCTAAGATTCATTCGATCTTCTACATTGTAGACGCCCATCCCTCCGGTGCTCATTACTTTCCACAATGCTAAGTCCCAATGGCCATTGCTATTGAGTGTGCGACCAGATATAGAAATGATTCCATCTTGCGATGCGGCAAACCGTTGAGCGAATTGCCACCCTTCCTCTTCAAAAATCTTAGACTCTAATAATTGCCCATTGGGATCCACGACATACAAAACTGCATCATAGCCCTGCGCACTAAAACTTGACGTTGTTCCCAACAACAACAAATGACCATTGGGCAAAAACATCAAATCCACACCCAAGTCTACCCCATTACCACCAAAACTAAAACTTCCCAAACACTGATGCGTTGAGTCCAAATGGAGAAGGTAAATATCTTGACCATACCCAACTGTGCTCGAGGTAGTTCCAATGCACCACAATGAGTTGTCTTCAGCGACAACCATTCGCTCTAAAACCTCATCTCCACCATATCCCATTCTATCCCACCACAAAGTGTCAATCACCACAGATGATGATTGCGAGCTTCCCATGAAATGGAGCAGGACACCAATAGAAATGAGAACGCATTTAGGCATGGATCGCATCGTGAATTTTACAAAGTTCAATCAAAAGACTTTCCAGATGGTTCAAGTGCAACATGTTGGCGCCATCACTTTTGGCTTCTTTGGGGTTCGGGTGGGTCTCAATAAACAAGCCATCCGCTCCTGTAGCAATCGCAGCCTTTGCAATGGTTCCAATGAGCTCAGGCTTACCTCCAGTAACACCCGAAGATTGATTGGGTTGTTGTAAACTATGCGTACAATCCATGACAACAGGAGCAAACTGTTGCATGGCAGGGATGTTTCTATAGTCTACCACCAGATCCTGATATCCGAACATGGATCCACGCTCAGTCAACCAAATATTCTCATTGCCTGACTGTCTGATTTTATCTACGGCGTGTGACATGGATTCTCCTGACAAGAACTGTCCCTTTTTCACATTCACCAATTTACCCGTTTGTGCAGCGGCAATCAATAAATCCGTCTGTCTACAGAGAAACGCAGGAATTTGCAGAATATCAACGTACTTGGCTGCCATTGCGGCTTCGTCAGCAGCATGTATATCGGTAGTCGTCGGCACCCCCAATTTTTGTCCGACGTCAGCAATCCATTGCAAAGCTTTCTCATCCCCAACACCAGTATATGAATCCAAACGCGATCGGTTGGCCTTTCTGTACGATGCTTTGAAAATATAAGGGATGGAAAGTTGATCACAAATGCGTTTGACCTCTTGACCGATTTCATGTACCATCGACTCTCCCTCCACCACACAAGGGCCTGCAATTAAAAAAAACCGATTCCCTTTCAAGTTGGGGAAGGCATTTAATGATCGGTGATCTCTTTCTTTTCTCATAATTAAAAAATTCTCTTTTGAATACTAATTTGACACATCAATTGACGGCTATTGGCCATTAAAAAACCAGGAAGTTCTGAAGCCAAGACGGATAAGTTAAAGTCTTTTTTATTGTTCATGAACCCTACTTCACCCGATAGCGCGTATCGGTCATTAAAAGTGTGATTCAACGCCAACTCATAATGCAAAAAGCCGTGCTTTATGGGGAAATTACTCTTTGAAAAGTACAGTGTTTGCCAACCCAGTTGTCTTTCAAAACAATAAGTAATCACCCTGTATCCTATGCCTTTGGTGGATACACCTGCCGTCAGACGAGTGGGCAATTGAATACTTCTGTCTTTTGTTTTTTTCAATGGCTCTGCCCATTGCGCCAGTGCTTCATCCGCCTCCTGCCCATTTAAAATGGCTTCAGACCATGAAATGCCCGCGAATGATTCATTTGCACGCCAAGCACTTCTCTCAACATCCTTGAATTTAATCCACCCCAAATCTGCAACTTCTCCTATCCATTCCACTTCACCTAACCTCTTTTTCCACTGGAAGTCCAAGCCAATGCCTACACCGCTATTGGGTTGCAATGATTTGATCTGAACCATGCGGTAATTCAAGTCAATGAAAGATCCATTGGGATCAGAATAGACCTCTCCCTTATCGATTCTAAATTGATAAAAATCGCTTCCTTCAATGCCATTTATAAAAAATGACCAACCGCCTTTTTCGCTCTCCAAACCCAGTCCAATCTTTTGATAAGAAAGTTGTGTAAATGTTGTATTGGATAAATCTAATTTTTGTCCCAAGAAAGGTGCGTTGCCTAAAAGGGCCAAACCAAATACATCCTTGCTAAAAACAAGATGATTCCAAGAGCATTTTTTCCATTGCACACAAAATAAACTTTTGGGCAAGAACGAAGAGGAATCTAAAGCTGACTTCAATTGAAAACCAAATTCCTGTTGCCCCATCAGCTGATTACGCTGATTCAACTGTTGATACAAATGTTGATTGGCAGTATGATTTAATGTCCCACCGAATAACACCGTCCGAACAAAATCCAAATGAATGGCATTGCTTTGGCCCAACCATGCTCCCTCTAGGACAACATAAACCGGTTTATATTCCAACTCAGGCGCATTACCAAATACAGCATCATAATGAACCGGGATGGTATCTTGTCCTAAAACACAAAAGGAACTCAGCAGTAGGGGTAGATAGAGGCAAAGATTTCTCATTCGATTGTGCTTTGAACAGTTACATCACCTGTGATTTTTAATCGCGCATATTGCTCTGGTCGCACGCTTACAAAATGGGGATAATCGGTTGTATTAAAAACCCAACGCAAGCGAACACCTCCATTTGATTTGATTTCTTCCCATTGACGCGGATTAACGATTAAGGAAGAAAGACTCTCTTGCACAACCAGTTTGTTAGATGCCTCATTCCATCCACCTGCGCCAATATGAATTACGCCGAGCAACTCGGCCTCATGCATCACCATGACATCGGCTTCAAAAGGGAACGTATTTTCCGCATGAAAATCCAAAGATCCATTCCAATCACTTTTGCTATCCCATTGGATGGACAACCATTCTTCCGCAGTCAAATCCTTTGCTGTGAAAGCCAACGGGGCGTGCAGTTTAGAATGAATCTGTAACATTTTTGAGGGATAAATAAAATCATTGGTTCCATTCATATTTCCCAATGGGTTCAATTGAACGTTGGCATCTATACTGGCAGAGCCACCTAGATAATTTGTCACTGATAACAAATTGGAGTTGTCCTCATCCCAATGTAAATTCAGCAGCTGAGGATTCACCGCGCCTTGCCAATCCTCTGCTCTAGCAATGGCCAAAGATTGACCAATACCAGGTGCATTTAATGACAACGGCTCTTGGCCATCTCGTTCAAAATGGATATCATTCCATTGCATCATTAAATCCACTCCCATCCAATTTTGAATTTCGCAATCCCAGTTCAAGGCTGGCAAATGAATTTCACCTTGTGGAAAATCCTTGCCCAAAGACAACGCTTCTTGAATATGAATTTCTTGTTGACCAAAATATCCTCTGGCATAAGAAACTTTTGGAGCAATAAATGACACTTCAACTGAGACAGCTTGGCCAGCCATCACTGCAGTATTTCCTGTGGCATATGAAGATGCTGATACTTGCATTGTTGTCGCAAGGTCATTGACCAAAAATCCTGTCACACCAGTCAAATCAAACTGAGCGTGGCTCAAATCCAAATCACCCTCTATCACACCTGGAGTATTGACATTGCCCGCATCTACCTCAACATCGATTATTAGCGGCCAACCATTGATCGTTGTTCGTTGAATACTATAAACACAATGCAAAGGACCCCCAATGTGATTCTCAATCCGGTAGTGCAAGGTTCCAGATTGCAAGTGCAAAGCTTTCAATTGAACATCATCAGGCAACAGTCCCGATTGATTTTGAACCTCATTGATGAGCATAACACCTGGAGGTACGCTAACCGAAACGGGAACTTGATAATCCAATTGAACCGTGGTATCCGCTATGGTCAGCAATGAATCTACTCCAAAATCCAATGTTGTATCAAATACCAAATCATACCAACCTTGATCATTGACCCGAAGAAATTTTTCATCCAATAAATCGGACATTTTTATCTCACCATCTGCCAGGGGAACAACCCAATCACTGCTCCACTTTAATTCTTGCTTTTGGCAACCCAAAAACAAAAAGGCGAATAAAATAGCCAGAGGAAGGAGAGGCTTAATGCTTTTCATGCAGTTGTTTTGTAAACCAAAATGGTTTAATTACTTTTAGAAGGATATACAACTCTGTCAATATCCAGGGCCAAATAGCGCGGTGCATGGTTTGAGGTGTCCAGCCCACCAAGAACATCTCGAGCAAAAGAACTGCGGCAAAAATAATGGCCACTCGCCTTTCCCAAGTTGCACAAGATCTTGGCGTTCTGAATAAGAAATAGAACCAAAATGGGTTGGCCCAAATCAAATTCCAATTGTTATGTGTGGTATCATGATCTGTAAAAAACCAAAGAAATACCAACAAACATCCAATGAGAGAAATCACAGCTATAACAACGTTTTCCCAGATGGTGCGCAATTTTCCTTTGCGCGCTGACCAAATACCTGTCATTACAGTAACAATAAAAACAGCCCATGATAAAGCGAAAGGGCCATTGAATTTTGGTAGCTCCGGCTCAATATCAACAGGAATCAATTCCATGGTCCTGGATGTGAGCGGGGATTGTCCGTAACGGGTGTGGGCCAACATCAACAATAGGGAATCTGGAAGAAATGCCCTGTCTTCCATTTGCATTTTGTTATCACAGGGCGCGCCTAAAGCCAGGTCAATTCCAAAGTCTCCCCAAGGCATAAAATTGAGATACGATTGTATGGCTGATCGAAAAGTAGATTGTGGGGCGTTCAACTCCACCACCAAAGGCTTACTGGATGCCTTTTTAATCATGTTCCAAACGCGCGTCGAACAATTGTCTTTGAAAAAATGATACCTAAACGTGGCGTTCTCGGGTTGAGCGTTCTCCATGAGCAAATCTGATAACCGAATCAAATCCTCATTGGTCATGCGCAAAAACTGTTCTTGAATACCCCGACCATCGAACAAATACATTTGTTGAAACTCGCCGAATGAACTGACCGATAAAAAATAATCCAATCGGCCTTGGGCAAATTTGAGATAGAAATCATCTGAGAATTGAAAAGTCCCATAATTGTATACGGCATCATAGAACTTACCATTAAGCGAATCTTGAACACGCAATGCAGTATGGCCGAAAACACTGTACAACTCACTACCTGAAGAACAAGTTAACACCGAAACAATTGGATTTCTAGCCAAAATCAACTGTGTGGCCAAAACCAGAATAATGACCGTACTATAAAACTTTTTCAATGCTCCCATATTCCCTCAAATACTTTTTGTGCGGGTCCTATCAAATATACGTTGGTAAAATGATATGGCCCTTGTCTGATTGCAGAAACTTCCAAACGACCTCCTTGGCTGTTCATGACTACTCTGCCGCTGTTTCCCAATTTCTCCAGCACATACAATGCCGATGCCGTCACGCCAGTCCCGCAGGACAGGGTCTCTGCCTCAACACCTCGTTCGTAGGTACGCAGGTACCATTGACCCAATTTATTCTCAATAAAATTAACGTTGGTTCCATTGATAGAAGTGAAATATTCATCGTACCGGATCTCCTCCCCTTTAGCGTGTACATCCCATTCATCTAAATTCTTTACCTCCACGATCACGTGCGGGCTTCCGGTATGAATAAAACATCCCTGGGGTGTCTCTTCATTTTTCATCACCTCTTGCATACTGATGCTGATCTGATTTCCCTCTTGGGTAGCGCTATGTGCTCCATCAAAAGCTGAGAAAGTCCATTGCGACAGACTGGTCTCAAATCGATCGATAAAAAAAGCTACCGCGCAACGGGAACCATTCCCACAAAAACTCTGAGAACCATCGGGGTTATAAAAATCGACATGAAAATCATGAGATGCAGAGGGCCGTACAATGACCAAACCGTCACTTCCCACTCCCCATTTGCGGTGACAGATTTTTTTAATCCATTCAACCGTGGGAGCCTCAGGCCATTCACGGCCATCCAGGACTACAAAATCATTGCCCGTTCCTTGGTATTTATAAAACCTTGTTCCCACTAGACAAAAATACGACAAAGAAGTAGGGGGTTGATTGCCCCAATACCTATTATTTTTGTTTCATGAACGTGGGAAGTATAAGATCCAAGGCACTGAATGCAGAAAAACTCATGAAGGGGTTTGAATTGATGTGTCAAGCAAGAAATTTGTCAGACATCTATGAAACCAATGCTAAGGTCACAGCCAAGTATGTTCATGCCACATCACGCGGTCATGAGGCCTGTCAATTGGCACTTGGACTACAATTGAAAGAAATCGATTATTTATCGGCCTACTACCGTGATGACAGTATTCTACTTGGAATTGGAATTCAGCCATATGAATTGATGATGCAATTGATGGCCAAGAAATCAGATCCGTTTACGGGAGGTAGGTCGTATTACAGCCATCCCGCTTTGAACCGACCAGGATTTCCCAAAATTCCTCACCAAAGTTCAGCCACTGGTATGCAGGCCATTCCCACAACAGGGGTTGCCATGGGACTTTGGTATAAAGAACAAAACGGAATACATGATAAATCGGCAAATATTGACAACAACCCCATCGTAGTCTGCTCACTTGGTGATGCC
The DNA here is from genome assembly GCA_964420985.1 of uncultured Chryseobacterium sp. Classification (GTDB taxonomy): domain Bacteria; phylum Bacteroidota; class Bacteroidia; order Flavobacteriales_D; family Sanyastnellaceae; genus CAMCTV01. The sequence goes on from CAYQUT010000003.1 coordinate 31,445, forward strand.
TCAATGACTGAAGGCGAGGTGTCAGAGGCCTTGCACATGGCATCGCTCAAACAGCTGCCCATTTTGTATTTTGTACAAGACAATGAATGGGACATCAGTGCGCATGCCTCTGAAATCAGATTTGGAGATGCCACCACATTGGCCAAGGCTTATCCTGGCATTCAAGTAAAAAGCATTGATGGGACTGATTTTGTAGCCAGCTTTGATGTCATCCACGACATCATTGCAGATATCCGAAAAAATAGACGCCCTTGGCTCTTGCATTGCAAAGTACCATTGTTGGGGCATCATACCAGTGGGGTAAGAAGAGAATGGTACCGTGATGATTTAGAAGAAGCACAAAAAAGAGATCCACTTCCCAAATTTCAAAAGCAATTGATTAAGTTGGGATTTGCGCAAGAGGCCATTGACGAAATCTGGCAAACCCAACAACAGCGCATTGAGCAAGACTACCAACGCGCCTTGCTGGCGGAAGATCCGGAACCCCATCAACTCATGGAGCATATTTTTGCTCCTTCGCCCATAACGGTTGAGTCTGGAGAACGAAGTCCCTCTGGCAAAGAGGCCACAGTAATGGTGGACAGTGCATTGTTTGCGATGCAAGAAATTTTGAGTCAAGATGACCATGCCCTTTTGTACGGACAGGATGTTGGAAAGCGATTGGGAGGGGTCTTCCGTGAAGCCGCTACCTTGGCTGAAAAATTTGGTGATAGCCGGGTATTCAATACCCCCATTCAAGAGGCGTTTATTATTGGAAGCACCGTTGGAATGAGTGCTGTAGGTTTGAAGCCCATAGTTGAAGTTCAGTTTGCAGATTATATCTGGCCAGGATTGAACCAATTGTTCACAGAAGTTTCTCGCAGTTATTACTTGAGCAATGGTCAATGGCCCGTGAGCTGTGTTATTCGTGTTCCTATTGGCGCTTATGGCAGTGGAGGGCCATACCACAGCAGTAGCGTCGAAAGTGTATTGTTGCAAATTAGGGGAATCAAAGTGGTGTATCCAAGCACTGGCGCCGATTTGAAAGGATTATTGAAAGCGGCCTACCACGATCCCAATCCAGTAGTTGTATTAGAACACAAAGGATTGTATTGGAGCAAAGTAAAAGGAACCGAGGAGGCTCGCACCATAGAGCCCAGTGAAGATTATGTTATCCCCATAGGAAAAGGAAGAATCGTTCAGGAAGCCCAATCCTTGAAATCACTCTCCGTGATTACCTATGGAATGGGCGTGTATTGGACCAAAATGGCTTGCAAAGGGATAGAAGATCAAGTAGAAATCATTGACCTCAGATCACTCAACCCCATTGATTATTCCATCATTCAAAAAAGTGTGGATAAGACCAATCGTTGTCTTGTCATTACCGAAGAACCTGCCAGCAACGGATTTGCACAAGCCCTTGCAGGGTGGGTGGCCGAAAACTGTTTTGAATCATTGGAAGCTGCGCCCAAAGTTATAGGAAGTCAGGTCACTCCAGCGATACCTTTGAACAGCACACTAGAGCAAGCGTATCTTCCCAAGATTGAAAAAATTCGCGAAACCATTGAGCAAATGCTCCACTACTAAATCATGAAAGGCTGGTTGCAAAAATATTTGTTCTGGATTCTATTGGGCATTCTCGCGCTGTATTGGCTCTATCGGCAATGGCCACACAGCATTGCGGTTAATGATATCATGGTTCAGCAAACCAATGGTAGCATTGCGCCATTGAACATTTCCAAAGACTCCATCACCATCGTTCACTTTTATGCGCATTGGTGCGGACCTTGTATGCGTGAGCTACCCGAAATTGCAGAACAGAAAAAGGCATTTCAGCAAGCCGGAATCTCCATCATTTGCGTCACCGATGATGACCTTGATTTCATTGAGGATATAAGTTCCAGAACACATTTAAAAATTTTTAAGACACCCTCACTTAAGGATTTGAAAGTGTTCAGTATCCCAATGACGTATATTTACGATGCAAAAGGAAATCAAGTTCAGCGCATTGAAGGACCTTTTGAATGGAGCAATCCATCAAGTATTGAAGAAATATTAAAACACAAAGAACCATGAGTGAAAGCGTAGTTACTTTAATAATCGATGACACCAAGACAGAAGCCATCGTAGACAAAAACGGAAAAAGTTTATTGGAAGTAGGCATTGATTTGGGACTAGACCCGCCCTACTCTTGTCAAGGAGGAATTTGCACCTCGTGCAGAGCCAAGGTATTAGAAGGGGAGGTTCACATGAAAGTCAATCACGCACTCACCCCTCGTGAGGTTGAAAAAGGATACATCCTAGCTTGTCAATCCCACCCTGTAACAGATAAAGTGGTGATTTCCTGGGATGAATAAAAACAATGAATACAATGAATACGAAAACTTTACTATCGATTTCAGGATTGCTTTTTCTGGGAATTCTGATGGCTTGCAAACACGATGTTCCCCAGCCTGAGCCTTCCAACGACCCGACAGTTTCGGAAAATTGTTCTGAAGACACCGTTTATTTTCAAAATGACATCTTACCCTTGTTGGTCTCCAATTGTGCCATGTCTGGTTGTCATGATGAAGCATCCTCAAGAGACGGCATCATTTTGACAGACTATGTTCAAGTCATGAGTACGGGCAGTGTTGCCGCAGGCAACAGTGGCAATAGTGATTTGATGGAAGCCATCACGGAAAATGATCCGGATAAAATAATGCCTCCGCCAGGAAATGGCTCATTAACGGGTGAACAAATAAATTTAATTCAGACTTGGATCAATCAAGGCGCTTTAAACAATTCTTGCGCAAGCTGTGATACCTCTGTATTTACATTTGGTGCTGCCGTTTGGCCAATTATTGAAAACAATTGCCAAGGTTGTCACACTACAGCCAATGCTGGTAACAACAACCATCAATTCAACAATTGGAGCGATGTTGTTGCTGATAGCACTGCGCTTTGGAACAGCATCATGGGAACCAACCAAATGAGTTTAATGCCCAAAAACACAGCAGGCCTCAGTGACTGCCAAAAAACCATCATTCGCAAATGGCTCAATGACGGGGCTCCCAACAACTAAACCATGAAAAAAATTATATTTCTCCTCGTTGTATTCTCAGGTCTCATTGGCTGTTATTACGACGTAAAAACAGAATTGTATGGTACACCAACATGCGACAATACCATTATTTCCTACAATGGCCGAATCAAAGCCATCATGGAAACCAACTGTACCGGTTGCCATTCAGGAAGCAATCCATCTGCGGGAATTCCTTTAACAACAGTGGCAGAAATAAAAACAGCCAACAATGTGGGTGTTTGGTTGTGTTCCATTCAACAACTTGAACAATGTTCTGCCATGCCAAAAGGCGGCAAGCTGAGTGATTGTGAGATTACCGCTTGTCAATTGTGGGTGGATGCAGGCTATCCTGAAAACTAAGTCTTTAAATTTCCCTAACATATTCTTATCTTTCCATCCATGAAATGGGGAGACATCAAACTCATCCTCACCCTTTTATTGGGGTGGTTTGGTTTTAGCTTAAACGCTCAAGTGGATCATTGGGAAACCATTGTCTATGACAATGACAATTGGAAATATTTCGTTCCAGATAACGCGGTACCCGATTGGAATTTACTAAACTTTGATGACAACACTTGGCCCAATGGCGAAGGTGGTTTTGGCTTTGGAGACAACGATGACTCTACCAATATTCCCACAGGGACCATTTGTCTCTATCAACGCATTTCTTTCAATGTGACCAATGTAAGTTTGATTCATCAACTGGTTCTGAACATGGACTATGACGATGGTTTCATTGCGTATCTCAATGGCGTTGAGATAGCCAGAGGCGGAATTGACCAAGGCATTTACCCAACATTCAATGAACCCTCCTCAGCCTCGCATGAAGCCGTTATGTTCACTGGAGGTTATCCCGATCAATTTATTCTAAACCCAACTACAACATCCACATTGTTGATCAATGGCACCAATGTCCTTTCCATAGAGACCCATAACCAAAGCACCAATTCATCTGATTTTACTTCACGCGCTTTTCTGCATGCTGGATTAACCAATGCCTCTACCCTTTTCGAACCAACTCCTGAGTGGTTTACCCCACCTTTCTCTTTTTACACCTCAACGCTACCCATTGTTGTCGTGGATACCTATGGCATCACTATACCTGACGAACCCAAAATTGATGGATCCATGGGCATCATTGACAATGGCCCAGGTCAAATCAACTCACTCAATGATGCATTCAATGAATTCAATGGTCTGATTGCCATTGAAAGAAGGGGCTCTTCCTCCAACGGATTTCCTGCCAGATCCTACGGATTAGAGACCCGTGGTCCCGATAGCGTGAATTACAACGCCTCCATTTTTGATTGGCCTGCAGACAACGATTGGATACTGTATGCTCCATATACCGACAAATCGTTGATGCGCAATGTTCTGACTTACCAAATGGGAAGAGACCAAGGAAGATGGGCGCCCAGAACGCAATTCTGCGAACTGGTATTGAATGGAGAGTACATGGGGATTTATGTATTTATGGAGAGAATAAAAGTCAATCCAGGTCGTGTGGATATCAATCCTTTGACGCCGTCTGACACATTGGACAATGAATTAACAGGTGGGTATATTTTCAAGGTGGATAAGACCACAGCAGGTGGAATCGTGGCCTGGGAATCTCCTCACTATGGCGCAGCGCCCAGCACCAATTACACCACTTTCCAATTGCATGATCCAGACATTACAGCGCTTCACCCTTATCAATTGAATTACCTACAAAGCTATGTCACCACTTGGGAAGATATTTTAATGGATAGTTTGCTCTTCGACCATCCTTTGGTGGGTTACCGACAATTCATGGATGTGGGATCTTTCATCGATTTCTTCTTGGCCAATGAGATCACCAAAAATGTTGATGGATACCGCATCTCCACATTTCTTTTCAAAGAGCGATTCAGCGAAGGCGGAAAAATTCACGCGGGTCCACTATGGGACTTCAACATTGCCCTTGGCAATTCAAATTATTGCAACGGTCCCAATATTGAAGGTTGGGAAATGGACTTTAATAATTTTTGCGCCGGAGGCTTAGACAATCCATTTTGGTGGCATCGATTATTGCAAGACTCAACTTATGCCAACGAAACACATTGCCGTTGGCAAGAATTGCGAGCAGGAAAATGGAGTGATGCGCATTTATTGAGTTACATCGATAGTGTGGCCTCAACTCTGGAAGAGGCTAGTCTTAGACATTTTCAAAGATGGCCCATCTTAGGAAATTATGTTTGGCCAAACAACTTTATCGGCAATACATACCAAGAGGAAATAGACTATCTGAAATCTTGGATTGTTCAACGCACCGCATGGATGGATAGCAACATGTTTGGGAATGCATGTGATCTTTCATTGGGTATTCATCCACCCATAACGCAAAATGAAGTGGTCATCTATCCCAACCCTATTGATCGAGACAGAACACTACAGATCCAATCTGAATTTCCCATTGAAAGCATCGCTCTATTTGATGGTTTGGGCAAAGAGGTTCATCTAATCGGAACGGCCTCCCATGCCGGGAGGTCTTTTACCTTTCCGTTGAATAACCTCCCGGCAGGTCTCTACACAGCAAAAATTAATTGTAAAAACAACAATATCACATTCAAAAAAATATTGATTCAATGAAAAACATTATTTACACATTGGCTTTTTCAAGCATTCTTTTTTCTTGCACCAAACCGGAAGGGCCAGGTGGAAGCAGCACCCTTCAAGGACAAGTTGTTGGACAAAATATTAATTTGGGCCGACCCGAAATCATTGATTTAACCGTTACTTCCGGACAACAAATTGAGCACGGAGATTACTTCATTTTGAATCAAGCCAATGGGAACAACTTTTATTTTTGGTTCAATAATCCAACCTGGGTTAGCAATGGTGATCCACAACTGGCAGGTCGCACTGGTGTCTCTATTTCCTTTAACTACAGTGACAGCGATACGACTGTCGCAAACGCGGTATACAATGCCCTGGTAACAAATGTTTCAAGTCAATTTCAAATTACAAAAAATGGTGATATGATTCGCCTAGTGTCTAATTCCAACGTCAACATACCAGACCCCGACGATGTAACAACTTCATTTCTTTTGGATGTAGGACAACAAGGGCAATCTGATGAAACGGGAATAACGACAGCCATTACTGACGAACGTGTTTATTTGATTTATGGAGAGGGTAATCAATACCATGAATCTACACGTACTGGTGCAGATGGCAAATATGCATTTGATCAATTACAAAATGGCAATTATCAGGTCTATGTCCTCTCCAAAGACTTGAGCACTGGGGAGATGACCACAACTGTGTTGGAAAAGGTTTCCATCACGGATAAAAACCAAGTGATTGAAGTACCCACACTAGAAATCATCCATTGATGCAAAGAATTTTGTTTTTGTTCACGCTTTCATGCTTCGCGATTAATGCCCGCGCCCAAACTGGAACATGGAGCTCCGCTGGCATTGATTTCAAACACAATAAAAAATGGGAAAGTGAGATTCAGCTGATTCAACGTTTCAATCCAAATGGTTGGACCAAGGGCGGCGTCTCATTGACAGAATCATACTCTCCCCTGAAATATATTGCCTTGGGTCTCCAATACCGCTGGACAATGTTTCCCAATGAGAAGGTATACTTATCGGATAGCCCTTTTGACAATGGAAATCGCATACAATTTTCCATAGATTGGAAATTGGTAAGATCCAAAAAAGAGCAAAATCGGTTTGAAATATCTTGGCGAAATGCTATCCAATTGGAGCGCTTGAATGGTGCGAGGAATCCCCTGATTTGCCGAAGCCGAATTAAAATATCCAGTCCTGAATGGCGCAAAATGCGCATCAATGCACGTGCGGAATATTTTTATTGGTCCAATGCCGTTCAATATTGGAATGACAGCCAGTTGATTCAATATGGACTTTCCAAAGAATGGAGATATTCCGCTTCATTAGAAATGAAACTGAATTCAAAAAACAAATTTCAATTTGGATTTTGCTACAGCAATCGTTTGATGAAACAAGATCGTCAATGGTGTACTTTCAGTTTCAATCATGAAATAAAAAGGAAAAAAGAAGGTTCAAAAAAAAACGAGGCACTACCCGTTCAGGAGTAAAATCCAATCATTTCGTTGTCTTGAGCAAAACGATAGATTCGTTTTCGAATACAATCAAATTCCCTTTGTGTAAGTTTTGCTTTAACACATTCCAGTAGATTGAATCCATCACTGCTGGTTTCATGATTATTTTTTGCTCTATACAAGTCGATGAATGTGCATCCGGCTTATCCGTTGGTCTAAAACACAACGGAAAATAATCCACAGACGCTTCGTAATTCTCCGTGCACACCACGTCCTTTGATTGGAGTGCAATAAAATTACTGAAATGCTGAAAGCGCCAGTCCTTTGAAAGATCTTCAAAATGAAGGATAGAATGATCCGGAATATATTGCTGCGCAACAGAACATTGTTCCAATAAGATGCTGTCCTTTCGGACAACTTTTGCATGAAAATTAACCAAAGCAAAATGCCCTATGAACATCATCACTGTAGTCATCCATAACAATCGAATGGGCAATACTGAAACGGCAATCAACAAAATGGTCAACATCGCCAACCAACCTTGTATGCGAACAGAGATAAATCCAGCACTTCCTGTATTGTCGGGCAACAAAAAATACATGACCAAAAGCAAAACCATCGAAACAACCAATCGTTGTTGGGCAAGAACGAAACGCATTTTACTTCGTACAAAAATCCAACACAAAAGAACCATCGTCAACAATGAGATCAGCACCGTCCATCGTTCTTCTTTTCCTTCATGATAAACAATCAAGGAACGCCATCTCAAAAGATCTTTTATCAAATCCGTGGTTCTCAAATAAGACGGTGAGCCAGTATGGTAGGCTGTATTCCATTTGTACAATATAACCAATGGCAAAACCAAAAGAATGGCTTGCATCAACCGTTGAATCATCGGTCTCAGCGATGGTTTGATTTTCCATTGATGCCATAAAACGGGCAGTGAAGCAGATCCCCACACCAACAAGGTGAGTAAAAACGTAAAGCCATGTGAGAAATACAACAGCAACAGCAATGAAAGTAGGGTCAGATATTCCTTCCAGGAAAATTGCTTTTCAAAAAAATGCCAACTTTTGGAAAGAAAAAGCAAAGCAAATACGATGGATAGAGAATAGTTGTAAAATCCAATGGAAAAAACAAAACTGAAAACAAAGGGCAATGACCAAAAAGACAACCAGCGGTTTCCACCAACACTGCGAATGAAAAGATCAAACCCCAATGGAATGGCTATAAAATACAACACCAACAAACACTTCTCAGCCATCCACCACTCCCCAAATAGGCAATAGAACAGGGCCAATAAGGCGTGCCCTATCCAATTGGGAACAACCAAAGGATTGAAGTAATAGAATTGATGAACCATAGGAGAGTCATCATTCAACAACGCTAGGATCAATTTTGCATTGTACAAATGAGCAGGAGAATCCAACGCAGGAAAATAGGTCGATCCCCAAAGAGGGAACATAGAAATAAAGACAAAAGCAAGAAATACAAAAACGAAATGACGGGGTCGCTCATGAAGCGTCTCCATCCAAACGACCATATTTTTAGCGAACGCCAATGTATTTGTGAGTTTGTAGACTCAATCGCCAATGCGGGTATTGACTCAAATGAGACATGATTAAAGGCATTGATTCATCTTGTCTCTCCCATTCTGGTTGAAGAATAAGGTGACAATTGGCATTTGTCTTTTTTGACAACTCAATGGCCCATTGAATATCGGAAGGGTGAAAGACAATCACCTTCATTTCATGACAAACTTGAAAAATTTCTTCCGTTGGTGCTTTGAATTTTTTGGGCGAAAAAGTTATCCAATCCCATTGTCCAGTGAGTGCATGAACGCCGCTTGTTTCAATGTGGGTTTTGATATTCCGTTGTTTCAGCGCTGCAGTCAAAGGTCCCAAATCGTGCATCGTGGGCTCTCCCCCTGTCACAATTACTCTGATGGCACCACTTTCCAATACATTGTTCACCAGCTGATCCACTTCCACCAATGGATGTTCCTCCTTGTTCCATGACTCCTTTACATCGCACCAAACACATCCCACGTCACAACCTGCCAACCGAATAAAATATGCTGGGCATCCAGAATAAACCCCTTCCCCTTGTAAGGTGCAGAATTCTTCCATGACCGGCAATCTGTTCATGTTATTATCCGTTTTTTACTTCAGCAAACAAATCGTATTGTTCCGCATCCGTTATGGTAGTATTGACAAAATCTCCAATGCGCAGGTATTGATCCGGTGCATGAATAATCACTTCATTGTCCACTTCTGGGGAATCGTATTCTGTCCGGCCAATAAAGTATTCACCTTCTTTTCTGTCGATCAAAACTTTCATGTCACGACCCACCTTCTCCTCATTCTTCTTCAGTGAAATCTCTGATTGAATCTCCATGATGGCATTGGCTCTTTGTTTTTTGGTCCTTGCAGGAACATCATCCTTCATGGTGAAGGCATGGGTATTTTCTTCGTGAGAGTATGTAAACACACCCAAACGATCGAATTTAGTTTGCTCCACCCATTGGCTCAATTCTTCAAAGTCCTGCTTTGTTTCTCCAGGAAAACCGGTAATCAATGTTGTTCTCAATGCAATATCAGGAACTTTAGCTCGGATATCTTGCAACAAGGCATCTGTCTTTTCACGGGTAATTCCACGTCGCATGGCCTGTAACATTTTGGTTGTACCATGTTGCAACGGCATGTCCAAATATTTACAGATATTGGAACGCTCGTTCATTACATCCAAAACATCCATCGGGAAGCCGCTGGGATAAGCGTATTGTAAACGAATCCAGTCTATGCCCTCCACATCCGACAAGTTCCTCAGTAAGTCTGCTAATTTTCTATCCTTGTACAAATCCAATCCGTAAAAAGTAAGATCTTGTGCAATCAGAATCAACTCCTTGACGCCATTCTTAGCCAAGCCTTTGGCTTGAGCTACCAAATCTTCCATGGGCGTAGACAAATGCTTTCCACGCATCAAGGGGATGGCACAAAAAGAGCAGGGTCTATCACATCCCTCTGCAATTTTAAAATAAGCATAATGACTCGGTGTGGTCAATAATCGCTCCCCTACCAATTCATGCTTGTAATCTGCCTTCAAAGTTTTCAATAATCTTGGCAACTCACGCGTACCAAAAATACCATCAACTTCAGGGATATCATTTTCCAAAACATCTCTGTAACGTTCACCGAGACAACCCGTCACCAAAACTTTATCTACATTTCCTTTTTCTTTTTCCTTTGCCCAGGCCAGAATGGTATTGATGGATTCTTCCTTTGCATTATCAATAAATCCGCATGTATTGATGATAACTATGGACGAATCTTGATCTTCTGACTCATGGTGAACATCATAATCATTGGCCTTTAATTGGGCCATCATCACCTCACTGTCAAAAATGTTCTTGGCACATCCCAAGGTGACCACATTCACCTTATTTTTTTTAAGCGTCTTGGTTTTCATGCTTGATTTTCTTCTGTGAACAACGAATCCACAAATTCGAAACGATTAAAAATTTGCAATTGTTCAGGTCGTTCACCTACCCCAATGTATTTCACTGGAATATTGAATTGATCGGAAATTCCAATGACGACTCCCCCTTTGGCAGTTCCATCAATTTTGGTGATGGCCAGTGCATTCACATCAGTAGCTGCGGTAAATTGCTTGGCTTGTTCAAAAGCATTTTGCCCCGTTGAACCATCCAATACCAACAAAACTTCATGCGGTGCATTGGGGACAATCTTGTCCATCACACGTTTGATTTTGGACAATTCCTGCATCAACCCCACCTTGTTGTGCAAGCGACCTGCTGTATCTATGATCACAACATCAGCGCGCTGCGCTACAGCATGCTGCAGGGTGTCAAAGGCAACAGAGGCGGGATCCGACCCCATATTTTGCGCAATCACAGTAGACTGCGCACGCTCGCCCCAAATTTTCAATTGATCAATGGCTGCCGCCCTGAAAGTATCAGCAGCGCCCAACACCACTTTTTTCCCCTGCTTCTGCAACTGATAAGCGAGCTTTCCAATGGTCGTGGTCTTTCCTACCCCATTCACTCCCACCACCATAATGACGTACGGTGTTGACATCGATGGAATATAGACATCTTCCGATTCCTCTCCTTCATACGACGCCAACAATCCCGCAATCTCTTCTTTTAGTATATTATTCAATTCCGCGGTACCCATGTACTTGTCCTTGGAAACACGGTCTTGAATACGTCCAATGATTTTCAGAGTAGTGGCCACCCCTACGTCAGAGCCAATGAGCACTTCTTCGAGATTATCCAAAACCTCATCGTCAATGGTGCTCTTACCTACTACAATCCGCGCCAGTTTGGAGAATAAGCCAGTTCTGGTTTTTTCCAATCCCTGATTCAAAGTCTCCTTTTTCTCTGATGAGAAAAGACGCTTAAAAAAATTCATTGCCATCGCTTTAGAATAAAAAAGGCCTTTTCTTTCGAAAAAGCCTTTGAACAATTATCAATGACTGATTAGGCTTTGGTAAACCACTCAGCTATTTTGTCGTTGTGTACAATCTCCTCTTTGAAAGAGTAAGACCCTGATTTTGGTGACTTCACCATTTTGATCACCTTGGTGTGGTTCTTACCACCACCCGTTTGCAATGTTGCAACTACCTTCTTTGCCATGGCTTAATTATTTAATCTCTTTATGAACGGTCATACGCTTCAAGATGGGATTGTATTTCTTCATCTCCAAACGATCTGGGGTGTTCTTTCTGTTTTTGGTTGTGATGTATCTGCTAGTTCCTGGCATGCCCGACTCCTTGTGCTCGGTGCACTCCATAATCACTTGAACTCTATTTCCTTTCTTTGCCATTGTGTCTTAAAAACGGATTGCAAATATAGAATGAATTTTGGATTATACAATATTTTTTTTCGACTCTTGTTTTCTTCTTTACAATGATACACTTTTCAGTGTTGAAAACCGCACAACTACAACACCAAAGGCCATTGTAGACTGACTATTTTTGAATTTCAACCTAGACTATTCATGGCTAAAAGCAAATCAAATATCGATCAAGACGATGAAATCCCTTGGATGGATGAAAAAAAAACTTGGAAACAAGGTGTACTGGGCCGCCGTTCACAATTGATTGCTGGCACTGGAATTTTACTGGGTTCTATTTATCTCATTCTGGCTTGCATTTCATTTGCCATCAGTGGAGATGCCGATCTGAGTTTAATTCTTGGAGGAGACAATGCTTCAAGCATCAGCGAATCTCCCAATTATTCGAATTGGATGGGTAAACTAGGCGCTCTGTCCGCTTATGTTCTCATGTACAAAGGTTTTGGTGTTGGTGCCTTTTTTATTTGCTACCTGTTCATTTTATTGAGCAGCTATCTCATCGTTCAAGCAACCCCTACTCCATTTTTTAAAAGTTTCAGATGGATGATGTACGGGATGATTTTCATTCCGCTTGTTCTGGCTTTTGCTTTTCATCACCGCGAGGAAGATCCATTTCCTCATATTGTACTAGACATCAATGACCGATTTGTGGGGGCTTACGGTCTTTGGAGCGCCCAATGGCTCACCTTTGCCTTGGGTAGGATTGGCGGTACTGTGGCTTTGGTTGGTGTGGCCGCAACTTCCTTTCTTATCCATTTTGGCCAATGGGTTGAGAATGGAATTGAAAATTGGAAAATCAGAAGAAGACAAAAACAGGAGAGAGTCGAATTAGAAAAAGAATTAGAATCAGAACCTGAAATAGCAACCGATTTTACACCAGAACAACCAACAGTTGTCATTCCAAGTGAAGTCCAACATCAAGAAACCACCATCAGCAATCGATACAAAGGAGATCCAGAGGAGCCGGAAGAATCACAAGAAGAACTGCTCAGTCAAATTGAAATCATCACTCCTGAGCCGGTGATTTCCACTCAACCTGAGACCATCGATATGAGCTTAACACCCATTGAAAAACCGCAAGCTGATGGATTAGACTTGGCCAAAATGGAAGCCGACCTTGGCATGGAGGTTCAGGGCCCTGCACAAGAAGAAATATTGAGCAATGAGGAGGTTGATGAACGCTTGGGTGATTTTGGTGATTATGATCCAAAGCTTGACCTGTCTCGCTATGAAGCCCCTTCCATCGAGCTTTTAAAGAATCACACAACCGGGGGGATAAAAATTACGAAAGAGGAGTTGGAGGAGAACAAAAACAAAATCATTCAAACCCTCAATCATTACAAGATTGAAATAGAAAAGATCAAGGCAACCATCGGTCCTACGGTGACTTTGTATGAAATCAACCCTGCACCCGGAGTTCGAATCTCAAAGATAAAAAGTTTGGAGGATGACATCGCCTTGAGCCTTGCTGCGCTTGGAATACGGATTATTGCGCCTATTCCTGGGAAAGGAACCATTGGTATTGAGGTTCCCAATTCTCAACCTGAGGTTGTAAGTATGCGCAGCTTGATTGCATCCGAGAAATTTCAAAACGCTGACATGGAATTGCCCGTTGTATTAGGGAAGACCATATCCAATGAAATTTTCTGTGTGGACTTGGCCAAGATGCCCCATTTGTTGATGGCAGGCTCTACCGGTCAAGGAAAGTCCGTTGGACTCAACGCCATCCTTGTTAGTTTGCTCTACAAGAAACATCCTTCACAAGTCAAATTTGTTTTGGTGGATCCCAAGAAAGTAGAGCTCACTTTATTCAACAAAATTGAAAGACACTTCTTGGCCAAACTTCCTGATACTGAAGACCCGATTATCACGGATACCAGTAAGGTTGTAAAAACCTTGAATAGCCTTTGCATTGAAATGGATCAACGTTACGATTTGCTCAAAATTGCAGGGTGCCGGAACATCAAAGAATACAACGAACGTTTTATCAAAAGACGACTCAATCCAGAAAATGGTCATCGTTATTTGCCTTACATCGTTTTGGTTGTTGATGAATTTGCGGACTTGATCATGACGGCAGGCCGTGAAGTAGAAACACCCATTGCTCGTTTAGCGCAACTGGCGCGGGCTATTGGAATTCACTTGATCATTGCGACACAGCGTCCTTCTGTCAATATCATTACCGGTATTATCAAGGCCAACTTCCCTGCCCGTATTGCTTTCCGCGTTACCTCTAAAATTGATTCAAGAACCATTTTAGATGCAGGCGGTGCAGATCAATTGATTGGTCGTGGGGATTTGTTGTACTCTACAGGTAACGATTTGATTCGCGTGCAATGCGGGTTTGTGGATACCCCTGAAGTAGAAGAGATAACAGAATATATCGGCAATCAACAAGGTTATCCCAGTGCTTTGTATTTACCTGAGGTTCCAGATGAAGGAGGAAGTTCAGAATTGGGTAACTTTGCTGACAGCGACCGAGATGAACTCTTTGAAGAAGCTGCTAAAATTGTGGTTCAAACACAACAGGGTTCTGCGTCCATGTTACAGCGCAAACTGAAACTGGGATTCAACCGTGCAGGACGTTTGGTGGATCAATTAGAAGCTGCTGGAATCATTGGGCCATTTGAAGGAAGCAAGGGAAGAAAGGTTTTAATTCAAGACGAAGCCACTTTGGAACAGTTCTTGAAAAGGGGCCAATAATTAGAAAAATTGATATGAAAAAAGCCATTTTATTTTTAGTCACTGTCGCAACAGCAGCGATGTCTCATGCCCAAACCTCCAAAGAAATTTTGGATAAACTTTCAGCCAAAGCAAAAGGCTGGACTACCGTTACCGCCGACTTCAGTTCTTCTCTTGTTGACAAAAAAAACAACAAGAATATCAAGCAAGAAGGCAACATCAAAATCAAAGGAAAAAAATACGCCATCAGTCTTTCAGATTACACCATTACCACCGATGGGACTACCATTTGGACCTATGATAAAAAATCCAACACCTGCACCATTGACAATTTGAAAGATGTAAAAGATGGCGCATTTGACCCTTCAGAAATTTTTGGCATCTGGGAAAAAGACTTTAAAAACGAAATGAAAAACAACAATGCTACCATTGATGGCGTAGCTTGCTATGAGATTGGTCTTTTCCCTAATAACCCAAAAGGAAAACCTTACCACTCCATTTACATGTATGTTGACAAAGCCAAAATGGAATTAAACAAGGCGGTTGTAAAAACAAAAGATGGAGGTGAGATCAGTTACAAAATCAAAAACCTAAAAACCAATCAACCATACTCAGATGGAGACTTTGGATTCAACAAAGCCAAATATCCAAAGGTAGAAATGGTTGACAATCGATTGTAATTCACTCGCATGTCAAAATATCTTGGATTGCTTTTCATCCTGATCACTGTGATCGGTTGTCATGAAAGTCAAACAGAGATTCCTGCTGCAGTCCCATCAAAAGTCAGGGGTAAATTATTCATCATTGGTGGAGGCGATCGGACGCCTGAGTTGATGGCCAATATGATTGAAGAGGCCCACTTGAAACCCGGTGATTATATAGCGGTTTTACCGATGGCTGGTGAAGAACCGGATTCTAGTTTCTGGTATTTCAAAAAAGACATTCCAACCCATGTTGGCATTCAATGCGCTAATTTGAATTTTTCTGATACCACAAGAAACATTTCAGCAATGAAAGATTCATTGCGCATGGCGAAATTGGTTTTTATCTGTGGTGGGGATCAAACCCGGTTTATGAAAGTTGTTCAAAGGCAAAACATCCAACACCTCATTGAAGAAGCCTACAACAACGGCAGTGTCATTGCTGGCACCAGTGCAGGGGCTGCCGTGATGAGTAATATCATGATTACAGGTGATCAGAAGAAAGACACTGCTTACAGTGCCACTTACGCCATGATCGAAGGCAACAATGCCATTTACACCAAAGGATTAGGATTTATCAAAGACGGAATAGTCGATCAACACTTCGTTACACGCAGTCGGTACAATAGATTGATCACCGCACTCATGGATTATCCTGAAATGAAATTTGGAATGGGGGTTGAGGAAGAAACGGCCGTATTGGTTCAGGGTAAAAAATGCACCGTTGTTGGAAAGGGGCCCATTGTATTTTTTACCAATAAGAAAAAAATAAAAACCAAAGGAGACTTGGTTGAAGATGCGCAGTTTGATTTGCGCATCATGGGCTCAGGAAAAACGTTTGATTTGCCTTAATCAACTGTACTTAGCAATATTCCTAAATCGATCTAGGATTTCTTGCATGTCATTGGGAAGAGCAGCATCAAAAGACATTCTCTCGCCGGTGGTAGGATGATCAAAGGCCAATGTCTTGGCATGCAATGCCTGCCGTGGCAGTATTTTAAAACAATTTTGAACAAACTGATTGTATTTGGGATAAGTGGTTCCCTTTAAAATTCTATCCCCTCCGTATTCCAAATCACCAAATAAAGTATGACCAATATACTTCATGTGTACCCGTATCTGGTGCGTTCTTCCCGTCTCTAACTTACACTCGACCAGCGTTACATAATGTAACTTTTCTAATACTTTGTAATGTGTCACTGCGTGCTTTCCATGATCTCCTTTTGGAAAAACAGTAAATACTTTTCGGTCTTGTAAACTTCTTCCAGTATTTCCCACTACTGTGCCATCCTCCACAACATCTCCCCACACGATGGCTTGGTATCGTCTGTCCGTGGTACGATCAAAAAATTGTTTTCCCAAATGATTCAAGGCATGGTCTGTCTTGGCCATCACCATAACACCCGTGGTATGCTTATCCAATCGATGCACCAAGCCGGGACGGTGTTGCTCTCCTGCAGGTGTTTTTTGAAGATGAAAAAGTACAGCATTGACCAAAGTGCCTGTATAGTTTCCATGTCCGGGATGTACCACCATGTTCATCGGCTTATTGATGACCAACACCTCATCATCTTCGTACAATATCTCAATGGGAATATTCTCAGGAATGATTTCAAACTCCCGGACGGGATAAGGTAGCTCAATGGTGATTACATCATTGGGTTTAATTTTATAACTGGATTTAACGGATACACCATTGACCTTGACGAAACCTGCATCGTGCGCATCTTGAATTCTTGATCTTGAGGTTTTCTCCAACCGATCAACCAAGAATTTATCAATTCTTACCAAACCCTGCCCTTTGTCTGCAACTATCCTGTGGTGTTCAAACAAACCTTCCTCATCCTCTCTTTCGATATCGTCCAACTCTTCGCTCATGACTTACTTTGAGAAGCGATAAAGATGTTGTTCTCCATTGGAAATGGCTTTTATCACATATAAACCTTGAGGGTATTGATTGATATTTAAGACAACATGACCACCATTTGAATTCCCTGATTCGATGATCTTACCAGAGACGTCCATGACTTGAAACTGACAAGATGCAGGTGCATTAAATTGAATGAAATCCGTGGCGGGGTTGGGATAAATCACTCCCCATTGGTTTTGAATTTCTGGGTGAGACACACCATTCCAAATTTGTTTTTTTCCTGCACGCAAAACAGGACGAATCATCACGCTGCCTGTCACTTGTGAGGCCTGCCATGCTTGATCAACTCCCAATGAGTAAAACAATTTGGCTGGATTGTTATTGGTGTTTTTATCATTGCCAACATCATAAGTTGGCGCGTCAGATTGAACCCATCCTACATAAAAGGTGCCAACACCCAATTCAAGTGGATTATCCAGTTCATGGTAAGTAAATGAATCATATCCTGCACTATCAACGTATTGAGGATATTGATAATTAAAATTCTCTGAAATCAATGCGCCAGGCACGCCTCCGTTGTCATTCCACACCTTTAAAAACAACGTTTGGGTGGAATGATTTACCCCATAAGGCAACCAATTTACAGCGATACCCATCAATGTATCAGGAGAGTAATTGTAGAACTTTAATGCAACCTGCGCACCAGCGCCTTGGACGGTCCAAGTGCGCTCAGCACTGCCATCATCATAAGAGTAATAATTGGAAAGCTCAATGGCATAGCACGCAGTATCATTGTCCAAGTGCGCATCCGTTGGATTGATAAATGTGCAAACCTCAACATTTACAGTTGTATCACTTAATAAAGGATTTTGAAGAATAGTTGTATTCCAGTTGATTTCTTCTTGAAGCGATTGATTTTCATTGGCAAACGTATTCAAAACAACTGCAGAAGCTTCCTGAACTTGGCCGTTACAGGTCAATCGATAGCCTGTCGCTATATTCTCTGCATTACCAAGATTTCGCTCAAAGGCTGTTAATACAGGTGACAAAAACCCTGTTGGATTTCCAATAAAATGTCTCCATGGCATAGCGCTGTATCCATTGGAAAATGGCAGTGAAGGAACATACTGCATCGCTACTTCGTCAAAGGCAATGTTCGCAGTATCTAAACCCTCTCGCAAAAGAACATAATCAAGATTCCACTGATCATAAGCACCGCTGAGCGTAGCTTCATTTCTAAACCGAAATTGGAACCCCGCTTGAAGATATTGCGATTGAGAGATGTGCAAATCCGTTCTATTCCACGTGGTGTTATTGGGTGAAGATTTGGACCACTTTTTTTTCCATTCTCCTGTAAGTGGTGAATAGAAATCGACAAATAAAGAATCCTCTTCATCTGGCATATTGCCCCATCCGCCTGCTTGATAATAAAAAGATAGGTAAACATTATCCGTGCTGTCCAAACCAGCTAAATCAATCCCTTGTGAGGTCAATGTGTCCGCCGGGCCCTGAGCATATTGATCTGAAAAATCATATGGAAAGCCTTTTTCATCCAAACCATCAAAAGTTGCAACCCCTAAAGTCAATGGATCTTTAGGCATTACATTATTGATGTATACGTATTGGTCTTGCCAATACAACAAATTTGGATTTGTTCTACCTGTGCGGTGAGAGGAGAAATCATCAAAAAAAGGAATCGGCAATAAATCTCGTTGTGTATTACTGCCCTTGCATAGCTGTCTGGCTAAAAACATAGGTACCCGCTCTATCTCCTGCGCATGCGAGAAAGAAAATAAAAAAGAGAGGGCTACTATGATTACTTTTTTCATGGTAATGAAACGGATGAAGAGTCTCTGGGGCAAGGCTCTTTGGTTAAATAAACGTCCATGATACTTCCCGAATTAAGATCCAAAGCACCTGGCGAATACGGAGGCTCTTGTGTACAAACTTTAAATTCAAGTGAATCTGAATCGTTAGGGGTTGTATCAAAAAACAATTGAGAAATGAGTCCCAAAGATTTCAACAATCGTTGTGCTTCCAAATAAGAAAGACCATGCAAGTCAGGAACTGGAATCTTTGCATTATCGCCTGTTCCAACCACCAAAACCACCTTACAACCTCTAGGTAATTGATCATTCAATTTGATTTCTCTTCCTTGGTATCGAATACCTATTACACTGCCCACAAAATTATTGTTGGGTTGATAAGCAACATCGTAATCTATCCCTTTGTTCTTCAACTTAACCATGGCCACAGCGGCGTACTCACCAGACTTGATGGTGATGGTCTCCATTGGAGGTGTTTTACTGAATATGGTAAGGTATACCTGACGACCTTCTTTAATGGTCGAACCTGGCAGGGGCATGACATAATTAATGCTTCCTTTAGCCGCAGAATCGGACCAAATACTATCGATAACAATTGGTTCTAAATCCATTTCCTCTAGTACTTCAATCGCGCGTTCTAGAGGTTGTCCCTTCAATTCTGGTATGGTCACAAATTCTCCATGATCTGTGTACCAAGACAACCAAAACCAACTGAGCAGGATAACCAATAAATTGGCTCCCATGACATAGCCCAGCATGCGCATCCCAGGCTTAGAACGCAAATATTGAAAAAAACTCATTTTACTTCTTCTTCATAAAATTGCCAATGGCATTACCATAGATCTCCGCAATATCATCAACCAATCCAAATTCCTCGCCATCAATAGTGAATCGGCCTTTGGTGACGTGACCTAACAACATAGCGGGAACTTTATTTTCAAGGATAAAATCCAAAAAGGCATCCTTATCATTTTCAGGAACAGTCACCACTACCCTACTTTGTGACTCTCCGAACAAAAACGCATCCTTTCTAAATTCCAAAGGCGTTTCAATATCAAATCCCAATTTGGCCGACATTCCCATCTCTGCCAAAGTCACCCAAAGTCCTCCGTCACTTACGTCGTGGGCAGCGTTAATCAAATTGTTGTGAATCAAATGTTTCAGATGCTGATGTAAAGCAAACTCATCCTCCAAATTGAAATGAGGGGCAGGACTATTTTTCACTCCTAGAACATTGTACAGATATTCAGAAGAGCCCAAGTCATCTTGACTTTCTCCTATCAAGTAAATGAGATCTCCCTTGTATTTGAAGTCCAAAGTCATGTGATGAGATTTATCTTCCATTACACCTAACATACCAATGGTTGGTGTTGGAAATACAGGACGAGAGCTACCGTCTTCATTGACTGTTTGGTTGTAAAAACTAACATTACCACCTGTAACAGGAGTCTCAAATTTTCGGCATGCCGCTCCCATTCCTTTGATTGCTCCAACAAACTGCCAGTACACCTCTGGAATGTACGGATTACCAAAATTGAGGCAGTTGGTAATTGCTGAAGGTTGACCTCCGGAGCAAACTATATTTCTTGCTGCCTCCGACACTGCAATCATGGTTCCAACTTCCGGATCGGCATTGACGTAGCGTCCATTGCAATCCACAGTGAGAACCAATGCTTTGTTACTTCCCTTAATGTTAACCACCCCAGCATCGCTTGGACGATTGGTGGTCATTGTTGCTGTACCTACCATGCTATCATATTGCTCATAGATCCAACGCTTGCTCGCGATGTTGGGCAATCCTATCAATTTTTGAGCTACCTGAACATAGCTTTTGGGTTGCTCAATGGTATTGATATCAAACTTCTTAGATTCTTGATAATAGTCAGGTTCCTTGTATTCCCTTTCATACTGCGGAGCACCACCTCCCAGTACCAAGGACTCAGCAGGAATTTCACTAATTAAATCTCCATGCATAAAATAACGCACCATTGGACCTTCTGTTACTACACCTATTTCTGCTGCATGCAGATCCCACTTATCAAAAATTGCTTTTACCTTTTCCTCCTGACCTTTCTCAATAACCACTAACATACGCTCTTGCGACTCGGAAAGTAAAATCTCAAACGGCAACATCCCCTCTTGGCGTGTGGGTACTTTTTCCAAGTGAATATCCATTCCCACTTTACCGCCTGCACTCATTTCAGAGGTAGAACAGGTGATTCCTGCCGCTCCCATATCTTGCATACCGCGAATGGCATCCGTTTCAGCCAATTCCATTGTTGCTTCCAATAACAACTTTTCTTGAAAGGGATCTCCCACTTGAACACTGGGCAAATCCTTGGCAGATTCCTCCGTAATATCCTTTGAGGCAAATGAAGCGCCTTTGATTCCATCCTTTCCTGTAGCAGAACCAACGATGAATACCGGATTTCCAACGCCACTGGCCTTAGCCGAAATGATTTTAGTCGAGTCGATAAGACCCGCAGACATGGCATTCACCAATGGGTTTACTTGATAACTTTCATCAAAATACACTTCGCCACCAACAGTTGGAATACCAAAAGCATTTCCATAATCCCCAATACCTTTAACGACACCTTCCATCAACCATTGTGTTTTTGGATTTGAAATTTCACCAAAGCGTAAAGAGTTCAACAGTGCGACTGGTCGGGCACCCATGGTAAAAATATCGCGGTTGATTCCTCCAACACCTGTAGCAGCACCTTGATAGGGCTCAATGGCCGATGGATGATTGTGTGATTCAATTTTGAAAGCGCAACCCAATCCATCGCCAATATCAACTAAACCGGCATTTTCTTCTCCTGCCTTAACCAACATATGCGGCCCATCCTTGGGCAAGGTTTTTAACCATTTTATGGAGTTCTTGTATGAACAATGTTCACTCCACATCACGGAATAAACGCACATTTCAGTGAAATTAGGAGTTCTGCCTAATATTTCTTTGATTTTCTCGAATTCTTGAGGCATTAACCCCATCTCTTTGGCTTGCTCCAAAGTAGCGATCTGTGTTGCTGCTGACATATTCTAAAAGTTGCCCAAAGGTAACGTTATCGGAGCAAAATCTCATCAATAAATAACCACGACTTTTCACCAACAAATGGATGATCTTGCGGCAATTTCTTTGACGATTTTACGACCAGTTTGAAATAACGTGGTTTACTTCCATTTGTTGTGTTCTTCTTGGAAATATCAAATGAAATGTTTTTAACTCCATCCTCGTCAGAAAATAACTGCGGAGATATAGAGATGTAATCCAGTTGTTGAAAATCTATTCCATCATAACTGCTCAACAATACAACTTCTGTGGGCCAATATACCCAAGCACTTTTTTTGGACAAACACCGCAAGGCTATTGTATTTTGAGACAAATTTGAATCTGCTTCTAAAATCACTTCAAAGTCTGTTCCTTCAAACCCTTGCCATTTACCGTCCCAAACAAATTCTCCCAGCTGACCATCCAAAAGTGCGTTTCTGCCTCCGGCCAAATACTTTAGACTGGGCTCACTCATGTATTCCACCTTTTTCCATCGCTGATATTGCAATAAAACCGGCCATTTCAACTTTTGAAACTCCCCATTAGGCAAGAGATACTGCACCTCCACTTCTCCCTGCTTTTCGAGCTTCACCGGATTGGATAAATTCCCCTTGTAAATAGTATCTGCAGCCAAAGGCGTAAAAGTGTAGGTAATTTTGTCAAGTGGACATAAATCTCCTATGGCTTGCGAAGACAATAAACGATGGTCATCAAATATTTCTCCACTCAATGCAATGGAAGGTGTCTCTACCCATTGGATTTGATCCAGCCAAACAAACCCCTCATGAAGTAGTCGCAATTCGAGCATGTTACGGTCCTCGCCTTCTGATGGAATGTATGACACATCATATCTATTCCATCCTGATTTTATATCGATGGTATCATGCCAAATGAATTTACCCCATGGCTTCTCAATCCGAATGGCAACTTGATTCTCTTTTCCAGACTTGTTATTGATTTGTTCTGCGTATGCCCAAAAACTAAAAACATAAGCATGATTGGCCACGGTTTGAAACTGATAAAAACTAATTTCTTGTGAATTATCTTGAGCCTTATTCCCTCCTAAATTGTTTAGACGTAAACTCACTTCTCCGTGGTGAGAGAGCGATCTTTCCAGAAAAGCTGTAGCCCCATGCTCCTCACTCATGTGCAAGTAGCAAGCAGTTGGTATCCCTGCACTGGTCCATTTTTCAAAACTAAAATCACGAATTAAATTACCTTCCCATTCTTTATTGACCATTGTATTAAAAGTCAATTGTCGCTTTTCAAATCTCACCAACTTTACTTCGAATGGATTCAGCACCCATTCAAACATCTCACCCGACTTTACAACTCTATTTTCCGAAATAAAATGCCAATCACCATTTTCATATTCTTCACCTAATGGACAACTGACAATTTTGTGTGAATTCTCTAAATTAACCAAAATAAAAAGTTGATGGTTGGGATTTTCCCCCTTGAAGCAAGCTGACTCCACCTTCATTTTTTGCCACCAATCCTTCTCTTTGAAGGATTTCAACTCGTTTTGATATTGTAAATCCTTGGCCAGATACTGTAATTCACGGGCGGACTGATGATAGGCAGACCACATCGCAGGATTCTTTGGAAAACTTTGTCCCACGTGGCGAATAAAAGCTTGTGAAGCCATCGCACCGTTGATTACGCCAAGATATACCATGGCCCTCAGTTCTTCAGGAGTAGGCTCTCTTTGCCAAAACTCTTGACCTCCAAAAGCTTGCGGAACAATCCAAATGTGTTTTTTAAATTGATAATATTCCTTTAGTTTTTTTAAATACTCTCCCGCATTGACAATTGAATTTCCAGGGATGGGATAGGGGTCGGTCATGACAATATCCAACAAATCTTGATAGGGCAAACTCGGCTTTGGATCAACAAAAACCATTGAGATGGGATGATGCGGGTCAAGTTTCCTGATTAAATCTACTGCTTCCTTCAACTCACTTGGCTTAATAAATTGGCCATCGGGCTCATCGGATACATACCAACTCAACAACGCTGGATGATCTTTGAACATCTTTACTTCTTGCTGCAATTTCCTCAACTTCTCCTTCCTTAGTTCAGGGGAATCATTTTCCTTTAAGGGACAAATTTGTTGTAAAGTGTAGTTGACCCTCACACCCAATTTCGCGCACAAATCCATGTAAGATTTACGCCGCTGAATGGTCGAATCTTGAATGGCCTGGTAGGGTGAATAAAGATTAAAGCCATTCATCGCTTCCGTCCTTAAAATCCATTCAAAATCATCCCGCTCTCGAGCATAAAATCCAAAAGGGAAAAATTTGATTCGTTGCTCACTTCCAACAAAATGATGCTGGGTAGCCATTGCAGTTTCTAACAATCCTGACAAATAATGAATTCTGACTGCATTGTCTTTTCGTGGAAGTATCCTGATATCGAGGGTATCATAAGCCAGATTTTGGTTGGATAAAATTCGTATTGGAACTTGTATAGCGCCGTCTCCAGTGATATCAAACTCCTCTTTTTCTAATGGAAGCAGTAAAAAAGATTTTTGCGATGCATTCAATAAAGAATCTTTAAAAATAACCCTTCCATTTCTAAGCAATATAGATACTGATTGAGGTTCCTCTGATGATATCCAAATCATTGGACTTTCATCACTAAAAAAGTAATTGTACTCCGGATAAACTTGCGTGCTCTTTTGGGCTAGAAAAGACAACGGTATCATCAGAAAAAGAGTAAAAAAGAATCGACATTTCATTTTGATCAATAAACTTTGTTTCAGTGATTTTCGAACGACAAGGATATGAAGATATTTCGTAACTTGCCCATGATTGTAGTGTCCATGAAAAAAAAGATATTGTCTCTGGGATTAACCCTTATTGCCTTGAGCTGTGCAACGGTTCTCTTCTCTCAATTGACCGTTGTGCCCGGCGGAAGTGCTTTTCAAATGGGTGATGCGTTAACGGGAAATGGGGTAACGATTCAAGGAACCCCCACCATCAATTGCAATCCTTTGTCCTACGGAGCTTTTATCAACGGGGGTGGCAACAACCTCGGTATAACCAACGGGATTGCCTTAACCACGGGCCATGCGCAAGGCATCGCAGGACCCAACAATAATATATCTTTCGGAGTTGATTTAGGAGGCCAGTATAACGATCCTCATTTAACTTCCATTGTTCCGCAAGCCAATAGGGATGTATGCGCCATAGAATTGGATATAATACCCCAATGTGATACCTTAACCATACGATTCGTGTTTGGTTCAGATGAGTACATGGAATTTGTCAACTTAGGATACAATGACGCTTTTGGCTTCTTTATTTTCGGACCTAATCCATCCGGTGGAACATATAATGCCTACAACATAGCGCGGTTGCCAAACAATACAGTGGTGAGCATTGACAACGTCAATGCCAACAACAACAGTGGATATTACATTGATAATTCTGGAGGAACACAAATGCAATACGATGGAAGGACAGTTGTCCTGTCCCCAAAAATCAAGGTTGTTCCTTGTCAAAATTACCACTTCAAATTGATCATCGGAGACAGTGGTGATGGTTTGATAGACTCAGGAGTCTTGATTGATTTTATTTCATGTACCAATGCGCTTTCAGCAAGCGCCAATGTCGTAGCCTCAGAATGTGGAATGGACAACGGATCGGTGAATATCGTCACCAGCGGAGGAGATGGACCTTTTGATTTCGACTGGTCATTTGATCAATCTTTGAGTGGACCAATGGCTAACAACCTGGCGCCTGGTGATTATTCGGTTGAAATTGAAGACATGGGCATTTCTTGTGCAACACCCACAATCATTAATTTTTCTGTACCTGAGGACGGTCCTGTTCCTGTCATCGAACTTTTTACCAATGATTCTACTCCGTGCATAGGAGACACTATTGCGGTTTGGGGTGTTTGCGATACTGCATTCTCATGGATCAACACCAACTACCTCTCTTTGTCAGGCGATACAGCATTTTTCATCGTAGGTGAAAACAATCAATTTGAAATCACCGCCACCAATCTTTGTGGATCCAATAATGCCACATTGACTTTGACATCAATAACAAGTCCAAATGCCAACATCACAACAGATGCATTTTATTGTCATAACGAACAACTTATCTTAACAGGTGACTCCCCAACCACTCCAGGTGATTTTGTTTGGATCACCCCCAATGGAGGGACTCTCAATGGACTATCTCATGATCTTGGAAATGCACAATTCAGCATGGCCGGCATGTACTACCTCGAAGGCAGTTATTCTGATTGCCCAATTCAACGGGATTCTGTGCTCATCACGATTATTGCTAATCCAACCAATAACATTAACAACGCAGCCATTTGTCCGGGCCAAACCTTAGATGTATTGATTATTCCCAATAACACATACACTTGGAACAACACAGTGGGGGCTATCGTATCGCCCAATGGGAATACAGCACAAATTTCTCCCACTACCAATACTACCTACATCATCAGCAATTCATATGGCTGCAGCACGACCATAAATGTCAATATGAACAGCATTCCGGATGTACTGACCAATATTTCTACCCTTCAAGGCTGCGCTCCATTGGCCGTTCAATTCACAGACATGAATCCTGAAATACTCAACTTTAATTGGCTATTCGGGGATGGGCAATCTTCTATCAGTGAATCACCTTTGCATGTATTTCAGGGAGGAACAATAGACACAACCTATCAGGTAACACTTACCGTACAGAACGCCCAAGGATGTTCAAACACTGCGTATTTTTCCATTCAAACCATGTTGCCGGCGCAAGCAAATTTTTCTTTCACACCTTTTTCTCAAATATTCCCAGACGCATCGGTATCTGTTTCTAATCAGAGCAGTGGCAGTGGCAATCTGACCTCCGAATGGTTTTGGCAAAATAACAATACTTCTGAATGGCAGCCGAACAACCTAACGTTTGATACTTGGGGGAATTTTGACATCACATTGATAACTCAAAATGAATGGTGTGCGGATACCAATGTACATTCCATAGAGATTATTCCCCCAGCTCCAATTGCCTCATTTGATTTGAATTTCGAAGGTTGTCCAGGCAGTACTTTCGCTTTTGCTCACAATAGTATTTACGCGCAATCCATTGAATGGATTTTTGGTGACGGAGATACAGTCTCCACGGAAAACGCATCTCACACCTATTTCAATACAGGCTTTTATACCATCACTCTTTTGGCACACGGATTTGACGGAACCACCGATACGATGAGCATAACAAATGCTGTTGAGATTTACCCTGAGCCAATCGCTTTTTTCAATATACTAGAATCTACCATCGCCGCAGTTGTAGACTCCGCGGTTGTGGTTAATTTGAGTTCCGGCGCAAACTCCTATTCATGGGATTTTAGCAATGGAGAATCTTACAACGTGTTTGAGCCCTTTGTATATTACAATATGGTGGGGCAATATCCCGTAACTCTCGTAGCATCGAATAGTTACGGCTGTTCAGACTCCTACACGCATCCGTTGGGCATTACCGTAACAACCGATGGATTTATTGAAGTACCCAATGCATTCTCTCCCACATTGAACAACAGTGCAGATGGTTCTTATGTCAAATATGATTTTTCCAATAACATCTTCCATCCCCATTTTAGATCGATTAGTGCGTTTGAAATGTCCATTTACAACAAATGGGGAGAGTTGCTATTTGTGACCAATGATATTTGGAAGGGCTGGAATGGATTTTACGAGGGAGAATTATGTCCTGAAGATGTTTATGTCTATACGTGCAAAGGAAAGTTCTATGGCGGAGTAGAATTTGAGAGGAAAGGAACCGTGTCCCTACTCATCAAATAATATTCAAATTCTCTTGCGCTTCGAAGAAGGTATCCGAAGGGAGATTAGACTTTAATCGAGCCTGAACAGCAAGTCGGTCGCATCGTTCATTTTCAACATGACCCGCATGACCTTTAATCCATTGCCACGTTACTCTGTGTTTGTCCACAAGTACAATTAGTTGTTTCCAAAGATCTGGATTCTTTACATTTTTCCATTGTCTTTTTTGCCAACCTGCAATCCATTTTTTTTCAAACGCATCAACCACATACTTTGAATCGGAAACTATACATACGTCACAAGGAACAACTGTCAACGCCTTTAAACCCTCAATTACGGCCATTAACTCCATTCGATTATTGGTGGTCCTTCGAAATCCTCCACTAATTTCTTTTTCATGCTTTCCACTCTGAAGCACTGTGCCAAAACCTCCCGGTCCAGGATTTCCAGAAGCAGCTCCATCAGCAAACAATCTCACACTTGGCATACTCACTGAATCAAAACCCCCAAATTCTTTGAGAACAATTTTATGGCGATGGCCAACAGTATAATTCCGAAAGCCTTTTCAATTACAGCTATCCCACCTGGGCCAATTAAACGCTGCAACCTCCCGGACAATTTTAAAACAATAAATATGATGGGAACATTGAGCAATATGGCAATGATAATATTGATCATTTGATACTCAGCCCTTAAAGAAATCAATGTAGAGATCGTGCCCGCTCCAGCTATTGTGGGGAAGGCTAAAGGAACGATACTCGCTACATGATTCAGCCCTTCCTTTTGTTTGAACAATTGAATTCCTAAAATCATTTCAAGTGCAATAAAAAAGAGAATAAAGGCACCGGCCACCGCGAAACTATATACATCTACCCCAAAAAGCCCTAGCACAGTCTCACCTCCGATTAAGAAAACAATCATCAAAATCATGGAGACCAAAGTGGTGGTGATGGGCTGTATATTGCCTGTCTTGTTTTTAATATCAATGATAATGGGTAAACTGCCGATGATATCAATCACCGCAAATAATACCATAAAACATGAACCTATTTCCGCTAAACTAATCATAATGCAAACTTACACTTTAAAAACTAGGTGTAATGATGGTTCGAATTGCATTTTGATTTTTTATCAACCATTGATTGAATTGTCTTGGTCTCTCCATGTTCCAAACATGACCTACTTTGTGCAATTCTGAATAATGGGCACGCTTAAAAAAGGCCGCTTGCTTTTGGCCAACCTCCAATGGTATGAGCCTATCCGCATCTCCCCAAAATAAATTGACCCTGCATTTCCAAGTGAATGTATAATTGGACCAATACAACTCACTTTCTTGCAGGGATTGAACCAACTTTAAATGTTCTTCTCTTCGTGGTTTTAAATCTTGGTCAATAATCTGTTGGGCGATAAAACCTGGAACCCAAATCCTTTTGTGCAAAGACAATTTTGTTCTTGCTTTAAAGGCTTTGACATCCAATGGAGAAAGTAAATCAAAAAA
The DNA here is from genome assembly GCA_964420985.1 of uncultured Chryseobacterium sp. GTDB lineage: Bacteria > Bacteroidota > Bacteroidia > Flavobacteriales_D > Sanyastnellaceae > CAMCTV01. The sequence goes on from CAYQUT010000003.1 coordinate 60,845, forward strand.
CCGAGCCACACCAACGGATTGAGCCACGGAGTCCGCCATTGAAGAATTAAAAAAACGAATTGGAGCGTCAATCATTGTCAATTCAGAAACCATACTGGAATGATGATCTGCAAAAACCCCCGCAATGATGCCGCCATATGAATTTCCCACGACATGCACCTTTTGAAAACTCTCATCATTGTATTGTTGTGATAAAAGCAGCAAACAATCAGCCACCCAAATGGCCTGATCCTCGGCACTGTACCCTTGAGGTAAGTTTTTAGTCTTTCCATGAAATTTCAAATCCAAAGCAATAACATCAAAGTGATTACTCAGCTTGGCGGCATTCCTAGCGTATTGAACTTCCGCACCTCCCGTAATTCCATGCAGCAAGAGTAACTTGGGTTTTCCCTGATGAGAAACCCATGCATGTCCCTCTTCTCCGTTATTGAACTTTAAAACAACTTCCTCTAAATGATGGCGTTGCAATTTTCTAACTCGGGCTTTTTGAACCCATCTTTTTTGTGCCCCTACATGATGGGAAAAAAGAAAAACGACAAAAAATAAACTGATAATATTCCTGTAGCGCATCATTTTTTCAATTGATATATCTGTTGTCCCATCATCCACTTTTGTCCGGGTAAAGTTCCCGGAATGGCTTGTTGAAAATTCCACATCAAAGCTTCCCATTCAACAGTAGGCGCATGCAATGAGTCATTCCGTGATTTAAGTTCCCAATCCACAGGATGTTCTGACTGTACAATCAAAACCAGTCGATTGTTGAAGCGATAAATTTTACAATCAAAAATTCCCGCATTCAATATTTGAGATTCTACCTCTGGCCAAACATTTTTATGCCATTGATCATATTGCTCAATACTCGCTTGATTATCCTTTAGATCTAGAAAGAAAACATATTCAATCATGCTTCAAATTTTTGTAATAAAAAGCAAAAATACCGACTGCGACAAAACAAAAAACAGGCAAAGCATATGCCCAACTGAGTTTACCACACCATTGAGAAAATTGAGCCATACAAAAAGGAATGAGAGCCCCCCCTGAAATGGTCATGACGATAATAGCGCCCCCCTGCTCTTTATCCCATGGAAGAGCACTGATTCCCAAAGCAAAAATAGTCGGAAACATGATGGACATGAAAAAAGGAAGAACCAGCAAAAAATAAAATGAAAAAGGGTGCGCCAAAACAATGCAAATAGTACTCAATACCGCCCCGATGGAAAAAAACAATAAGATACGTTCGGCTCGCCATCTTTTCATTAGCCAAGAACCTAAAAATCGGCCTGATGTAAACAACGCCAAGGACATTGACAAATAGTAGGCAGAATCTTGTGAACCTACAGAATGATAAAGGCTCAAATACCGGATAAAAAAACTAGAAACACCTATCTGTGCTCCGACATAAAGAAATTGCGCAACTACCGCAAATAAAAAAACTTTATTTCTAAAAATGGAAAAATTGAAACCTGAATTTGGGGACTGTACAACTTGTAATTGAGGAAATTTAAGTTGACCAATCAATAACATCAAAGCCAAAATGATACAGGCCAATACTAAAAAAGGTAAGATACCTGATGAAGAAACTTCAGTTGTATTTGACAACAACAAATAACCGCCCAAACCTGTTGCAACAATGGCTCCCAATCCATTAAAACTTTGAGCAAAATTCAATCTAAATACCTGTTCTGAAGGATCTGAAATTCGGGTAATCAATGGATTGGCTGCAGCCTCCAATATGGTTATACCACAACCAATTAACAGCAATGCACACAGGAAAAATTCATATGAATGCCTTGCAGATGCTAGGACAAAACCCAATGTCCCAAGAGCAAACAATAACAATCCCAGCATGATCGTTTTTTGATAACCGAACCTTGAAATGAGAGATACCGACGGCAGCGCCATGAAGAAATAAGCAATATAAAATGCACTATCAACCAATATAGCCTTGGAGTCTGTCAATTGAAAAGATTCTCTCAATTTCGCAATTAGGATGGGGTTGAGATTATGCGCCAAAGCCCACATAAAAAACAACGAAACGAGTGCGTAATAAAGTATATTATTCTGTTTCAACTCCTTCTGATTTTAATCGGGATAAAAGAATCCATTTTGTCCTCTGATACAACCACCCAATAGCCTCCACCTCCTGCGCCTGAAATTTTATAACCAATGATATTGGAGAGATATGGATTCAACACCGCTTCCGCTTCCACATTTGTCATCATTGGAAATAGGGCGCATTGTGCATTAAAAGAATGCGTAATGGCCGAACCCAATCCATACAAATCTTTCTTCAATACACAATCCCATGCTAAGGCCGCTGCATTAGCCAAATCCTTGACCATGTCGCTCTTCAAATGCATTTCATCCAAGACCTCAAAACCATCCTGTCTTGGTCCTATTGGAATAAGAAATAAATGGCGCTCTAGCCAGGTCAATATTTCTTCTTCTTGATTGGTTTCAATACTTTCAGGCCAATAATCTCCCTTGTAATTCAATCGATTTACCCCAGGAAAAACGATCCCAATGGCGTCCTGTGATCCTGATACATGCTTTTTTCCTGGCGGATTATCTGCTGCAAAAAGCAACTGAGCGGTACTTTCCTTGTCACGATTGGGCAGATGCTTGCCCCAAATGGACAGCGCTGTGTTTCTTGTGCTAGAGGCCATTCCACTCCTCCCATTGAATTCTACAGTGGGTAAAATTGAAATCGTTATCACGGGTCCTCCATGCAACTCACTTACAAAAGGTTGATCCAACCAACCTCCGGCCAAATCAATTCTAAAAGGCATCTCCGTTTCTTGTCGGTACTGCGTGGTAGAACGAGCCGGCAAATTATCCTTGGGATCTCTATTTAACACCACATAATGAATTCCCTTGGACTCAACAAGCGATTGTTTTTCTTGACTGTGTCCATCCTCATTGACCACAAAATAATCAGGAGAAATTTCATTCAACTCATCAATAAAATCCAGTTTTCCCAAACCTTTACTAATCCTCACCTCCTTTACCCATTTCACAGCATGAAGCATATAGGCTCTTTCAGCCTGAGAATAGTAGGTTTTCCTATTCTTAAGAAGAAATATATTGTCGTCATTACCCAAGCAAACATACAATTCACCAAAACGAGCCGCGCTTTCAAGAAAAGCAATGTGACCAGGATGCAGCACATCAAAACATCCTGATACCATAACCTTAGAGACTTTCATCGATCCAAGATAATCATTAATTCATTGGCAATCGCAAAGCCAACTCTGCAATATCGAGACCATCAAAATTCCCACTTGTCATCCACAACAAATGAGTCCTTTCCCAATCGGTTTCCATTAAAATCATCTCAACCAATCCTGCATCTGTCAGAACAATCAAATCCTCACGTTGAAATGCCTTTTTTACATCATCAACCGTAATTGGATCCAATCTTTTGTGCTCAATTGTGTGAGGGTTAAAATAGACAATGGCGATATCAGGTTCATCCATGCTATGGGCATATTGCTCTAAAAAAGCTGCATTCAAGCTACTAAAGGTGTGCAACTCCATGCAGGCAACAATGCGGTGTTGAGGAAATTGCCTTTTGACCGCCGAGCTCGTAGCCTTTAGCTTTGATGGAGAATGTGCAAAATCTTTGAAAATAATTCCCTGGTTCCTACGCGCAACAATTTCTAATCTTTTAGATGCTCCCTCGAATGTAGCAATCGCATTATAAAAGTCAGCGTCTGCTATTCCCACCATTCTGGAAATTTGCATTGCTCCATTCAAGTTTTGAAGGTTATGATGACCAAAAACCCTGATTGGAAGTAAGCCTGAAGGGGTTTCTAAATAGGTAATCCCATTTTCTACTTGATTGGGATGAGGTCCATATCCCAAAGTGGTCAATGGTCGATGTCTTGGTTTGGCAGCAAGTTTTGAAACCTCTAAATCTTCATTGGCAAAAATCAAAGCTCCATTGGATTCAATACAATCAATGAAAACATCAAACTGATGGACATAGTTCTGAAATGTTGGGAAGACATTAATGTGGTCCCAAGCAATGCCGCTGATTAGCGCAATATGAGGTTTATACAAATGAAACTTTGGTCTAAGATCGATGGGCGAAGAAAGATATTCATCCCCCTCCAAAATGACGTATTCAGCATCATCGGTTAGCTTCACCATACAATCAAAACCCGCCAATTGCGCTCCTACCATGAAGTCGCACGCAATATTATTTTGTTTGAACACATGAAGCAACATGGAGGTGATGGTTGTCTTTCCATGACTTCCTCCGATAACAATTCGCTTTTTATCCTTTGTCTGCTCAAATATATATTCCGGATAAGAGTAGATCTTCAGTCCTAGCTCCTGGGCTCTAATTAATTCAGGATTGTCCGCTCTGGCATGCATACCCACGATAACCGCATCAATATCCTCTTTTATTCGTGAAGCATTCCAACCCATAACCTCGGGCATCAACTCTCTTTTGGCCAAACGAGATTTACTTGGCTCAAAAATTTCATCATCACTACCTGAAACGACATAACCCTTTTCCCAAAGGGCAATGGCTAAATTGTGCATGGCGCTTCCACCAATGGCTATCAAATGAACCTTCATGATTCGAAACTATAGCCAAGACCACAATCAAATCACGGAATAAAATAAAATTATTAAAAGAGAAAGGTGGAATTAATTGTTGGCTCCACTAATGCCGGGGATGATAATTCCCTCATTCCCTCCTTTGAAAAGGGTATCACCCACTTCACTGATTCTAAATCGTTCACCATTTGCGTATTTCGCGTGATGAACGGGATTTAACTTCTTTGTACCCAAGGCATACGTTGTAGAACCAACAGACATGGTAACTTCAAGAAAATAAGACACATTGGCATTGGCCATAGGATTCAAACTTCCAGAAACCAATATCCCTTGACCAATATTGGCTGAAAGTGTGCCCACTGGTGAAGTAGTGACATTGTGATTTTCTTCAAAGATGATGGTACCTATTTCACTGGTAGATCTTATCTTAAAGTTGATTGTGGCGTTCTGATTGACAAGTACATATCCATCGGCGCTCTTGGCCACCGCTTGAAAGGGGATTGCTAGAGGCGCCTGTGCCATCAACATAGCAGAGCACACAAGAATAAAAGCCGTTGACAAAATCCATTTCATACAACAAAGTTAACTGAAAAAAAATAAAAAAGGGGATTGCTCCCCTTTTTTGTTTAGGTATTCATTGCAAATTAACGAATGACGATTTTCTTGTTCCAAGATCTATTCTCGCCTACAACCTGAAAATGATAAACACCACTGTTAACATCGTTAAGAGAAATAGATTGTAGTTTTTGACCTACAGCAAACTGCTTCACCAAAACACCAGCTTGGTTGTACACAAAAACAGTCGCTTTCTCTAATCCTTTAGGCAAGGCAACCCAAAGTTGACTCTCAGCAGGGTTAGGATAAACATTTCCTCCCTCCTCATTCCATTCATTTAAACCAGTAGTCTCTGGACCCCACAGACTCATGAACTCTTGTAGGTACAAATTGGCCACTCTAGCATCATGAATTATGACCGTATTCTCATCATTGGTTGTCTGAGCTGCTGAACTCCAGTTATGACTGCCCGTCAATACCAACGGATCAGAATCTTGGTTGCTGTGATCCACAATCAAATATTTGTGGTGTAGGTCATAAGAAATACCCTCATGCGATCGAACATCTTGACCAGCCGTTTGGAGATAACCAAACTCCGATGCTGGATCAGATGTCTGCTCTATCATACCACGAACCAAAACCAAAAACAAATCATCCTCAGCAATAATGGCATCTGCAATATCCTGTCTGGTGAAAGCAAGCACGGCGTAATCCAAATTAGCATCCGTCGTCTGCATCGCGCGAATGATGGCGCCATTGGCATTGTCTGTGGGTGAGAAATAACTTTCCACTCTGATATTATCTGGACCTAAAACATACTCTGATGGTGTGTTACTCGATTTGCTTGATCCAAAAACTCCCGATGCTACACCTGGAGTTGGACCACTACCTCCCCACATTTCCTCAAATTCCAATCGATAACCGCGTGCAACACTTTGATCTTGGAAAATAACGATGTTGTTGTAGTCATTGTACATGTTGTTATCAGTCCAGTTCATCGAACCAGTCCAAACCCATGCGTTGTCTGCATCATCCGCATCTACAATCATAAATTTATTATGCATAATTCCTGTTCCTGAAGTATTGATTCTCTCAACTACCGGAATATTGGAATTCAAGAGGCTCAGCCCCATCTGAGCAGTAGATCCATCCGCTACCACACGAATTTGAACACCTGCATCATATCTGGCATTAATTGCATTGGCAATAACAGCATCATCTGTAAAGTTGTATATAGCAATATCTAACGTTTGCTGAGCTCTACTGATGTATGCGGCAATACTATCATTTGATCCAGCGCCTATGCTCAAGGCATTTTCGCCTGATGCATAAGCAGTATCCACTTGACGATTGAAATAAACCCTAATCTCACCAGAGCTCAAACTTTTGGTGGCATAAGGGCGAACGGTAGAAGTTGAACTTCCATCTGCGTTAGTTGAGGTAACAGAACAATAATAAATGGTTCCTGGCTCCAATCCTGTGATGGTTACTGTATGATCTGTTACGTTGTCATTCACTACAACTGTTTGGCCTAAGGCCGGTGTCAATCCGTAATCTACTTGACTATTTCCCGAGTTATTGGTAGCCCATGTCAAATCGAAAGAATCTGTATTAATGTTTTCCTGAACAACTTGTCCCAAAATAGCTACTCCAGGAGGTAAAATGAAATCATTCTCATCCCTTGGCAAAATTTGATACCCTGCATCAAATGGTGCAGCTGGATCATATTGAGATGCTATACCCACCAATGTTACTGCACTGGCCGGAAGGTTTACGCCCACCAAAACACTACCGGCTCTTACATAAATTGCTCCTTGTTCTCCGTTTGATGTAAAGTTATAAGTTGAGTTTCCTGAGATGGGAGTACCTGCCAAATCAAAAACTACATTTTCTACAGTTACCAATTCTCCTTCCAATGCCTCTCCCAACTGAGCAGGCGTAATCAACTCCGGGGTGGGTAATGTTTGATTGGTTGCGTTAATGGTCACTGATGTCAAGGTTGGACCCAATTCCAATAGTCCACCAAACTCTGATAACGTGCCTGAAACGGTAACCAAATCACCACGATTGGGAGCAGTGAAATTGGTCCATGCTGTTCCAGGGTAAATGGCCAAACCACCGCCAAAATCTTGAATATAACGCACCGAGCTTCCCATCTCATCTCCATTGGTAATGATTCCCGTTACTGTCACCGAAGCCCCAACACCTGCTTGCTCTGCCAAAACAACTGTACTTTGACCTGAATCTTCACCAACACATACACAACCTGCATCGTAAGCATCATTGATAGTAGCAGCATTGTTATCGTTACAAGCGTCGCCAGGCAACGCACAAGACCCGTCATCCAATACTGCTGATGCATTGTAGTTACAAGCAGCTGGATCCATACAACCTGAAATCTCACCTATACATTGACAGTCGGCATCGTAAGCATCACCGGCCGTATTTGCATTTCCATCATCACATGCATCTCCAACAGTGGCGCAAGAGCCATCATCTGATGTAGCATTGGCGTTGTAGTTGCAAGCGGTTGCATCCATGCAGCCTGCCACCTCACCTGAGTTGGAAGCACCCGGAGTTGGCGCTTGGGACACAAACGCTCCTTGGTTGAAGGGAGAACCACCATCAGGAATTCTTGAAGCTGAGGTTGTAGCGCTTGGACTTTCATTTACTTGAATTTGACCCGGAACAAAAATTCCCAAAAGCCCCGTATCATCGGCATCATCCGTTCCATAAACCACAGCATCTACTGCACCTGCCAATACCGGTGAAGTGCCATTGGGCCATGCGGAAGAAGAGCCTTGATAAATAGCAATGGCATCAGCTCCATTTTGGAATGCTCCACTTGCGCCAGGATCAACTATTTGATTCACGTTAGGCACCAAAGGATTTCCAATAACGAAATAACCTGAGGCTGGAATAGTTCCCGTTAAATCAAGGGAAAAATAAGAAGCTTCCGTTGCATTATTTCCATTGAATAACACCATGACGTAACCTGTTAAAGAAAATCCGGGATTCCCTTTGATTTCAACAAACTCCTGGGTATCAGTACCCGTTTGATCAACGTCAACCTCGTTGATGACGAACTGCGATTGCGCCGTCCATGCTATGAGCGACAGCATTAAAACACCTATTTTTTTCATTGATTTATATTTCATAATTTACATTAAAAACTGGCCGTTAAAGATACATTAAACCATCTACCCTGTCCAAAGAAAACACCTGCAGAGGCTGCATTAAAACCATTGGACTTGTCATTGTACAATGCTGATGTACTGTTGTTGGTAGCATCAGTGATGAAGCTGGAATTCAAAGCATTATATACACTTCCTCTCAAATCCCATTTTACTCCCCAATAATCAGGCAATGTATATCCGGCGTGAAACTCCAAGGTCCCATAACTCGGCAGTCTCCATGATTCTCTTCCTGCGTTATCTCCATTCAAGGTAAATGGATTAAGCTCTGCAAAATAACGATCAAACCAAGTATACCTCGATTTAACATAAGCTCCATTTTTCCATTCGTAGCGCAACATGGCACCCAATTGTGATTGAGCAGCATCACTAACATGCACACCATTGGCATCATAAACGAATGTATATGGACCAGAATTGGGATCCTCGGGATCTTTCAACATCACATTACCATTGTCATCTCTAACATAGATGGTATCCCCTGAAGTCCAAATCCAATCAGCATAAGAGGCCAATACTTCTAAGGTAAGGCGATCAGTCAACTTCAAAGCCGCGTCCATTTCTATACCCATGTGTCTTGCATTCATTCCTCTTACATTGACGCTAATATTGGTCGAAGGATCGAGTGGATTGGGAACGGATAAACCATAAGGATAAGGTTTATTCTCCCATGTTGTGTGATAAGCATTGACATTCATGGCCCATTTGGAATATTTCCAATTCAACCCAATTTCATTGCTCATGATGATTTCATTGTGAATATTGGCGAATCGTTGATTTCCATTCGTGTAAACTTGGTTGAACTGAGGGGCCTTATTCAAATATCCCGCGTTATAAAAAGCGGAGAAATGCTCATTGATAGACGCTTTGAATCCATACTTCACTGTAAAAGTATTGCGGTATAACCAACCCGTGCTTTGGAATTCTGAGCCTGGCATTCCCGAGATATAACTCTGACCATTTATTAAAACAGTATCTTTAACCAATGAGATGTAATTGGGTACATTAGTAGGCTGGCTGTATCCTACTTCCACCATTTCATTATTGACTTCAACTACCTTTGGTAAAAAGTAATCTATGCGGTTGTATCCTGTGATGGCTGTTGAACCACTAATAAAGGCGGTAATTCTTCTATCTTCATATTCCATTTGACCAAATAAACCTCCCCATCTGATCAAAGCATCATTGTTGTAATCCACTATATCACCTTCTCTCTTCACTAAATTAGGATCGTTTTTATCAAATGCACTTCTGGTGACGATATAATCAGCGCCCATTAAATCAATTATTTTCCTGTAATGCGATCCACGATATGAGCGCAAGTCCACTCCACCTGACAGTGTGAAATTCTCATTCACCTGATTGCTGTAGGTGGAGAGAACACCGGTCCACTGGTGCTCGTTCATACTGGCTTTAATATAATTGGAAGTCGCGTAACGCTCTGTATTGCTCACAAGGGGATTGATGTTATAATCAGGACCTGAAAACAAAGGAATGGTAGCTCCAGAATTGGCATCATAAAATTTCTGTACGTCAACGGTTCCATCAGCCAAATAATCCTTAACACCTAAGTTATCATTCCATCGCTTTCCTCCACCTCGTCCTATCGACATGTAAGCTACTGTCGATAAAAACGAATGATCTGTAATGGACCAAACATCTTTCAATGAAAATTGAGGTTTGAAATAAAAATTTTCTCTAGCATTTACCATTTCCCTGGATTGCATGTCTGTTTTTTGACCGTCCACCAACGTGTAACGTTGCAAATAACCCAAATCAGGATTGTAGTTTATACCTCCATCAAAAATGGGAGCATTGGGGTTGGCACTATTGTAGTTGAATGTCGTTGGCACTCCCAATTTCTCAGCTGTTTCTTTGTCATAGAGTGCAATGGCATCTTGACGACCTCTCTGACCGTGACTTTGAGGAGCACCTAATGCGTAAAAACTCAATAAATGACGGTTCACTTTCTTTTCGACCTTAAAAAATCCAAATGCTCCTCTGGTTGGTGTAGCGTCCACCCATCCCTTCCCATCCTTAACAGATGCAGCAAAAGAAAAGGCCCAGCCATTTTTTAACTTCCCGGTATTCATTCCAAAAGAAGTGCGGCTAAACGCACCCACAGCAAACTCCTGCTTGACTTGAATTCTTCTTTTTTGATCAATACCACGCGTGATTATATTCATTGTTCCTCCCACTGCTGGAATTACCAATTTAGAGGCCCCCAGTCCTCTTTGAATTTGTGCTGTTTGGGTAACCAAATCCAAGCCAAACCAATTGCTCCAATAGACCGTTCCATTCTCCATATCATTAACAGGAACTCCGTCGAGCATTACGGCTACATTGGGGCCTGAAAAACCCCTGATGGTTACTCTTGCATCACCATCACCACCGCCGGCTCGGGTTGAGTAGGCTCCTGGAGTGGTGTTGGCCAGTGTCGCCATTTCCCTACCACCCAATTCCTCATCAATCCGCTTCATGTCGATGTTGGAATATGCCACAGGCACTTTTCTGCCCACAGCCAAGTCTGTAACAATCAACAATTCTTTCTGATTGATCAATACCAGTTGTACATCCAAAGAAACCGGATTGTTGCCGATACTCACCTCAAACGATTGCTCCTCATACCCTACGGCCGAAAAATTAATTATTTGACGCCCTTTTGGCAGTTGAACATTGAATTTTCCATTCACATCTGCAACCGCTCCTTTATCTTTTTTTTCGCCCCAAACCAAAACAGCTGATGGTATGGTTTCTCCTGATATCACATCTGAAATGGTTCCGGAAAAGTTGTTTTGTGCTCGACTCAAAATTGCATTGAGCAAAAGAATAAACAGGATAATTTTTTTCATTTTATAAGGGAAAAAAAGGGGGCTTCCGCCCCCTTTGATAAATACATGTATATCGTTACTTAATCAATTTCTTTCGCTCAATTGTTCCATTTTGGAAAACTACCTCAACCCAATACAAACCTGAATTCAGTGTATTGACGTCCACATTCAACATGATATCATTGATCTCATTTTTACGGGATACCAATTGACCACTCATAGTATAGATATTCAATTGCTCAATCCCCTGATTGGCCACTACACTGAAATGACCATCTTTCACTGGATTGGGATAAACATTGAATCCATCTTTATTTATTGTGTTCTGTAAACCCACTGTTCCGCAGTTGCAATTGTGAGCTCCAAGGTTATCAAACGTATTAGCAGGCAATGTGTCGTATTGTGCAAAAACATCAAAAGAAGATGGATTGGTGGATACACCACCTGTAACATCGGCCTTTCTAATCATGGTGTGATCCTTAGATGCGTAAGTCGGATTACCTTGGCTATCTAAAGTACCTAGCGGACTCCATCCTCCAAAACCAGTACCCTCGCCTATTCTTCCAAACAAGTCCACCAAAGTTTGACCATTGTCTCTGACGATAGCCAATGCATCGTTACCATTAAAATACATTGCCCATACACCATTATCGTAGGTGGGAGATACAAAAATATCAGCTGCGGCCTGAAGCTCATCCCACACTGGGGCTTCTAAACCTGTTCCAAGTGAATCTCTTTTATCCAAAACAACAACCAAAACATCGTAAGGAGCTATTGTAAGACCATCAAAAGGAGTAATTTGACCGTATGTCGTTGATCCATTGTCAAATCGAACTATTCCGTATCCATCCAAAGAAACAGTGTTGGCGGTGGGATTGTAAATCTCAACGGCCTTGTTATTGCTCCAGCCCTCAACGATTTCGGACATGAATACACCAGAGCATTGAGCAGTAGCACTAATGGCGGCTGCAAAAGAAAAAATAGACAATAAAAGTTTTTTCATATTTTTTAGGTTAGCATACAAATGTACAATGAAAATAAACATGACTTGAATGTCCTTTAGGTTAAAATACAATTATGAAATATCATTCTTTTGAATGTACTCCGGTAGGACTCAATAACATTTTGTTAAAATGTTGTGTGAACACTACCGCACCTTTGGCATTCAAATGATATTCATCGAAAAAACAGTCATCAGGAAGCACAAAGTCCCTGAAATCCAGAAGAAACCATTCAGGATGGTCAGTAAAAAATTCCAGATATGATTTCTCAAAATTGACCTTGGCTCTTGGATGGTATGGACATCGAATGAATTTGATTTCAACACCAAATTCTTTTGCCAATTCAACAATTTCTTGCAATGCCATCAAATTATCGACATAAGGGGCCAAAGATTCTTGCTTGTCATTCGCAGTGCGCTGCTGCTGGGTGTTAAAATGGACTCCCTCTTGCGCCTCAAAACCTCCCCAGTCTAGGTGCTCAAAGAATAGTGATTCATCATTTAAAAACACACCCGATATGCAACGTTTCATTGCGACAAGCAAATCCAAAATATAATATACATTCTTTTTTCTAATGGCCTCTAGATGATGTTTCCAACTTAAAAATGGATAAAGTGAAACCGTTTGTCGGTGAATACTCTCATCAGACCAGATCCAATCCTCCATCCGAGACTCCAGCTGATTTTCACTTAATTCAACAAATACCCGCTTTATCTGCGGGTTCCACTTTAAAAGCCATTTTAATTTAAACTGGGTATAATAAAGTGGCTCTGCAGAGCGCGCTAAATTCTTAAACGCAAGTGAACCTCTATCATCCAATGCACACTCTGGATGGCTATTTCCAAGAATTAAAGTGGTGGATTGAATATTCAACTTTAAATTTTCTCGCACATACCAACCCAATCCAATGAACAAAATACCACAAATGATAACCAGCATTAGTAAACAAAAAAAGAGTCGTTTCAAAAACAATTTCACCATATTATCTTTCTATTGTTCTATGCAACCAACTTGTGCACACTTATTCATTATTGGCATATTCCTTCATCTATCAGCTTATGTGTAAACAAAGTTGCACCTATGCTATTCAAATGCTCCGCATCCCTGAAACAAGAGTCTGGTAAAAATAAATTTCGAAAATCCAAAACATCCAAGTTCATTTTCTGTGACACCAAACGAAAGTAATCCTTTTCAAAGCAATCATGAAGACTCTCATGCACCGGACATCGGATTAAGGAAAGTTTTATTTTTTTTTGATTACACAACTCCATCAATTCTTGAAATGCAATATAATTGGCATCAACAGGAATGAGCAGAGAATCACATTGCTCAGAAATGGGTTGCTGAGACTCTTCCCATTTTTCTTTTTTCATTCGTTCATCGCTGGGTTTGTAACCACCCCACAATAAAAATTCAAAAAAAGGTTCCGACCTCTGCGTCATGGCCAAAAGGTACTTTCTCTCAGCGGCCATCAAATAATTAAAATAATCAATCCCCCTTTTTTGGATGAATCCAACATGATAACTCATTGGCCAAAAAGCCCAATAGGCCTTAGTGCAGTGCTCAATGACCATTGGGCTCCACATCCAGCGTGACAAAGCTGACTGAAACTCTTTGTCTGACAACTCAAGAATCACTTGTTTTACATGATGATTATTCTGAATCAAATGCTGCAGCTTGGGCAACACGTAATAGATGGGTTCTCCCGCACGTGAAAGATTCTTTGTTTTGGCTAAAAGCTCGTCGTTGATTGCGCATTGGGGGTGGCTATTGCCCAGCACTACGGTTTCAATATCCTCTGCTAAATCAAGTCGATAATAGTGATTAAAATAAAAAAACGAAAAATAAAAAACAGAAAAAAAAAGCAAGCCAAAAAGCAAGGAAAACAGACAGAATTTGCTTAAAAAAGGGAACCACTTTTCTTGCTCCATTGAATGAAAATTCGAAATGTGAAAATACTAAAATATCTTAGCCAAATGGCAAAAACAAAAACAGCGTATTTCTGCAGAAATTGCGGTCATCAATCACCTCAATGGGCCGGAAAATGTCCAAGCTGTTCTGAATGGAACACGTTTGATGAAGAGGTCATACAGCGTGGAGGGAACGATAGCAAACCTTCAGCCGGCATGGTCCGCATCAATCAACCAGCAAGAACAGTCAAAGAATTGGAGAGTCAAAATTACCCGAGGTATGCCATCATTGATCAAGAATTGCATCGGGTTTTGGGCAATGGTTTGGTTCCTGGTAGTTTGATTTTATTTGGCGGAGAGCCGGGTATAGGCAAATCGACATTGTTGTTGCAATTGGCACTTCAACAAAATAATATGACTGTCCTTTATGTTTCTGGGGAGGAGAGCGAAGAGCAAATCAAAATGCGGGTAGACCGTGTAGGCCTACAAAATGACCTCTGCTGGTTGGTGATGGAGACTGACATTGAGCAAATAGAGGCGCACATTGCTCAAGTTAAGCCGCAATTGGTCATCATCGATTCCATACAAACGTTGCAAAGCAAATTAATTGATAGCGCACCCGGAAGTGTTTCACAGATTAGAGAGAATGCTACTCGACTTTTAAAAGTTGCTAAAGAAAACAACATAGCCATTTTCATGATTGGCCACATCACCAAAGAAGGTTCCATTGCAGGCCCCAAACTTTTGGAGCACATGGTGGATACTGTTTTACTGTTTGAGGGGGATAAGCAACATGTTTATCGATTGTTGCGAACCACCAAAAACCGTTTTGGATCCACCAATGAACTGGGCATATATGAAATGCAAGGAAGTGGACTGCGTGAGGTCTCCAATCCCAGTGAGCTGCTTATCCAGCAGCATCAGAACGGTCTTTCAGGCTCTGCTATTTCGGCTGCTCTAGAAGGAATGCGCCCTATGCTCATCGAAATTCAAGCACTTGCAAGTACAGCCGTTTACGGAACGCCGCAAAGGAGCACCACAGGATTTGACTTAAGAAGATTGAACATGTTGCTGGCTGTTTTGGAAAAAAGATGTGGTTTTAGGTTGGGAATGAAAGATGTATTTCTCAATATTGCCGGTGGAATTAGAATGGAAGATCCTGGAATGGATCTTGCCGTAGTCTCCGCCATCATCAGCAGCAATGAAGACATAGCATTACCCGAATTAACTTGCTTTGCAGGAGAAGTTGGATTGAACGGAGAGATAAGACCCGTGGCAAGAATTGATCAACGGATTGGAGAAGCAAAAAAGCTAGGATTCAAAAAAATAGTTATCCCAAAACACAACAAAGAAAGTGAAATAGGAGCTATTGAGATCTTACCAGTTGGACGAGTGGATGAATTGATTGCTGTCTTATTTGGATAATCAATACAGATAAATGGCACCACCTGTTGAGCTCCTTGCTGCGCCTGTAACACTTTGTAACGCATTGTAATTGTTTTCCCATCGCATTACACCCAAAAGCGCAAAGATGAGAGCCTCCTTGCCATCGATCAAATCTCGTTCAGGAATAACCAATTCCATCTGAGGTAAATGCACCCTCAATCTTTCAATAAAATAATGATTGTAAACGCCACCTCCCGTCAACAATGACTTTCCTACCCATCCATTGAGTGACTGTGCCAATTGTTTTGCAGCATGCTCAACCAATGTCGCCAAAGCATCTGGACCTTCAAGACCATATGATTTCATCATTGGTAAAATTCGAGCATTAACCCATTCCACGCCCAATGATTTAGGAGGTGGTTGCTGATAATAATCCAAAGCATTCAGGGCGGATAAGCACTCTTCATGCACCCTACCATCACTTGCCCATTGACCATTTTTATCATAAGCAGCACCCAAAGATTGAGCATAATAATTGAGTACAATATTCATTGGGCAAACATCAAAAGCACATCGCTCTTTATTGATGGCGTATGAAATATTAATGAACCCTCCCAGATTAACACAAAAATCATAATCCTCAAAAAAGAGCGCATCACCAAGGGGGACCAATGGTGCACCTTGTCCTCCCCAAGCAATATCAGAAGTTCTAAAATCGCAAACTACCGGTAACTGCGTTTTCACAGCAATATTAGCCCCCAATCCCATCTGAAAAGTGAAGCCCTCATTGGGTTGATGAAAAACAGTGTGGCCATGAGATGCTATGAAATCAACTTTGACTTCTGCATTGCTTTGTAAAAATTCACGTGCCTTTTCACCAAAAATATTTCCCCATTTCGCATGCGCACTCATCAACTCAGCAGCACTGAGACTGCTCACCAGCTTCAATGATGTCATTTCTTCAGGGGAATAAGGATAGGTCACAAATTTGATAATGTGATACTTCCACCCATTCTCAAAAAAGATTCGGCAGAGCATCAAGTCCAAGCCATCACAACTCGTACCACTCATTAAACCCAAAACCGTATAGTCTCTTTTGTTCATGGCACAATGTTATTTCACAAAAGGCAAAATGACAAAGTTTTTTGTCAATGGCAATTATGGCTTTTCTTTGCACAAATCAATTTTATCGAACAATGCATTTCGAATTATCAGAAGAACACAAAGCAGTTCAAATTGCTGCACGTGAATTTGCACAAAACGTCCTAAAGCCAGGCGTTATAGAGCGCGATGAACATCAGAAGTTTCCCGTTGACGAGATTAAACAATTGGCTGAATTGGGGTTCATGGGAATGATGGTGAGTCCAGAGTACGGAGGATCTGGGATGGATACGTTGAGCTATGTATTGGCCATGGAAGAAATTTCCAAAATTGATGCATCAACGTCCGTTTGCATGTCCGTCAACAACAGCCTTGTAACTTGGGGACTCGAGGCATATGGCAATGAGGAGCAAAAACAAAAATTCTTAACTCCATTGGCCAATGGCGAAAAGATTGGGGCCTTTTGTCTGTCAGAACCAGAAGCCGGTTCAGATGCAACCTCCCAGCGCACAACAGCCATTGATATGGGTGATTATTACTTACTGAATGGAACCAAAAATTGGATTACCAACGGAAGTAGTGCGTCTACGTATTTGGTCATCGCACAGACAGATGCTGACAAAGGACACAAAGGAATCAATTGCTTGATTGTTGAAAGAGGCATGGAAGGTTTTATCGTCGGTGCCAAAGAAAATAAAATGGGCATTCGAGCAAGTGATACCCATACCTTGCTATTCAATGATGTGAAAGTACCCAAGGCCAATCGCATCGGAGAAGATGGATTCGGTTTCAAGTTTGCGATGAAAACATTAAGTGGCGGTCGTATAGGAATTGCTGCCCAAGCTTTGGGTATTGCAGCAGGGGCTTACGAACTTGCCCTCGCCTACTCAAAAGAAAGAAAAGCGTTTGGAAAAGAGATTTCAAAACACCAAGCCATTGCATTCAAATTGGCTGATATGGCAACTGAAATAGAAGCTGCCCGAATGTTGGTGTACAAAGCTGCTTGGTTAAAAGACAATGGTCAAAACTATGACCAAGCCTCCGCAATGGCCAAGTTATACGCCTCTTCTGTTGCCATGAAGCACACTGTAGAGGCCGTGCAAATCCATGGTGGTTATGGTTTCGTTAAAGAATATCATGTTGAACGATTAATGCGTGACGCCAAAATCACTCAGATTTATGAAGGCACAAGTGAAGTTCAAAAAATCGTGATTTCCAGAAATGTATTGTCGTAAAACACAATTAATTCTGAATTAGAAAAGGTACAATTCCTTTAGAAGATTTAAAAAGGTAAATACCATTAGAAAGCGAGTTCAAACGGACTCGCTTTTCTTTTTGTACAAAACCATGGACAACCAAATGTCCTTGATCATCAAGAATTTGAAAATCCAAAACAGCTTCATCCGTAAAGACAATAAATTCACCATTATTGGGATTGGGATAAAGATTCAGTCTTGAAATTGTATGTGCCGTCAAACCCGTTTCCACTGCTCCATCGCAATTTTCATCTACTTCATTGTCCAGAATTTCAATGGCGGAGGGATTTATCATGGCATCATTGTCATCGCAATCCTGGTCATTAACAGACCAACCAGGAAAGCTTGTCTGACAAGACTCCAAAGAATCCATGCTACCAAAACCGTCATTGTCATTGTCAAGAAACCAAAAAGTAAATACTAGGCCATCATCAACCAAATCATTGCAATCATCATCAATACCATTACAGATCTCGGTCGAAGGCAAAATGCAATCCGTCACATTTAACTCTGTGGCCAACACATCGAAATTACAGGCAAGGGTATCCGTGCACCCCAACACTTCCAATTCATCACAAACACCATCTAAATCTGAATCTTGAAGACAATTTCCCTGGCAATCAAAAAATGTCTCCGCATAATAGCAAGTGCCTGTATCCGTTGCCCAATTCTCAAAATTGCACGCGTTAATATCCATGCATCCCACCAACTCGAAAGAATCACAAACACCGTCTAGATCCATATCACTGAGACAAACGCCTTCACAATTATATCCTTCATTGGGATAATTACAAGAACCTGAGTCTGTTGCATTACCATTGTAATTGCAGGCATTTTCATCCAGACATCCAATCACTTCCTGAGCGTTACAAATGCCATCCCCATCAGCGTCTTGTAAACAATTTCCATTGCAATCCAAACCTATTGACGCAAATACACAATTCACATTTTCGGTCGCCATGGGATTATAGTTGCAAGCATTTACATCCTGACATCCCTGCACTTCTTGACCATCACAGACACCGTCATTATCTGCATCTTGCCAACACTGCCCATTGCAATCCAACCATTCAGAGGCATAAAAACAAGCACCGGATTCCGTGGCCAAGAGATTGAAATTACAAGCATTCACATCCACACATCCCAAAACTTCTAATTCATTACAAACCCCATCGCCGTCCGTGTCTTGAATGCACTGACCTTGGCAATTGTAGGGTGAGTTGGGGAACGTACAAGGCCCAGCATCTGTTGCGGTAGCCAAATAATTGCAAGCGGAAAGAATCATACAACCTACAATTTCTTGGGAATTGCAAATCCCATCATCATCATCGTCGTCAATACATACGCCATCACAATCTTCACCAAAAACAGGGTATTCACAATTACCTGAATCCGTCGCTTCTGGAAGGTAGTTACAAGCCGTTGGATCTTGACAACCCACTATTTCTTGACCATCGCAAACCCCGTCTCCATCAGTATCGTTGAAGCAAAAGCCCTGACAATTGACAAATTGATTCAGAGGATAAAAGCAAACTCCCATATCTGTGGCGGAAGAAAGATAATTACAAGCTGTAACATCCATACACCCCATAATCTCCAACTCGTCACAAATACCATCTTCATCCATATCGTTTTGACAACTGCCATCACATTGCTGATATTCAAGCGCATAGTCACAGTCATTCTCTGTCGCTGCTGGATTATAATTACAGGCCAAAGCATCTTGACAACCTTGAATTTCCATTCCATTACAAATTCCGTCACCATCACTGTCTAAAATACAATTGCCATTACAATCATAGAATTGAACCGGATAATCACACCACCCGGCATCTGTAGCAAATGGATTAAAGTTGCAAGCCTCTGGATCAAGACAATCCACTATTTCAAGATCGTCACAAATACCATCTAAATCTGCATCTTCAATACAATTTCCGGAGCAATCAAAAGCCATGTCAACATACCAGCATGTACCATTATTATCGGTGGCCATTGGATTAAAATTACAAGCTGCAGTATCCTGACAACCGCCCATTTCAAACTCATTGCAAATACCATCAAAATCAAAGTCATTGATACAATTACCATCACAATTGTAGTGAAGCACAGGATAACTGCAATCGGAGGGATCGGTAGCGGAGGCGTCATAATTACATGCCATCTGATCTTGGCAACCTACAATTTCTAATGGATCACAAACACCATCTTCATCGATATCAGATATGCAAAAGCCATCACAATTGTAAAACGCTTCCGGAAATATGCAAGTTCCTGGATCTGTCGCCAAAGGATTAAAATTACATGCAGTTGATTGCAGACAACCTTGGATTTCTTCTTGATTACAAATTCCATCTCCATCTGTATCTAACAGACATTCTCCAACACAATTTCGAAATGATAATGCGTAAACACACAAGCCAACTGCAGAATTTGTTGCCAATGGATTGTAATTGCAGGCCAATACATCTTGACATCCAACAACCTCCAATTCATCACAAACGCCATCATCATCCGCATCATTTACACAACTTTCATCGCAATTGTAATAATTCAATGCATATTGACATGGTGAAGTGTCAGTAGCCAATGAATTGAAATTACACGCAGCTGGATCCTGACATCCGGCTATTTCCAATTCATTGCACACTCCATCTCCATCTGAGTCCAATAAACAATTCCCTGAGCAATCGTAAAATGTTGTTGCATAAATACAAATTCCTGCGTCTGTCGCTGATGGATTATAATTACATGCATTAACCTGATTACAACCTGAAATTTCCAACTCATTACAGATACCATCACCATCCGAATCAACAATACAAATTCCCGAACAATTATAAAAAGGTTGTGCATAAATACAACCTATCAAATCGGTAGTCTGTGCATTATAGTTACAGGACAACGGGTCCAAACATCCTTGTATCTCCAATTCATTGCACACACCATCACCATCCGTATCCACTATACAATTTCCAGAACAATTGTAATGAAGTTCAGGATAAATACATGCACCTGCATCGGTTGCAATCACCAAATAGTTGCAGGCAGTAACATCCATGCATCCCACCACTTCATACTCATTACAAATACCATCACCATCCGAATCATTCAGACATTGGCTGGCGCAATTGTAATATTGTGCAGGGTAAACGCAAGATGCTGATACATTGGCCAACGGGTTATAATTACAAGCCGATGAATTAGTGCATCCCACCACGGCATCAGGCCAAGTGAAATTGGTAATCTTCAAAGTGGAAGCCCCATACGCATCATCATTGGAAAAAATGGCAAATCCTATCGTTGTTCCAGCCGCAGCATACATGGTGATATTACCGGTAGCAGAGACCGCAGGATTACCCTCTGTGATGGGATAATAAAAGTTGTTGATGTAATAAGCAGCATCCTCATACAACGCGTTGTCTAGTGTGGTATGTTGCCATGAAAATGAATACCAACCCGATAATGGTGCAATCATGGTAACCTTGGTTTCAATCAAATTAAATTGAAGGGAATTACTACCGCGGAGCGTAAGCATGGAGGTTGTAATGGTTCTTAAACCATTGCCCCCTGCATCCTGATAGAAGGTCCAGGCACTACTCGCATGAGCGCCAACAAAACCTACCCCCCCAAATGATCGTTGTGTAAAAAGACAAACAATTGTAATTCCAACAATTTTCAACAACAAAGATTTCATGTTGAAAATTTACGTCTGATTTTATAAAAAACCTAATTCCAGTTGGGCAGCTTCGGACATCATACTTTTGTCCCAGGCAGGCTCCCAAGTAATTTCAACTTTACAACCAATTACGCCTGGGGTCTCTCTTACTTTGGATTCTACTTCTGGTGGAAGCGTTTCAGCTACAGGACATGAAGGAGAAGTCAATGTCATGCTAATGGTTACATCTCCTGTCTCCGATACATCTATACCATATATCAATCCCAATTCATAAATATCCACAGGTATCTCTGGATCGTAGATGGTTTTTAGCGTGGCAATAATATCCTCTGTAATCTTCTCCCTATCCATTTCTTACATAATTAACGCGTACATTTTCATTTGCTTGATCATGGCCGATAACCCATTGCTCCTTGTTGGCGACAAATTTTCTATCAATCCAATTTCTGTCAGAAAATCCATTGATGCATTCACAATATCTTGACCCTTTTCCCCATCGAAAATTCTCACCACCAATGCCACAATTCCTTTTGTGATAATGGCATCGCTATCCGCAGAAAAATGAAAAATTCCGTTTTCATTCTTTTTTGCCGATATCCAAACCCTCGATTGGCAGCCCTTTATGAGATAATCATCCGTTTTCAAATCGTCCGAAATCAAAGGTAAATCCTTCCCCAATTCGATGATGTACTCATACTTCTCCATCCAGGTTGGAAACATAGCAAACTCTTCGATTATCTCTTTCTGTTTTTGAGCAATACTCATGACAACATTTGTAAGGTTTTGGTCAATGCGTTTTTAAATAAAACAATTTCTTCTTCAGTGTTGTAAACGGCAAAAGATGCCCGAGCACTTCCCAAAATATTCATCGATTCCCACAAGGGTTGAGTGCAATGGTGTCCTGTTCTAACTGCTATACCTTGCTGATCCAATAAAGCTCCGATATCACCATGGTGAATATTAGGATGTGCAAAGCCATAAAGTGCCACTCGATTTTTTGCTTGACCGATCCAATTCAATTCATCAAATTCATTCACCAATTCTTGCATGGCATTTTTTTGCATGATCTCCACTTCATGAATGAATGACCATCCCAAATTCCTGTACCACCTTATGGCTTCAGACAAGGCTATGATTCCCTCAATATGGGGCGTACCCGCCTCGAATTTATAAGGAAGTTGATTGTACGTCGTTCCAGAAAAGCTCACTTTGTCAATCATTTCACCTCCGGTTCGATAGACTTGCATGGACTCCATAACGGTTCTCTTTCCATACAATACTCCTATACCCGTAGGACCAAAAAGCTTGTGTCCAGAGAATACCAGCCAATCGCAATCCAATTGTTGAACATTAATGGAAAAATGACTCACCGCTTGCGCCGCGTCTATTAAAACTTTAGCCCCAACGGTTCTTGCTTGTTCAATCATTTCTGCAACAGGGTGAATAACACCCGTAGCATTGCTCACCCAACCCACAGATACCAACTTCGTTTTGGAGTGAATCATTTTTTTGTAGTCCATTGCCCAAGATCCATCTTCATTCAATGGTATAACCTTTAACACACCTTTTGTTCTTTTACACAACTCTTGCCAAGGAACTATATTGGCATGATGTTCAGAAGTGGCAATGAGTATCTCATCTCCTTCTTTGATATTTTCATTTCCCCATGCCGTTGCCACCAAATTGATGCCATCTGTGGTGCCTTGGGTATAAATGATTTCCTCTGAACTTGAAGCATTTAAAAAATCTCTCACCACTGACCTGGCCTCTTCCATTCTTGCAGTAGCCAAGTTGGCCAAAAAATGCGCCCCTCTATGCACATTGGAGTTGTATTGATGATAATACTCCTGTATACACGCTGTTACCGCTTCAGGTTTTTGAGTGGTCGCTGCATTATCTAGATAGACCAACTGCTGACCTCTTACTTTTTGATGAAGGATAGGAAACTCTGTTCGGATATTATTTATTTGCTGCGCAATGCTCATATTTCATCTGCAATAATGCGTCCCCTTTTGGAAAGTTCTTGCTTAACGTATTGCACTACTGTATCATTCTGCGAACGTTCAATCACCTCGTTCACATAAGCTGAAACCAATAACTGTTTGGCTCCTTCTGCACTCAATCCCCTTGCCCGCAAATAAAACAAAGCCTCCTCATCAAATTGACCCGTGGTGGATCCGTGACTGCAACGGACATCATCTGCATAAATCTCCAACTCCGGTTTTGAATCCATGATCGCGTCATTACTCATCATGATATTCTTATTGCTTTGATAAGCCTCTGTTTTCTGTGCGTCCTTTCTCACAAACACTTTTCCATTGAATACTCCTCTTGACTTATCGTACAACACGCCCTTGTACAATTCATTTGAAGTACAGTTGGGCACTCTGTGGTCAACAACGGTGTGATTATCGATCAATTGTCCATCTTGTGGAAGATAAAATCCAGATAACCCGGCATGTGCAAATTCTCCATTCAAACTCATCCAAAGATTATTTCTCACCCAACCGGCATTGAGAATGTGGCTAACCACATTACAATGAGCCCTGGCTTCTTGGTCGACTCTTATATCTAGAATTTGGAAGAAATCATCGTGATTGTCTTGAATGATATCTATTTCCAAATGCCCTCCTGCCTTTACAGCTATATCAACAACCCCATTGCAAAATCCTGTATTCTCTCCAATGAAATGAAGCACCACTTTTGCTTTTGCATTTTCCCCAACTGAAAACTGAAAGGAAGGTTGATTCCACCCCAATTCTTTTTTGTTTTTTAAAACAAACTGAAAGGGTTCTTCAAAGCGCTCATTGGCTGGAATGTCCAATGAAAAAGCATCCGTCACTGCCATTTGATTAAGACAGCCAAAGAAGCCAGCACGTGTTTGCGTGTTGACAATATTCAATGATTGAAACTCGGGGTCAGAAACAACCTCCGCATGATTCAATGCCCATTGAAATTGATTCAATTTCTGCGTGCGGGTATACTTCCAATCTTCCATTCTGGTATTGGGAAAATCCAATACAGAAAACCGACTTTGAATTTCACCATCGTGCTCATGACCAATTGTATTAAACGCCAACTTAGCGTCTATCCACTTCTGATGGGTTTGATTCAGCACCTTTTCCATTACGCCACTGTTTCTTTGATCCAATCGTACCCCTTCTCTTCCAATTCCAAAGCCAATTCCTTGGTTCCCGTTTTCACGATACGACCTTTGTACAATACATGCACCACATCCGGAACGATATAATCCAACAGTCGTTGGTAATGCGTAATCACGACAAAAGATCGCTCAGGAGAGCGCATAGCATTTACCCCTTGAGCTACAATTCTCAAGGCGTCAATATCCAACCCAGAATCTGTTTCGTCCAATATAGAAAGTTTGGGTTCTAGCATGGCCATTTGAAAAACTTCATTTCTCTTTTTCTCACCTCCACTGAAACCCTCATTCACCGCTCTGTGCGCCAATTGACCATCCAATTCAACCAAAGCGGATTTCTCTTTTACCAATGCTAAAAAATCTTTTGCCGACAGCGCATCAAGCCCTCTGTGCTTTCTCACTTCACCAACAGCTGCCTTTAAAAAATTCATATTGGAAACTCCTGGAATTTCCACTGGATATTGGAAGGCCAAGAAGAGTCCTTCACGTGCTCTTTCCTCTGGAGCCATTTCCAAAAGATCTTTGCCATTAAAGACAACTTCTCCTCCTGTGACTTCGTAATCTTCACGACCTGCCAAAACGGAGGCCAAGGTTGACTTACCTGAACCATTGGGCCCCATAATGGCATGTACCTCTCCAGGTTTTACCACCAAGTTCAATCCCTTTAAAATTTCTTTCTCTCCAATGGAGGCTTTTAAATCTTTGATCTCAATCATAACATTCATTTTATCCAACACTGCCTTCCAATGAAATAGCTAAGAGCTTTTGCGCTTCAACTGCAAATTCCATGGGAAGCTTATTCAATACTTCTTTTGCATAACCATTGACGATCATACTAATGGCTTGCTCTTCATCCAATCCTCGTTGCAAACAATAAAAAATCTGATCCTCTCCGATTTTCGATGTGGTAGCTTCATGTTCTACTTGTGCCGAAGAATTATTTACTTCGATATAAGGAAAGGTGTGCGCTCCACTGGTATCCGTCATCAACAAAGAATCACATTGCGAAAAATTTCTTGCATTTTTTGCACTTGAATTAATCTGTACCAAACCCCTGTAGCTGTTGTTGCTATTTCCTGCACTGATTCCCTTTGAAATAATGGTGCTATTGGTATTTTTTCCAATATGAATCATCTTCGTCCCAGTATCAGCTTGTTGAAAGTGATTGGTAACCGCAACAGAATAAAACTCTCCTACACTATAATCTCCCTTTAACACACAACTGGGATATTTCCAAGTAACTGCGGAGCCTGTCTCAACTTGCGTCCAAGATATTTTTGATTTGTATCCATCACACAAACCTCTTTTGGTGACAAAATTGAATACGCCACCATTACCGTCTTTGTCACCTGGATACCAGTTTTGAACTGTGCTGTATTTGATCTCCGCCTTTTCAAGTGCGATCAACTCAACCACAGCGGCATGCAATTGATTTTCGTCACGTTGAGGGGCGGTGCAACCTTCTAAATAGCTCACATAACTTTCTTCGTCGGCAATGAGCAATGTTCTTTCAAATTGACCGGTACCTGCTTCATTGATTCTGAAATAAGTGGACAATTCCATGGGACACCTGACACCCTTTGGGATGTAACAGAATGAACCATCCGTAAACACCGCAGAGTTCAATGCTGCATAAAAGTTATCTGTCCTTGGCACAACCGTACCCAAATACTTTTGAACCAAGTCACCATGCTCTTTGACTGCTTCTGAAATGGAACAGAAAATAATTCCCAATTCAGCCAACTTCTCCTTGAAGGATGTAGCAACTGAAACACTGTCCATCACAAAATCAACGGCGATACCATTCAATCGTTTTTGCTCATCCATAGAAATTCCAAGACGATCCATGGTCTTGCGCATCTCAGGATCAATCTCGTCCAAACTATTGTATTTGGGTTTTGACTTAGGAGCTGAATAGTAGGAAATGGCTTGAAAGTCTGGCTTGGTGTAATGCACATGTGCCCACTCCGGCTCCTTCATTCCCTGCCAAATTTTAAAAGCCTCTAAACGCCAGGTCAACAACCAATCTGGCTCATTTTTCTTGGCAGAAATTACTCGAATGATTTCCTCGCTAAGACCTGCTGGTATTTTTTCAGACTCGATATTGGTTGTAAAACCAAATTCATAGTCTTTACCGGTTATTTCATCTAAAATCTCCATGACTTATATTGAAAAACTTTCACCGCAACCACATGTTCTAGATGCATTGGGATTATTGAATACGAATCCTTTACCGTTGAGCCCTCCTGTGTACTCCAGTTCCGTACCAATTAGATAAAGAAAACTCTTTCTGTCAACAACGACTTTCACTCCGTTGTCCTCAAATACCTGATCTCCTTCTTTCATTTCATGATCAAATTTGAGCTGGTACATCAATCCACTGCATCCCCCACCCTCAACACCTACTCTAACAAAAGAGTCAGCTGGATGATTCTCTTCAGCCATCAACTTGGCTACTTGCGTTTTTGCACTTTCTGATACTTTAATCATTTTCTTCTTATTTAGAATTTTTCTAAATAGCCTAACGAGGGCAAAAATACACCTTTTAAGGGATTGACAAAAAATAAAAAATCAATAAATCAATGCAATTGATTCAATTTTTCAGCTGCTTGAATCAGCTCAACGTTTTCCTTGGCAAAACATACTCTAAAAACACCATTGTTTGCGTTGGTTGGATAAAAAACAGAAATGGGAATTACAGCAACGCCTTGGTTTACTGCCCAGTGCTCTGCCTGTTGCACATCGCTTAAATGGCTTGGACCCAAAAACTTGACCAATTGAAAATAAGTTCCCGATGTTGGAATCACCTCCAGCAGTGGATGGTGCAAATTGGATAATAACAAATTCCTCTTCTCTTCGTACATGGGAGCTATCGCATCATACAATGACTCATTTTCCATGTATTGGGCAAAGGCATATTGAAAAGCAGAATTACACGTAAACACATTGAACTGATGTTGCTTGCGAAAAGCAATCATCCAGTCTTTGGGACCTACCGCATAACCTAGCTTCCAACCTGTGGCATGAAAAGTTTTACCGAAAGAAAGCGTCAATAAAAGCTGATTGCGCAAATCAGGGTAATGGGTCATACTGATGTGATGTTGACCATCAAAAACGATATGCTCATACACCTCATCAGAAATAATAAATAGGTTGTTCTCTAATACAACCTTCGCAATCAAATCCAACTCCGCTTTTTTCCAAACCTTCCCGCTGGGATTGTGAGGGTTATTGATAATCAACAGCTTGGTTCTCTCATTTACAGCCGCAAGGAGTGTTTCTTCTTTCAACTCAAAGTTTGGATAATGTAATTCTACCCATTTGACCACACCTCCATTCAGATGTATTGAAGGTGCGTAACAATCATAAGCAGGACCAAACAAAATAACCTCATCTCCTGATTGAATCAAAGCACCTATGGCTGTGAACAAAGCCTGAGAGGCCCCCGCAGTGATAGTAATTTCACTTTGCCAATCGTACTCTGCCTTATTGCGGCGCAATAATTTTTCAGCAATGCGCTGCCGCAGTATGGGAACACCTGGCATTGGCGCATATTGATTGTGACCATCCTTCATCGCCTCGGTCACCATATCGATCAATTGCGGATCTACTGGAAAAGTAGGAAATCCCTGGCCTAGGTTGATCGCATTGTGTTCCGATGCCAATTGAGACATAACAGAAAATATCGTCGTGCCAATTTGTGGAAGTTTATCAACCGGAAAGTTCATATCAAATGCACTTGAAATAATCAAATGGCTCAAGACAATCACCGCACTTGTACAATGATTTACAAGCCGTGGTACCAAACTGCGAAACCATTATTGTATTGATGGATAAACATCGGGGACAAGCAATTTCCTTTACCTTGCCCATGAGTAAACCTTTATCAGCACTGCCCTTCTCAGGAGGAGCAATGCCAGTAGACCGCAACTTTTCTCTTGCTTCGTCAGTCATCCAATCTGTGGTCCATGGAGGTGAGAGAACGGTATCCACGACTACATTTTTTACCTGTAATTCGGCCAAAACTTCTATGATATCTTCCTCTATGGTCTTCATCGCAGGACAACCACTATACGTCGGTGTGATAATGACATGCCATTTCTTGTTGTCTGCATCCCAGGTGAGATCACGAACTATCCCCATCTCAATTACATTGAGTATAGGGATTTCCGGATCCTCTACCATTTTGAGATACTCCCAAATCAAGTCTGCTTCTACTTCTACCATTTGGAATTAGGATATGCTCGTTGAAGAAACTGCATTTCGGCTAGAATGAATCCCAAATGCTCTGAATGCTTTCCTTCCTTTCCTCCCTTTTGCATCCAAACGCCCTCAGGAATGGCGATACCAGCCTCCTGAAAAACCGCAGTTACAATTCTTTCAAAAGTATCTTTTAAGACAACATTATCCACAGCCACAAACGATTCCAATGATTTCATTTCATGTATTGAGTTGACCAATAATTCCCCAGTAAACTCCCACAACTCATTGACCGCATTTTGCAAACGTAAATGGCTTTCCTCTGTCCCCCCACCCAAACGCAATATCCAATCTCTGCTGTGCTGAAAATGATACCTAACCTCTTTGATTGATTTTTGAGCAAAACCTTGAAGAAATTCATCACTCGACTTTTCCAATTGTTCAAGAAAATGGTAATACCAAGTTGAAAAAACAAATTGTCGCGCTATCGTTTTAGCATAATCTCCATTGGGAATCTCAGCAATTAAAGCATTCCTGAACTCCCAAGCATCGCGTAAAAAGGCGTAGTCATCTTCAGTTTTTCCTTGGCCTTCACGCAATGCGATTTCTTTGTACAATGAAGTTGCTTGACCTATGTAATCTAGGGCAACATTACTCAAGGCTATGTCTTCTTCAATGGCAGGGCCATGGCCGCACCATTCGGAAAGTCGCTGACCCAAAATTAATAGGGTGTCTGCGAGGGTTAGGTAATATTCCTTATGCTCCATATTCATCACATGTGTCCCACCTCGGGAGGAATTTCATAGAAGGTTGGATGACGGTATACTTTATCGTTTGAAGGATCAAACAAAGCCTCTTTGTCACCCGGAGAAGAAGCCGTGATTTGCTCACTTGGCACTACCCAAATACTCACACCTTCCATGCGTCGCGTATAAACATCTCTTGCATTTTCGATTGCCATCTGCGCATCCGCAGCATGCAAACTTCCCACATGCTTGTGCGCCAAACCCGCTTTTGATCGAATAAAAATTTCCCAAATGGGCCAATTGCTTTTTTCCATTACATAAAGTTGAGCCACGAAAATACAAGATTTCAAATTCAAACAACTGCTGAATATCAGCTTTGTTCAGAACTTCAACCATAACTTAAAGAATTAAAAGAAGAATGCAGCCGCAAATCCCAGCAGAATGATGAGGAACTTAACCCGATTGAATCTATGTCCCTCTTCTGCTTCGAACAAAATCATGGTGGATACATGCAAAATAATACCCATCAATATGGCCATAACATAGGGTAGAAGATGTTCCGCATGAAACCATTCCCATTCTTCTCCCAAATAAAAAAACAAGGCACCCGCAGGAGCCACAAGGGCAAAAAACACCGCCGCTGAAAAGGCCTTCCATTTTTCTTTAACCATTGCCAACAACAACGCTGCAAACACAAAGGACTCCGTGAATTTGTGGAATGATATTCCAAGCAGCAATGAATGCCCATGGTGGTGATGCTCATGACCATGGTGCATAACCTCCTCTGTCATTCCAAAAGGCATCCCTTCAATAAAAGCATGTATCCAAAGTGAAATGGACACCATCCAGTAAAATCGCTTACCTGAATGATGATGGGCATGAGCGTGACCGTGCTCCACTCCATGTGAAAAATAATCCAATATGATTTGCAGCAAAAAGCCAATTAATATGAAAACACCGATGTGTTCACCCCCATCCGCCATGGCCTCAGGGAGCAAATGAAGAAACGTTAAAGACAGTAGATATGATGCACTAAAAGACAACAACAATTTCATTCTATTGGGGGTTATGTCCTTTCCCAAGAAGAGGACTCCACTGCCCGCTAACGAAACCAAGAATAAAATTAAAGTAGATGTCAAAATCATACGTCTCTTGTTTTTTTCGACACAAAGATACATCGCGGAGAATACTCGTCTACGGGGTTTCCTTGATAATCGCCCCAAACATTCAAAATATCAAACCCTGCTCGTTCCAACAATTTCCTCAATTGATCCTGATCATAAGCCATTACTTTCTCTTCAAAACAATAGGACTTATCATCTGATACAAATGAAATCCTCTTGACAATTTTCCCTTGGTGAATACCCCGGTTGATTTCATAATCTGCTAACTTCCCCTTGATGATTTCTAATTCTTTCATATTGCTTTGAACAAAACTTAGATTTAGAAAATCCAAAACGAAAATGCCATTATTCTTCAAATTGACATTCATCGTTTTAAGCATCCTCAAATGGTCATCGTCATTCTCAAAATACCCGAACGATGTGAACAGATTCAAAGCAAAATCAACTTGATTAGGCAATCGAAATGATCTTACATCACTGATAAACCATCGCTCAGGGTGCCTGGAGAGTGATTGCGCTGTCAAAATATTATTTTCACTCAAATCCATTCCATACACTTGAAATCCCTTTGACTCCAAATACAATGCATGCCTTCCAGCTCCACAACAAGCGTCAAGGATGGTCACGTTATGATTCCATTTTAAACAAAATGACAAATATTCCATGAAACCCTTGGCCTCATCATCATTCCTTTTGGAATACAAATCGTGATAGAAAGTTGTGTTAAACCAAGAGGCAAACCAATCTTTTTGAATCATAGTGAACAAAAGTATTTTATTTTCTGCATTATATTTGTTTTTCAATTTGAAACTATGGAGAATTTAGATTTAAACGGTTCTAGTAAAACCCCTACTGTCAACTTTAACGCAACAACTGGAGTTCTTACACTCGCTGGCCGCTCTATTCCTGAAAACTCCATAGAGTTTTACAAACCACTTTTGTCTTGGATTGAAGCGTACAAATCGCAGCAAGCTGAACTCACTACCCTTCAAATCAAATTAGAGTACTTCAATACCTCTTCGAGCAAATGCCTTCTAGATTTGTTCAAGAAACTAGAGTCTATTGGCGGCAAATCCATTGTGGAGTGGTATTATGAAAATGATGATGAAGATATGTTAGAAGCCGGAGAAGATTACGAAGCCATCGTTCATGTTCCATTTAAAATGATTGGCGTGGATGACCTGCAAGGTTAAGCCATTTCATTGCGTCAGATTTTACCTCCTAAGCAATCCCTTACCTGGATTACTTTTTTCTCAGCCCTTCCACCCATTGGTAGATTTTATTGGTCCATTCATTTTGCAGGGCAATAATCATGAATATTGTCATTGACCATAGCACCCATACATTGACCCACAATGTGTCTATCGAATAACCTAAAATTTTCTTACTTGGTGCGTAAAAATGTGCTGAAAACAATCCTGATTCGTCGGGGTGCTTATACACCAGATTACTCTTCTGAATGAACTTGTTGTCATACTTGACAATTTTCTGCAAATCGTTTTTATTTGTAATAATTTCCTCAATGGCTTCATTGTGATGCCTGTCTTTCAGAGACAACATTTCATCTCTGCTTTTTTCATCCTTAATCAAACTCGATAAATAAAGCTCTTTCTGCTCATTGGCATTGCTGTATAAGCGTATATAATAAGTTTCCAACCGCTTCACGGACTCAAGATAAATATCTAATTCCCGAATCCCAATGGATTGAGGATTCCCATCCCAAAAGGGAGCCTTAAAATCAGGGATGACAAGTTCTTGTCTCGACATTTCGCCGTCAATTAACTCCAAATCCAATTGTGATATAATTCCTCCTTTTTCAAGCGTAGACTTGCAATCAAGCAGTAATCCACGCATTTCTTTTGCCCAAAAATCTTTCTTCCATGCGCTGTTCTTGAGCTGAGCATCCCAAGCAAAAAATTGCTTTTCAAAGGGATTATGGGTGTACTGGTAAACTGCCATTGCCTCAAAGGCCCATCGTGAGGCCATTACTTCTCCGATCCACGGCACTTTTTCTTGTTGAGTAATAGAGGGAAACAATCGATCAAAGCGAACAATCACTCCACTAAACAACAATTGAGGAATAATCATTATGGGTATAAGTATGTAGATCACCTTGGCCGAATCAAAGGTGGCACTGATATTCAAGCCCAATGCATTGGCAAAACAAGACACCGAAAAAAGCACCAATAAAAATGGCCAAAACATGCCCTCAACTCCAAGAATCCAATTCCCGACTAACAGAAATGAGGCCGTTTGGATCAGAGAAATTAAAAACATAACGCCCAATTTTGAGAACAGATAAGCCGAATAAGAATGACCCAGATATCGTTCTCTTTTTAAAATCTTCTTGTCTTTCAATATTTCTTCTGCACTGACTGTAAGTCCAAGGAAAAGCGCTACAACAACGGCAAAAAACAAATACTGTGGGTAGTTGACATTCTCTCTAAAAGTGTATTCTTCAAGCCCTTTTCCTGTAATAGGATAAAACTTAACAAACAAAGACAAAAGCACGCTGAGCATAGGAGCTTCTAATAAGTTAATCAGCATGTAGGTGTGATTTACCCATTTGCTCATTAAATCACGCTTAAAAAAAGTTTTCAATGTCTGGAAAACAACACCCTTTTTTAATTTCTTCTTTTTCCTACCTGATAAACCCTGGGGTTCTAATTGAGGCTGATGAAACAACTCGTTCCATTCCTTTGGTGTAACTTTTCTTATCTCCGTGATGTCTCCATACTCATCCACGAGTCGGGCCTCAATAATATTAAAGAGTTGTTCAGGATTGACATTGCCACACTGTGGGCATTGACTTTCACCTGTATCGGCAAAATGAGCTTTTTTCTTAAAATGGATCAAACTTTCAACCGGGTTCCCAAAATAAATCGGATAACCCCCTTGATCCAATAAAAGTAAATCATCAAACAATTTAAAAATATCGCTACTCGGTTGATGAATAACCACAAATATTAGCTTTCCACGTAGAGTGAGCTCCTTCAGCAAATCCATGATCATTTCAGAATCCCTACTGGACAGTCCACTTGTTGGTTCATCAACAAAAATCACTTGAGACTCTCTCACCAATTCAAGGGCTATATTCAATCTTTTGCGCTGACCTCCTGAGATGGTCTTATCCAAAACACTTCCAACACGTAAATCACTTACTTCTGATAATCCCACTGAGCGAAGTACTTTTTGCACCCTCTCCAATACTTGATCATCTTCCTCGCTGGGGAAATCCAGCTTTGCACTATAATACAAATTCTCAAGAACCGTAAGTTCCTCAAAAAGAATATCATCTTGTGCAACATAACCCATCTGACTTCTTGTTAAGTCCACCTCTTGATGCACATGGCAACCATTCAAAGTAACACTTCCTTGACTGGGTTTCAGATTACCGTTTAATACATTAAGCAGGGTACTTTTACCTGATCCACTACCGCCCATGATACCCACCAAGTGCCCTCCTCCAATTTCAAAATTCAATGGATGCAATGCTATTTTACCATTTGGAAATCGATAAGATAGATGATTGACCTGAAATACAACTTCATCTGCATGACTATTCTTTAAAAACCTTTGCAGTACGTCGGAATAATAAATGGGATGAATTTTAGCTCCTCTAATAGCGCTTCCTGTAACAAATGCATAGGAACGATTGCGGTCAAGGCGCTGAGCATTGAGCAATACTTCGTCGTCTCCCAAATACTTCACCAAAAAGAACCCTTCCTCTTCTATCCAATAGAAAAACAAATCTCCTTTCAGATCATGAACATCATGGTGATTGAGTATGCAGAGATGATCATCATTCCAATCTTTAGCATCCTGCTCATCAGAAAGTCTGGAAATTTGAAGAAAAGCACTATGAATTCGGGGATTAATATAAAAAACCTCCGAAACTGTTTGAACAAATTCCCACTCTTGAACATCGGCTTCATCATATTGGCTTACAAACTCAACCAATCGCAATAACACCATCAATTTATCACGATAGCTCAGTTCCTCATTCATCTCCCCGCAAATCCGCAAAACTTTTACACTGGCCAAAGATGTTTTTTTGTTGGAGAGTTTAGAATGATCGTAAAATTTATCAACAAAATTGTTATAAACACCAATATAAAACCGTGTCAGGTCTGCGTTCAGTTGTCCTTTTAAAAACAAACGAACATTATTCTCCCCAACTTCTCCTGACTTACCCCCGATGATGGCAAACAGTTGCATTAATGCGCGCAATATCCCTTCACTCATCTTTTTTTGGTGTTAACTGAATTGTCTTGACCTTCAGATCTCAATAAATCCGGTCTTCTCAATAATGTTTTCTCATGAGCCTGTTCCATTCGCCACTGCTCTATGGCTTTAAAATTCCCACTGGTAAGCACTGCAGGAACCTCCAGTCCTCTGAAATCAGCTGGTCTTGTGTACACAGGTGGCGCCAATAAATCATCCTGAAATGAGTCTGTTAAAGCACTTGTTTCATCATTCATCACACCGGGAATCAACCTAACAATGGCATCTACCAGCACTGCTGCTGCCAATTCACCTCCACTGAGAACATAATCCCCTATTGAAATCTCACGTGTAACCCACTTGTCTCTTACTCTTTGATCTATTCCCTTGTAATGCCCGCAGATCAACAATAAATTTTTCTTCAAAGACATCTGATTACAAAGAGATTGATGCAATCGTTCACCATCGGGGGTGAGATATATGATTTCATCATATTTACGATGATCGGATAACCGCTCAATGGCATCCACGATGGGTTGTGCCATCATGACCATTCCTGCACCACCTCCAAATTGGTAATCATCTACACTTTTATGTTTATCAATTGAGAAGTCTCTGATATTGTGAATTTCTATTTTGCACAATTCATTATCCTGCGCCCTTTGCAAAATACTATCCGCAAATGGGCCATCCAATAATCGGGGGAGAATGGTTAAAATATCAATGTGCATGTGCCAAAAATAAAAATGAATTGGTTACCAAACGGAATTAACTTTGCATTGAAACTACAGACTTCATCGCTCCAAGCAATTGGGGAGGAAAGTCCGGGCTGCATAGAGTACCACACCGGGTGAAAAGCCCGGGCAATTGCGTGAAAATGCAAAAGACAGAAAGTGCCGCAGAAAACAAACCGCTGGAATGATTTATCATCTCAGTAAGGGTGAAAAGGGGGTGTAAGAGACCACCGCTGCCGTTGGCAACAAAGGCAGGCAAGGTAAACCTTGTGGGCAGTAAGACCATGTAGACCAAGGATGTTTGCGAAAGTAAACTGAAGGGCGGCTCGTCCGGTCTTGGAGGGTAGGTCGCATAGATAAATGATGAAGCTGCCAAAAGCAGAACAGAACCCGGCTTATGAAATAGTTTCAACATCGAGGTGCTTTTGGCACCTCGACCTTTTTTCAGTTTTTGTAAATTTACCCCATGTCATCCCCAAAATACATCAAATCACTGGACGGAATAAGAGCCATAGCCGCATTGCTCGTTCTCATTTTTCACTTTAGTCAATATGTGATTTTCAGCAGTGAATGGGGCAAACTCATTCAGAAAGTGGGATATTTGGGGCAAACCGGTGTTTCCCTTTTTTTCGTACTCTCTGGCTTTCTCATCACAAGAATTTTATTCGATCAAATCCAATCTCAACATTATTGGAAAAATTTCATCATTCGTCGATCACTGAGAATCTTCCCTCTCTATTTTCTTTATCTAACGTGTGAATATTTTTTGGTGCCCTATTTAACCCATACTTCGAGCCCTGACATTAGTTTGCAGTGGTACTATTGGTTCTACCTGCAGGATTTTGCAACCACTTTCAGGTGGCCTGCCGCTGGGCCAAAACATTTTTGGTCATTGGCGGTTGAAGAGCACTTCTACCTCCTTTGGCCTTTTTTTGTTCTATATTACAAAACTAAACAACTTATTCACCCTATCATCGCCATTACAATCATCAGCGCCATCGTCAGATTTGTCCTTGCTTATTACAACTACCAAACTTATTTTTTCACTTTTGCGCGAATGGACGAAATTGCCCTTGGGGCGTTCCTGGCTTGGCTGGAGCGAAACAACCTATTGGTATTCTTTAGAAGTAAAAATTTTTATTGGGCAGCACTTCTCACCGCTACACTTTCAATTCTCCTCTGGGGACTTTATTCTTCAGCTGGGTTATTGATTGTTCAGGTATTCAAATACAATTTAATTTCGACGCTGTATTTTTTGCTGATTGGTAAGGTTATTACGTTAAGCAACCAACACTGGTGCAGTAGGTTACTGTGCACTCCCTTTTTTCATTTTACAGGAAAAATAAGTTACGGACTATATGTATATCAAGCAACAGCTGTTATTTGGGGACTATCACATGGTTACGCTCAAAAGCCCCTGCTGTTTTTTCTTTCTTTGATGTTCTTCTGTTATGCAATAGCGACAATAAGCTTTTATTGTTTTGAGAATCCCATACTAAAGCTAAAGAGCAAACTTACTTACTCCTGACGTCTGCTGTAATGGTCAGCACGGTGCTGATGGGCTCTGTGTTGGCAACAATTGTCACCTTTTTAGAGTTCTTACCCACTTTGTTTGCGCTATTGAATTTGACAACAATCTGCCCCGTTGAACCGGGAGCAATAGGATCCTTGGGCCACTGAGGAACCGTGCAACCGCACGAGCCTTTGGCATGCTCAATATGCAAAGGCGCATTACCTGTATTTTTAAATTGAAATGAATACTCTTTCACCTCTCCTTCGGTGATCACCCCAAAATCATGTGCATTCTGAGTAAAACTCATAGAAGTTTTTTCTCTTTCTTGAGATGCTTTACCAATAGAACCTGCCTCCGTGTTCAAATGAATGTTGCTCTTTTTTGGGGCCAACCATTGCGCCCCCACATAGGCTCCTGCACCCAGGATAAAAATAAATAAACCAACTTTAATTCCTTTGCTCATATACTATTTCTTTGATTGACCTTTCTTTTTCTCTTGCACTTTTGGATCCAAATTTATTTGATCATACACACCATTTATGAGTATCTCTTTTGCCTTTTGGGCCGCTGGATTCAAATCATTGATCACAAAATAAAAGGACTCATTATCATAAAGATTTCGGGCCAACAAGGCTTTGGTTCGAATGGCAATGGCGTGCTTTGAATTGGCATATCCTTTTTCATCCAATGGCACTTCTTTTTCCTCTGCCATTCTTATTATCTTTCTTTCTTCCTCTTCAGGTATTAAAAAAGATTTTGCAAAAGACTCCATGGTGGGGTAGGATTTCAACAACTCTTCTCGGTGAGCATTGGCGTAGGACATGGACCAATCATTTTGAACACCCACTCTAATTAAATCACTAAAATATCTGCTATTCTCTGACGTGTCCAATGGCACAAATATGTCTGGCATTATTCCACCGCCTCCATAAACAGTTCTCTTGGTGATTCTTGTCTGATACTTTAATGAGTCTGGGAATTTAATGCTATCGGCTGAGAAAAATTCCCCGTTCTTAAGACGTCTTGAATAATCCGAATAATAATCATCTTTTCCCTCATCATACGGCTTTTGAATACAACGTCCTGCTGGCGTGTAATATTTCTGAACGGTTAATCGTACCATTGAACCATCCGGTAAATTGACTGGTCTTTGCACCAAACCTTTTCCAAAAGACCTTCTACCAACAATCACTCCTCGGTCCCAATCCTGAATGGCACCACTCACAATCTCAGAGGCACTGGCAGAACTTTCATCAATTAACACTACCAAGCGTCCCTTTTCAAAACTTCCTGGAAGACCTGCCCTGGTGTTAAAAGACTCCTTTTTGAAAGCACGGCCCTCGGTATATACAAGCAATTTACCCTTTTCATTCTTGGGTGCATCTTTTGGAAGATCATCGCTTAAAAACTCATCTCCCATTTCAATGGCTGAACGCAAAAGTCCTCCTCCGTTGTCCTGCAAATCCAGAATCAGATCTTTCATCCCCTGCTCCTTTAAATCGGCTATTCCCTTTCTGATTTCCTCCGTTGTTGTGGCAGCAAACCGGCTTACCTTGATGTAGCCAATTTCCGGAGAAATCATGTAGGCTGCATCCACTGAATAAATAGGGATTTTATCTCTGGTTATCTCAAAATACAACCACTTATCGTAACCTCCTCTTTCTATTCCCACTTTGACCTTTGTACCTTTGGGACCTCTTAATTTGGACAATACATCACTGTTCTTGATACCAACACCGGCCATCTTAACTCCTTCTACTTCCACAATTTTATCACCTGCTCTAATGCCCAATTTTTCAGATGGGCCACCTTGAATAGGTTCAACGACAAAAATTGTATCATGTAAAATATTGAACTGAATCCCAATCCCATCAAAGCTACCTTGTAAAGGCTCATTGGCCTCTGCTACCTCTTCCGCAGAAATATAGGTGGAGTGCGGATCCAGCTCCTCTAACAAATGAATAATGGCTTTCTCAACCAACTCTTTGCTATTCACCGAGTCGACATAGATAGACTCAATATACTGGATAAGGGTAGCAAACTTATCTGTTGTCTCTGAGCGATTAAGCGTCGGTTGAGCAGTAATAGAACCCGCAACCAAAATCATTGAGCAAAAAAGTAATGAAGAAAAGATTTTTTTCATGTTTCAAATTTACAAAATCATTTGTCAATTATCTCGCCACGAAAACGGTCCCTATTCTTTTTTGTGCTTCTTTATCAAATACAGATTTTACAATAAGTTCATAATGATAAATATCGCTAGGAACATAATAACCATTGCCTCGTAAGGATCCATCCCAACATTTATCAAAATCTTTTGTTTCAAAAACAATCTCACCATGACGATTAAAAATAACCAAAGAATATCGTTCAATGTCAACAGCGTTTCCAACAGGTTCGAGGCAATCATTGATATTATCTCCGTTTGGCGTAAATGAGTTGGGAATGTAGCAGTTGTATATTTCTTCCTTCACATGCGCTACAATGGTGTCCGGTGCATAGAATACCATTTCTATTTCTTTGTTTTCATTGTTGGGAGCCATCACATTTTGCTGATCGCTTGTCCAGTGCGTAAAATCGTAAAATTCGTTCTCTTGTACGCCAAACTGAACAGGGACTCCATGAGCAGTTTCAAATTGAATCATGAAGTCACTGGTACCACCATTGCTACTGCTAATGGATCCAGTGTAGGGTTTGTCTAATAAAACAGTAATTAGACTGTGTGGAATTTCAGTGAAAACAGCTGTGATTGTATCTTCTTGGCTCACAGTAATGGCGATGGTGCTGGCGAATGAATTAGGTGTCAGCGCAGTA
This sequence comes from uncultured Chryseobacterium sp., assembly GCA_964420985.1. GTDB lineage: Bacteria > Bacteroidota > Bacteroidia > Flavobacteriales_D > Sanyastnellaceae > CAMCTV01. The sequence goes on from CAYQUT010000003.1 coordinate 100,839, forward strand.
CCTTGGGATTCCCAATGATCAAAGGCTGTCCATTGGGCCAATGTTAATGCCCCGATGTTGTGGCTGGTCCCAATCTCCCAATCATAAGTCACCGGCAAAGTAGGCAATTCAACTCCATCAAGGAAAACCTGACCAATATTGGCTGGTGTCTTATCGATGGTCACCAAAGCGTGAGGTGTAAAATCAAAAATAACTTCAATTTCCTCAGCGTCGCAAACTACGGTGTTCATGACAACAGCATTATTGTTGGGTGACAACTGAGTGTTGGTTGGAACCCAGTTGGTAAAGTCATACCAATCTTCTTCCCAAACCTCGAAAGTTAAATTTGTTCCCGGCGCCACGGTAATGGTTTGTGGGAAGCCCGTGTATGTAGAACCATTGAAGATCAAACCACCCGCATCGGGATAAAGGGAACTGAAAACAATATCAATGGCATTGGGAGGTAGCGATGTGAAATTGACATTAATAACAACATCAGAGGTGATCGTTAATGTAGGATTCAAAGATGTCGCATTAGATAAAACACCTGTTCCCGATACAATTTCCCATGAAATTAACTGACCACATGGACCATTTTCAATGGCGTTCAAATTGATGATATCGGTAGTCAAAAAATTAAAGTTACCCCCACTTAACGGTTGCCCATTGATTTCAGCATCTCCATTGCCTACTACATTCACAACTACCTCATAAACAGGCAAAAGAACGGCAATCAAGTCATCGTCTTGACAAGGAACAATATCAACAACGATATCATTGGCACTTGGCAATATTGCAGTTGTATTTGACTCCCAGTGATCAAATACAAATCCTGGATTGGGAATGGCTTCAACAGACACATTGGTTCCAGCTACTTCTGTTTGAGGACTTGGGAAAGCAGCATTAATTGCTCCATTCCAGGCGATGGTTGCAGAACCCGCAGGAAGAACATCCAGCGTGGTGATGACGTTTCCTGTATTTCCCGTTCCAAACTGGGCTTCGATGACGGCATCACTCTCAATGATCAACGTCGTTGTTGCGCTAAGAGGGTCTTCAAATGTAGCCGTTCCTGAAACAATTACCCATTGAACAAACTCCGAACAAACACCCGTTCCATCTGCAACAGCAGTTATATCGATGGGCAATGGAGTTGTATTTCCGCTAAAATAGGTACCTGTGTAAGGAGATGTTGTTATCACAGACTCCTCAAGAATTACAGAGCCTGGACCTGTAATCTGTACGGTCAAATCTTGTTGGGTAACATCATAACAATCTTCCAAACCTTCAACGATATCATTGGTTGAGGTTTCTTCAGGACATCGCGCGAGTATAAAATTCCTTAAATCTTGGACGTTGTTCTGCCATCCAGCCATTGTACCTCCCCATCGGGTGATTTGACGCGGCATCTCCGCTTCAATATGAAGAATCATGCTGTCCAATACTTGAAGCATTTTATCACATGAGAAAATACCATTGCTCAGTTCAGCGTATCGTTGGATATAGTCTGCTGTAAAATCTGGGTTATCAAAAAGTGAATTGAGAATAGGGATATGCCCTTGCCCACCAATATCTCCTTCAGAATCGATTTGACATGGATCTGCATCAGGAGCTGTTGAAGATACTCCGGTGTAGTTAACATAGTGTCCAAAAGTAGCATCATTGTCCCACAATGCATATCGCCATCTTCGGGCATCACCATTGGGATTGTACCCTCTCCACCATTGGGTATTCCAGTTTAACCAATCCGTACAGACGGTATAACCATTGAGAATGAAGTAATCAATCAAACTCATTGTGTTGAACTGTGTGACAACATAATCATAATTGGCTTGAACAGCCATGTTGTTTCCTGTAATAAAATTTTGAAGTGTATTCCAATTGCCTTGCGCATTGAATGCCGGCGCTGCGTCATACTCTGCCCACGTTCCACCCCATGTCTTCAGATAATCTACCTGACCCCGAGATTGATTGTAGTAATGTTCGGTAAAATCTGTATCATCTATTTTCTCACGAACTTCATACACTCCCCAGTATTGACCATTCAAATAAACGATACAACTTCTGGTGGCTCTCTCATCACAATGCAATCCTCCCAATATTGATAATTCACATACATAAGCATCGCGAATGTGCGCTCCACCGTTGGAGAAAGGATAATTGTCATTGGCCGCCGCTTTAAAAATCAGGCGATCATAATCGTCTCGATTACGGTGTTGAAAGAGGGGTTCTTCAACAGTATGATCATATCCCAATTCATCTCTACTGATGTAATCGAAACCTCTTTGACCGTAAGCATTGGAGTCATTACCATGCTCATTACCATCTCCGTGATTTTCCGTAATAAATATGCCTCCTGCATTAAAAAATTCAATATTTGCCAATCTGTTATTTCCACTTCCAGGCCATTGACCGTTTAGATTATTACCTGAAACACTGACGGTAAGAATGCCATGGGTATCCACTCCAAAAAAGTAGGTATTGGTTTCTATCAAACTGGGAAGATGGTTGGGATCAGATGAATATACAATAGCACGCAAAACTGTAGTAGAATTGAGTACAATAGGGCCGGTATATTGTGTACTGGTATTGTTAGGAGTGTTACCATTGGTGGTGTAGTAGATGGTTGCCCCGGGTTCTGATGTAGAAAGAGCAACGCTAATGGGCCCCGCGTAATACCCGGCTTGAATATCCATGACAGGTTTCACTGCGTAAGCAGTGGCACTACCCGCAGCAGCTACCGCTGCCAAAGGAGTAGGGTCTGTTTGAATTTTCCACGTCGATGATCCGTCAGGAATACGTGACCATGAATGATTGGCTTGATTGGGAATCAAAAAATCTGCGTCAATATCAAAATCGTAACTCTCCAGGACTATTCCACCTGCATTTGAAAAAACAATCTCCTCTCCTCCTGTTTGATTAATTTTGAAATTGGCATTTAATCCTCCAAGGTATCCCGGCTGATAATCACCTCTCCCGGTGAGCAACACCAGACGATAACCGTTAGCAGGTACTGAAGTTCCAGCAGGAAAGCTCCACTTTTGAGGATTGGTTGAATTATCACTTAACCAATATCCGCTGATGTCAACTGCTACTCCAGAAGGATTGTAAAACTCTATCCAATCTTCAAAATTATTTCCTCCTGCTGGGAGACCGTAATCGCTATAATTGGCAATACAAATTTCGTTTATAACCACTTGGGCGGATGACTTAACATTGAAAGTCAAACAACCAATAACAAGGCAAAGGGCAATTAAGAATCTCACAAAGTACATTTTTTCAAATTTAAGACATTCGTCAGTTAAAAAGGTTGCAAGTTTTTTCAGAATTAACGATTTAGTGTACTTTTGACACCAAGCGAATATAGTATGAAATTTAAATTGACTTTTCTTGCCATAGGTGTAATGGCTCTTGGATGCGGATTACATGGCAACGATGCCACATCAACTGCAGAAACCCTTTCATCCCACGAAACCCATGTCATACGACATCCGGATTGGGTTAAAAACGCTGCGATATACGAAGTCAATTTAAGACAACATACACCTCAAGGCACTATCAATGCTTTTGTTCAAGATTTGGATAGAATCAAAGAAATGGGGATTGATATTTTGTGGTTTATGCCTGTAAATCCCATTGGACAATTGAATAGAAAAGGTGGCCTTGGCAGTTATTATAGTGTTAAAGATTACAAAGCCCTCAATTCTGAATTTGGGACCATGTCAGATTTTAAAAATATGGTCAAGATTGCTCACGCCAAAGGCATGTACGTGATTTTAGATTGGGTGGCCAATCACACCTCATGGGACAATCAATGGATTATCGATCATCCTGAATGGTATACACATGATGCCAATGGGAAAATTATCCCCCCTGTTGCCGATTGGTCAGACGTTGCTGATCTAAACTACAACAATAAAGACATGCGCGCAGCCATGATTGACGCCATGAAATTTTGGGTAAAAGAATGTGATATCGATGGTTACCGTTGTGACGTGGCCATGGAAGTCCCTACAGATTTTTGGGATGATGCCCGTGCAGAATTGGATAAAATCAAACCCGTATTCATGCTAGCGGAAGCAGAGCAGAAAGATCATCACCTGAAGGCGTTCGATATGTGTTATGGTTGGGAGTTCCTTCATCTCATGAATGGGATAGCCAAAGGTGAAAAATCCACCAATGACATCGACACTTATATTTCCAAAAAATCCACGGAGTTTCCAAAATCGACCATACATATGTATTTCACGACCAACCACGATGAAAATACTTGGAATGGCACTGGTCAAGAGCGATACGGAAAAGCAAGAAATATGTACGATGTCCTTGCATTCACCATAGGTGGTATGCCATTGATTTATTCCGGACAAGAGGGTAATGAAATGCATGCGGATGGCAAGGCTCATCGCTACCGTTTTTTTGAAAAAGATACCATTCAATTCAATGGATATCCCAATTCACAATTGTATCAAACCTTATTGAAAGCGCACCATGAACTCCCTGCACTTTGGAACGGTACCGAAGGTGGAACTTTTAATAGAATACACACCAGCAACAGTAAAATTTATGCCTATAGCCGCATCAAAGGAGATAGCCAAGTAATCATCATGCTCAATTTCAATGAAGCGCCACAAAGCACATCATTTACGGATGTTATTCCAACCGGCATATTCAATAGTATATTTGATGGTAAGGGACTTGCGCTCTATGCTACAGGAAATGCACAATTGCCTGGTTATGGTTATCAAGTTTTTGTGAAAGAAAAATAATGGTGAAGTGCCTTGGAATCACAGGAGGAATAGGTGCTGGCAAAACAACAGTATCGAAAATTTTCCGTTCCCTTGACATTCCGGTTTTTGATGCTGATTCAGAGGCCAAAAACTGTTACAACGACCCTGAAGTCATATCGGCTGTATCGAATGCTTTTGGTGAAGATATTTTTGTAGATTCCATCTTACAACCCAAAATACTAGCTTCTAAGGTATTTGCATTTAAAGACAAATTGCGTCAATTAGAAGAAATCATTCATCCCAGAGTGCATAATCGTTGGATTGCTTTTGCAGATTTGCATGGCAATCGACCTTATGTCATCAGAGAAAATGCTATTCTCATCCCATCCCAAGGGCATCTCACATGTGATAAAGTATTACTGATCACAGCGCCTTTGGAAGACCGAATATCGAGGGTGATGCTTCGATCAAAAATGTCAAAAGAAAATGTTCTAGACAGAATATCTCAACAATGGACTGATGAACAGATGCTGCCTTACTGTGATTTTGTTCTGGAAAACAAACAAGGACTCCATTCAGAAGATGCGCTTATTCCACAGATAATGAAGATAGATTTTGAGATGAAAAATATTTAGACCTTCCATTAAAAGCCCTGATTCAATTCACATTTTCCATTTAATAACTTGATAGCCACTTTCAATTAGAAGAGAAAAAAAAAGGCAAATTCGTTAAAACCGAAAGCCTATGTCAAGCAAAGCGAAACGTTGGATTTTATTTACTTTGATTTTTTCAAGTTTATACCTTTTTATTGTCCATTGATTTTTGCTCATCCCATGCGGAAGGGTATCTTTAGGGCATGAATAACAACAAGGCTTTACGCTGGACAATTGCTGTGGCCTCTCTTGGCTATTTTGTAGATATTTATGATTTGCAACTATTCAATATCATTTCCAAAGCCAGCCTCACCGGAATTGGCATAACTGACCCCAAAGAAATAGAAAAATGGGATTACCTTTTGTTCCTCTGGCAAATGGGAGGGATGCTAGTAGGAGGGCTACTTTGGGGATGGCTTGGTGATGTCAAGGGCAGAAAACAAATTCTATTTGGCTCTATCCTCTTGTACAGCATTGCCAATATAGCCAACGCATTCGTAGGCAGTGTAGAGAGTTACAGTATCATTCGATTCATTGCAGGACTTGGACTTGCCGGTGAATTGGGAGCCGCCATCACATTGGTATCAGAAATAATGGACAAAGAGAAGAGGGGTTATGGTACAATGGTCATTGTCACAATGGGTGCATTAGGAGCCATAGGTGCTGTTTTTGTATCAAAAATATCATTGCCCATGTTTGGATTAGCGCCATGGCAAACCTCTTACATCATTGGTGGTATACTGGGTTTATTGTTGCTCACCCTACGCGTTGGAACATTTGAAAGCAGTTTGTTTGAGCACTCTGCGAAAGGCGGACAATCTAGGGGAAATTTCTTATTGTTATTTAAAACAAAAGAACGAACACTTCGATACCTCGCTTGTATCGCCATGGGACTTCCCGTTTGGTATTGTGTTGGCATCCTAATCAAATTCAGCAAAACTTTCGCACTGCTTTCTAATGTTCAAATTGATGCCAGTTTGGGAATCGTATTCACCTATCTAGGTCTATCATTTGGAGATCTCTTGAGTAGTCTTTTAAGTCAATACTTTAATAGCCGAAAAAAAACAATAACTCTCTACTTGTATTTAACCGTTATCGTCAGCTCTTGTTACCTTTTTGTTCATCCGGTCAGCTCCTTTACATTTTATTTTCTCTGCTTTGCTTTGGGGACAGCCACAGGTTATTGGGCCTTATTTGTATCCATGTCTGCTGAACTATTTGGGACCAACATTCGCGCAACCGTTGCCAGCACTACACCCAATTTTGTGAGGGGTGCCGTCGTACCTTTGATACTCAGTTTCAAAGCCATGGAGGGAAACATAGGGAGTGTAAAAGCGGCAGTAATTCTGGGTATTGTCACCATCGGGTTAGCCCTTGTTAGTGCCCGATACCTTCAGGAATCTTTCGGAAAGGATTTGAACTTTCAAGAAGAATAGTGCTTTCATAGAGATAAAAAAAAGAGCCCTTTCGGGCTCTCTGGATTCAACAATCAATCCTTTTTTACAAAACGTGATCTAACTTCTCTGTCAATACATTTTTAGGAACAGCTCCAACACTCTTATCCACTACCTCTCCGTTTTTAAGAAATACAATTGTCGGAATATTTCTAATACCGAATTTCATAGACGTCTCAGGATTCAAGTCCACATTCACTTTTCCGACAATAGCACGTCCTTCATATTCCTTTGCAATTTCCTCTACAACAGGGGTAACCATTCTACATGGCCCACACCACTCTGCCCAAAAGTCAATCAAAACAGGTTTGTCGGTATTCGTAATCTCAGCAAAATTGAGGTCTGTTATTTCTAAAGCCATTTTTTTATTTTTTAAATAGGGCTACAAAGATAGGTCATTGTTTTGAAACATTATTCTTTTTGCAAAATTTTATGGTCTTTTAGTTTTCACATTTACCTATCCACCCATTGATTTTCAATGAATTAAAGTCAAGTACTATGAAACAAGATCAATGCAAGTAATTTCTGGCATAATACCTACTCTACCTGGAAATCCAAGGCACCCCAATCCTCTATTCACATATAAATGCTGCTTTCCTTCTGTATAAAGTCCTCCCCAACGTTTGTAACCGAACCAAGCGGATGGGCTCCATTTTAATCCCCAATCTGGAATTTCCACTCCAAATTGAGCCCCATGCGTATGACCTGATAACGTGAGATAAATATTCTCTTTCCCCATCACTTGTTCTTCAAAGTGGGTAGGGTCATGCGATAAAAGAATCTTATTCATGTTGCTCGGAACATTGAGCAAGGCCTTATTTAGGTCGCCGAATTGAAAGAAATTCCGTCCCCAATTCTCAACGCCAATAATGGCCAATTTTTCTTCTCCCTTTTCTCCTATTAAAACATTTTCATTTCGCAACAACCGAAATCCCATTTTTTTGTGTACCTCCTCCAATTGAATCATATTCAACCGTTTCTTTTCCAGCATTTCAGGAGAATCACCCCTGTAAATATATTCGGCATAATCATGATTTCCGAGAATAGAGTACTTACCATATTTCGCCTTTATCTCTGAAAATAAACCAATATAAGGAAGTGCTTCTTCAGCAACATTATTGACCAAATCTCCGGTAAAGAAAACTAGATCTGGGTTCAGTTCATTGATTAATCGAATGGCTTCTGAAACCTCATCTACGCCATCTTCTCCAAATGTACCCAGATGACTATCTGAAATTTGAACGATACGAAAGTTTGTCAATCCAAAAGGAAGATTCCCAAGGGGGAGGGACTCTCGGCGCACTTGAAAATTATATTTCCCTTTGACAATGCCGTATACGAAGGAAGAGAACAACAAGGCAGATGCGCCAAGTCCAACTTGATTTAGAAATTGTGATCGCGTCACCCCGCTATCGCCCGTTTGATCTTTAAACCAACGGAAATAAACTCTTTTGAAAACATGCACGATATCATTTCCAAGGTGAAAAATCGCAAAGGCCAATTTAGAAATCCCAATGACAAAAAGGCCATTCATTATTTTCATCATCCACTCTGGTGGACGACCACTTTCAGACTGCAATCCTATCACCATGGCCACGATGAGGAACAACATCAAAACAGCAGGAATCCAATAAAACACTTTGATTGTTTTCCAATATTTTGACCACTTCTCTTGAAAAAGTTGTTTGAAGCCCTTAAATGCATACCCATCAATGGCCAGCAATGTTAAAGTGAATAAAATGGGAACGATAATGCCTTTCATACGGTTGCGAATTTACAAGACAAGGCAAGAACAAATTGGTAATTATTCTAAACGTAATTGGAAACGTTGATACAACTGCTCAAGAGCTGGACTTTCTTTGCGCCAAGCTTCAAACTTCTCTGCATTGGTTAACATGGCTACTTTCAGATCTTGAATTTTGGTAATGGCCGTTTCAAATTTCAGACCAACGATGTTTTCATGGTCTTTGAAATAATTGGCTAGTTCACTTCGAATATCATTGAAATAAATGACCTGCGTTTCACTCGGGAATTCTAAAGTCATCACCCCATCAGCATACTGCAATTCCGCCATAGACATAGCCGTTTTTATTTGTCCGATGGGAAGTACTCCGCTATTTAAGAAAGACTTCCAAGCATCAGCAACCTGAGGTTGGGAGTAATCTCCTCCCAATTCCTCTAATACTTCTAGTGCTTTTTCCTCTTGCTCTTTGGCCTTTTGAACCATGACTGACTGAATGGATATCACATCTGTGGATTTGGCTATGGTATCTTTTAATCCAAGAGAAGCTTTTACTCTTGGGACATCGGATTCTATTGCTACCTTCTGAGCGGAAAGGGGCGAAAGGGTGGGATCCGCCACTTGGATATTAGACTCCATCGTGGCGCTTGTGGAGAACGAAACTGGTTTGGATACGATTGGTGATGCTCCTCTAAATGGGATTATCCTATTTTTTTTTTTCGCCTTCCCTCCGATTGGATTGAATGCTGCAAATTTTCATGATGGTGAGCTCTACTAACAGCCTTTGGTGCTTGCTTGCTCGATAATGTATATCGCACTCATTGACAAGATCCATGGCTTCAATTAAAAATCTCAGGTCCATAAGTGCTGATTGTTCTACATACTTTTGGCCAACATTCTCAGACACCTCCAAGAGGGCGATTGTCGCTGGATCCTTAGATACCAACAATCTTCTCAAATGCCCTCCCCAACCCGATATGAAATGATGAGCATCAAACCCTTTATTTAAAATTGTATTAAAAAGCAAAAGAGATTCTGGAATATCTTCCTTGAAAGCCAAATCTGTCAGTTGGAAATAATAATCGTAATCAAGTACGTTGAGGTTTTCAATAACCAAATCATAAGTCAAATTACGACCGCAAAAGGCAACTACTTGGTCAAAAATAGAAAGAGCGTCACGCATTGCACCATCTGCCTTTTCTGCAATAACATGCAAAGCTTCGGGTTCAAAACTCACACCTTCTTTTCCAGCGATATACGCCAAATGCTCTGTCATGTCTGCCACCCTGATTCTGTTGAAATCGAAAATTTGACATCTACTGAGAATGGTAGGGATAATCTTGTGCTTTTCTGTTGTTGCCAAAATAAAAATGGCATGAGCCGGTGGCTCCTCCAACGTTTTAAGGAAAGCATTGAACGCTCCAGAACTCAACATGTGAACCTCGTCAATGATGTAAATTTTGTATTTACCTACCTGAGGAGGAATGCGCACTGTGTCAACAATTCCGCGAATGTCTTCTACCCCATTGTTCGATGCAGCATCCAGCTCAAAAACGTTGAAGCTCAAATCCGAACCTTCATCAATAAATCCATCATTGACGGCTTTCGCAAAAATCCTCGCACAAGTTGTCTTACCTACTCCACGAGGACCACAGAACAAATACGCTTGTGCTATTTGCTGGGTTGAAATCGCATTTTGAAGTGTCCTTGTGATGGACTTCTGTCCAACTACGGTTTCCCAAGTATCTGGCCTGTATTTTCGAGCGGAGACAACAAATGCATCTGACATACAGCAAAGATGCAATCGATTTCAGAAAAACAAAAATTCTTCTATCCACAGTTTTTACACAACTTCAAAGGCCTTATTATTGTGACATGAAGAATAAAAACAAATTGGGTCTCAAGGATGCAGTGATGATTGGAACAGGATCTATGATTGGATCCGGAATTTTTATTGTGAGTGCCGGAATGACACAGCAATTGTACAGTGGTCAATGGTTACTCGTGATGTGGATAATCACAGGATTCATCACCATTGCCGCGGCGCTCAGTTATGGAGAGTTGTCTGGAATGTTTCCCAAGGCCGGAGGTCAATATGTATATCTGAAAGAGGCCTACCATCCCATGATGGGTTTTCTGTACGGCTGGAGTTTTTTTACGGTGATTCAGACAGGAACCATCGCTGCCGTAGCTGTGGCCTTCAGTAAGTTCAGTGGGTACTTTTTACCGATTTTTGAAATGCGTTCTGAGAATATTTTGCTTCAACTCGGAGAATTTTCTGTATACCCTGCTCAGCTTCTGGGAATAGCTACATTGATATTTCTTACAGCGTTTAATACTCGAGGAGTTGAGACTGGCAAGTGGATTCAAAGTTTATTCACCAGCACAAAACTCATCGCCTTGTTTGGACTTTTGATTTTGGGCTTCATTTTCGGATTTGCTTCAGAGACGTGGAACAAAAATTGGGAGTTGGGATGGCAATGGCAAAGCCTAAGTGGCGATGGATTCTTAACAGGGTTAACCTTGAGCGGATTCATGGGTGCATTGGCCAGTGCAATGGTTGGATCTATTTTTAGCAGTGATGCTTGGAACAGCATCACCTTTATCGCTGGAGATATGATTTCACCAGAAAAAAACATAGGAAGAGCTTTGTTTTTGAGTACCATAATCGTCACGTTCATTTACGTACTAATGAACATTATGTACCTCGGCACTCTATCCCTGCAAGATATAGCGCTTGCTCCTCAGGAGCGTGTGGGCGTCTCCGCCTCAAATGTTATTTTTGGTCATACGGGGACTTACATCATCGCCGGACTGATCATGATTTCAACGTTTGGATGCAATAACGGACTCATCTTCAGTGGAGCAAGAGTTTATCAAACCATGGCCCATGATGGTTTGTTTTTCACTAAGGCAAAAGAATTGAACCATGCTGGTGTACCCGCATGGGCCTTATGGGCACAGTGTATATGGGCATCCGTGCTTTGTTTAAGTGGTAAATACGGGGATCTTTTAAACTATGTCGTCTTTACTGTTATGTTGTTTTATATACTCACCATAGCCGGAGTGATTGTTTTGAGAATTAAAAAACCCGATTTACCAAGAACTTACAAAACACCATTGTATCCATTTCTTCCAATTGCTTATATTGTTTTGGCTTCATTATTTTGCTTTGGTTTACTTGTTTATCAACCCAACTATACCTGGCCTGGGCTGATAATTGTCTTTTTGGGAATTCCCATTTATTTCCTCTTTAAAAAAGGCAATCATGAGCATAAAAAAAAGGTGTAACCTAAGTCACACCTTTCTTCAAAACATTTTATACCCTATTAATTTCCTCTAAAATCAGCGATCAGTTGTCTCACATGTGATCGATGGGCCTTTGTAAGACCATCCCCTGAAGCGGACTTCATCATGTTGTCAATGCTATTCAATGTTTGATTGATCATTCCTTGTGCGACATTATCATAAGGAGATTTGGCATCTAATGCTCTGATCAATCGCTCTGTATACTCTATTTGCAAATTCTGACGAAAAGTATTGACATTACCTGTCAAATCAGCCGCAAAAATGGCAGCGGTCAAATCATTCAAGTAAGTATCAATAGAATATTTATTGCCATATAAGGCAACATCTGAAAATCGTTCCAGAACAGTTGGATGTAGCAAGTGAGACAACGTTCCTTTTTGAATTGACAGCACACGACTGTGAATATTGGGATCATCATTATCAGAGAAATGAGAGAAACCTCTGCGCTGTTTCAATAAGTGTGTGTATACGGAACTCCACTGGTCAAATGCATTAGGAGCAAAAGCATATTTCGACAATGCATTCATGGCCTCTTTTTGTTTTTCCAACGACACTGGTGTCAGAGGTTGAACCGCTCCTGATTGACCTTTGAATGCTCTGTTGTAGTGTACACCCGCCATCTGACGTGTCATAATGGAGACTTGGGTTGCATATTCACCAGCAACTGTTCCAAAAGCCTGTACCAACTCTTGATAGCTCTCATTATCCTGAATCAATTTATCTTTTAATTTGGGCATCAAGACATTTACCATTTCACATCTGTCAACAGCATAGGCAACTGGATCGCTGGTTAAATCGTAAATATTGACATCTGGGTCAATGCCCCTACCAGGGCTTCGCATGTCATCAGCATCGTTTCCATAAGCCAATTGGTGTTCCGTGCTACGGTCTGTAATCTTCTTCATGCGCTGCTGCTCCGAAATAGGATCAGAAAGAGACGGGGTATAACCGTATTCAATAACCCAAAAATCATATGGCCCTATGTTTTCGTCACAATAGGCCGCTTGTTCCTTTTCATTCAATTGATAATTGAATGCTGGATATTCCATGATACTATTGGCCAAGCCCTCTTTCTTAATTTTCTCTACATTCTTGATGTCCTTAAAAGTCTGCAAGGTGCTGGCTCGCATGTTGTGGGTCAAACCCAAGGTATGACCCACCTCGTGTAAAATCAGGCGATACATCAACTGTCTAGCCACTTCCTTTTTCATTGCATCACCCATTCCAAACGCATCTGCAATGGCACTTCCCAATGCCATTTGATGGTTACTCATGCCATTGGCTGCACACAAGAATGGATTGCGGTTATTGGCCCCAAAAGTATTTTCCGAATAACCATCACCTTTGAAAAACTTCTCCGCATTCACTCTATTGATGATGGCCACCAATTCCAACATGATATCTGCTCCCAATATTTCACCTGTTCTAGGATCAACAAAAGAAGGACCGTAACCTCCAAAAGGCGGAGCCGGAGTAGAAGTCCAACGCAAGACATTGTATCGAATATCGCCGGCATCCCATGTGGCGTCATCAGGTTGTTCTAAACACACTACCGCATTTTTAAATCCTGCCTTTTCAAAGGCAGCATTCCAACGTTCACACGCCTCTTTTATAATGGGTCTCCACTCCTTGGGTGTTGTATTCTCAATCCAGTAGGTAATGGGTTTTACAGGTTCTGAAAGGGCTAAATTTGGATCTTTTTTCACCAATCTCCATCTGTGAATGACATCCTTATAATTAATGGTTTCATAGGAAGTCATGTCGTCAATCTGGGTAGAAAAATAACCAACCCTTGGATCGTCGAGTCTTGGTTCAAAACCACTTGCTGGTAGGCTCAGTAAACTGTGCTGATATTTGATGGATACATTACGAGAATCCGCTAAAGCCTCTGAATTGATTTTAGGGCTGCTGTTCTCATAAACATAATCAACCTTTATCTCCGTATTTTCAGGGTATGAGTTGATTTGAGTTATGTGCGTTTTAGACGATGATAAGTTACCCAATACGGAGGGAGAACCCGGATCCGAGGGGAACTTCACCAATTGCATTTTTTCCGATAAGAACAATGCATCACCATCAATTAAATATTTCGATTTATCCTTACTGGTTGCTTCTATCTTTTCAGCACACAAAACGGGATCATTGATATTGGCTTTACTCGCCTTACTTAATGGACTTTGAGGGTCATAGTAATAATGGGTGTTTTGTTGAACGATGGCCAATTTATCAAACCACTTTTCCACTTTTACCACTTTACTATCCCCGTATGAACCTCTAAAATATCCAGCCTCTGCAGGAGCATCTACAATGTGACTAAAATAAATAAACTCTTGGTTGATTTGACTTTGGTTTACCTCAAGATAAACCTTACCTGTCGTTGTGTCTCGATACAACGTAAACAACCCATCTATTTTGCGGCATTTCTTGGTAATGTCTGCGTATTTATCCTCCTCCTTTTTGGGAGGAGCCTGCTCAGCAGATTTCTTCTTATCCTTTCCACGCTTTTTCGCTTGCTTTTCTTGAGCAAAGGCATCCACTGCTACAAGCAGAATTAAACTTAAAAAACAATACTTCAGTTTCATATCAACTATTTTCTATTTTTAAAAATGTAATAAAATACAACACCAATAGGAATGACCATCAACCCAAAATAAGCAGCGGGATCATCCGAAAGAGCATTTTTACTGATAAACCAAATGACCACTACCGAGAACAATAACGCCAAAACGCTAAAAATGGCCAAACGAATGGAAGACAACATTTTTTGTTGAAAGACCAGATAAACAAATCCAAGGCAAGTGAGCAATAGAAAAAACCATTCTGTGATGGTAACGTAGGTGTAAAGGGATTCAAATTTTCCCCAATAAAAAACCAAAACAATGGCCCACAAGGATTGCAATAAGATTGCATTCAATGGAACCCCAAACTTGGGATGTGCTTTGGCAAAAAAGCCAATAAACACTCCTTCCTTCGCCATTTGTTGAATGATACGAGGAGTGGCAAGAATATACAAACCAGCACATCCAAACACCGATAAAGCGATCAATAATGAAACAGCAATACCGCTTCCTGAAAATACTTTTTCTGCGGCATCAGCAGCGAGCGTTTTGGTGGTGGTAATTTCTGAAAGCGTTAGCACATGGGTGTAACCCAAATTGCACAAAACATAAATCAAAGTAACCACCAGCGTACCAATTATCATGGCCCAAGGCACATCACGCTTTGGGTTTTGTGCATCACCGCTTACAAAACTTGCATAGTGCCATCCGGTATATGACCACAAAACACCAACAAATGCTTTGGCCCAATCCCACTCACCAGTCTCAGTGGTAACAATGGGGCCTGCATCAACGGGGTTTGTCCCAAAGAACAACAAAAGGATAATCAATCCAAAGATGCCAATCATTTTCAGAACAGTCGCTATGTTGGCAAACCACTCAGAACTCTTCAAAGAAAATGTATTAAAAAGAGTAAGCACTACAATACTAACGGCTGCTACTAACGGAATCATATCATCTGAGTATCCCAAAAACTTCTGACCATAATCTGCAAAAACAACAATCAGCGCAGCAATGGTTCCCGAACTTACCACGGTTAACAAGCACCAACCATAAAGGAAAGCAGGCATTGGACCGATGGTAGATTGCAAGTAGGTATACACTCCACCTGCGTGTGCAAACCGAGAACCCAACTCCGCAAAAACCAAAGCTCCTATCATGCTCACAACCCCACCCGCAATCCACAAGATATTCATGGAGGCGATGTCTGGTACAGCTGCAGCGATACTCGTTGGGGTTTTAAATACGCCTGATCCAATGGTGCTTCCAATGGCAATCATGATCAACGCAAAAAGGGACAACCCCTTGTTTTTATTCTCCATATAAATTGATTTCGAGAATTGTAAAAGTAAAAAAACGAATTGTAGTTTTCTTGGTTATTTTTGTCTTCAATGAAAATTGTCGAACAAGTAAAGCAAAAGGCTGGACTTCAAATGTTGCGCAAGCAACCTGAACCTTCGCGGGTCAAACAAGCTTTTCATTTCGACAATGCCACCTCCATCGGAGTACTTTATTTAGACGACGATGAACGATTTTTTAACAAAGTTCGCGCATTTTGTAAAGAGCTCAAGGATAAGCACAATATCAAATCCATCAAAGCGCTCGGATTTGTCAACACCCGAGAGAAAATGCTTCCGATATGGCAGTCTCAAAAACTAGAATTTGGATACTACACTCTAGATGATTTGAATTGGCATCTGCGTCCCATTAACAGGGTCACCGCCTTTAGAAATGAGGATTTTGACATTCTGATTGATCTTACAGGAGGAAATAATATTCCTTCATTGTACATCTTCAAAGAGAGCAAAGCAAAAATGAAAGTGGGGTTGCAATCCTCAAAAGCAGAACCTTTTGCTGACTTTATGCTCATCATGAAATCCAGCCCCTCTCTTGAAGAGCTGGTAATTCAATTAAAAAAATACCTAGGAAATAGCGCGTTAAAATGAATGAATTGAAAGGTTTAGGGGTTGCTATGGTCACTCCATTTAAGAAAACAGGTGAAGTAGACATCAACGGCTTAAAGAAGCTAACAGATCATTTAATAGCTGGACAAGCGGATTATTTGGTTGTTCTTGGAACCACCGGAGAATCAGTTACACTGAGTAAAGAAGAAAAAAAATTAGTGCTCGACACCATCATGGCGGCGAACAATGGACGAAAGCCAATAGTGTTGGGGGTTGGGGGGAACAACACCGCAGACATCGCGTCACAAATGTCACGTATTGACCCACACGGTATTTCCGCTTTCTTGAGTGTTACTCCCTATTACAATAAGCCTACACAGAATGGGTTATTTGAGCATTATAAGGCTTTATCAGAAAATAGTAAACTTCCCATTCTATTGTACAATGTACCCGGAAGAACGGGCGTGAATTTGTTACCCGATACCGTATCCAAAATTGCCTTTGATTGCCGCAATATCATAGGAATCAAAGAAGCCTCAGGAAATGTCGAACAAGTCATGACCGTTGTTCAACAAACGCCCAAAGAGTTTTTGGTCATCAGTGGAGACGATGCGTTAACATTACCATTGATTTCCGCTGGATGCGATGGGGTCATCTCTGTTGTGGGCAACGCTTTCCCTTCAGAATTTTCTGAGATGGTAAAATTAGCATTGGAAGGCGATTTTGAAAAGGCTCGGTCTATTCACTATCGATTGTTTGATATCATTAAGTTGCTATTTGTTGAGGGGAATCCTGCCGGTGTTAAGGAGGTTCTTTCCCAGTTGGATATTTGTGGGGAATATCTGAGACTTCCGTTGGTGACTGTTGGTCATGAAACCAGTGAAAAATTGCGACATGAAATGATTGATCGAGGATTTCTTTCTTGATGAATGTAGATTTATCGAAATACCGTAATCCGCATTATCAACCAGGTCCTCTGTGGAAACGGGCCATCTGGCATGTTGTAAATGCTTTATTTATCCATTCATTCCTTCCATTCAGTCCATTGAAGGTTTTTTTATTGCGGTGTTTTGGAGCCAAGATTGGCAAAGGTTGCGTGATTAAACCCGGAGTGAATATCAAACATCCGTGGATGTTGAAGTTGGGGGATTATACATGGATAGGTGAAAATGTTTGGATTGACAATATTGCCTGTGTTCAAATTGGAAGTCATTGTTGCTTGTCTCAAGGGGTTACACTAATTGTCGGAAATCACCGATATGACCGCCCTAAATTTGATCTAACGCTTCATCCCATTGAAATTGGGGACGGCGTTTGGGTAGGTGCTCAATCCACCATCCTTCCTGGAGCTCAATTAAAAAATATGTGTGTCATCACCGCAGGGTCTGTAATAAAAGGCATCATCCCAGAGAGTGAGATTTGGGCAGGAAATCCCGCGGTTTTTCAAAAAAAAAGAAACCTGATATGAACTTTTAAGTTCTAAAATAGTTTTATCATTATGAGAATTTTATTCATTTTAATCATCGTCATGGCGGCGTCTGCGTTGGTCGCCTTTCGCAGTAGATGGCAAAAACCCAAACAAATGATATCTATGCAGCCAATGAGCTTTTATGATTTATCCATCAACAGCCTTGAGGGGGAGAGAATCAACTTTACTGATTTTAAAGGAAAATATGTATTATGTGTGAATGTAGCCAGCAAATGTGGATATACGCCACAATATGAGGACCTTCAAAAACTAAGTGAAACCTACAAAGACAAACTGATTGTCATTGGTTTCCCTTGCAATCAATTCATGGGGCAAGAACCAGGATCAGCTGAAGAGATTCAAAACTTTTGCAGTAAAAATTATGGGGTAACTTTTCAAATTACCGAGAAAATTGACGTTAAGGGAAAAGGCCAACATCCCGTCTACCAATGGCTGACCATGAAACAAATCAATGGTATCTCAGATGCCAGCATCAGTTGGAATTTTAATAAAATTTTAATATCCCCTGAAGGAACGTGGATGCATCATTTTGCAAGTGGAGTGAAACCACTTTCGGAAGAGCTGACCAATTTCATACGTTAATTCACTGAACTGTCGACTATTCATCGTACCTTAGGCCATTGACTCAAGTCCGATGCACCCCATGGTATTTATAAATGAGAAATATCCTAGATTCTTGTTCTTTGATTCTGTTATTGAAATAGAGAATGAGCTTCTATGGCAAGGTTTTTCCGTTGATGGATATCCTTTTTATTCATGGATTGAGAAAGTTAATGGAAGTCTCCACTCGGCAAACAGCTTTTCATCAGGCCACTGTAGATTGAACGGAGAACCATTTACGTACATCCACAAAATAATCGAAAACCGAACTCAGATTTTATTCACTGAGGACATTCATTTCTCGAGCAGTGAAGGGGAACAGGAGATATGCTTCGCCATTAATCAAAACCATGAAGTTGTTTTTTACAACAATTCCAAATTCCCCAATGAAATACAAGAAAATTTCGATTGGATTGGTCAACCCTTTTCATCATTCATCATTCCATTTGATGACCACGAACTGGTCTTGAATCAAATCACGGATGACCTTTCCAAAGGATCCGTCAGAATAAAGTCTGCAACTCGTTTCGGATATGAGGAGGTATTATTGACAATTATCCCCTTGCAGCAGGGTAAGCAGAAGTTTCATTGGATCTCTATTCAGAACACCTCACATTCTGAAGAATTGTCCGAGCGATTATTCCTCATGGAAAAAAAATACAATCGAATAATTGAGAATTTTCAATTGGGATTGCTTGAAGTAGACCATGAGGGAATTATCATGAAAGCCAACCCCAGCTTCTCAAAAATGAGTGGATATCCACTCATTGAACTATTGGGAAGAGATGCCGGTGATCTCCTCCTTAACGATGAAAATAGGGAGATGATGGTTGCCATCAACAACAAACGAAAAGAAGGTCACTCGGACGCCTATGAGCTGTGTATAAGGAATAAAAAAGGAGAACGGAGGTGGTGGCTAATCAGTGGCGCTCCCAATTTTGATCGAGAAGGAAATGAGATTGGGTCCATTGGAATCCATTGGGATATTACCAAACAGAAAGAATTAGAAACGCAGCTCTTGTTTGACAAAAACCGTGCTGAGGCCATTGCGGAATTTAAAACGCAATTCTTAGCCAATATGTCCCACGAAATAAGAACGCCGCTCAACGCAATTGTAGGAATGACGAGAGAGTTAAAACTGATTGCCAACTCTCCCCAACAAAAAGAATACATCAATGTCGCACAGGTTGCCAGCGTTACCTTATTGAGCATTATCAATGACGTTTTAGATTACTCGAAATTAGAGGCGGGTAAACTCAGTCTAGAGAACCGACCATTTTCCATTCATGAAGTAATAGAAAATGCCGTTATTTTGGTTGCCGACAAAATCAAAGACAAGCAGCTCGAATTTGAATACGTCAAATCAGAAGTCAACATTCCACTCATAATGGGGGATGGCATTAGATTACAACAATGTATACTAAACCTGTTGAGCAATGCTTCTAAATTTACTCAAGTAGGGAAAATAGAAATTAAAATATTTGTTGTAAAAGAAGACCATCAACAAGTTTATATATCAATCGAAGTAAATGATACAGGCGTAGGTATGGATCCAGCCTATCTTGAGCGGGTTTTTGAAAAGTTTTCTCAAGCCGATGAAACCATTTCAAGAAAATTCGGCGGATCAGGATTGGGTCTTAGCATCACAAAATCGCTGGTCGAAATGATGGGTGGGGAAATCCATATCGCCAGTAAGAAACACCAGGGCACACAAGTTCAACTGCATATACCCTTCCGTAAATCGCATGAAGAGATACAGCATTTTGAAGGAGATAATACGACGGCTGACTACAGTCTGTCAGGGATGCGTGTTCTAGTGGTAGAAGACAATGCACTGAACAGAGCCGTAGCCAATGCCTTTCTCTGCCGTCACGGAGTAAGTGTTACCGAGGCACACGACGGAATTCAAGCGCTCGAAATGGTGAGTAATGACTCATATGATCTTATTTTGATGGACATTCAAATGCCTACCATTGATGGAATTGAAGCTTGCAAAATCATGCGGTCAAAGGGAATTGTCATACCCATCATAGCTTTAACAGCCAATGCGCAACAAACCGAACGCACTAAGTGCCTCACTGCCGGTATGGATGACTATTTGGTAAAGCCATTTGAAGAAGTAGAAATTATCCAAACCTTATCAAAATATTTCCGTAAAAGCGAAATGAGAACATCCAATAACAATACCATGTCATCAGCTCCTTCCTTCGGATTAGAAAGAATAAAAGATTTGGTTGGGGAAGATCCACAGGTAGTCAACAGTATCGTTCAATTGTTCGTACGAGAAGGCACCAGAATTGCCAATGAAGTGCATCAAGCCATCAATGAAAAGAACATTGGAGTTATCCGTGCTCGATTGCATGAACTCCGCCCCAATTTACACAACATGGGAATGGATGAAGCTCTTCAGGCCTTGGAAAATTTCAGATCCCACATTGTTGAGGAGCAAATCGTGGGAGATGGTTCAATGCACGGAAATAAAATGGTATCATTGATCCAACAGGGAATTGAAGACATGAAAAAACATTTAGAACAAAGCGCTAACTAAGGCATGGCAGATTATAGCAAACATCAGAGATTTATCATAGCAGTCGATGACGACGCCATCATTCTGAATGTGCTCATCAATCACTTAAAGCGTTTTTTACCTGAAGATATTACGCTCATAGCACTTGACAATGCAGCAAGCGCATTAGAGGCCTGTCAGCAAATTATTGCTGCTGAATCAGAGTTGGTGCTAATCATAAGCGATTACTTGATGTATCCCATGAAGGGAAGTGATCTATTGATTCAGGTGAGTCAAATCATACCCAAGTGTAAGAAGATTATGTTGACAGGTCAAGCTGATGTGAAAGCCGTTGCAGATGTTATTAATAATACCGGATTATTTCATTTCATCGAAAAGCCTTGGTACCCGAAAGATTTAGAGCTTACCATTCTAGAAGCTGTTCATGCCTACGATAATGAACGACGATTAGAGGCACAAGAAAAAGAATTAAGAATTCTCAATGAGGATTTGCAGAATTTGGTGAATGTAAGAACAGCTGAATTAGAGCAAAAAAATCAGGAATTATTGGAGGGCCTAGAATATGCCAAACTTATACAAAACGCTTTTGTACCCTCTCTAGAGGTGCTCAATCCTGAAATCAAATCCACTTATTTATACGAATCACCATTGAAGGTAATTAGTGGCGACTTTCATTGGGTGCACAAAACAGAGAACTATGGTTACATCCTTCAGGGAGACTGCACTGGTCACGGATTGGCCGGGGCATTACTGAGTGTATTGGTTATTGATATTGCCAAATCTTACTTACTTAGTCAAAACGATGATATTAACATAGAAGCTGCCGCTCAAGAAATTATCATAGGCCTAAAAAGTAAAGTTCACGTTGATAAGCTTGAGTTTTTAGAAAGTGTTGGCGTTGACTTTTGCATTTTGAAAATTGACTTCAAAACCAACCAAGTGCAATATGCTAATTTCAATTCCAATATTGTAATTTTGGACAAAGAGGAGATTAAAATCATTTCAAAAAGCAAAGGCTTTTTTAGAATGATTGCCCATGAATCTGAAGTTGAAACTGGAACATTTGACGCACATCAGAAGAGAATTATTTTGTTTTCTGACGGTTTACTTGATCTGATGGGAGGTCAAAACAATAAGCGATTAAAATGGGTTGGTCTTGAAAAATGGATTTTAGAGCCCCATTTCTTTGAAAAAGGCCCTAATTATCTCAGTGACAAAATAAAAGAGTTCCTTGCCGGGCAAGAGCAGATTGATGACATCACACTACTCTCTTTATATTGTGAATAACAATGGCGCATGCCAATCCCCTTCCTTATATAAAAAAATGGATTGCTGAAGGCGAGCACGTTCAGCAAGATTTTAAGCTTCGGATAGACGAAGCTCGAAAAATATCAAAGACCATTTCCGCCTTTTCCAATACCATTGGAGGAAGGATATTAATTGGCATTAAAGACAATGGCTCGATTGGAGGAATATGTCCTGAGGAGGAATTTCACATGATGCAGTTTGCTGCGCAACAATATTGTCAGCCGCCCGTGCAGCTTCAATACCAAACCTGGAAGGTTGACGAAAAGTTTGTATTAGAAGTCAACGTGCCAGAAAACGATAAAAAACCGACTTTATGCGAAGAAATTCCCAAAGAATGGAAAGCTTATTTACGAGAACACGACAACAATATCTTAGCGCCCGCCGTTATTCATGAGGTTTGGAAAATGGAAGGTCAATTGCGACCTGAGAGATTCTATTACAGTCCCAAGGAACAACTGTTGATTTCTGAACTAAAGAAGGGAACGAAATCTTTGAGCTCCCTTGCTAAATCTATCTCCGTCAAGAGACAAACAGTGCAAAAAATTTTAGCCAAACTTATTCGATGGGAAATTGTTGATTGGGAGGTAAAAGCTGGCATAGCTTATTTTTCACTGCGATGAAAAAGAGAATTGTGATTTTGAGTGGTGCTGGCATCAGTGCTGAAAGCGGTATACAAACGTTTAGGGATGGTGACGGACTTTGGGAAAATCACCGAATAGAAGATGTTGCAACGCCACAGGCTTGGCATTCCAATCCGGAATTGGTAATGAACTTTTACAATATTCGCCGCAAGCAGGTGATGCTGGCCCAGCCCAACAGAGCCCATCAATTATTGGCTGAACTGGAAAAACAACACGATGTTTACATCATAACACAGAATGTAGATGATCTTCATGAAAGAGCCGGTTCAACACGCGTGCTTCACCTCCACGGTGAAATATTAAAGAAGAGATGCACCATCAACGAAAATCATATTGCTCCAGCAGAAGAAAATATGTTGCTTGAAAAAACGCCATCGGGCGGTTATTGGAGACCGCATATCGTATGGTTTGGTGAAGATGTGCCTCTACTGGAAAAAGCCGCGCAATGGGTAAATGAAGCTGACGTATTCATTGTGGTAGGTACGAGCCTCTTGGTATACCCAGCAGCAAGCCTTATCCATTACGCTCCGCTTAACTGCCAACGATGGATCATAGACCCCAAAATACCCAAACAAATCTCTTCTCATTTCAATGTCATTGAAAGACCAGCTACATCCGGAATTCAGAAATTTGTTGAACTATTTCATCATTGATCCATCTATAGACCCTCTTTCTTGGCTTGATTCCAAAAAACATCCATCCCCTCTAAATTCAAATTGTCCCAATTCAAATTTTGCTCCTTCATTTTGTTCTCCATAAATTGGAAACGACGAATAAACTTTTTATTGGTCCTTTCCAATGCTTCCTCAGGATTCAAGCCGAGGAATCTCGCGTAGTTGATGATTGAAAAAAGCACATCACCCAATTCATTCATCTTTTCTTGATTGTCATTTACATGACATGCATGATGAAATTCTTCCAATTCTTCTTGAACCTTGCCCCAAACCTGTTCTTGATTATCCCAATCAAAACCGACGCCTCTTGCTTTTTCTTGAATGCGCTGGGCTTTGACCATGGCCGGCAATGATTGTGGCACCCCGGATAAAACACCCTTAGCCCCTTCTTTCAGTTTTAATTTCTCCCAATTGGATTTAACTTCATTCTCATCTGCAACCACTGCATCCGAGTAAATATGGGGATGTCGGTGAATCAATTTGTCACAAACGTGATTCAAAGCGTCAGCCAAATCAAACCCTTTGGACTCTTCTGCTATTTTGGCATAAAACACAAGATGTAAAAAAATATCTCCAAGTTCCTTCTTCACCTCAACGGCATCATTATCCAGTATTGCATCACCCAATTCATACACTTCTTCAATGGTCAAATGACGCAGAGATTCCCATGTTTGCTTCATATCCCATGGGCAACCCGCTCTGAGATCTTCCATGATTTCCAACAATCTCACAAAAGCTTCAACCTTGGCTATTTTATTTTTTACCTTTTCCATTATTTGATCATTTCTTTTACCTCGTGCAATTTCTTCATCATGCGCCCAAGTCTATCATTAAATACTTCATCCTTACTCATAAATGCATCGCTCAGCTTTGCGGCGGCTTTCAAAGTGGCCACATTACTTTTCCACCTCTTATCCATTTTCCACCGAACCGCGTATTCCAAAATTCTAACCAATCCTTTGTTCTTTACCAATCCTTTTTTACTGAGGTTTTCTTGAATTAATCTTTCAGAAAAATCATTTGAAAAAAATGGCTTTAATTGAATCGGCTCATACTTCAAATCCATCGATAAACACCAATCGCTCCATTTGAAGTGGTTGATGGTTGAGAATCCTGAATAGGGTATCCATGGAATACGGAGTGTGTCGGCAACAATGGCTCCGTGCATTGCCTCCGTAATGATCAATTTTGACCGCATCATTTTTTGCAATACCTGCATGGGTTCCTCAGAGGGACTTATCAATTGCCACCCCAATTCATCTGCCATCTTTTGATGATCGTAAAACAATTCACTTCCGGCATGCGGCATGAATGAGATCACCTCATAACTTCTAACCAAAGGCAAATCCATTGCAGCCAATAAAATAGCGCCATCTGTGATGGCCAAAGTTGGATCCAAGTTCAATCGCTTGGCAGTAAGTGGCCCTCTTACGCAGAGAAATTCATAAGTTGAAAGATTCTGCGGAACGGGGCCATAGGTGCCTGCATCACCGTCGGCTAGCCCGGATGAAAAAATCAACTTCTTTTGAGGAAATCTTGACACCAATCCTATCAATGATCCCACACCCACAAACAAATCGGGATCGTTTTCATTAAAAGTATTGGGCAGGAAATAATCAAAAATCATTGGGTTCAATTGATCTCCAAAATTCCTCCCTTTATGGTAGTATAATTTCATTCTGCTGAAATCATTTCATCAAATTCCACCTCACTGATAATGGGAATTCCCAAACCCTTGGCCTTTTCTAGTTTAGCTGGTCCCATGTCTCTACCCGCAACCACAAAATGTGTTTTTGCAGAAATACTTCCTGACACCTTGCCTCCATTGGACTCAATTACTCCCTTGAGTTCATCTCTTCCATATTTCTCAAAAATCCCACTCACGACAAAAGTTTTCCCAGCCAATACGTTGGATTGCATGCTATCCGTTTGATTGGATTCCAATTGAATTCCGGCATTTCTCAATTGAATCATCCATTCTCGATGAATTGGATTTGAAAAATAGGACAGGATGCTGTCAGCAATTTTTTCCCCAACTTCCTCAACGAGTAAGAGCGCTTCTTTATCAGCTGACATCAGATGCTCAACACTTTTTAGCGATCGAGCCAATTTCTTGGCCACCGTTTCCCCAACGTGGCGAATGCCCATTGCAAACAATACGCGCTCAAAAGGAACTTGTTTCGACAGTTCGATGGAGTTTTTTAAGTTTTCTATGGTCTTTTTTTGCAACGAACGCTTCCGAAATTCTTGGGCATTTTCATCCCAAATCGAGTATTCAAATCCAACAAGATTATCCAAATTCAAGTGAAACAAATCCACCATATTGTTCACCAATCCTGCTTTGAAAAAAGCAGTGAGTGTTTCCACCCCCCAACCTTCCAAGTTCATGGCCTTTCTGGAAACAAAATGTTCCAATTTACCAATCATTTGAGGTTGACATAGATCTGCATTAGGACAATAATGTTGCGCCTCTCCTTCCTCTCTAATCAGGGCTGTTTGACATTCTGGGCAATGTTGGATGTAGGTATGAACTCCTTGACTACCTCTTGGTTTTTCAGTATCAACAGCCACTACTTTTGGAATAATCTCTCCACCTTTTTCAATCCAAACATAATCTCCCTCACGAATGTCCAATTTTTGGATTTGGTCAGCATTGTGCAGTGAAGCTCTTTTCACTGTAGTACCTGCTAAAAAAACTGGTGTCAAATTGGCCACAGGCGTTATAGCGCCTGTTCTTCCCACTTGATAGGTTATCTTTTCCAAACGTGTTGATACACGCTCAGCCTTGAATTTATAGGCAATGGCCCACCTTGGACTTTTTGCTGTCATCCCTAACTCATCCCAAGATTGAATACCGTTGACTTTTATTACAATGCCATCGATGTCAAATGGAAGATCATGTCTGTGCAAATCCCAATGCTCAATAAACTGCATCACCTCAGCAGGGGATGTGGCTTTCCTAATCATCCTTTGCTTTTCGGAAGGGACTGGAAATCCCCAGTCACCGGCCTTTCTCACTTTATCATAATGGGTATTTGTCTGGGAGTCGTCTCCCAAAACAAAATACATCATTGCTCTCAAAGGTCGTTTAGCCACCTCCCTGCTATCCAATTGCTTCAGTGTACCTGAGGCCGTATTGCGCGGGTTGGCATACAATTCCAAGCCCTGTTCCGCCCGCTCCTTGTTCATTTTTTCAAAATCAGCCTTGGGAAGAAATATCTCCCCTCTGATTTCAAATGATGGTGGAAAATCACCTTGTAACTTCAATGGTATGTTCTTTATCGTTCGAACATTTGCAGTCACATCTTCCCCTTGAGTACCGTCACCGCGGGTCAATGCTCTGATCAATTCCCCAGCTTCATAAAAAAGTGAAATGGCAATGCCATCATACTTCAATTCCATCACCAATTCCACCTCCGTTTTCCCCAAGCCCTCTGTAACCCTCTGAAACCAATCAGTAATTTCCAACTCTGAATACGTGTTGGATAAAGACAGCATCGGCCTAACGTGCTGAACTTTCTCAAATTTCGAGGACAAGTCTGATCCCACACGTTGAGTAGGTGAGTTGGGCAATCTCAGCGCTGGATAAAAACTTTCCAACGCCTCTAATTCTTTCATCCAAACATCAAACTGTTCATCTGAAATGGTAGGTTGATTTAAAACATAGTACCGATAATTGTGCTCATGCAACAATGATGAGAGTTCCTTGATTCTTTCCTGCGACATACGTCTTACTTGAAGAAACAAATGTAACCCTTAATGAGGAATTTGCATCAAGCATCACACTCTTGTTGCGCTTTTGAAAATTGCACAAGGAAATGATTTTTCCAACTCACGTTATTCTGAGGCAAACGCAACAACACTTCTTTAAAATTCTGACATTTTGATGCAAGAAAACTTCTCATGCGCTGTTGTTCATCCTCAGAAATAGCGCAAAAAGCCTTCAGAATTTGCCAATCAAAAACGTCAAGTTGTTCAACAATTTGCCAACGGTGAGTAGGGCCATTCATCACGTGCCAGCGTCCATCTTTCATGGGCTGAATAAAACACTGTCCCCCCATGAATGCGAGGCAGC